>JAEWAQ010000029.1 GCA_023391635.1 Bacillota bacterium | reverse complement strand
GCTTTGGTGGCTACTTGCCATAAACTTTTACGGATCATCTTCGGTGTCTGGTCGAACAATCGCCCTTTTGCAGCAGAGTAACGCTTCAATCTTAGGATAATTTTACCACATATCTGCTTCTCGAGGTAGGCTTATTTGAGTCTGGGTTGCTGGCCTTTGCACGAATGGATTCAAGATAGGCTTGACTGCAATTAGCTGGTTTATCTGATGCCCCAGGCTTCTTCGAGTTTGCCATCAAAAAAGTACTTCTTACATCATAATTCAAAATTCTATAATTCTTATTTGACTTGCTTGGATCTAATTATAAATTCCTGTTTATTAGTTCACTACAGAATATGAAATTCAATAAATTATTTCCAATCTTTAAAATTCGACGCCGAACATTTCTCTAATTTCGCTTGGTGCAGCTATACGAAAGTCAAACTAATCAAATCTATTTGGTTATTTAGAGGATTCCGGTTATTCGAATCCACCCTCATGATTTCATTACCACGTTATTGAGTTATAGAGAAATTCATTATGCATAAAGCATAAAAATCAAAAATTCATATAGGCTCCAGGATTTCCATACTTATACTTCAAATCTATCATATTCAGCTTTTCATTAGTATCTTATTGGTTCGATTTTTTTAAGTTTTTTACAAAGGTTTCCTGGGGTTTCAGATAACTCCTAATCCACGAAATTCGGATAACATCTGTTTCCGTCTATTATTATGTATTCGTGTTAAATGGGAGCCTTCCTTCTTCTCCCTCGCCTGCAAAATCCCATTATTATTCAATCTAGGTCGAACCTTATAAATTTCCTTGAATCCAGATTCGGATTCGACCTTAAAAATAAACTATCATCGCATGCAATCAGCCGCGCTTCTTGTCCCCTTCCTAGGAAAAACGTAATATTATTTTGAGGATAACGGTTTAGGTTCATAATATTTGGGGAGGGTGTCAGAATGGACCGGAAGTCTGCTTCAAAAACAAACATTATAGGAGCTGGCGAGGTTGGTCACGCCAGTTCGGTCGACATGGACAAGGATTCTGTGTATAAAACAAACAGCTTCTATTGGAATACACAAAGCAATGATTTCTTAGGAGCAATCGTGCTTCCTTATTATGGAGCATTTGTCTCGGAGGAAAAATGCCAGCTCTTTGGCGATGTCTCCGGGAAGAAGATGCTGGAGATCGGCTGTGGCAACGGTCAATCTTTGCAATATCATGGGGAACGCCAAGCATCTGAACTATGGGCTGTGGATATATCGGCAAAACAAATCGAAAAGGCAGCGCAGCATTTGAAGACATGCGGTTTTTCGGCAAAATTGATCTGTTCTCCCATGGAGGAAGAATGTGGCCTGCCAGTGGATTATTTCGACTTTGTTTATTCAATTTATGCCATAGGCTGGGCCACCGACCTGGAGGGTACTTTTTGCCGGATCGCTTCTTATCTTAAAAAAGACGGTGTATTCATTTTCAGTTGGTCTCACCCTATTCACAAATGCGTTGCTGCAGAAGATGATAGGCTTGTTTTTAAAAAATGTTATTTCGATGAATCTTGGTACTCGGTATCTCTTGATGAAGGCGCGCTAACGTTATCGGATCGTAAGCTATCGACCTATGTGAATGCGTTGGCTAAAGCGGGATTTGTAATTGAACAGATGATTGAACAGTCTGATGACGAAATTATGCAATCGCGGGACGCTAACAGCGATTTTGCCAACAAAGCAAAGATGCTGCCTGTAACTTTTGTAATCAAAGCAAGAAAGCGATAGCGGACTAGACTGCAAATGCCTAAACTGGTCGGAATGTTTGGAGAAGATCGAAACGAGCGGTTCATGTTAACGGAAGCTTAAAGAGAGGATAACGAAAACGAAATGAATGTTCGCGAGAAACTGGAGCGTAATCAAACTTGGCTTTATGTCGGCACACTGGCTTTCGCTGTTGGACTTGGTTTGTTATTCCCTGATGTTATGGTGCTATTGGATCATAACATTCTCATCTCGATAGTAATCGCTGTATTGATGTTCGGCATGTTTTCTCAAATTCCGTTTATGTCGATAAAAGAATCGCTCAGCAACCGGCGTTTTATCGTAGCACTCTTAATGGCAAATTATATCGCCGTGCCGGTTGTCGTCTGGTTGCTATCTCATTTCTTACCTCAACAATCCCCTGTTCTGCTTGGTGTATATCTCGTCTTGTTAACGCCGTGTATTGATTATGTCATCGTATTTACGCATTTGGGACGCGGGAATGAGAAAATAATGTTGCTAGCGACGCCTATTCTGTTTGTGACGCAAATGATTCTGCTGCCCTTGTATTTATGGATCTTCATAGGCAAGCAAGCGTCCGAAATCGTGAGTCCAGGCCCATTCATAGAATCGTTCCTGATTATCATCGTACTACCGCTTCTATTGGCTATAGGCCTACAACTACTGTTCAAGAAAAAGCCTAAAGGCGGCCAATTGTTAATCGATGTTTCTGCTTGGATTCCTGTACCGTTTATGGCGCTCACATTATTTGTAATCGTAGCGTCCCAAATCGATAAATTATCCGGTTACTCGGACATTCTCATACAAGTTATACCGGTATATATCGCATTCATGCTCATTATACCTTTTATTTCTCGTTATATCGTAAAATGGTTTCGCGTAGACGTACAGTCGGGGCGTGCAGTTATTTTTAGTTCGGGAACAAGAAATTCCCTCGTGGTCCTCCCGCTCGCTCTAGCTTTGCCTGACAATTGGAACACATTAGTTGCAGCTATTATTGTTACTCAGACTATTGTTGAACTGGCAGGAGAACTTGTCTATATTCGTTTCGTTCCCAACGTCATTCTAAAAGACTGAACGCTCCGAGGAGCCAATCTTGAGTAAACGCATACTATCCAAGTTCTATTGCATTGGTCAGGGCAGAAATTACCGCTCGTCTCGATGCATCAGGTATGACAGACATTCAGCAACCCCCTAGGACCTATTAACAACAAAAGGCGATGCGAAGGTTTCCCTCGTTGCATCGCCGTTATAACGGGATATCCCCTTCCTGCTTATTTGCCTGCGCGGATCGCTGCTCCCTCTTCCTCGTTAGGTCCGTAGACGCCAGGAGGAACAAGATCGGCTTGCCGCATCAGAATCGTCATCTGTCCGCGGTGATGGATTTGGTGGCGAACGACGAGTGTCAGCAAGCCGGCATACGTCGTTTCGATTCTGCCAAATAACAGGAGAGGTTCGGCCAGCTTCGCATCGGTCCATTGCTCCTTGAGCGCTGCAGATGCTGCCTCGCTTACTTGCCGGTAGCCTTGGACGATGTCTTGCGCATGACTGGGGACGGGGGCCGAAAAACCCGGGCCTTCAATTTGCAGTCCGCCGGCACTGAGCATCCCAGTTACGCTCGTTGCCAAGTGCCATGCCAGTTCTCCCAGCGACCTTCCTTTCGCTTCTGTTACGGTTTGGCCCAGAGACGAGTCCGTCAGGACAGTCAGAACGTTCGATGTCAACGACGATTCATGCTTCCAATCATCCAGAAATTGTTGCAGCGTTTGATACATGCTTCAATCGCTCCTTCCACGTATAGGCAATACATTCATCTTACCATCCGCGAGAAACGAAGCGCAAATCAGCCGAACACTTCCAATCCATAGATGGATAGATATTCGGGATCTTGTTGTTCATGACAGTTCCCCTGATGTTACACTCGCGGCTGCCGAAACTTCGCTGGCTTCATCCAACTTGCGCATGGAGATCTTGGCTCCTAAGGATCGAAAGCTGCTGACGATATCCTCATAGCCGCGCTCAATGTGCTCGACGCCCGTAATACACGTTTTACCTGCGGCTGTTAAACCGGCCAGCAGCAGGCAGGTGCCGGCACGTACATCGGTAGCATGCACCCAGCCTCCCTGCAGTGGAACCCCGCCGCGGATAAACGCGCTCTCTTTCCGCAGCTCGATCTCTGCGCCGAGCCGCCGCAGCTGCGGCACATGAGCGAACCGCTTCGGAAAGACGCGGTCGGTAACGATGCTCTTGCCCTTGGCTTGCAACAGAAGAGCAGTCATAGGCTGTTGTAAATCGGTGGCGAAGCCGGGATACATGCCTGCGCGGATCCGCGTTGCCTTCAGCAAACCGGTACCATGAGCCGTAATGTGGTTCTCGCCGCATTCCACATGCATCCCCACCTCCCTCAGCTTGGCCAAGCAGGCGCCAAGATGCTCGGGGATGACGTCCATGACGGTAACCTGCCCCCCATTGAGCCCGGCCGCCATTAGAAAAGCCCCGGCGATCAGCCGATCCGGAATTACCGTGTGCTTCCCTCCGTTTAAATAAGGGACACCTTCAATCCGGATCCGCTCCGTCCCCGCCCCGTAAATCCGAGCCCCGAGCCGGTTCAGGAAGGTCGCCATATCAACGACCTCAGGATCCACAGCCGCGTTGTGCAGCTGCGTCCGCCCTTTGGCCCGCACGGCCGCCAGCATCGCATTAATCGTCGCGCCACAGGTGAGAGTGTCGAAATAAATATCCGCGCCTCTCAGCTCGGCAGCCTCAACCACGTAGTAATCGTGGCAGATTTGCACCTGTGCTCCAAGCGCCTGAAACACCTTTATATGCTGATCGATTGGTCTTGAAATGAAATCGTCGCCGCCCGGAAATCCGATCATGACTTTGCCGAATTTGGACAACAGCGCTCCCGCAAAATAATAAGATGCCCGGTAGCTCGAAGCTTTGGCCGGGTCGATCACGGCGCTGTGAATCGAGCGTGGGTCGATTATGACTCGACTGCCTTCCTGTGTCAGCTCCATTCCGATATCCCGGCTTATCCCGGCAATGATCCGGACGTCGTCGATGCGCGGGATGCCCTCCAGCGTTACGACATCGTCAGCCAGACAGGCTGCGGCAAGCAAGGCAAGAGAGCTGTTCTTCGCCCCGGGTATATGTACCGTGCCATTCAGCGAGCTTGAATATTCCGCTTGTATATACTTCATGAGGTTATCCCACTTTCTTCTATCATGATGATACCAATTCCGATTCGAGTACGTAGCCGATGCCGCGCACAGCGCTAATAAGAATGGTGTCTTTGCCGTATTTTTTGCGAACCCGGTAGATCAAGGCATTCAATTCGTCCAGCGTTACATCCGGGACGCCATCCGATCCCGGCGATCGTTCCGGCCACACGCTGGATTTGATTTCCTCAAGCGGAACGAGCCGATTCGCATTCTCATGCAACACACGAATCAGCAAATATTCTTTTTCGGACATCGGGATCCGCTTGCCGTCCACTACGCATTCTCTTTTCTCCCAATGAATGGCTAGCCGAAGCTCCGGGACTTCCAACTGCTGGGTATTACCAAGCGGTTCGATTTCAAGGGTTTGTTCGGCAAACGTATAAGAGAAGTGAAGGACAACCATCCCTTTGGCGAGCTTAATGATATCAAAATTTTTCAGAGGATACGGCGTGTGCGGCGTTAGCCGTATACCGTTGACCTCCGTTCCGTGACGGCTCCCCAAATCGTACAACAACGCCTTGTCCTGCTTCCTGCGAATGACGAAATGCTGCCGGGAAATAAAAGCGTTCGTAAAGGCCAAATCCGGCTTAGACTGATTGGATAACCGGCCAAAACGGGTTTCATCCGCGCTTAGATCCACGTAAGTGCCCGATCGGTAGGGTTCGCCGCGAATCACGTATAGACATGCGAAGTTTTCCAGCTCCATCCCCTCCGCTTGCGATGCAGACTGTCGTCCACTATTTTATCGTAACGTAAAGTGAGGATGAATAACATCCACTTATACTGACGGCCCACTCACATTTCAGTAACGCGGGTAATCGGCACCGGTCTTCCCGCTGTTCATCTCCGCGCCCTGGATTCGATTCGAGAAGTTCACCAGAATGACGATAGATTCATCCGGCTTCTAGAAATGGATATCGTGCCCCTCTGTATCATAACATTCGATATGAACCTTCGTACATACAGAGCAGACATCGGATGCACCGACCGGAACTAGACCTGCAGGCTTTTATTCTTGCAGCTATCAATCGGCAACACGGGCTGATTGCAGACTACCGCGAACCTCCATATATCTAACTTGAATGGTAGCTGTCGATGCATCCAGGAAAGACAGGCTAAGTCTTAACTGAAATGCATGCTCGGCAACCTCTTGGTCAGGAAGAAGAACAGCGACAATATCCGAAGGCAGCGTGATCTCCCAATCTTCGAAGTATTCTTTCGGAAACTCAGCAGCATCAGGCACCTCGGTCAATGACGCAAGACGATTGGAGGATTCTGTCGTCAAGTGAGTCAAGCCTGCGAAATCGTCCAGATGATCGATTAATGCTCGACTGGTCGTTAATGCATCTTCCGGTCGATCAAATCGATATAAGACAGACATAAGAATGTCATGATGAAAGCCCAATTGAATGGTTGTATCGATATCATTCAAAGGAATGCTTTCATCGATCCAGTAGGACGAGCTGGCAGTCGTTTCACTCTTTTCAAATTGGGGAGATCCATCCGGGAATAGAACTTTCCACACTTTATCCTGATTTTGCCCAAAAAGAGTATAGATACGATCAAACGCATGCCATTGCTCCTCGTCCTGATGAACTACAGGGGACGGTGAAGATGTAGTTGAACCCGGCCTGGCTTGGCAGGAGACCAGTGTTCCTCCGGCTAGAATAACTGCTATCAACAGGCATGCCATCCAACTCGCAGATCGGATAGATGCAGGAGCGAAAATGGCTCTGAATCGTGTTTTCATCCGGTATTGGCCTCCTACATCATCAACACCATCAGATCAGTTCACATGGGACTGCTTATTGGCGTTGTGTAATATAATCCCGGCTTCCTTCTTATTTTTAGCTTGTAGTAGATAATAACCCTATTCCATGATTAATAAAAGCCCAATCGAGCCACACGGGCGGATTGGGCTCTATTTATTCCTTATGTTCGAACAACGTTGCGCTCTCGATCGAATTGATCATTCTTCTCAAGTCCTTCGCTTGCTCGCCGGTGATCTCCCCGTCCTCGAACAGGCGCCGGATCTCCGCGCGTTCCACGTCGATGACCCGAATCCTCAATTCTTCTTTCTGCGCTTCAATCGTTTCATTGAACTGTTCAGATCCTTTCAGTCGGTCGATCATTTGCTTATAGTCGAGAATGACGGCGTATGCGATATTTTCTTTCTCATTTCCGTCCGCATAGGCTTCCAGACGCTCAAGAGCTGCTTGCGAGGCTTTCAGCTGGATAACCTTTCCCATCTGCCGAATGGCCGTACGCTCCTTGCCGCGATTACGCCGATTGTTGCCGGTTGAACGTCTCCAGTGCCGCCAGACGCTCCCAACAAGGAATTTGAATCGGGAACCGACGTCCCGGGACAACGCCTCTTCACGCAACTCAAGGACACTCTCGAATCTTTCGAATAATTGTTCATCCATCTCTCCGCGGGCCATCGCTTCCTGAATGTATTTTCTCTCGGCCTTCAGCGCCATTAACCGGACGTCCATGATTTGTTTCATGAACCCGCTGCCGCCGCCCTCTTCACGCGAATTCAGCCCGATATGAACTTGCTTGAACACCTTCTTATACTCATCCATCAGTTGATAAGCAGCGGTTTCGTTGTCATCGTTGATTTCCGAACGGATCTTCATTAAAGCCGCCAGCAGAAGCTTGCTCTTGGCTTCGTTCGTGTCCATGTAAATGGAGGAATCCCTTGCTGCCGTCTCCCCCTTGCTTAACAGCGGAAGAAATACGGTGGCGGCAAGCAAGGTGAACATAATGACACCTGCAGCCAAGAAGATGATGAGCGATCGCTCCGGAAACAGCGCCCCACCCTCAATGAACAACGGAATGGACAACACGCCGGCCATCGTCACGGCTCCACGAACGCCTGTGAGGCTAACGATCAAGGTCATGATCACTGTCGGCTTGGCGGCATCTTCTTTTCCTTTCATTCGATATTCATAATAGGAGAAGAAGAAAGACCAGACGAATCGGATAGCCAATATTACGGCACCTATCGCCAACACATATTCGATTGCAAGGGTGTTATGGATATTGGGATTCTCGACCGTTGAGCGAATGGACGGGGGAATGATCAAGCCAAGCAGAAGGAATACAGCCCCGTTCAAAATAAACAAAACCGTGGACCAAACATTTTCTGTCAGCACCTGTTCTTCGGCTTGCATCGGCTCCGCCCTCTCCCGAAGCAAGGAATGGACGATGCCGCCCAATACGACCGCAATGACTCCGGAAGCGTGCAACATCTCCTCGGTAACGATGAAGATAAGAAACGGCGTCAACAATTGAAGCAACGAGTGCAGCGTAACGTCGTTGATTCCTTTCCTGCGCAGCGTATATCGGAGCCACGTCATTAGAAGGCTGAGAACAAGTCCCAGGACAGCCCCTGCGATAAACATGTACGTAAAATCGAAGACCGCTTCCCGCAAGGAGAAATAACCGGTAACGACCGCGGCAACTGCATAATTAAACGCGACCAGCCCGGAGGCATCGTTGATCAAGGACTCGCCGCGCACGAGATTTAACACTTTCGCCGGAAGATGAATGCGTTTGGCAATTCCATTCACCGCGACCGGATCCGTAGGCGACAGAATGGCGGCTAATGCAAAGGCGGCTGCAAGCGGAATGCCGGGGATCATCCAATGGATGAAGTAGCCGCCACCGATCGTTGTCAGCAGCACGAGGATGATGGCATTGCCGAATATCGGCGCCCTCATCTTCCACAACTCGTCCCTCGGAAAATGCCTTCCGTCATTATATAGAAGTGGAGCGACGAACAAGAGCAAGAACCATTCCGTCTCGATCTCCAGATGGAATTCGCGGTAGACGAGCGCTACGACGATCCCTAATGCAATCTGCGTCAAGGCGGTAGGGATGAATGACACATAGTGGCTGATAATATTGGAAATCACCAAACAGACGAGCAGCAAAATCACGGTCATCAAGATTTCCAAACTGTCGTCCCCCAAAGCAGCTTTCTCAACATCGGAACAGGTACGTTCATCTTACCACCCGCGAGAAACGAATCGCAAATCGGCTCATTCACAATATTTCGACATACCCTTCCGTTCCATTCACGCGAATGCGTTGACCGTCTAGGATCAGCTTCGTCGCATTCTCCACACCGACAACGGCCGGCAAGCCATATTCGCGTGCGATTACGGCGCCATGGGTCATCAGACCGCCGACTTCGGTAACCAGGCCTGCGACGGATACGAACAACGGTGTCCAGCTCGGATCGGTAAACGCGGTGACCAAAATATCTCCCTCTTCCAGATTCGCCTCTTCCATGTTCAAGATGACACGTGCACGGCCCTCGATTACCCCGGAAGAAACCGCCAGCCCGGCGATCGCTCCGGATGGAACATTGTCTCGTTTGTACGCTCCCGTAATAATCTCTCCATCGGACGTGATCACGCGCGGCGGCGTTAATTTTTCGAAAAAATTGTACTCTTCTCTTCTTTTGCGGATGATTCGGTTATCCAATTGTTTCGTGCGGACTGCTTCCTGAAATTCTTCGAATGTGAGGAAGTAAATATCTTTTTTTTCGCGTATGACGCCTGTTTGAACAAGCCGTTCGGCTTCTTTCAGCAATGCCTGCTTATAGATAAAGTAGCGGTTGACCATGCCGTATTTGGGATATTCCCGATACCCGCCGAAACCTCGGATGATGTCAATCACCCGTTTCGTTTCATGTGCCTTCTGTTCGCCGTCCGGCAACTGCTTCAATCGTGCTAACAGCTCTTGTTCCTTTGCCAGAGCTTCCTGTCGCCCCTGCTCGAATTTCCGGCTGCTGGCGTGAGTCTCAAAGTGTTTAATGTTGTTAAGGATCATCGGAACAAGCTTTGACGGTTGTTCACTCCAACGCGTTCTCGTGATGTCGATTTCTCCGGCGCACCGCATTCCGTATTTGTCGAGATAATTTTGAATCGCGTCTTGGGCTTCTCGTCCCCCATCAAGCTTATTTAATTCGCCCATGAAATTATCGTCTTTTACTTGCTGCAAATAATCGACGACTTCCGGATAAGGACGAATGACATCTGCGACATCCATCAGCTCGAGCCCCATCTCCGAAGTAATATTATAGGGGACGGATTGCGATAGCGTGTCTGCCGCGTTCTTATCGCCTAGCCACTCGCTCATCTTCTCATTGATCCATGATGAGGCAGCCATGCCGGCCATAATCACGCTCGAGCTTTGCGGGTCGAACAAGATCTTCTTCAATTGCTGCTGAATATCTTCCTGAATAAATTCAAATAAACCCGTGCCGGACTGCATCCTGATGTTATGTTTCAACTGTTCGATTGACGCTTGACTGTGCTTGATCAAATCCGCAACGATTGTCGGATCGCAATCGAATTGTGCGAGCAAATCCGGATTGCTTCTGGCGGGATTTGGCGCCGAATGATCATTCGGCAACGACTTGATGAAATCTCCTCTTTCTATGATGATCATTAGCGCGTCTTTGATGAGCGGATCGGATTGTCCCAGCTGTAATAATGCTTCCCTGCCGGCAGGTGAAGCCAATATTGGCGCAACGTCGACAAACAATCTTCCGCCAGCTGTACGCATGGGAGCGGGAGTCGTTAACAGGAAGAAGGACAATCCTAATGGTTTGATGGGGTCGGTCATCATTTGTTGGTGGCCGACAGATACGTAAACGTGATTTTCTTGATCATTCGCCTCAGGAATCGGATATAAAGTCGTGATCGGCCGACTCTGGACGATATGGAAGGTATCCTGGTTCAAACACCATTCGATATCTTGCGGCAGGCCGAAGTAAGCTTCGATCTGTCTACCGATGCGTGCCAGCTGTAATATTTGCGAATCCGTTAGCGTCTGCGCCTGTTGATGGTCAGGATCGAGCTGCCGGGTTTCCGTTCCGCCCCCTTGTCGTCCATAGACCGCCACCTTCTTGGTTGCGATCCGCTTATCGACGATTTCCCCTTCCCGCACTTTATAACCATCGGCGGATACGAGCCCGGAGACCAGCGCTTCACCAAGGCCGAAGCCGGCATCGATCGACAGCAGCTTGCGGCTCGACGTTATCGGGTCCGCGGTAAATAGTATTCCCGAAGCATGCGGGAAAACCATCCTTTGTACGATAGCGGAAATGGAAACTTGACGGTGGTCGAACCCGTTCCGCATCCGGTATATGACCGCGCGGTCGGTGAATAGGGAAGCCCAGCATTTGCGGATATGCTGCAGGATCGGATCTACGCCGACAATATTCAAATAAGTGTCTTGTTGACCGGCAAAGGAAGCGTGCGGCAAGTCTTCGGCAGTCGCGCTTGAACGTACGGCATAGGCGTGTTTCTCGCCAAATCGGGAGATTTCGCGCGTCACGGCTTCCTCCACCTCGGCAGGTATTTCAACCTCCTCGATGGTTTGTCTAATTTTCCTGGAGATTTCGCTGACTGCTTCCCGTTCTTCCGCCTTCAGCATGGTGAATTGATCCAATAAAGCTTGATAGGTTATATTGTGTTCAACCGCCATCCGATATCCCTCAGTTGTCACGCAGAATCCTTCCGGCACTTGAATTTGCTGAATCTTCGTTAGCTCCCCCAAATTCAACCCTTTACCGCCAACGAGCCCGAGCTGCGATTTCCCGATTTCCTGGAAGCCGAGAACGAATGAACGCATTGAACATCTCTCCCCACCATAAATTTGAGAAAAACATTTGACATGCACTCACCGACATGGTATCATTAAGATGTAGGATAAGATATTTATGTCTACATACATTTCAGTCGTTCTTTGATTATATCATCGTGATTGTTCATATGCAATAACGAAGAACCTGGTACAAGGACCCAGGTTCTTTTTTAGGTTAGATTAGAGGTTTAGAAGTCCCCCGCAAGAAATCGATAGCCGATTCCCGGTTCCGTCATGATATACCGAGGACAAGCCGGGTCTTCATCCAGTTTCTTGCGCAGATGGCCGATGTAGATGCGCAAATAGTGGCTATCCGACTCGTGGTGATGGCCGCCCCACACTTGCTGAAGCAATTGTCGCTGGGTGACGACTTTGCCGGCGTGAGACGCCAGCACTTTCAGCAAGTCGTATTCGATCGGCGTAAGCTTCACCCGTTCCCCGCGCAATGTAACCAGGCGCCCGGCCAGATCGATCGTCAGCTCTCCGAATTGCAGGACGGGTTCGTCGTCGCGCTTCGCCACGTGGCGAAGTGCAACGCGGATTCTCGCCACCAGCTCCCCCATGCTGAAAGGCTTGGTGACGTAATCGTCAGCGCCTCCGTCCAGAGCGGCGATTTTGTCCGCTTCCCGATCCTTCGCCGTCAGCACGATGATCGGCACGCGGGACCATTCCCGCACCCGTTGCAATACCTCCATGCCGGAGAGATCAGGCAGCCCCAGGTCCAAGACGATGAGGTCGGGGTGCAGGGTCGAGGCGTGCAGCAAGCCCTCTTCGCCCGACGCGGCTTCGAGGATGTCGTACCGGTGGGCGTGCAAATTCACCTTCAACAATTTGCGGATCTGGGGTTCGTCGTCGATGATCAGAACGCGCGCCCCGCTGTCTTGTACCGACATGCCAGTCAATTCTCCCCTTCCTGGAATGCGAAGTGCTGTTCGGCCGTCTGCTCTGCCGGGAGTGTGAACGAAACGACCGTCCCCTTGCCGCCGTTCGGCTCCGCGGCGATCGTTCCCCTGTGCAGCTCGACGATTCCTCTGCAGATGGCCAGACCCAGCCCCGTTCCCGTCAAATGGCGTGTGGTATGCGATCGATAAAATTTGCGGAAAATAAGTTCCCGTTCGGCCGGAGGAATTCCGATGCCTTGGTCGGCGACAGAGACGGCCATCCGGCCGAGTTCGATCTTCACCTCGATGCGGATTTCGCTGGAATCCGGCGAATACTTGATTGCATTGCTAATCATGTTGACCAAGAGCTGCTCGAGCAGCGCCTCGTCCCCGAGAACTAACGGCAGCTCGTCCGGAAGCGACACCTTGAACGTGCGATGCTGCTGGAAAGCTTTCAACTGCGTGAGCGCGACGCCGATCAGTTCCCCCACGTCGCACCATTGTTTGCGAAGTCGGAGCATGCCGCTTTCCAATTGCGCCATCCCCAGCAAATTCGTCACCAATCTGTTCATGCGCATCGCACCGTCGCGGACCGTCGTCAGCAGCTCCATCCGTTCTTCCTTGGAGAACAGCTCGTCGCCCTCCAGCAGCCCCGTCACCGAACCGGCGATCGTCGCGAGCGGCGTCCGCAATTCATGGGAGACGGAATCCAGCAGCGCAGTCCGCAGCCGTTCCGATTCTGCGGTCAATTGCGCGATCTTGGCTTCCTCCGCGAACTTCACGCGGGCGATCGCGCTTGCCGCCAAGTCTGCCATCGCTTCGAGCAAGCGCCGGTTGTCCGGCGAGAAGGAGGCTGGAGCCTCCTTCAGGTTGACCGCAAGAACACCGTAAGTTCGATCCTCCGTACGAAACGGAACGTAATAGGCGGATGCCTCGCGCAGCGTGTTCGTTCCCTTGCCGACCGGCTCTCCGTGTTCGAACGCCAGACGCGCGACGGCCCGCTCCGACTCTCCGGCGCCCCAGTCCGAATGCGAAGAGGAACGGGACGCCAACGCCAGCTCCCGGTTCTCGTCCGGCAAGAAGACCGCCGCTTCCGTTCCGATCGTTCGCGTTACCACTTGAGTCACATTATCGAGCAACGCGCGGATGTCCGTGATCGCGCTCATTTGGCGGCTCAGTGCATACAGGGAGGCAGTCAGGGCTTCCCTTCGTTCGGCATAATACAGCTGCTGCTTCAACCGCGCGGCAAGGGTGGCGGTCAGTATGGCGACGGCCAGAAATACGAAGAATGAGACCAAATAGCGAAGATCCGCCACTGTGAAGCTCAACGAAGGCGGCACGAAGTAAAAATCGAACGCGAGCACGCCGGCAACGGCCGTAAAAATCGCCGGCCGGATCCTCCCGTACATGGCGCTGAGCATCACCGGCAACAAGTAAATCAGCGCCATGTTCACTGGGTCGAAGGCGTGATCGAAGGCTTTCAGGACAACCGTCAGCACGGCGATCAGCAGCGTGATTCCGAGGTATGTCGTCCATTTGGTCGTCGTCGACGGCTGCAGTCCGTCCGCCCCCTTAGGTTTCGAATTTCTTCATGTTCGGATCGAAGTCCGCCACTACGAGTACGTCCATATGACGGCCGCGGCGCAGCGCCGTCCGGACGACGGAATTCCGGAACCACGCGGACCATCGCCCCCGGCGGGATTGACCGACGATCATCTGCGTACTGCGATAGACGAGGGCTTTGGCGAGCAGGATATCCGGGATGCGACTGGCCGTGTCAGCCCTTTCCACTGCGAACTGTCCGCCGAGACGGACCGTGAGATCGCGCAGCGCGTCCATCCGCTTCTCCGTGTCGCCGTCGACGATCCGGCCCACCTGCACGTGTTGGACATGCCATTCCGCCTTGAGACGATGCGCGATGCGGAATCCCCGGCGGATCAGCCGCTCGGCATGGGGACCCGTCGTCACGCCGACGAATACGACCTCGCGATTACGCCATGGGCCGCGCAAGGAGCCGTTTCGTTCCCACGATTCCAACCGTTCGTCCACGTCGTCCGCGATTTCTCGAAGTGCAAGCTCTCGAAGCGCGATCAAATTGCCCGTTTTGAAAAAATGGCCGAGCGCCTGGTCGATCTTATCATACGCGTAAATCTTCCCTTCCTTCATTCTATCTTGAAGGGTCTTCGGCGCTACGTCAATCAGCTCGACTTCATCCGCCAGCCGAAGAATGCTGTCCGGTACCGTCTCGCGCACGCGGATGCCCGAGATTTGCTCTACTGCGTCATTCAAGCTCTCCAGGTGCTGGACGTTTATCGTCGATATGACCGAGATCCCGGCCTCCAATATTTCCGAAACGTCTTCGTAACGCTTGCGGTTCCGGCTGCCGGGCACGTTCGTATGCGCCAACTCGTCGATCAGCACGACTTCGGGCCTCCGTGCGAGGATAGCCGGTACGTCCATTTCCGTAAGCCGAGCGCCTCGATAATCGATGACGGCGCGAGGGATCGCCTCCAAGTTTCCGACTTGGGCCAACGTTTCTTTCCTTCCGTGCGTTTCGAGCAAGCCGATGCACACGTCGATGCGTTTATCCAGCAAATCGTTGCCTTCCCGCAGCATTTTATAGGTTTTCCCGACTCCCGGCGCCGCGCCGACATACACCTTGAACGTTCCCCGCTTGATCCGTTCGATCTTCCGCTCGATTTCCTGGGCACTGAGCCTGCGGTACGGGGATGACGAGTCCGAACGCTGACGCGACATCGCCGGAAGCACCCGCTCTCCTTCGCGTTCGGCTCGGTCGGCGACGAAGAACACGTCCGCGTTCCGGATGCGCTTCAGCACGGCGTTCCCGAATGAGCCCTTCCATAATTCCTGAAAGTGGGTCATTTTGGAATGGCCAAGGACGATTCGAGTCACGTTGCTCGCCATCGCGTACCGAACGAGAGCGCTTGGGATGCGTCGCCGTGCTCCTAGCGGAAGCTCTTCGAACGTCGCTCCCACCTTCTCCGTCAGTTTGACGATCGACCGTTTGAACACTGCAGCCTCCGCGGACAGCGGCTTGCCGGGACGGACGAACGTCACGACCCGCATATCGCCGCCGAGCCGCTTGGCGATCTGCTGCCCGCGCCGGATATGGATCGATCCGTTCCAATGATATTGCGCGGAGACGAGAATGCGTTCGGCTGCTCCCGACGGCCCCAGCAGTCCCTCCTGCTCCCGATGCCTCTCCAGCGATTCGTTGACGTCCTCGGCGACGAGCCGCAGCGCGAGCTCGCGCAGCTTCCCGACATTGCCGCGCTTCAGCAGGCCGGGGTCTTTGACGCCGCCAAGCTTTCCTTCCTCCAACCGCTTCAGCACCGTTTCCGGGCTGACGTCGATCAAGCGCACTTCGTCCGCCAGCTCCAGCGCTTCGGACGGAATCGTCGTCTCTGGCTTGATGCCGGTCAGCTTATGGGCGAGCTCAGCCAGTTCCTCCATCTCGTAGACGTTGACGGTCGTAATGACGCTGATTCCGCGGCCAAGCAGCGTTTGAATATCGTCCAGGCGTGTCGGGTGCCGAGCCTCAGGCCGGTTGCGGTGCGCGAGCCCATCGACGAGCACGACCTCCGGGTTCCTCCGGATCAAGGCGTCCACGTCCAGGTCTTTTTTCTCCTCGCCATCCTTATGCCAGTGGATGCTCGGAATCCGTTCCAGCCCGCCTAGCTGCTGGACGGTTTCCGGTCTTCGCATCGTGGTCACCGCGCAGATGACGACGTCGATCCCCTGCTCCTTCAGCGACTGCCCTTCGCGCAGCATGTGATACGTCTTCCCGGTGCCGCTGACGGCGCCGATATACACTTTCAGTCTGCCGCGCTGGATTTTATAAATCGAATACAGCAATTCCTCTGGCGTCTTCCGTCCGAACCCTCCCATGCCGGGCCTATTTCAGCAACGAATGCAAATCCAGATTCAACAGCAGCACGTTGACCCGCAGTTCCCCGAATACGCCGAGGTCCCGCCCGTCCGTATGCTTCTCGATCAGCTTCCGGAGTACGTCCGGCGCGACGCCCGTCAGTTTGCTGATCCGGGGCACCTGCACTTCGGCGGATTCCGGCGTGATATGCGGATCAAGCCCGGAGCCGGAGTTCGTGATTAAGGCGATCGGCAGCTTGGAAATCGGAACCTCGGGATTGTCGGTCTTCCATTGTTCGATCGACGCCCGTAAGCGATCCAAGAGTGCCGGATTGGACGGCGCATAGTTGTTCGAGCCGGAAGCTGCCGCGTTGTATTCAATGCTCGACACGCGGCCTTGGAAAAATTTCGGATCCGCAAACGGCTGGCCGATCAACTCGGAGCCGACGACTTGGCCCGCATCGTTCTCGATCAAACTCCCGTTCGCGTTGCGTGGCATGAGCAGTTGGGCGAGACCGGTACAGGCAAGTGGATATATAATGCCGCACAAGAGAATGAATGCGAGACTCATTCGGAGCGCGATACCGACATACGAAGCGCCCACGGCGATGCCGGTCGGGCTGGCGAATTTATTCATGACGCGCTACCTCCCTTTTCCCTAACGTTCGATTAAACCCACAGATGGACAATTAGATCGATCAGCTTGATCCCGACGAAGGGAACGATAACACCGCCCAATCCGTACACGACGATATTGCGCCTGAGCAGTCGGGAGGCGCTCATCGGCTTGTAGGCGACGCCCTTCATCGCCAGCGGGATGAGCAGCGGGATAATGATCGCGTTGAAGATCAAAGCCGACAGAATGGCCGATTGCGGCGACCCGAGTCCCATGACGTTCAGCGCGCGCATTTCCGGGATTGCGAGAATGAACATGGCCGGGATGATCGCGAAATATTTGGCGATGTCGTTCGCGATGCTGAACGTCGTCAGCGCGCCGCGGGTCATGAGCAGCTGTTTGCCGATCGATACGACCTCGATGATCTTCGACGGGTCGGAGTCGAGGTCGACCATGTTGGCCGCTTCTTTGGCCGCGACGGTGCCGCTGTTCATAGCGAGCCCGACGTCCGCTTGCGCGAGCGCGGGAGCGTCGTTCGTGCCGTCGCCGGTCATGGCGACGAGCTTGCCATCCGCCTGCTCGCGTCGGATGACCGCTATCTTGTCTTCCGGCTTGCTCTCGGCGATGAAGTCGTCGACGCCGGCTTCCCTCGCGATCGTCGCGGCGGTCAGCGGATTGTCCCCGGTACACATGATCGTTCGGATGCCCATCTGCCGCAGCTGTTCGAACCGCTCACGCATGCCGGGTTTCACCGTGTCCTTCAAATTGATCAAGCCGTAAATGCGGTTGTCGACGGCAACGGCAAGCGGCGTTCCGCCTTCGCGTGCGATCGCGTCGCTGCGGTCGTCAAGGTCAGCCGGAATCTTGCCCCCTTGCGCGGCGACCCACTTCTTCACGGCATCGACCGCGCCCTTGCGGACTTTGCGCCCGTCTTGCAAGTCGGCGCCGCTCATCCGGGTATCGGCTTGGAACGCGATGAATTCCGCACCCTCCGCGATCGTTTCATTGTATCTCAACTCTTGTTTTTTCATAAGCTCGATGACCGAACGGCCCTCCGGCGTCTCGTCATGGACCGAACCGACCGCCGCCCATTCGGCGACCGTCTCCAAGTCGGCGCCGCCTGTCGGGATGAACTCGCTGGCCATACGGTTCCCGTACGTGATCGTACCCGTCTTGTCCAGAATCATCGTTCCGATGTCTCCGGCCGCCTCGACTGCCTTGCCGGACATTGCCAGCACGTTGAATTGCGTCACCCGGTCCATCCCGGCGATCCCGATGGCGGACAACAGGCCGCCGATCGTCGTCGGAATGAGGCATACCAAGAGGGCGATCAACACCGGGACTTTCAGATCGACGCCCAAGTAGCCGGCCATCGGGCCGAGCGTGACGACGACGATCAGGAAGATCATCGTGAGGCTGATGAGCAGCGTGTTCAGCGCAAGTTCGTTCGGCGTCTTCTGGCGCTCGGCGCCTTCCACGAGGGAGATCATCCGATCGAGGAACGACTCGCCGGGATCGGCGGTAATTCGAACGACGATCCCGTCGCTGACGACGCGAGTCCCTCCCGTCACCGAGCTGAAATCGCCGCCCGCTTCCTTGATGACCGGCGCCGATTCACCCGTAATCGCCGATTCATCGACGGAAGCGAGACCGGAGGTAACTTCGCCGTCCCCGGGGATCATTTCTCCTTGCGACACGACGACAATATCGCCCTTGCGCAGCTCCGTGGAAGGAACGACTTTCACGGAGCCGCTGACCATCTTGTTTGCCGTCGTTATTTTTTTCGATTGTTTCAGCGAGTCCGCCTGCGCTTTCCCGCGTCCTTCCGCCAGTGCCTCCGCGAAGTTCGCGAAGACGACGGTGAATAACAGGATGAAAAATACGGACAGATTAAATCCGATGTCGTCTTCCGACTTGAAATAACCGGGAATAAGCAGCATCAGCAAGACGATGAACGTGCCGATCTCGACGACGAACATGACGGGATTTCTCATCATGCTGATCGGATTCAATTTCAGGAAGCTGTCCAGGATCGCCCGTTTGACGATTGAGGAAGTCAGCAATGATCTGCGTGTTTGGCTCATATCCGTTCACTCCCGTTTATCCCAGCTTCAAATGTTCGGCAATCGGGCCGAGCACGATCGAAGGCAGGAAAGTCAGTGCCCCGATAATCAGGACCGTGCCGAGCAGAATGCCGTAAAAGAGCGTATTGTCCGTGCGGAATGTGCCGATTGTTTCGGGCACCATCTGCTTGCGCACGAGCGATCCGGCGACGGCCAGCATCGCGATCATCGAAATATACCGGCCGAGCAGCATGACCATGCCCGTCATGATGTTCCAGAACGGCGTATTATCCGCGAGACCTTCGAACCCCGATCCGTTGTTCGCCGCGGAAGACGTAAATTCGTACAGCACCTGAGAAATGCCGTGGGGACCGGGATTCGAAATCGAGCCTTGGCCAAGGTCCGTCAGGAACGAGATCGCGGACGGCACGAGAATGATGAACGGATGTGCCAGGATCGCCACCGCGATCAGCTTCATTTCGCGCGCCTCGATCTTGCGTCCGAGAAATTCCGGCGTCCGGCCGACCATCAATCCGCATAGGAACACGCCAAGGATGGCATACATCAGCATGTTGATCAATCCGACGCCTTTGCCGCCGAATACGACGTTCAGCATCATCTGCGCCAACGGAACCATGCCGCCCAGCGGCGTCAGCGTATCGTGCATGTTGTTGACCGTCCCTGTCGTCGCCGCCGTCGTCACGGCCGTGAACAGTGCGGATTGCGGGATGCCGAAACGGACTTCTTTGCCCTCCATGCTGCCCTGTGAAGCGTCGATTCCCATCGCATTGACAACCGGGTTCCCACGTAACTCGGAGAAATAAACGGTCGACAAGAAGGCGACGAATAACGTCAGCATGGCGCCGAAAACGACCCAGCCTTGCTTGCGGTTTTTCGCGAATAGACCATACGCGTAAGGTAGCGAAGCCGGCAGCAGCCACATCGACAACATTTCGATGACGTTGGTCAGCGGGTTCGGATTTTCGAACGGATGCGACGAGTTTGCGCCGAAAAATCCTCCTCCGTTCGTCCCCAGATGCTTGATCGATTCGAGCGAAGCGACCGGCCCGATCGCGATGTGCTGGACGGCGCCTTCGAGCGTCGTCACCGTCAACTGGGGATCCAGCGTCTGGGGTACTTGGAGAGCCACGAGCAGCAACGTCACAAGGATCGCTGCGGGTATGAATAGGCGCGTGTGCGCTTTGACGAAATCCTCGAAGAAATTGCCGATCGTTCGGCCTTTGCTTGTCAAGCCGCGAACGAAAGCCATCGCCACCGAAAACCCGGTCGCGGCCGACGTGAACATCATCATCATGATGACCGCCATTTGCGAGAAATACGAGAGCCCGTTCTCCCCGCTATAGTGCTGCAGGTTCGTATTCGTGATGAAGCTCGTGATGGTATTGAAGGACAGTGTCGGTTCCATGTTGTCCGTGCCGTTCGGATTGATCGGCAGGTAGGATTGCAGCCGCAGAATCGCGTAGCCAACCGCCACGAGGACTACGTTCGTCAGCAGGAAGCCGAGCGCATACCTTTTCCACGTCATGCCACTGCGGTCTTTCAGGCCAACCAGCTTATATAGGAACCGTTCGAACGGTCCGAAGATGCGGTCCGTCCGGTTCGGTTCGTTGGAGAACACATGGTACACGTACGTACCTAGCGGTTTCACGAGCAGCACGACCGCTGCCAGGATGATCAGTATTTGCAAGATGCCCATTGATTTGCCTCCTCCGCGAGAACCGCGAAAACGATAACGACAATCATTCCTTTTCTCCCCCGGTTTCGCCGATTACTCGGTCGCACCACGCCGCAAACCCGTAAAAGATACAGAACGTGCCCGCGAGCAATACAATCATGTACAGATCCAGCATGAGACCGTCTCCTTCCTTCCCTGCAGTTAATGACTGAATTGATTGTAATACGCCCCCCCGTAAAAACGGGGTAAAAAGAGAACCGCAAAGGTGTAAAAAAAACATAAAAACCCGCAGTTTTCGCGGGTTAACTACTTGGCCTTGAAGGTCAAACGGGGATCATTAATCGTATTAAATACCATTTCTGAATGAGGGTGAAGCCGCGATTTGCGGGAAACGGACCTCAAACACCGTCCGAATGGCATCGCTTTGAGCCGTAATGGTGCCCATGTGCTGCTCGACGATGTTTTTGGCGATGAACAAGCCGATGCCAGTGCCGTCTTTCCGCTCCGTCCGCGCCTTATCGCCAGTATAGAACATGTCGAAAATAAAGGGCAGTTGTTCCGCCGGAATGCAATGGCCGTAATTGATCACTTGAACGATGGCCGCCTCCCCTTCGACACGGCAATGAATATCTACATATTTCCCCTCCTTGCCATAACGAATCGCATTGGTCAACAGATTTTCGAATACGCGCATCAATTGCTCTCCGTCGCCCTGAATCATTACATGCGGAGTTACGTGCAAACGGGTGGCAAGGTTGTTATTTTCCAGAGCGGGATATACTTCCTCGTTCAATTGGATAAGAAGCTCGCTGAGATCGATCGGATGCTTGTCTATCGTAAGCTTGCCATAATTCATGCGCGTGATTTCGAACAATTCGTCAATCAGCTTCTCCAGGCGCTGGGACTTGGTGTAAGCAATGCTTGTATAGTGTTTGACCTGATCATCCGTTAGCCCATCGCCGCGAAGAATGTAATCCAAGTATCCCAACACGGAAGTGAGCGGTGTTCGGAGATCATGCGCCAAGTTCAACACCAGTTGCTCCTTGCTGTTCTCCGCGTAGTCTCCCCTCTCCATCGCTTGCTGTAATTTTTCGCTTGCCTGATGGATGTCCCGGGCGATCTGTTCGAACTCGTCGTTGGATTGTATGCTGATGCGATTGTTAAATTCGCCGTTCGCCAATTGGTGGATGCCGCGCGATATTTCATGAAAATAATGCGAGTATCGCTTCGTGAACAGAAAGAAGAAATAAAATGAAAGAGGAATAAAAAGGAGAAGGAAGAAATTGACGTCCCCGATATCCTTGATCATGTGGCGATATTTCGTCAGCGGGTCTTCAACCTTCGTCGTACGATAATAGCTCTGGAGGAGCTTATAGATCAAGTAAGTGATCGTACCGGAGCAAAGCGTGCTTAATCCGAATAGCAAAATCATATTGAAACGGAAGCTGCGGGTCAAATTAACCATCGAACCGATACCCCACTCCCCACACCGTCTTGATCCATTGGTTCTTGTACTTGTCTTCCCCAAGCTTCTTCCGCAAAGTGCGGATGTGCACCATGACCGTATTCCCGCCCTCGTAGTAAGCTTCTCTCCACACGCGTTCGAATATATTTTCCGAGCTGAATACTTTCTTCGGGTGGCTGGCCAGCAGGTACAAAATATCGAATTCTTTCGGCGTTAGTTCGACCGGGATGCCAAATACCGATACGGTTCGCCGGTCCGGATGAATGATCAAACCGCCGGCCTCCAACACGGACGATACGCTCGCTGCCGCCAACGGATTAAATTGCATCGCGCGCCGAAGCTGTGCGTTCACGCGGGCGACCAGTTCCATCGGGTTGAACGGCTTGGTCACATAGTCGTCCGCTCCTTGAATAAGCCCCGTGATTTTATCGAGATCACTCGTCTTGGCGCTTAGAAAAATGATGGGCAAATGGTGGCTTTGCCGAATGAGTTGGGTCGCTTCGTATCCGTCCAGATTCGGCATCATGATATCGAGAATCGCCAAATCGACGGGCAGCGCTCGAACGGCCTTCACGGCCTCCAGCCCGTCGGACACCTTAATGCAGCGGTAACCCTCTTTCAACAAGTGCAGTTCGATCAAATCCGCGATTTCCGGCTCGTCGTCCGCGATCAAGATCGTGATCGGCTTCATGACCCACCTCAAGCATGCATAGATAATTATGAAGTATTATCTCATACTGCCGCAAAACATCAATCGGATGCAAGTTCCTGTTGCCCGGAACCGGAAAACACGGTCACGATCACGCCATCGACATTGTTGCCCGAAATGTCGTAACGGCTGCCCGCAGGAATCGAAATCGTTGTTTTCTTGGCGATCGGATAGTAGGAGATTTGATAATTTTGCCGGCTGATTGTAGCGGTAATGGACTTCTTCTGCTTCAAATAGTCCAGATATTCCTCCAGCACAAAATCGTGCTTATGCATAATCGCGCTGTGCGGCAGACCGACATAACGAAAGTGCCACGGCTCATTCTGAATCCCCGTAACGTCCGTCTTGTTCTTGGGGTACCGTAAAATAAACCCGTATTTCCAAGCGTTTTTTTCCAGCCACTTGCCTTCATCGGCACGCTCCATCTTCCCTTGCGTGGACCCGATATCCAGCGACAATCCGAGATTGTGTTCGCTGTAGCCGGCAGGCAGAGCATAATCGGGCCCCATCTTCTCATACAGTTCGCTTTGCTCGCCCTCGTCCCGGTAACCGCTGCTGATCATGAAATGGACAACCCCGTCATTTGCTGCAGCTTCAACCATCGTTGTAAACTTGCCGAGCAAGCTTGGCGACAACCGGATATCAGAGTCCAATAAGACGAATCCGTCGATCAGGTCCCGGTGCTTCGACAGTTGGACTGCCTCAGACGCTTCGCTCGCTTCACGTACGGGATGATCCCGATTCACCAACAGCAGGCTGCCTTTGAATATTTGATCCTTCGTAATCTGAACCGGGAGCTTGTCCCCTTGGAAGATTTCGTCTTGCGACAATCGCGATTGCGCTTGCGCTTGATCGTCACGCATGGTCACCGTCTCGCTATCGACTGATTGCCGATCGTCATACACGAGATAACCTATGATGACAAAGACAACAAGCAAAAAGCCCCATTTCTTCATCCATCGTTCCTCCTAAGCCTCGCTAACTTGAGGTTAAGGAAAAGGATTTAAAAAGAAATGGGGGTAAAAATAAAGTTTTTCTTAAATCGCTACCATTACTTATCGTCCATGCCCTTGCCTTCGAGAATATGCGGCAAATACTTTTCAATCCTCGACTCTCGGGTTTTGGATTGTTTGGCCCCGGCAAAAAAATACAAATACCCTCTCTGCCGCCCTGGCGTCAACGCTTCAAAGGCCGTTTTCAACTCGGGGATTTCAGCGAATTTGTTGAGCAGCTCTTCAGGCATTTCGTACTCCTTCGTCTGCTTAAACTCCACCTGCAATCCGGCTTTTTCAACCTCGATGGCTTCGTCGATATACGATTGGATGATCAGCTGCATCTGTTCGATTTGCCCGACATCGGTGAACCGGATTTGTCTGGCCGACTGGACGTTCTCCGTTTGTTGGATCAAGACGCCGTGCGGATCTTTCAACAAAGCACCTTTGTGAAACAACAGCGCGCAGTATTCCTTGAACCCGTGGATCAATACGATATTTTTATCATCGTGTGTGTAACATGGATGCATCCACTTGAAATCCTCGGTCAACTCGCATTCCAGCACGATCTCCCTCAGCTTCTCGAATTCATCTTTCCATTGTTTCGATTTTCTGAAGAAAGGGTCGATTTTCGGATTCTTCACGCCTTTGGCCATCTTTGTACTCACACCTTTATTATTCGAATTGGTCGTCCAGTTCACCTTAGACGATCTATGAGCGCCAGAAAGTCGTGCAATCTGCCTTATCGAGCATGTTAAACTTAATGATCGTGTCCAGCAATTCGAAGTCTACAGGTTGATTCCACCGAATTCGAAAGAGCAAATCCGTGCGGCTATAGCCCGATTTCTCGATCTCATCGGAAAATTGGCTGATTCCCGCCTTCTCCGGAGCGACGGCCATATGCTGTTTGGCGACGCTAAAGCCAATGATATACGTGCCATGATCGGTAAACATGGGCTGATTCCACTTGATCTCCGGCACGAGATTGGGGAATTGATCCAGGATCCAGGAAAATAACTCCACCATGCGGGCTTGATGTTCGGGCTGTCCGATACTCGATACGAAATCCGCAAACACATCCATGTCGCGAGTTGCTGACATCTCGTTTTCTCCTTCGATACCCTTAACGGCGGGATTTTTAATGACATTAAGCGTCACTTCATATATCTTCCCGTAATCGACTGCTCCGCATGAACGATCTGCTCCGGCGTGCCCTCGAACACGACTTGGCCGCCCTTGCTGCCGCCGTCCGGTCCCATATCGATGAGCCAGTCCGCTTGGCTGATCACTTCGAGATTATGCTCGATGACGATGACCGTATTGCCTGCATCCACGAGACGGTTCATGATTCCAAGCAGATGGCCGATGTCCGACATATGCAGCCCGGTCGTCGGCTCGTCCATCACATAAATGCTCCCCTTTTTATGCAGCTCGCTGGCCAGCTTGATGCGTTGACATTCACCGCCCGAGAGCGTGCTGAGCGGTTGGCCGAGCGTAATGTAGTTTAGCCCCACATCGCTCATCGCCCGGAGCTTGCGCACGACTTCTTTTTGCTCGAAAAAATCCAGTGCCTGCTCTACCGTCATCGTCAGCACTTCGGCAATGGACTTGCCGTTCAGCTTGTAAGCAAGCACTTCTTCCTTGAACCGCTTGCCTCCGCAAACTTCGCAAGGCAGCTTCACGCTGTCCAGGTAGGACAGATCTACATAGATGACACCAAGCCCTTGGCAATTCTCGCATGCGCCCTTGGAGTTGAAGCTGAACAGCCCCGCATCCACCTTGTTCGCGGAAGCGAACGCCTTGCGCACGTCGTCCATGATGCCCGTGTAAGTCGCAGGATTCGAGCGTGTGGACACGCCGACCGCCGATTGGTCGATGACGACCGCATCCGTATGCTGGCTAAGGAATACTTCGTTGATGAGCGTGCTTTTGCCCGAGCCGGCGACACCTGTCACGACAGTCAGTACGCCGGTCGGAACATTGACGCTGACATCCTGCAAATTGTGCAATGTCGCATGCCGGATGGGCAGCATGCCGATAGGCTGCCTGCAATCGCGCTTCAGTTGGAGCGGTCTCTTCATATGGGTCCCCGTCAGCGTGCCCGACTCCAGCAATCCCTGATAGCTTCCTTCATATACGATATTGCCGCCGCGACTGCCGGCATGCGGCCCGACGTCGACGATATGATCCGCGACCTTGATTACGTCGGGATCGTGTTCGACAACAATGACGGTATTGCCTTTATCGCGCAGCTTCTGCAGCAATTCGTTGAGCCGGTGAACGTCGCGGGGGTGCAAGCCGACGCTGGGCTCGTCGAAGATGTACGTGACATCCACCAAGCTTCCGCTCAAGTGCTTCACCATCTTGACGCGCTGCGATTCGCCGCCTGACAAAGTATCCGTCTCGCGGTCCAGAGTCAAGTAGTCCAGTCCGATATCCGCCAAATATTGCAGCCGCTCTGCCAACGATTTGACGATCGGCGCGGCCACCGGATCGTCGATCTCCCGAATGACACGGATAAGTTGCCCGACTTCCATAGCGGACATCTCCGCGATATTGCGTCCATTGATCTGGCAGCCCAGCGCAGCTTGACTGAGTCTGGCGCCTCGGCAGCTGGGACAAGGCCCCTCGGAGATGAACGGCGCAACGGTTTGTTGCGTACGCTCGGACTTCGTCTTCACGTCCTGCTTGATGTATTTGTTCGTGAATTTCTCGATGACGCCTTCCACGGTTATGTTCATGGCTTTGCCGCCGAAATCGACCTTCACTTTGCGGGCTTTGCCGTACAGGAGCTGCTCGAGGTCTCCCTTCGCGTATTCGCTGAGCTTCTTATCGGGATCATAGGAGCCTGACTGCATGATCATGTTCCATTCCCAGCTGTCGACGCCATAGCCTGGAAGCATGATCGCCCCTTCGTTCAGCGACTTCGACATGTCCACGGCTTTGCTCATATTGACGTTCATGCTGCGGCCGATTCCGTTGCATTCGAGGCACATGCCTTGCGGATCGTTGAACGAAAACATATTTACGGGTCCGACATAGGGCTGGCCCGCCCGGGAGAACAGCAAGCGGAGAATGGGCGAAATGTCGGTAATCGTGCCCATCGTGGAATGGGATCCGCCGCCGAGCCGCTTCTGGTCCACGACGACCGACATGCTGAGATGCTCAATTGCGTCGGCATCCGGTTGCGGTATCTTCGGTAAGAACGTACGTACGAACGTGCTGAAATTCTCGTTTAGCAATCGCTGGGATTCCGCCGCGATCGTGTCAAACACGATCGACGACTTGCCGGATCCGGATACGCCGGTGAAGATCGTGATCTTCCGCTTGGGAATACGCAACGTGACGTTCTGGAGATTGTTTTCCCGTGCGCCTCTTATTTCGATAAATTCTTCGTACATATGAGCTCCTTTATACGTTTTTTTGAAATTTATCTTTTTAGTAGTATACCATTATATTAAAAGAATATTTCTTATGTATTGCTTTATTTCGACATTGAAAGGGGGCCAGGTGCCGCCTGCCCCCTTCCACCTTATAGTGACAGCACTTGTTCAAGCTGCCCGCAAAAGTTCGTCCAGCCGTACTTGGCGCCAGCAAGTCCTTGCGCATTTGTGATGCCGGTCTGATCGAGATGAAGGTTCACCTTGCCGTTGCCCAAATCCTGCAGCGTCCAGGTGACCGTGTGTTTCTCATCGCCGACTGCCCACGAATAGGACAAGCGATTGGGCGGTTCGACAGTCAATACTTCTCCTTCGATAATGCCATCCCAATATTCGTTCGGCTGCTGGCGAAATTGGAACCGATGTCCGACAACGGGCTTGAAATCATTTTCCAATACCCACTTGGCAAGCTTATTGGAATCGGTTATAGCGGACCACAGCTTCTCGATGGTCGTCGTGTATTGGAAATCCAACTCTAAAGATAAACTCATTCTGCTTCCTCCCTGGCACTAAAGTTGATATGTGCTGTCAGGTTAAATGCTGCCCAGATCATCGATAAACAAGAGGAATACGGCGGCTGCAATGATGAATGTGACGATGGCCGGAGCCAATTTGGCAAACGGTTCTTTAACCCGGAGATGCGATAGAGCAGCTACGATCATCATGAGGCCGAAAAATAAGCCTGCCCAAGCAGCGAATCCCGGAAGCCAGTACCCGACGATCAATGCCGCGCAACCAATCAACTGAAAAATACCGGTAACGACCCGGAACCATTGGGGCAGCCGGATCGTTTCGAACAACTCCACTTGAATCTTCTGCCCTGCGAGCTTGCTTACAGCCTGGTAGAACATCCATAATAGCAGCCAGCTTTGAACGACGATGGACACAATGTGCATAATGAAATTTTCATCCTTTCTGCGGCGCTGTATGGATCGACCATCAGATTAGATCTTCATCCTCCAGCAATAGCCGTAATTTCTCCGCGTTTTCCATCCAAAACTTCTTGTAATAGGATACCCAATCTTGAATTTCCCTTAAGGGGGCTGCATTCAACCGGTACCGCGTCTCCCGACCGACTTTGCGATCGCTGACAAGTCCTGCTTCCTTCAATATCGTCAAATGCTTGGATACCGCCGTGCGCCCCATCGAAAATTGTGCCGTCAATTCATGCAGCGGTACCTCCACTGTCTCAGCTAAAAGACGAATCAATCGACGCCTGGTCGGATCAGCAATGGCGTCAAATACATCTCGCAATTGGTTGTTCTTGCTCACCGCACCCCCTCCTAATTAGACACCATTTAGTGTCGCATTTATTATAGGACACCATTCGGTGTCTCGTCAAGGCGCCAAGATGCTTTTTCTCGATGAGAGCCTTCTCATTTAATTTTCATAAAAATGGCGATACCGCATCATACCAGGGTGTTCGCCTCTTTGTGGCAATAATTAGGAAACGTATGTTCTGCTACAATGAGCACATGCCGGCTTATAAATCAATTACAACATGGAGGGATACTCATCATGATAAACTTCAAACAAGTTGCTCGTAAAATGTTCGCCGTCGGGCTATGCGCCTCGATCGGATTTTCGATACTCAGCTTCGGACAAGCCCCCAAGGCAGATGCGCTTGCATCGTCCACCGCCACCAAGCTGATCAGCTACGCGGACAACTATCTCGGTACGCCTTATAAATTCGGCGCCAGCACATCGACGACACGTTACTTTGATTGTTCGTCGTTCACGAAGTACGTATTCAAGAAACTCGGTTACACGCTGCCCCGCACGGCGGCCGCACAGGCCAAGGTCGGTCGTTACGTCGCGAAGTCAAACCTCAAGAAAGGCGATCTCGTCTTCTTCAAAGTGCCGAGCCGCGGCAACTTCATCGGTCATGTCGGCATCTATGTCGGCAATGGCAAGATGCTGAACACTTATGGTGCGGGCGGAGTCAAGTTCTCGAGCCTTAACTCTTCGTATTGGAAGAAAAACTATGCAACGGCTCGTCGCCTTGGCGCTTAATTAAATATAATCAAGCCGCATGCGTCTTGCATGCGGCTTGATTTTTTTGTACGCTCAATTCATAATATTCATCGAAATGATGGAGGAATTCTTAGCTGGCATACGAGCTGGCCGTTAACGACTTCGAATTTGGGCAGACTAACTTTAACGCTCGCATCGGCTTAATCTTCCTTCTTAGCCCGCGGGGTGCTCTCGAATCCTATCGTCTTATGCGTGCCGTCGCAGAACGGCTTATTGCTCGATGCCCCGCACCGACATAGCGAGAACGACTCCTTGTGTTCGAACAGGTTGCCTTCCGCATCCACCAACTCGACTGGCCCTATCACACGAAGCGATCCGTTGTCGTTCACCTTAATAATGACTTTAATTTCGTCTGCCATATGCTTATTCCTCCTATGTACATTAGTAGATCCCATTATATCCTACAACCTGGGTTTGGCCCAAATCAGATGAACCGCACCGATCATGTGATGTTCCATCTTCGCTATATTCAATTTACTTTGAACGATTCCCACGATATCGCGATCCAAATTGCACCCGACCACTCTTCTGAATATCGGATTGATCCCCTTCTGCATTAAGCCGACGATTTGGTTGGAGCTGATGCCATGCTCCATCATCAAGATTCGTCCTTCAGGTTGGCACCAGCGATTGAATAGATCCATAACCCGCAACGGATCGTCATATCCGCAAAATGACAACGTGGAAACAATGGTGTCGAACGAGTTTGAAGCGAAATCGAGCGACTCGACGTCGGCGTGAATGAATGTTGGACGAAGACCATAGTCCGATGCGGCGGCTCTCGCCTTGTCCAGCATGCCCGCACTGAAATCAGCAGCGGTCAACTCGACCCCAGCCGGATAATAGGGAAAATTCGCTCCAGCTCCGACAGCCACTTCAAGAATCCGTCCTGTTGCGCTGGCGATAAGCTTTTGGCGCCATTGCTTCTCCGTAAGTCTCTTTCTCCTGACTTCGTATATTTCGGATTGTTTATCGAATTTGCGAACAAGCTTCTCTTTATTCATCCTCATCGCTCCATTGGCTGCCGATATGCCACAAGTCTATCACGACTCACGTTAACCTCTGCGCAGCACTGCCCTTAGGCTAAAGTAGCCGAACACGCTCGCTTGCAGCATGAACAAGATGCCCCATACTCCGGCATGCAGACCCGTCGCTCGTGCCAGATTCGCCGCATCCCCTGCCGCAGCAGGCTGATGCAAGCTAAGCCACAAGATCGCGTAGCTGCTCGACACCGATTCCGCCAGCACGAACACGAACAGTCCGACGGCCAGGAAAGTCGGCCAGCCCTTCTCCCACCATAGAGCGAATAGCAAAACTCCGATAAACAGCACCAGCCACACGATGCCGAAAGGGTTGCGCACCCACAGCGCCGCATTGACCGCCGCCACGACCACGAACTGCCACAAAATCAGCGAATGCCGTTTTTTCACGCACATTAATGCCAGCAAATAAGCCATGACCGCCGATCCGACGTATCCTGCCAAGCTGGCCAAGATCACCGCCGTGCGGCTCGAAGCCATGAGATACGTGACGCCTTCCGTATTCGCAAACAGCTTGATCTGCAGCACCTCCCCCTGCAGGATCAGCGCCATCAAGGCATGACACGATTCATGGATCAACGTGTTGGCGATGCGGAAGAACGGACCGATCACGGGAATCTGGATCACGATGAGCGCAAGCAAGATAGATCCGAGAAATCTCCAATTCATGCGCTTGCCCCCGATCGTCGGAATGATTGCGATTCTATCGCTTGCCTTGCAGCTTTAAAAAATTCGTCAACTGCTCGTTCATATACTCCGGACTGCGGGAGAAGCCGTCCTCGCTCCACTCGACGAGCAAGCCCATGATCGCATTGGCCTGATACGCGACGAGCAAGGCGACATCGCTCTCCCCCACTAACTCGCTGATGACGCTCTCGCGCATTAAACTCTTGATTTTGGCGAACAAAGCATAATAGTAGGATAGCGAAGACTTCCGATCGAATACGATCTCATAGAAAGCTTGATACTGCTTCACATGATGGAATATCCGGATCGTCGACGGGTCCAGATGACTCGGGTCAAGGCGTGCCACATGCCGGTAAGGCTCGTAATAAGAAGCTTCCAAGTCTTGCAGCAAGTGATGGACATGCTCGTCGAATAAGGCGCGGATATCCTTGTAATGCATATAGAATGCGCCCCTGCTGACGGACGCTTCCCGGCAAAGAGCGGATACGGAGATGGATTCAAGCGGCTTGGATTTCAACAGGGTCAAGAGTGCCTCGTGCAGCGCTTTCTTCGTCTGGACGACTCTTGCATCGTTCTCATTCATGTCGTGCGATCTCCTATCTCCTTCATTCCGATCTTTGATGTATTATACAATGCGTATTGGCACAAAGTAAAAAAAGACTGCGAGAGCAACCGAATGCTCCCGCAGTCTTGAGGTCGTGCGCTCGTCAGAATCCGGCCGTCCATCCGGCGTCGGCGGCAATGACCGCGCCGTTCACGAAGCTGGACTCGTCCGATGCAAGGAACAGCGCGACCTGCGCGATTTCTTCCGGCTGGCCGGCGCGCGGAATGACCCCTTGCGTCACCCGCGTCCGCGATGCGCCGAATTCGTCCCAATTCGTCATCGAAGAAGCGATATTCGTCATCGTCGCGCCTGGCGCGATCGCATTGCAACGAATGCCTTTCTGCGCATACATGAACCCGGTATTCTTCGTCAAGCCGACCACCGCATGCTTGGATGCCGTATAGGCAGCTCCCGCATGCGCACCGCTGAAGCCGCCTGTCGACGCAATGTTGATGATGACGCCTTTGCCCTTCTCCAGGAAGATCGGTATCGCCTTGCGAGTTGCGCGCATGACGCCTTTCGTATTGACATCGAATACGAGATCCCAGCGCTCGTCGGTCACGTCGCCGACAGCGGCCATGTTGTCCATGATGCCGGCGTTGTTCACCAGAATGTCGAGCGTGCCGAATTCGCGGACAGCCGCATCGATCATCGCGTTGACGTCATCCAAGTCGGCCACGTTCGTCTTGATAGCCACAGCCGCGCCGCCGCCATCCCGAATGTCAGCCGCTACCGTTTCCGCGCCTTCGACGTTCAAGTCCGACACGACAACCTTTGCGCCTTCCTTCGCATACATCTCCGCAATCGCTTTGCCCATGCCCGATGCCGCACCCGTGACGACTGCAACTTTGCCTTCCAGACGCATGTAGGGATCCCCCTCGCATAGATATTGAACAGTTGTTCAATATCATCATACGAAATGGCGCGATCAAAGTCAAATTCCGCAACCGACAACGTGAGTGCGCTTACGGCCGCCTCCTGAAGCCGAATACCCGAACGTGGACGACGGCTTTCGTCAGCCAGTGAGCCAGCACATAAAGCAGGATGAATAACAGGACCAACGGCTTGAACAATAACCAAGCGACGATCCACGATACGAGAATTTGCCAGGTTTTCAATCTCTGAAGCAGGCGGACGGGGCCGAGGAACAGACGGAACAGCTTGTTATTGTGCTGCAGCGCTTCCAGGTATTCGTTCTGGAATTGCTTGTCGTCCGGATTCAGCCTTACGGCCTGCTTCATGTACGTCTCCTGCAGTTCATACTCCCCGCGGCGGCCAGCCGCCCAAGCCAGATGAAGGAGAACGTACGGCTGCTCGACGTCATGCCGGGCCGCTTGACGATCCAGTTGCCTGGAGGCCGCCGAATTTCCGAGGAGTGCTTCGACGTAGCTCAGCGCCGACAAGTACAACGAATGCTCCGGGGCGATCTCCAATGCGGCTTCCAGTTGCTCCTTCGAAGCCTGGAACTTCCCTTTCTTGAGCAATCGGTTCGCTCGAAAGAAGTAGTAGTCCGCTTCATACGGATCAATCCGCAGCGCTTGCTCTATCGCTTCGCCGAACGCTCGTTCATCGTCCGTCTCATAGTAGACGCAGACACGCACATACCAGGCCAACGGTTGTTCCGGGTCGCGGGTTAATGCCTCCCTTGCCCAGTGCAGCGCCTTCTCATGCTGATCCTGCAAAGAGTAAATTCGGGCGATCAACGCGAATAAATAGGGATCTTCGGGATGGGCTGTCAATAAGTGCTCGGCCTCGACCAGCGCCTCTTTATATCTCTTCCACTTCATCAGTTGAATGACCGAAGCGAACGGGGCCGCATGGGAAATGTTGTTCACCGGATCCTCTCCCCGCATTGAACTATTTGATACCGTGTTGCTTGATATAGTCCAGCACGACTTGGTAATCCCGGTTCACGTCGCTGAACGTGGCGTAATTCCGCGCGGTCGAGAACCATTCCAGCGTCGTTGCCTTCCTCGATTTCGCTGCTTTCCTGAGATCTTCTTGCGTAATCGGTTGTATCTCCCCGGACTCGAACGTCCGTTCCATCGCCGATTCTACCGCGTCCTTGACGACCTGCTCCAGGTCGGCGCCCGAGAACAGCTTCGTCTCCGCGGCGAGCTTGGCGAGTTGAAGCTGTTGCGACGGCTTGTTCGCCAGCTTTAACTGAAGAATCGTTTCCCGTTCCGCTTCTTCCGGCGGCGGCACGAACACAAGGTGATTGAACCGCCCCGGACGCCGCAAGGCGGCATCGAGATACCACGGCGTATTCGTCGCGCCAATCACGAACACGCGGTCATTCTCCGCTTGCAGCCCATCCAGCTCCAGCAGCAATTGGTTGACCAGTATCCGGTCGTGATACTGGCGCATCTGATGACGGCTGCCCCCCATCGCATCCAATTCATCGATGAAGACGACGCAAGGCTTGTTCTCCCTTGCTTTTTGGAATATATCGTGCAGATTGTTCTCGCTCTGCCCTACGTACATCGACAGTATCGCTTGCAATTCGATATGCAGGAAGTTCGCGTCGATCTCGCCGGCGACCGCCCGTGCCAGGAACGTCTTGCCGCAGCCCGGCGGTCCGAACAGCAACAGGCTTCCCCCGGCTTCTTTGCCGTAGGCCGCGAAAACTTCCGGCTGTTGCAGAGGCAGGATGAAGTTCATGCGGATCTTCTTCTTCACGTCCTCCAGGCCGCCGACATCGGCGAACGTTTCCTTCGGTTTCTCCGACTCCACGAGATCGCCTTGATCCTTGCTGAACGTGATCAATTTCAAGTTTTTGCGACGCCGCTCCGAAAGTTCATCGTAATCGGACAATGGCTGTACCTCCTATATTTTGCAAATCTATGCGTTGGTTTAGATTATAATTGGCATTTCAATAGGTTTCCAGCCCTTCATTACAATTCAACCACCTTGGTCGCGATGTTACGGCAAAATTCGCTGTCATGCTCGACGAACAACAAGGTGGGCGCGTGCGCGAGCAGCAGCTCTTCGATCTGCATGCGGGAGAGAACGTCGATATAGTTCAGCGGCTCATCCCATATGTGCAAATGAGCGCGCTCGCTCAAGCTTCGGGCGATCAAAACTTTCTTCTTCTGGCCGGCGCTGAACGAGGATATGTCCTTCTCGAACTGGACCCGTGCGAAATCGAGCTTTCGCAATATCGCTTTGAACAAGCTCTCGTCGATCTTGTGCTCCGCAGCGTAGTCGCTCAGATTGCCTTGCAAATGCGAAGTATCCTGCGTCACATAGGAGATCTGCAATTGGCTGCCCTTTCTGAAAGTGCCGGAGTAGTCAAGAGGTTCGCCCCAGATGAGCTTGAGGATGCTCGATTTGCCCGATCCGTTCGGCCCTGTCAGCGCAATGCGCTCTCCCTGTTCGATCGCGAAGCTGACATCGCGGCATGCCGTTTTCTCGCCGTAGTGGACCGATACCCGTTCCAGCTCCGCCATGCGGTCCGTATGGTAAGCGAGCTGGGAAATTTTCAAGCTTTCCGCGCTTTCGATGTTTTTGAGCAGTTTGGATTTGTCTTCGACGGCCGCTTGCTGCCGATGCTCGAGCGTTTTGGATCGCTTCATCATCTTCGCGGCCTTGTGCCCGACGTATCCGCGATCCGCCGGTTTCGCTCCCGTCTTATCGACGCCGAATTTCGACTTCTCCACTTCGTTCGACCAATGGCTCGTACGCTGCGCCGCTTCGGACAGCCGCTTGATATCTTTGCGCAGCTTCTCGTTCTCGGCCAGCTCATGCTGATCCTGCCGCGTCTTGTTGTCCCACCAGTCGGAAAATGTTCCTTTTTGCACCTCGATGTTCGTTCGGTTGATGGCGAGAATGTGGTCCACGCAGTTGTCCAGGAATGCCCGGTCATGCGACACGAGGATGAATCCGCGCTTGGACTTCAGGTAATCGCTGACAAGCTGCCTTGCGTGCAGATCGAGATGATTCGTCGGCTCGTCGATGAGCAGGAAGCTGTTTGTCTTCAGGAACATGGCCGCCAGCAGCACCTTCGTCTGCTCGCCACTCGACAACGTCTCGAACGGGCGGTACAGCACGTCCTCGGACACCTTGAGCAGCGACAGCTCGCGCAGCAGCTGCCAATGCTCGTAATCCGGGTTGATCCGGTCGATCACTTCATGCGTGAGCGCCGACCGATCTGCGACGGGGTAAGGGAAATATTCGAAATCGACGCTCGCCGAGATGCTGCCGCGATATTCGTGCTCGCCCAGCAGCAGCTTCAGAAACGTCGTCTTGCCGCGGCCGTTGCGCCCCGTGAAGCCCAATTTCCAATCCGAATCGAGCTGGAAGCTCACCTTCTCGAAAATGTTATCGTAACTGCCTTCATAGGCGAATGTGAGGTTGGTGACTTGAATTATTGACATGGTTGGGTACCCCCTGTGCGTAAATTAGAAAAAGCCGCAAGGAAGTTGCCTTTCCTCACGGCTCGCACACGTACAGATATACCCGCCCAGACCTCGCGTCGGATCAGGGGACAGTATTCACGTATTCGCGGAGCGATTCGGATCGGACAACTTTCTTGCTCGTGGAAGAACAAAGCAGAACGCGCTGCCTGGTTCTCGATCACATTAAGCAAGAAAATGATCCATTATCCGTATCAACTCCAGTAGTCAATTTGATGGTATTGTAGCACAGGCGTCGTAGAGTTTCAAATGTTGGCCTGTGTCAACAAAGCAATTTTCACATAGGATATACGGGTAAATCTTACGCAAAGGAGACGCTTATGGATATTCCGATCTCAGGATTTGTTTTATGCTCCAACGATGACGGCGACTACCACTCCCACAAACTTTACATTACTTCATGGGATGGTCGCCCCGTGCATGTCCATGCTTTCTCGGGGGTGACCTCCTATGATGTCGGCCATGCTCATGAGTACGCAGGCGTTACGGCCCCGGCTCCGACCGGTGTTCCCCATGTTCACGAATATAATACCGAAACGACGTTTAACGATGGCCATACCCACCTGATCCGCGGAACGACCGGTGATGCGATCCCGCTGCCCGGTGGCGGTCATATCCACTATTTCTCGGGATTCACCACTGTGAACGGCAGACAGCCTCATGCGCATGCCTATCAGGGTCAAACCGGAAACGAAGCAGGATAATCAATCTGGAATGGGGTACAATTCCGCCGAATCCAGGTTAAACCAACTTATGCGCGTACCACTTCTTGCCGCGAAACCGCCATAAGAATAGCGCGCCTCGCACGCCCCATTCCAGGTTCATCGCTACCCATACGCCAATGATACCGAAGCCGAGCACGATGCCGAACACGTAACCTAACACGACGCGGAGCAGCCACATCGTCAGCATGGACGTAATGGACGTGTATCGTGAGTCGCCTGCCGCTCGCAGACCGGCCGGGAGCAGAAAGCTGAACGCCCACAGCGGAATCTGCGCGAAAGCGTTAATGGTTGTAATATAGAAAATATCGTCGATGATCTCGGCCGGTGGGTGAAACAGGCTGACGAGCGGATGGAACAACGGGATCAGAATCGCCGCCATCAGGACGAAGGTCATCGACGTGAGCCAGAGGAAGGACTTGATAAACTTGCGCGCCTCGTCGACTTGCTTGGCTCCGATGCACATGCCTACGACGGTAATCAACGTGATCTGCAAAGATACGGCCGGAATCTGATACACCATCGCGATCGTACCGCCAATCGCATTCGTGGCGATCGCATAGGTGCCCATGCTGACGATGAACACTTGCGTCAATATTTTGCCCCCGTTGAAGAAAAGCTGTTCCGCCGCGAACGGCAGTCCGATGTACATGATTTTCTTCAACATGGACCACGGTACATGAACCAGTTCGCGAAGCCTCAGTCGCAATGTCGCGTCTATTCGCACCACATAGAAGATCGCGCAAACGGCGGCTGCGTAGCGGGCGATGTTGATGGCAATCGCCATGCCGAGCACGCCCATGTCCAGCGCGGTGACGAACAGCACGTTCAATAATACATATAGGAAGTTCATAATAAGAGAAAGCGCCAGCGCAACCCGGCTTCTGCCGATGCCGCGCATCGAGCCGCACACGGCCTGTACGATGCCAATACCAAGATAAGACGTTACACTGCCTATCAGGTACACCTTCGCCGACGCGAATACGTCCGGCGATGCCGCACCGAACAATAGACTGAGCGCTGGTCTATGCAACACGCCGATTGCAACCGCTATGACGACGGCAAATAACGACACGGAAGCGATGGTACCCGATGCTGCCTTGGATACCATCGCCTCATGGCCGCTGCCCTTATACTGCGCGATGACAACCGTTCCGCCGGTCGCCACCGCAATAAAGACGCTGATTAGAAAAATATTGAGGGAATCCACGATACTGACCGCACTGATCGCCGCCACACCCGACGAACTAATGAGGGCGGTATTCACCAAGTTCAACCCGACGACGAAAGCCTGGTCCACCAAGATCGGAATGAACAGAGCGATCATCTGGCGGTAATCCATTACCGTGCCCGTAAAATGCCGGTCCAGCATCCCTCTGATCCTTACGCCAGTCATTCGCTGTCTCAAGTTATCACATTCTTTTCTGCACGCACGCTATTCTATGAACCTTAATATAGGTTATAGGTTAACCGTTCGCAGCAGGAATTTCAATAGAGTAACGCCAGTTGGATAACTCCACCAAACTGACACTGGAGTCGTAATTCTCAAGCACACTGCCTGATTTCGGTACCGGATACCCCCGCTTACAATCTGTTTTGCCGTCAGCAGCTAATGCTGCTGCTTCCTCCTAACGGAGCATCGAATTGAGATCGATAAACGTCTGCCTTATCCGAACAACAGATCGACAATCCGGTCATCCGCCCTGCGGTTCTTGCCGCGGTAAGGATAACAATGAATGTGGATCGCCGGGTTGAAATTCAATTCGATGATGCTGTAGTTGCAATTCGTTGCACCTTCATTAATGTCATTAATAATCATGTCCACACCGCATATCGTCGCATCGACCGCTTTCGCAGCCTGGACGGCAATCCGCTTGTAGCTTGCCGGAATCTCGTCCGTGCAATCGATGCTGTCCCCGCCCGTGCTAATATTGGAGTTTTCCCTCAAATAGACGACTTCTCCCGCCACGGGAATGTCCGACGCGCTTCGCGAATGATTCCGCAGGAACATCTCCTCGGCTTCCCCCAATTGAATCTTCTCCAGCGGCGTTCGGTACCCGCGGCCTCGTAACGGATCGGCATTCTTCCTCGCGATGAGCTGCGCGATCGTATGAACGCCGTCACCTGTAACATTGGCGGGAACACGATGCAGGATGCCTACGACTTCTTCCCCCATCACGAGGAATCGATACTCCTTGCCGGAAACGAATTCCTCGATCAGGACGGTGTTGTCGTGCTCGAAGGCCATGGCCAGCGCTTGTTCGTAATCCCCGGCCGTGAACGAATCGGTGAAAATCGCAACGCCCAACCCGAAATTCGTTGATTTCGGCTTCACGACGATTTTCCGATCCCGGTAAAGGTCGTAGTCACGCAAAGCGTCCTGCCTATTACGAAACTCCACGCCACCCGGCACCCGAATCCCTTGCCGTTTCAACACTTCCTTCGTCACGACTTTGTTTTCCATCACGAGCACCGAACTGTATGAATCCAGAGATGTTTTCGTCGCTTGCTTCACATATTCCCGACGATCCCCTTGCGTCAGAAGAATGAAATTGTCTTCCCGATCGACGATCTCGAAGCGAATACCGCGCCTCACGGCAGCCTTCAACAGCAATTGCGTCGACAATTCCATCTCTTCGAGTCCTGCGAACTTATACCCGGCATCCGCACTCTGCTTGGCGTACTCCTTCGCCTTGACAAGATGATATTCGATATAAGAGCCGCCGACGATCTCCGATCGGATGATCGATGCATCGGATAAATCAGGGTTGAGGACGACACGCTCCACATCTGCGAGCAAATCAAGCCACACTCGATCTTCCAGGCGCAAGCGCCCGACCATCTTCCGCATCATGTCCACCATTTCCAACGCTTTCTCCTGCATGCGAACCTGCCCGTCCTGTTCCCCGATCCGGGCCGTTAGCCCTTCCATCATCAAACAATCGACGTCCCGGTTCGCCTGCTGCTGCTCTTGCGGTCCGAACGGTTCGTCATCCTTGAGCAACATGAATACGAGAAACAGATGAACGAATTTCATCGCCCGCCGGCCGATCCCGATCTTATGGAGCGGATTGAGATCGAATAGCCGCAGCTCCAAATAATCCACGCCATGCTCCAGCAGGTTGCGCAGCGGTTCTCCTCCTCTCGCCGACTTCAAGCGTACGGGACTGTAAAATTCCTTCGCATGCATCAACTCTCCGGACCGAACCCAATGCCGCAAGTCGCGAACATATGCCTCCGCCGAGTCGTAAGAAACATACAGCGATTTCTCGTTACGATAACCGCACAGGCTGTTGCGAAGCGAACTCATTCGGGGAAAATACCGGCTTGCCTCATCCAGACGGTCGCTTGTGCGCACGCAACATTCCAGATACGAACTATCGAACACCGGACTGGCTCCGGTCAGATAGATCAGCAGCCAGCGGTACTTCAGCACGTTGCGCGCGACTTTCGCATACAAGCCATTCTTGAATTCCTTGAACTCTTGACGGCTCCCGAATGCGGCATGCAATTTGTCCAGAAACCCCTCATCGAACGAAAAATTGTAATGTACCCCGCTGAGCAGCTGTTTTTTTCGACCATACTTCTTGGCCAATCGCTCCCGGTAATCGTCTTCGAACTTATCGTTCATTCGCGCGATCGGGATCCTGTCGTCGTCATGCGGCAAGCTCGGCGGATTGCTGCTGGGCCACAAGTATTCGCCGTCCGGCAACGCCAGCGTCGCGATGTCGTGAAGAGCTTCCAGAAAATCGCAGGCTTCTTCCGGTGTTCCGAACTTGGGCGTAATCATCTCGATTTGGCTTTCCGAGAAATCCGTCTGAATATAAGGGTGGTCCTTGCGGTTGCCGAACGCTTCGGGATGAGGAGTCATTGCGAGCCGTCCTTCCGCGTCTGCTCTCACGTTCTCTTTCTCCAGGCCGAACTGCCCGCGCAATAGATCCCGACTCCATCCATTATCGTTGATTCGCCCGATAAGATCTTCGCTTAGCGAAATCATATTCACACGCTCCCATTGGTTGAATATTTCAAGTATTTACGATAGGCTAGCGCGATCAAGCGCGCTTCACCCTTCTAGCAAGAACAACAAGCCGGCGTCTCCTCCATACTGCGGTTCAGCAGCTTCAGGCTTTCCACCACCGTCGCTTGCTGCTCTTCTGTGAGACGGGAGATGATAAGCGCCAAATTCGTCTGAATTCGCTGCTCGATCGTTGTGACGACAAACTTGCCCGCCGCGGTTAGCGTCAGCAAGAATACACGCTTGTCTGACTCGGATGCGGATTTGGCGACCAGCCCTTGCTTGATCAAGGTTCGGATCTGGTGGCTGAATCGGGTCGTCTCCATACCGAGCGTCGACGCGATCTGCTGCATGGATGCTCGGCTTTGCCGATCGATCTCGTACAGGATCTGACTCTGCACCAGCGACACCTGATGGGTCCCGATTGAACAGCAATTTTCATTCAGCATGCCGAATCGTCTCGTCATCAATTGCAGCAAATGCCGGAATTCATCCATCGCGATCACCTCGATCTTGTTATCGCACATTTGGTTGAAAATTTCAAGTTATTTTCGTTAAAATAATCATTGACTAATATAATCGATTGATTATAATAGGCCTGAATGGATGTCAAGGATTGGAGGAGCTACGAATGGCAGAGTTAAGCGAGTTATCAGATCAACTGAAATTATTGTCGGACAGAACGAGGCTCACTATCCTTGCTTTACTGAAGGAGCGGGAAATGTGCGTCTGCGACATCGTCGAGATTCTTCAGACAACGCAGCCGAATATCAGCCAGCATCTGAAAAAGCTGAAGCAAGGCGGCCTCGTGAACGAAACGAGACGCAGTCAGTGGATCTATTATTCCTTGAACATGGACGACAAGCCTTACCTGCATGCGCTCATGGCGGAACTGCCTTCCATGAAGGACCGTATCGACGCATCCCAACCGCAAAGCTGCGAATGAACCAGGAGGCCAATGCGCAATTATGCTTACGCTTGCACTGCTTATTTTTCTGCTCACTTTGGCCATGATCATCTGGCAGCCGCGGGGGCTTGGAATCGGCTGGTCCGCTTGCGGCGGCGCCCTGCTCGCCCTTGTCGCCGGCGTCGTCAGCTTCCACGACGCATGGGATGTCACCCGGATCGTCTGGAATGCCACCCTGGCATTCGTAGCGATCATTCTCATCTCCCTGATCCTCGACGAGATCGGCTTTTTCGAATGGGCCGCGCTGCATATGGCCCGGATCGCAAAAGGCAACGGGAAGCTCATGTTCGTCTATATCATCCTGCTCGGAGCCGCCGTTGCGACACTGTTCGCCAACGATGGAGCCGCGCTCATCCTGACGCCGATCGTGCTGGCCATGGTTCGCGCGATGAAGTTCGATACGCGCATGATCTTGCCCTTCGTCATGGCGAGCGGATTTATATCCGATACGGCCTCATTGCCGCTTGTCGTCAGCAATCTGGTCAATATCGTGTCATCGGACTACTTCCGTATCGGATTTGCCGAATATGCCGCCAGGATGATCGTTCCCGCCCTCTTCTCCATCGCCGCCAGCCTGCTCGTTCTATACTTGTTGTTCCGAAGGAGCATTCCGAAGCGGTACGAAGTGACGCTGTTGAAGCAACCTCGGGAAGCGATCAAGGACGTTCGTCTGTTTCGGATCTCTTGGGCGGTTCTGGCCGTGCTGGTGATCGCCTATCTGGCGAGCGAATTCATCCGAATCCCGGTATCCGTGTTCGCCGGTCTGGCTGCGCTGATCTTCTTGCTGTTGGCAAGAAGAAGCCCGTCCGTTCAAGCGTGGAAACTGGTAAAAGGGGCGCCGTGGGCGATCGTCTTTTTTTCGCTCGGGATGTATGTCGTCGTATACGGTCTGCGCAACGCAGGGCTGACAGTCGAGCTCGGCAAGGCATTCCAGTGGGTGGCCGATCATGGGTTGTACGCCGCAGCGATCGGAGGTGGCTTCATCGCCGCCCTACTCTCCTCCGTCATGAACAATATGCCGACCGTGATGATCGATGCACTGGCCATTGACAGCACCCGGACAAGCGGCGTCATCCGGGAAGCGCTAATATACGCGAACGTGATCGGTTCCGATCTCGGACCGAAGATCACGCCCATCGGTTCGCTAGCTACTTTACTCTGGCTTCACGTGCTGGCGGGCAAAGGCGTCAAGATCGGCTGGGGCTATTATTTCAAGGTCGGCATTGCGCTGACAGTTCCCGTGCTATTCCTTACGTTATCCGGATTGTATCTCTGGCTGAAAGTGATTCATTAATGCCATTAATAAACCAAACCATGAGGAGAATGATGATGAACCGACCGCTCGTCTACTTCCTGTGTACGGGAAATTCTTGCAGAAGCCAGATGGCTGACGGCTTTCTTCGCGCAATTGGCGGAGACAAATTCGAGGTGAAGAGCGCCGGCCTTCAGGCGCACGGCCTCAATCCTCGCGCTGTCCGGGTCATGGAAGAAGCCGGCGTCGATATCAGCGGCAATTCCTCCGATGTCATCGACCCGGCAACATTGAGCCGAGCAGCTTATGTGATCACGCTCTGCGGACATGCCGATGAGCATTGCCCGGTCATTTCGAATCGGGACGTCATCCGTTGGCACTGGGGCTTTGACGATCCGGCCAAAGCTACAGGCTCCGAGGATGAGATCATGGAGCAATTCCGACATGTACGCGACGGGATCAAAGCGCGGATCGAACAGTTCGTTCGGCAATCTCAATTCTAACCGAGTCCTCATTAAAAATCGCCTGCAACTTGAATGGCATGTTACTTAATGACTCTCCGTGCTCCCAGATACTGCGTCGACCAATAGCCTTGATTGATGTTGGCGATGTGAACGCCTTGCTTGTCGGAATACGTATTGATCATCTTGCCATCGCCGATGTAGATGCCGACATGACCGACGATATTGTCCGATTTGAACCGGCCGGGCACTGCGAAGAACACCAGATCGCCCTTTCGCAGCGATTGCCGGCTGACCGGCGTTCCTTGTTCGGCTTGTCTTCTCGCCAATCTCGCCAGATCGATGCCATACTTCCCGAACACATATTGCGTGAAGGAAGAGCAATCGAACTTATGGCTCTCCGAATAAGGCGCCGCTCCGAACAAATACGGCGTCCCCATAAAATGTTTGGCCGTATCGATCAACGCATCCGCATTGACGCGATTCGCGAGCGCGATCATGCCGCCGTGGTCATCGCCAGCGGCATCTTTGAAGAAGGCTTCGCCATTCGGCTGCGATGGGGTAACGGATTGGGCGGACAGCGTCGAATCGCTGCCATCGATGATCGTGTTAGCGCCATCCGATACAGCTTGTACGACAATCGAGTTCGCTTCAACCCGGTAGCGGATATCCCGCTCGAACAAGTCGGACAACACCGTTAACGGCACCAACAGGCGGTTATTCTTCATGATCGGCGGGGCGGACAACGACATTTCTTGCCCTTCCTTCGCCGCTTGCCTGGATCCGACCGTGATCGCGTAGGAAGGATCGATATCGCCGATAAGCATCTGCTGCTTCGTCTTGCCGGCAGTCGTCCGGTAGCCTACGAGTTGAAGCAATTCCTGCAGAGGGAAATAACGCGTCCCCTCGATCATCGCCACAGGGATGCGGGCATCGTTATTTGCAGGGGTGTTCAAGCTTTGAAAATGGTTCTGCTGGACTTGGTTCGGGTGTACGTGCGTGTCCGCGGTCGGAGCGGATTGCTGCTGGTTCGTATTGCAGCCCGCGATCAACAGCATGGACATGCATAACGCCGCGATGCATGTGTTACCGGCTTTGCTCATGGCCTACTCTACTCCTCGTCTTCATTTGGATTATCGAGGAGTATTGTTAGCCGACGAATTGCGCGTTATGCACGACTGTAAATCTTATACAATGCCTGCGTGCCGAAATTCTCTCCTCCGCTTGCGGCGAGCCGCTCGTACAGCGACTTGGCCAAGCGGAGCCCCTGCGTATCCAGACCCATCGCTTCCGCGGATTCCAGGGCGATACTCATATCTTTAATGAAGTGCTTCACATAGAATCCGGGTTCGAAATTGCCCGCGATGATGCGCGCACCCAGATTGCTGAGCGACCAACTGCCGGCCGCGCCGCTCTCGATGCTGCCGAGTACCGTCTTCGGATCGAGTCCCGCGCTCTCCGCATAGGCCAGCGCCTCGCAGACGCCCATCATGTTCGAAGCGATGGCGATCTGGTTGCACATCTTCGTATGTTGTCCCGCCCCGGCAGCACCCTGATAAACGATATTCGTTCCCATCGCTTCAAGGATCGGCAGAACCGCGTCGAACGCCTCCCGCTCGCCGCCAACCATGATCGACAGCCGCGCTTCTCTTGCCCCGACGTCTCCTCCCGACACGGGGGCATCCAGCGCGTGTTGGCCGCTGCGGCTAGCTTCCGCATGGATGCGCCCGGCCAGCATAGGACTCGACGTGGTCATGTCGATCATATAAGAGCCGGGCTGAGCAGCCGCGACAATCCCGTCCTCTCCCAAGTATACTTCCTCCACGTCACGCGGGAACCCCACCATCGTGATGATGACGTTTGCCTGCCGGGCAATTTCCGCCGGCGTTGCCTGCCAGACGGCGCCTTCCGAGAGCAGTTCCTCCGCCTTGGACTTCGTGCGGCTGTACACATGCAGCCGGTATCCTTGTTTCATCAGATTGCGCGCCATGCTCCTGCCCATGACGCCTGTCCCGATAAAGCCGATCACGGCGGAATCGGTATTCAGTCGTACCGTTGTCAAGCGGCTCACTCCTTTATTTGTTAGTTGCTCTTTCTATTCATCATACCATAATCGGCTTCACAATCCGGACATTACTCCAATAACTTGACAGTGGAGAAATCACGCGGGTCCGTGAATGTTTTGTCGGCGATCAGGCCGCCTTGATCGTTATACGCTGCGATTTCATAAGGAGCAGCAGCCGTCACGGGCAGATGGACATACCAAATCTGTTTTCCAGGTTCGTATTCGATTATTTTCGCCGGATAGCTTCCGGCATTCGGCCCGCTTACGGAGATCAGGATTTGATTGACGGATTCATGCGTGATATGGCCAAATACGATAGGGAACGGACCTTGAATACCGGGAAACCGCGGCATGCTCATATAGTTCAGCGCTTCATCCGGCTTCGGTTCGGCCGAAATTTGGAATCCCCCTCCCATCTCCCATTTCCAACCCAACCACGTATGGCGTACGAATTCGATTTGCAAATCCGTACCCACGCTCTGTTCGAACCGCCGAATAAACAGCAGCATACCGCCATTCAAACGTTCCTGGCGGATGACATGCATCGTGTCGAACTGGCGGAACTTCTGGACGGCCTCGATCGGCGTTTTTCCGATCGGAATGTCGACTGTTCCCTCAAGTCCTGCCGCACGCGAATAGCGCCAATCGGCGATGCCGCCGGGCGTTTCGTAGAGAAAGGCAAATCCGATGAACAGGAAAACACAGGCGAGAACGGCGGCGGCTCCTCTCGTCCATACTCGCTTCGTTAGCCGGGCGTCTATATCATCCTTAACTTGTTGAAGAATGGCCGTCAGTGCCTTTTGAGATGGCTCTCTTGGTTCTCGGAAAGGTCGCGATCGCAGCCGTAATAAAAGCCGCTCCGTCTCGTCCGCATGCTTAAGTTCATCCGTCATCTTCATCCCCCCGCTCCTTCATTCGTTTCGCAAGCTTCGCTCTTGCCCGGTGCAATCGGGATTTGACCGTTCCTTCGCCAACCTCGAGCAAATCGGAGATTTCGCGATAAGACCACATGTAGTGCGCGTAGAGAACTAGAATTTCCCGCTGTTCCCTCGGCAGTTGAAGCACCGTCTCCCAAATTTCATCCGTCAAGTTGGCGTCCCAGAAAGTTGCCTCTGCAGATGGAACGCTCGTCGTTTGATTATTTACGAAGAGGCCAACCAAACTGACTTTTCGCAAAAACATCGACCGAATGGCGTTCAGGGCCGTATTCCGCGCAATTTTGAGCAGCCAGTTCTTGATCGGACATTGCCCCCGGAACGAATCGATGGATCGAATCGCCTTGACGAACGTTTCTTGCGCGACATCCTCTGCCAGATGATGCTGCCGAGTCAAGAAATAAGCATATTGCCAAACGTCATGCCAGTAACGGCGAACCAGTTCCTCGATTTCCAGCGGTTGAAGTCGTTCCGCAAGCTTATAATCATCGTCATTCAACCAACCTCCCTCCCCCTAACCAATTGACACCCTTTGTTGACCTTTTGTTCCCGTTTCATATGAGTCCGATGAAAAAAAGCACCTAACGAAAAGGTGCTTGCGGCAAGCTAATCGGTTGTTGCGCCAGAATAGATCGAATATTGCGCAATGCCGATTTGAGAAGCTCGGAATCTTTCCCTCGTCCCAAAATCGATCTCTTCATATCAATGATACAATTATACCGCGGCCTTTCAAAATTATATATCTACATGATATACATATTTATGTGGTGGCCTGGATATCCGCTCTTGGATTCGGCGTGAAATCCCGATATAACAGTTGAAGAAGATAAGGCATTACCGTACCCCGATTGGAGAGCGAGCATGAACGAACGCAAAGTACAAATTTACGGAACCGGCAAGTATTTGCCCGACAAGAGCGTCACGGATGCGGAAATGGACGAACGGCTCGACGTTTCGCCTGGGTGGTCGCGGCGTACGTCAGACGTGGCGGTCCGTCACTTCGTACAGGATGGGGAAACGGCTGCGGAAATGGGAGCCAAGGCGGCGAATGCGGCACTGACGGCGGCTGGCATGACGTTCGCGGATATCGACTGCCTCGTCTGCGCAAGCGGAACCAAGCAGCAGGCGCTTCCTTGCACGGCCGTATTCATTCAACAAGCGATGGGACAACAGCAATCCGGAGTCCCCGCATTCGATATCGATTCTACCTGCCTCAGTTTCCTGACCGCCTTCGACGTCATGTCCTGCCTGATCGACGCCGGTCGATACCGCCGCGTCCTGATCGTTTCAACGGAGATCGCCTCATATGGCCTGGACTATCGCGACAAGGAAAGCGCCGCGCTGTTCGGCGACGGCGCGGCCGCCGTCGTGATCGGGCCTGCGGAAGCCGATTCGCAATCGCGCGTCATCGGCGCCTCCTTGCGTACGTATAGCGAAGGCGCCGCTTATTCCGAGATTCGCGCCGGAGGCTCGAAGCATCATCCGCGCGGGCCGGAACCGGCCGGTCCGCGCGACGAGCTGTTCCGGATGGACGGTCCTGCGATCTTCCGCATGGCTTCGCGCCTGTTGCCCGCTTTCACGGATGACTTACTTCGCGACGCAAACACGCGGATGGCCGATTTCCGTGCCGTCATTCCGCATCAGGGCAGCGCGGCGGCGGTGCGTCTGCTGCGCAAGAAGCTCGGCATCTCGGAGCATCAACTCATCTACATCACACCGGACCACGGCAACACGATCGCGGCATCCATCCCGATGGGGCTGGATACGGCGATCCGGACGGGCCGGATCTCGCGCGGAGACCGCGTGCTCATGATCGGCACGGCCGCAGGGTTGACCTTGGGGGGCTTGGTGTTTGTTTATTGAAACGGAAATACATCATCGTCCCGCTAGGATTTTGCTTACCGGGGGAAGATCCGCCGTCGCGCTGGAGCTGGCCCGGCTTTTCCATGCGGCCGGACATACGGTGTATGCGGCGGAGAGTATCCCTTACCACTTGTGCCGGGTATCCCGCTGCATCGAACGCTGCTTCCGCGTGCCGGCGCCAGCCCGCGATCCGGCAGGCTTCGCTGTGGCGCTCCGCGCCATTGCGCTGGACAACGGCATCGACTTGCTGATTCCGACCTGCGAAGAAATCTTCCATATCGCCAGAGAGCATCAACAGCTGCTCGGTGCCTGCCGGATATTCGCGCCAAGTCTCGACGAACTCGAGTCCCTGCATCATAAGGGAAATTTCATCCACCTCGCGGAACAGGCCGGTCTGCCGGTGCCCGCCACCGAGCTGTTCGAAGCCCCCGACGGCTGGCTGCCGCTGCTGAAGGACGATCGTTATCGTGACGGAATCGTGCTGAAGCCCGCCTATTCGCGATTCGCATCCCGCGTGATCAAGATCGACCGACGGCTGGAAGACGGCGGCCGGAAACAACGCAATGATCGGACCGATTCACTGTCCGCTTCCCGCGGTGATCATACGGTCATGTGCAAGCTGGCGGCTAGCGGTATATCGCCTGAGCGGCCCTGGGTCGCGCAGGTACTGCTCCGCGGAGACGAATGGTGCACGTACGGCGTCGCGCATGGCGGCGAGTTGACTGCATATGCCGCCTATCGCAGTCGATTCCGGGCGGGACTGGGCGCCAGCATCCACTATGCAGCGGCAAGCCATCCCCCGCTGCTGGATTGGGTGCGGCGCTTCGTGCGGCATACGGGCTTCACCGGCCAGATCGCCTTCGATTTCATAGTCGATTCGGACGGCAGCGTCCTGCCGCTGGAATGCAATCCCCGGGCGACGAGCGGCATTCACCTGTTCGGGCCCGGCGACCGGCTGGCGGAAGCGATCTTGTATCCCGATGCATGGCTGCGCTTGGGTAACGTCGCGTCGCCAACTGAAGCGGCCGGTTCAGGAGCCATGGTGTCTGCGGTCATGTTCACCTACGGATTCACGCAAGCGTGCCGACAACGGCGCGTACGCGAATGGATGCGTGCTTGCCGAGACAGCCGGGATGCCGTCTACCGAAGAGGCGATGCTCGGCCGTCAGTCGAGCAATTCCGTCTGTTGGGATGGGCGCTCTGGACCGCCAGGAAGCATGGCCTGCCGCTTCCGGAAGCTTTGACATCCGATATAGAATGGAATGGTGAACGTTGACCAGAGCGCTGGTGACCGGAGCAACCGGATTTCTCGGACAGGCGGCGGCTGTTCGTCTGGCTCGCGAGCTAGGCTGGGAAGTAACGGGGATCGGGCGCAGCCCGGAAGCCGGGCGGGCGTTGGCCGCACAGGGCATCTCCTTCCGCCAGGCAGATTTGCGGCGAGCGGACGCGATCGCGGATGCTTGCGCGGGCCAGGATTACGTCATCCATTGTGCGGCACTATCGTCGCCCTGGGGTCGATATCGGGACTTTCACGATGCGAACGTGACGGGAACAGCTAACGTTATCGCGGGTTGTATGCGCCATGACGTTCGCAAGCTCGTGCATATCTCGACGCCAAGCGTCTACTTCGATTACTCCAATCGGCTCGATCTGACCGAGCGTTCGCCCCTCGCAGCCAAGCCGGCCAATGCGTACGCAGCGACGAAGCGTATCGCCGAGCAACTCGTCTCGGAAGCGGGATCGCAAGGACTGAGCGCCGTCATCCTACGGCCGCGGGCCATCTTCGGCCCGGGAGACCGAACGCTGTTTCCCCGCCTCCTGCGAGTGAACGAACAGCGCGGCATCCCGCTTGTCGGCGGAGGGGAAGCGCTGCTTGATTTGACATATATCGAGGATGCCGTCGATGCAATCGTGCTTGCTTGCCGCGCACTGGACAACGGCTTGCCCGGCAGCCGAGTTGACGGGCACGGAGGCGACGGCGCGATTGCCGTTTTCAATATATCCGGAGGCGAGCCGGTCCGGCTAATCGATGCACTGGAGCATTTGTTCGGGTTGCTCGGATTGCCGCTCCGGACAAGAAACGTCCCCCTGCGGGCGGCGCTGGCCGCCGGTTCCGCGATGGAGATCGCCTATCGCGCGCTCCCCTTCCTCGGCCCGGAACCGCCGTTCACCCGCTTCACCGCAGGACTGCTCGCGTACAGCCAAACTTTCGACATCGCGCAAGCCCGCAGCGGCCTCGGCTATGCGCCCCGCGTCCCCGTCAGCGGCGGGCTGCGGCAATTCGCAGATTGGTGGAGGACAAACAGATGACGATCCGACGTTCCTGTCAGCGATGGACTGCAGCAACTCGCGGTTTGGTGGGGGAGGACAAGCAGATGACGATACCGCTGGGCACTCGTGTGCAATTGCAGTTGCTATCCGCCGGCCACTGCCTGCACCCCGAATTCGTGACGATCCGGGGCGGATCGCTGCGCTCTGCCCCCTACCCGGCCGGCTTCGCGTGCATTCGCCATCCGTCTCGCGGCTGGATGCTGTTCGATGCCGGCTACTCGTCCCGGTTCGCGGAGCAGACGGAAGCGATGCCTTACGCCTTGTACCGCAAGATCACCCCTGTCGTCTATCGCGAAGAGCATGCCGCCGTCCGGCAGCTGGCCCGGCTTGGCGTAGCCGCGGATAACGTCGGGTGCGTCATCCTGTCCCATTTCCATGCCGATCATATCGGGGGGCTGCAGGACTTTCCCGCAGCCCGCATCCTCTACCCTCAGGAAGCCTATGACGCGGTCCGCTCACTCGGCCCTTTGCGCGCGACGCGGTCCGGCTTCCTGCGCGGCTTGCTGCCTGACGACTTCGCTGCGCGGGGTGTGCCGATCGAAACAGCGGCAGCATGGGTGCCTTTCCCGAAGGACGCCCCCTTGCCCGGCGGTTACGATCTGCTGGGAGATGGCAGCCTGCTGGCGATCTCCCTGCCCGGACACGCCGCCGGACAGATCGGCCTCTTGCTGACGACGGACCGCGGCACCCGCTGCTTGCTCTGCGCGGATGCCGCCTGGTCGAGCCGGGCGCTGCGCGACAACCGGCTCCCGCACCCGGTCGCGGGAATCGTCATGCATGACCGTGCAGCCTATCGCGAGAGCTTCAAGCGCCTGCGCCGGCTGCAGGCGGCGGACCCGACGCTCGTTATCGTGCCGAGTCATTGCCGGGAATGGTTCGACGTCGACAGCCGGGAGGTACGCCATTTATGATCAACGTTGCTCTGTTCCTGAGACAATACATGCTTGCCAAGAGACGCAGCCGTTGGTCGGGCCGAGCCTCGTTCGATCGCTGGCGGGAGCGCGAAGTCATACGTCATATTGCAGCTGTGCGAAGGCGCTCCCCCTTCTATCGGGATTGGTGGGAGACGATCCCTGGCGCTGAATGGCGGTCGTTTCCGTCAATCGACAAGTCGGTCATGATGGCCCATTTCGATCGGTTGAACACGGCAGGCATTCGCAAAGAAGAGGCGTTCGCGGTTGCGGACGCGGCGGAAGCTTCGCGGCAATTCAAGCCGACGCTCGGCGGGATGACGATCGGCTTATCGTCCGGCACCTCCGGCAATCGCGGCTTGTTCCTCGTCAGCGCTAATGAACAAGCGGATTGGGCCGGGGCGATGCTCGGCCGGATGCTGCCGGGTTCCCTTCTAAGCCGATGGCGGATCTCGTTCTTCCTGCGGGCTAACAGCAACTTGTACGAATCCGTCAGAAGCAAGCGCATTTCGTTTGCATTCCATGACCTGCTCGTCCCGATGGCGGAGCATGTGAAGCAATTGCAGCAAGGCAGGCCGGACTTGATCGCAGCTCCGCCCTCCGTGCTGCGCGCGCTCGCCGATGCGATTCGGACAGGCGCCTTGAACGCGAAGCCCCGCCGCATCATCTCCGTCGCCGAAGTGCTCGACCCGCTCGACCGAGCGTCTATCGAGCAAGCGTTCGGGCAGGCCGTCCATCAAGTGTACCAATGCACGGAAGGCTTCCTTGGCTGCACATGCGCGCACGGCACGCTTCATCTGAATGAAGATCTCGTCTATATTGAGAAGGAATACATAGCGGACAAACCACGGACCTTCTTGCCGATCGTCACCGATTTTCGCCGCTTGGCGCAGCCGATCGTCCGCTACCGGCTGAACGATCTGCTCGTCGAAAGCGAAAAGCCTTGCCCGTGCGGCTCATTGTTCACCGCGATCGAGCGGATCGAAGGCCGCTGCGACGACATCTTCTACGCGTCGTCCCTGAAGCCTGAAGCTGCACAGCCGGTTGCCATCTATCCCGATTACGTGACAAGAGCGGTTGCCGGCGCATCGGATACCATTCGGCAATATCGGGCAATCCAGACGGCAATGGATGAATGGACGATCGAGCTTGACACGTCGGACGAGCTGCGGCCGGAAGCGGAACATCGCGTGCGTAAGGCGATCCGGGCGCTATCCGCCCGGCTGGCTTGCCGGGAGCCGCTGCTTCGCTTCTCCCCTTACACGTTCACGCCCGGCGAACGCAAGCTGCGCCGCGTGGAACAACGCATGATCGACAAGGAGGCTGCTCCACCATGTTGAAAACATTACGCCAAACGAATCGCATCGCGCTTGTCACGGGTACATCCAGCGGATTCGGCTTGCTGATCGCGGTATCGCTGGCACGGCACGGTTACCGTGTTGTGGCTGGCATGCGCGATCCGGCGCGACGGTCGGAGCTCGTTCAGGCTGCCGAACGCAGCGGCGTAAGCGACCGATTGGATATTGTCCAGCTTGACGTTACCCGAGCAAGCGAGATCGATGCGGCCGCACGGCATGCGATGGACCGCTACGGACGGATCGATGTGCTCGTGAACAATGCCGGTTATGCCGTCGGCGGATTCATCGATGACGTGCCCCTCGAGGCGTGGCGTGCGCAGATGGAAACAAACTTCATCGGTCTCGTCGCCATGACGCAGGCGGTATTGCCGCACATGCGAGAGCAACAAGGCGGCGGCACGATCATCCAGATCGGGAGCGTCAGCGGCCGATTCGGCTTCCCCGGCTACGGCGCGTATGCCGCCTCCAAGTTCGCGGTCGAAGGCTTCAGCGAGAGTCTGCGCCATGAGGTATCGCCGCATGGCATCCGGGTCGCGCTCGTCGAGCCAGGCGCTTACCGCACACCGATCTGGGGCAAAGGCTTCGCCGGCATCCACGGCAAACCCGACTCCCCGCACCGAGACGCAATGAACGCCGTGCTTGCTTATTCCCGCAAGACCGCCGACGCCTCGCCGGACCCGCAGCAAGTCGCCGATCTCGTCGTGAATCTGGCCGGACGCCGCCGCCTGGCACGCTTGCGCTACCCGATCGGGCGCGGCGCGAAGCCGCTGATCCTCGCGGGCAAGCTGCTCCCTTGGCGGCTGATCGAATGGTTCATCCGCTACGCATTGCGCAAGAAATAAACCGTTCTGTTACACCCGCACGGGCTCCAACCGGCGAATTACCCAACCACACCGGGTATCTCTCGCTCGCCCGTGCTCCAACCGGCGAATTACCCAACCGCACAGGGTATCTCACATCCGTTCTACCCCAACCTTCCACTCTACCCAACCCAATGCCAAAGAAGCCGCCCCAAGCGGCTTCCCGTATTCATAACCAAATCCTCTCTCGCTGCGCAATCACCTGAGCCTTAGCCTAAAAACAGCCGTACTCCGACAATTTGGAGGTTCCCCGTCAGCCGGCTCTTGCCGCCATTCGCGGCTGGAAGACGTACCGGTGAAGCACCCATTCCGCGACGCCGAGCACGAAGGAGATGACCAGGATTTCGCCCGTGCTGAGATCCAATCGCATGGAATCTGCAGCCATCCAAAGCACCCCGTAAGCAAGCACGAAATCGCAAATGGTGGCGATCGTATTATTGGTCGCCCTTAGAATCAACTGATCTCCGACGAAGTAGGCAACCAAAGTCAACACCGTTGCCGTTATGCAGGCATTGAGAAAGTTGATGTTCGTATAATACATCAACAGAGCTACGACAATTACGCCGTTCACGATCCATTTCAGCACAAATTTCACCGTTCCAGCCCCTTCTGATTCTCCTTTTCGATTCTATCAGCAGCATTCCCCGGGACCCCAAATTTATGCAGTGCCGTTCCGGGATCGCCGCGATGCGCATACGTTATCGGGACAAGATCGATAGGAAATGGAGGCGCTTAGGCGACATGAGCTACAAGAGCAAATCAATCAGCAGCAAACTGACGAAAAACGGCTGGTTGCTGAAACACTCCCGTTTGCAATCCTATCTCCCCCCCATGAAGCCTTTCAACAAACGCAACCTGACCGCCATGCTGAATCGTTATTCCGTCGTTTATTTCAAGCCGACGACCGGGTCGGGCGGAAACCACATTACTCGAATCCGCAAGCAAGCGCAAGGATTCCGTGCACGGTCGCGTTCCAAAAACACTTTCCATTCGTCAATCGACTCCTTGTTTCGGCAATTGAACAAACAAGCCAGCCTTCGCCCCTATTTGTTGCAAAAGGGCATCCAGCTGGCTGCTGCGAACGGCAAGCCGTTCGACATCCGCGTGATGGTTCAGAAAACGAACAAAGGCAAGTGGATCAGCACCGCTCTGTTCACGAAGATCGGCAAGCCCGGCGTCGTGGCGACGAATTACAACCAAGGCGGGAAAATCGGCTTCATCCGCCCTACCCTGTCGAGAGCCGGATATACGGCAGACCAGTGTAGTAGAATGGAGTTCAAGCTGAAGCAAATGGGCGCCGACGTCGGGGGATGTTTCGACCAACATCTGCGGGGTTTTCGGGAGCTCGGCCTGGATGTCGCCTTGGACGCGGCACGCAGACCCTGGATTCTGGAAGTGAATACGAGACCTCAATTTTATCCGCTGAAAGATATGAAGGATAAGTCGTTATATCGCCGCATCGTGAGTTATGCAAAGCAATATGGCAGACGCAAGTAACACTCAATTATGAACATGCGCTAAGCTTATCCGGTCAAGATCGCGTTCACGCGTTCCCACTGTTCGTCACTGAGCGCAATGCCGGAAGCTTTGACATTCTCTTCGATCTGCTGCGGGCGGCTTGCGCCGACAATCGCGCTGGAGACCGCCGGAAGCCGAAGCGTCCACGCGAGCGCCAGGACGGATAGCGGCAAGCCGAACGCGGAGGAGACTTCCTTCAGGCGATTCACGATCGCCAGCAAGTCCTCTCTCAGCCATGCACGCACCGCCTGGCTGCCTTCCGGGGCAGCGGATCGGCTGGCGGGAATCGCCTCTGCGACCGATGTGTATTTGCCTGTCAACACGCCTTGGGCAAGCGGCGAATAGACGACCTGTCCGATGCCGTGCTGCTGCGACAACGGGATCACTTCCCGCTCGATGTCGCGGGCGAACATATGATACAGCGGCTGGTTCGCGACGACCGGATGCAAGCCGTATTCCCGGACGGTACGGACAACCTCGCCGATGCCGTCCGCGGACATGTTGCTGATGCCCATGTACAAGATTTTGCCCTGCCGGACGAGATCGTCCATCGCCCGCATCGTCTCGTCGATCGGCGTATCCGGGTCCGGATAGTGACAATAATACAAGTCGATATGTTCGACGCCCAGTCTGCGAAGCGAAGCTTCGCACTGTTCCATGATATGCTTGCGGGACAATCCCTGATCATTCGGCAGACGGCCCATCGGGCCTCTGACTTTGGTCGCAAGCACGTAAGAAGATCGCGGATAGGGACGCAACGCTTCTCCCAGAATCCGCTCCGCTTCCCCCTGACTGTACACGTTGGCCGTGTCGAAGAAATTGACGCCCAGCGAGTAAGCTTTGTCGATCGTCTGAACGGCCAGTTCCTTCCCTACGTAGCCCCCGTAAGTAAGCCAGCTTCCAAGGCTGATTTCGCTCACTTTCAGACCGGCATGGCCCAATCTGCGATATTGCATGGCATGACATTCCCCCTTGTTGCGCTAGCGCATGGATTTACCTTTGTGAATATATGTAGCAGCCTCCTTCATCATGCGGGAATAGGGTACAACAAGAAAAAGGCGGCTGCATCCCGCTATCGGAATGAGCCGCATCTTCTTAAATCATGCTTATTGGACGCCGCTTCGCTGCAATTTACACGAAGAAGCCGGCGTACAGGATGATGACCAGAAGCACGAACATGACGAGTGCGAATGCCGCTCCGCCGAACCCTCTCCCGACGCCGCATTCAGCGCCTACTGCTCCGTATCCCATATTTGCGTCACTCCTCTTGTTGTTTTTGACTTACACCTTTAATGTATGAACGACCATGGAATTAAATATGGACGATACCCCATTCGCGCAAAATAAGACGAACGGACAACCCTCAAATGCTTCGCAATCAACTGAATGCGACAGCCATTGTTGGTTCACACTACCAATAGGCATCGTTATGCAGCAGGAGAGGCCGACCATGAACAATTTTCACGACAAATACCGCAATCGCAGATTCTTGGCGAACGTCAGTTCATTCGGCACAAGCCAGCTTCATGAACGCAATCCGTTAATCGTCGCGCTCTGGTCCGTATCGTTTCCCGGATTCGGCCACTTCCTGTTGCACAAATATATTCGCGGCTTCGCATTGTTCATGTGGGAATTGTTCATTAATCAATTAACGATGTTAAACACTGCGATGATGCATACCTTCAACGGTCATTTCGCGCTTGCCAAAGCCGTACTCAACGAAAAATACGTCTACCTCTACATTCCCGTCTACCTGTTTGCCATCTGGGACAGCTACAACACGGCGGTCGAAGAAAACAATCTGTACCTGCTGGCGAAACGCGAGAATGCGCCATTCGGCAGCTTTATGATGAGCGCGCTCGAAGTCAATTATTTGACGAAGAAGAAGCCATGGCTCGCTATTGCCTGGTCATCGAGCGTGCCCAGCCTCGGGCAATTGTATACGAACCGGGTCACATCCAGCCTGTTTACGCTCTTCTTCACGATCGTCATCGCCGTTCAATCGCATATGATCGAAGGTTTGCACTATTTTTTGCTTGGCCAGTGGGCGAAAACCCGGGAAGTCATCAATCCTCAGTGGGTACTCTATTTCCCTTCCGTCTACTTCTTCTCCCTGTACGACGCCTATGTCAACACAGTGGAAAACAATAAGCTGTTCGATCACGAGCTCGCCGGATTCCTTAAATCGAAGAACCAACCCTCAACGTTCATTCTGCATAGAGGAGGGAAACTGCATTGAGCGTTCAACTGTTTGCCGTCTTTGAATCTTCTCCCTACGTGGAACTGGCGATCAGCAAGCTGGAGGAGTGCGGTTATGGCCATCTTTACGCGGTACCGCTGGATAATCGCGTGCGCGACATGAAGCTCGTCGATACGATGCACGGCACGGACGGGACTTCGCTCGTGGATGCCGGCTTGGTGCTCGCCATGATGTTCGGCACTATCGGTGTCGCACTTGGATTCGAGTGGACGTTGGGGCCCGTGTACGGAGGATTGATCGGCGCTGCAGGGGGGTTCGCCGTAGGCTTCGTGATCGATGTGATCAAGAATGCGATTAAGCGCAAACGATTCGGAGCGGCGAAATCGAAGCTGGCGCCCATTATCGTTATCGTACAGTGCGCGCGGGAAGAAGTAGAATTCGTCAAGCAGTTGCTATGGAACCATCGGGCGCTCGGCGTAGCCGCGACTACGATGCAGACCGCGGGCGATAGCGGCAGTCCGGTCTGGCAGAACGCCGGAACCGGATCGTCCGCTCCAGCCGGCACGTATTCTTCCCCCTGGACCTGACTTGGCCCGCCGCGGTGTTAAAAAAAAGCCCTATTCTCGCGGGAGAATGGGGCTTAACTTCGTTATGAGGCGCTATTTCAGATGCTTCCACCAGACGCCCGCGCATTCCGGCACCGTCGTCCATTGACGGCGTTGGATCGCCGCCGCGACTTCCGGACCGAAGAAAAACTCGGTGCGCCTGATCGCATCCGCCACGGAACAGCCGACCCGATCCGGCGCCCAAGTCCAGCACGTCCAATCCGCGATAATCCCGGATCTGCCTGACCGTGCCCGACAGATCCGGCTGTCTGCCGATCATGTCTTCATACGCTTCTGCTTGGGATCGATATATTTCGTCGTGATTCGCCATGTCGCGCCTTCACTCGCCCAGGAAGAACTGCATCGTCCGGTCTACGTGACCCGGCAAATGTTCATGGCCGTAATCGGGATAGATGGCGAGCTGCTTGCTGGCCGTCATCTTGTTGTAAGCGGCGAATTGTGTGGACGGCGGGCACACCGTGTCCATCAAGCCGACGAACATCAGCACATCTCCGCGGATGCGGTCCGCCAAGTATTGCAAGTCGATATAGCCGAGCCGCCGGAAAATCTCGTCTTCCTGCTCGTGCAGCGGGTCGAAATGCCGGAAGAACGTGCGCAGCTCCTGGTAAGCGTCCTTCGCGAGATCCATCTCCCATGTGCGCTTGTAATCGCACAGGAACGGGAATACCGGCGCCAGCTTGCGAATGCGGGGCTCCAGCGCCGCGCATGCGATCGTCAGGGCGCCGCCTTGCGATCCCCCTGCCGCGTATACGCGCTGAGGATCGACTTCCGGCAAGCCGAGCGCGATTCCCGCCAGTTGCGCCGTGTCCAGATAAATATGACGGAACAGCAGGTTGTCCGGATGATCGTTCAGCCCGCGAATGATATGGCCGTTGTGCGTCGTGCCCTTCACGCCGCCGACGTCCTCGGACGAGCCGCCTTGTCCGCGGCAATCCATCGCCAGCACGGAGAACCCGAGCGAAGCATACGCCAGCTTGTCCGTCCAATCGCCCGCATGCCCCGTATAGCCATGAAACAGGACGACGGCCGGATGCGGTCCCGGCGCAGACTTCGGGCGGACATACTTGGCATGAATGCGTGCACCCCGCACACCTGTGAAGTATAAGTCGAAACATTCGGCCTGCGGCGTCTGGAATCGGCTCGGCACGATTTCAACCTGAGGGTCTACCGCGCGCATCTCTGCCAATGCCCTCTCCCAATAAACGTCGAAGTCGTCCGGGCGCGGATTTCTCCCTTGATACTTGTGCAGCTGTTCCAGCGGCATGTCGACTAACGGCAATCTGACCATTCCTCTCGTGTATGCGAATAATCCAATCAAGAGCATTATCCCTCCTGACCCTCGCGCGCGTCAATGGTTCCATCGTCGTTCGATTTGTGCAACAATGGAAATTATGCTGACCTCAGCCGGAGGTGCCAATCGGACATGCTGCCTGTTATCGCCATGACGACAATGCTGATCGACCATATCGGTTTCATGTTCTTCCCCGAAGACTCTGCATTTCGGATAATCGGGCGAATCGCCTTCCCCCTCTACTGCTGGTTTCTCGTCCAAGGCTATCGCCATACGCGCCATCTCGGCCGTTATATGCGCAGACTGCTCGTGCTCGCCTGCCTCTCCCAAGTCCCGTTCACGCTCGCAGCCGGCCGATGGGAATTGAACGTTATTTTCACGCTATTCTTCAGCCTGACCGCCTTGTACGCGACGGAACGGGTGCAGCCGGAATGGAAGAAGCTGCTGGCGCTCGCGGCGATCCTGTGCGTGTTTGCGGCGGTGCCGATGGATTATGGAATCTACGGCTTGCTGCTTGTGTTCGTCTATCGCTACTTGGACAAGTGGAAGCTGCTGCTCGGCCACCTGCTCGTCGACGCCGCGTTCTGGGCGCTAAGCGGCCCCGGCTACGGGATCCAACTGTTCAGCCTGCTCGGAAGCCTGTTGGTCGTGCTGCAGGTTCCGGAGAGGATGCCTGCGCGATCCCGATGGGTCTACCGCAGCTTCTATCCCGCTCATCTGGCGCTGTTATACCTGGCCTCGGTCTGGCTAGAGCAGGCGTGAATCCGTCAGCTTGCCGTGATCGCTGTACATGATCTTCTTGACCAGTCCGGACCACTTGCTGTTCGCCGGACAGTACTTCTTCGCGACCTTCTCGATCGTCGTATAGCCTTTGTCCACATAATAGTCCGCGATGAGCTGTCCGAATTTACGCACGCTGTCCGCCTTCGTATCGAATGCGAAAGCCTCGGAATTGCTACCCCCTGTAGCATTCAAGCCAAACAAATTGTTCTTCGTCTTCGCCAGCTTGCTCTTGCCGATGCCGCTCTCAAGCTTCATGACCGCGATCGTGAAATAAGCGTTGATGCCGTATTCGTCCTCGATTTCCAAAATGGCGGATGCGAGCGACGGGTCTTCCAGCGCCGTGCCTTGCAAAATTTCTTCAATATGCGTTTCGGTGAGCCCGGAATCGGACTGGACGGTCGAAGTCGGCTTGCTCGGCTTCGGCTCGCTGGCTGCGGCGGTGGCGATGTCTCCGGATTCGGCTGCTGCTGCGGCGGCAGGTGCTGCGACTCCGTCAACGGCCGCGGCGTCTTTCGCAGCGACAGCGACAACTGCTGCGGAGAGCGGCGCCAGCGTCTTCTTGCCGTTGGGAGCGGGCGCTTCCTCGACGTTCTCCGCATAAGCGCCATGCACGAATCCGCCGTCATGCAGCGCTAGCCAGCCGTTGTTCGTCTCGCCGGTAACTTTCAGAACATCCCCTTTCTTCACGACGCGCAATATTTGCGATTCGCTGCTCGCTTTCTCTCTGACGTTCAAATAATAAGCCATTGTGACATATCGCTCATAAGGCGCCGTTAGGGCGCTCTTCAGGATCGCTGGGGATGGACCGGCAGAAGGGGCGCTGCCAGAGTCTATAGGCAGAGGTAGCGGAGTCGGGGCTGGCGCGGTTGCAGGCAGAGGGGCCGGCCATGCGGGAAATGCGCGCACAGGCGCAGGTACGGTGATTGCACGCGGCTGTTTGACCGGATGAAATACGGGATGCGGCTGCGAATCGTTATCGATATCGATGAGATTGCTCGCGATCGGCGATGGGGCCGGCATCGGGACGGCGGACGCCCGGGAACGTTCGGCCAAGTCGGGGTCATAACGGCTTGCGGAGGCTTCAATGTACGGGAACACGGACAACAGCAGCGCCATACCGAGCATCAGGACGTTCATCATCATTTTTCGAATGTTGCGCAAGCTTGATCACTCCTTCGTACATGCTGGGCCGTACAGGCTACATTGATTGTACGACCTCGCCGCCGAGAAGCTTGTCAAACGGTCTGTGAGATCAGCAAGAGAATTTGTCGCAAAACAAAAGACCGTCCCGTGTGGCGACGATCTGTAGCAAAGATTAAAACCACTTAATCAAATCCGGGTAAATGGCCTCGGCATCTTCATAACCTTGCCGGTACAGCTCCTCGAGCTGAGGGCGGCGTTGTTCCACCCGGCTGACCGTGATCGGACGGCGGGGCCGAACGATGAACGCCGCCCCGTTCTGCGCTTGCTGTTCGATGTATGCGACCGTCTCGTTATAGATGCGATGGCGGTTCAGCATCGTTTCCACAAATTTCGGATACTCGCCGAATTTGCGCATCAGCAGCCACTTCATGCGGGAACGGCTTTTCACGTAGCCTTCATTGCGCGTGAGGATCAGCACGGTGCGCGAGCAGCCGTCCGCCTCCGCTTGCCGGATCGGGATCGGATCGGCGATGCCGCCGTCCATCAGCTTCCTGCCTTCGTACTCGACGAGCGGAGCAAAGAATGGCAAGGAGCTGGACGCGCGCAGCAAGGTCAGCACGTTGAAGTCCGGATCCCCCTTCTTATAATAGACCGGCTGCCCGGTCGCCACGTCCGTCGTCCCGACGACGAAATCTTCCGTCGCCTGATCGAACGCTTCATAATCGAACGGAACGAGCGTATTCGGAATTTCATCGAAGATGAAATCCATGCCGAACAGCTCGCGCCGATGCCGGAAAAACTTTTTCCAGGACAAATAGCGCTCGTCGCCGGCGAAGGTAATATTGACCGCGCGATTCCTCCCCCGCTGTCTGGACAAATAGCTGACGGCCATGCAAGCACCTGCCGACACGCCGATTTGATAAGGGAAATACAGCTGTTTCTCGGCAAAGTATTCGAGCACCCCGGCCGTATACAATCCCCGCATGCCCCCGCCTTCCAGCACCAGTCCCACTGCCTTTTCTGCCGTTTGCATGCTCTTCACCTCGATGGTCTCTTCTATCCATTCATCTTACTAGAAGAGATGCCTCGCAGCCAAGGGACAAGCATGCCGATCAGTACGTGTATTATCCGCCATGTCGGATTTGAAACTGACTACTCGCTTTTGTTTCACATCCATGGCAGATTTTCTCCCTTCCCTATGATTAATCAGCTTAGCAAATACAAAATTAATCGACATAATCACAGTTATGTGTTATGTAATATAACATCTATCTTCGAATGTATACAGGGATGTGACTTGCATGATCGAGTTGTTGAAGGAAGTGGGGCGCGGCAAGCGAGGGGCGCGCGATCTGTCTTATGAGGAAGCGGTCGATGCAGCATCGCGAATCGTGACGGGACAGGCGGAACCGGCGCAAATCGGCGCTTTTTTGATGGCTGAGCGGATCAAAATGGAAAGCGTAGACGAGCTGGCGGCATTCGTCGATGTTCTCCGCGGACATGCCGCACGCATGCAGTTGCCGCCCAGCATTGACTGCGCGGGTCCATACGATGGAAGACGCGATGCCTATATGGCCACGTTCGCGGTCGCTTTTCTGCTGGCCGGCGCCGACATGCCCGCAACGCTGCACGGAGCGGAGACCCTCCCGCCCAAGCAGGGGATCGTCTTGCATGATGTGCTGCTCGCCGCAGGCATTCAGCCGCATCGCGTTCCGATCGAAAGCGCCGTTCGCATCGCGCGCGATACTGGCGTTCTCTATGCGTACGCCGACGCCTGGTGCCTGCCGCTCGCGCGATTGCGGCCGATCCGGGAGCAACTCGGGATGCGAACCGCGTTCAACACCGCCGAGAAATTGATCGATTACGCGCACGCTCCCTTCGTAGCGCTCGGCGTGTATCACAATACGGTATTCGAGCGACTGTCGGCCCTGCTGACGCGTCTAGCCTATCGGCAAGCTGCTATCATTCAAGGAATTGAAGGCTCCGAAGACCTGCACGTCGATCGACCTACCCGCGTGCTCTTCGTGCAGGACGGCGAAGCGCGGTTGATCCTGGTCGATCCGCGGCAATATGGCATGGTCGCGGCGAAGGCGCCCGCCATCCGGTGGACGCCTGCCGAGCAGCTGCGCGTCACGGAATCGATCCTGCTGGGCGCAGGTTCGGGATCCGGCGCTGGAACGGGCTCATCGGACGATCTTGCCACATTCGCGAATCAGCTGCTTTTGAACGGGGCGCTGCGTTTGCATCTGGCCGGACGAGCGGAATCGATCCGGGAAGGAATCGAGATCGGCCGACGTTCGATCGCATCGGGCGATGCCTGGCAAGTGTACGCGAAGTGGAAGGCGGCGTGGCTAGCTGCAGCAGCCAGCGAATAGCTTGCTCCGCCAAGAAATCCCGTTATCGTCCATGCGCGATAACGGGATTTCATGTTGGTGCTTCCTTATTCTTTTGTAAACCTCGCGACAACCTTCCGATCGGCCTATCCCCCTTCTTCACCAAGCGGTACTCGCCATTACGGTCCATCATGAGTGAGATTGGCTTGCAATCCCTTCCGGCATCCGCTTAAGGTTGGCAGGCTGTTCCGCGTCCTTGCGGGGCGGCAGCTCCTCTGCCCTCTCATCCGGCAACCGCTGTAGAGGACCCGCTTGAGATGTCTTTATTATAGCGCCGAACTGAATTTTTTGATAATTCCAAATTCGGCGCTAATTCGTCATTTCCACCGCTTACACGCCGCTTCGCGCCTGTCAATGCGCCTCTCGCTTACGATTTCTAGGCGTCTTTACGCTTGCATGCCTTGCTTCAGCCAGCCGGCCACCGTCACGACCCGTTTGGCTTGATGGACCACCGCCTCCTTGACATCGGGCGTCATACGGCCGTCTTGATCGACAGACACGCTCGTTCCGTACGGGTTGCCGCCAGCCGCGAAGATCGCATTGTCCGTATAACCCGGCGCAACGACGATCGCTCCCCAGTGATACATCGACGTATACAACGCCAGAATCGTCGCTTCCTGGCCGCCGTGCGCGTTCTGGGCGGATGTCATGGCGCTGACAGCTTTGTTCGCCGTCTTCCCTTGAAACCAAATGCCGCCGGTCGTGTCGAGAAATTGCTTCATCTGCGAAGCGATATTGCCGAACCGGGTCGGCGCGCTGAAGATGATCGCGTCCGCCTGCACGATATCGTCCGGCGTTGCGGTCGGAACGTCTTTCGTCGCTTCGACATGCGCCTTCCATGCCGGATTGGCATCGATTGCGGGTTGCGGAGCAAGCTCCGGCACTTTAACGATTTTCACGTTCGCTCCCGCCTCTTTGCCGCCTTCGCCTGCCCACTGGGCGAGTTGGTAATTGGTGCCCGTAGCGCTGTAATACACGATCGTAAGTTGAACGGCTGTCATCCTTCAAAACGCTCCTTCATGTTGGGGTGATTTGCAAATTTCCCCTTACATGGTGTGCGTTCGGGACGGCGGTTATGCATGACGGCGAAACTCAGATGAGTTTTTTCTCATCTAGGAAACTTTCTTTCTGCATAGCGGTCCAAGTTACTAACAACTAGACTTGAGGTGCAGCATGAGAAAGAAGAATTCATATTTGCTATCGTTGTTCGTCATCCTCCTCGCCTTCGCCATTCTGCTGCCGGCCGCCGCAACGCCCCAGGCCTCAGCCGCCGCAGTCACCGCTTCCGAACCGCCGTTGCAGCTGTATTTCGACGGAATAAAGTTGAATCCTGCCGTCCCTCCCCGGATCAAGCAAGATACGACGCTCGTTCCCGCTCGGGTCATCTCCGAAGCATTGGGAGCTCACGTCGCATGGCAGCCTTCCGATCGCTCCGTTACGATCAGGAAAGAGTCGGACGTATTGACTCTGACGATCGGCAAGCAGGCGGCCAGCGTGAACGGCCAGTCGGTCGCGCTGGACCTCGCTCCTGTCATCGAGCGAGGCCATACGATGCTTCCCATCCGCTTCATTGCCGAAAACCTGGGCGTTCTTGTTCGCTGGGACAAGCCGACGCGCTCGGTCAATCTATGGTCGACGACAGACAGCGCGGTATCCGGCAGCGATCCTGCCGCGGATCCTGACGTCGCCGACGTGCCGGAGGCTGTCGATCCTGTTTGGCAGCAAATTCTATTCCTCAATAACCAGATCATGGTGAAGACGAGTGCCAGCGTTACGCCGAACATATCCATGCTCACGAATCCGAGCCGATTGACGGTCGAATTGCCAGGCGTGCAGTGGGACCCGTCACTGCGGGCTCCCATGGACGGCGAGACGATGACGCTGCCCGGCCTGTCACACGCCGATGCGCTGGTATCGCAAGTTCAATATACATACGATGCAAGGTCGAAGACGGCCCGCATCGTCGCCGACTTGAACCAGCCAGCCGAGTATCAAGTGGCGAACACCGGAGACCGCAATCGCCTGATCGTTCATCTGACGGCGTTAGTCGAACAGCCTGTCGCAGGCAATGCCGTGCTCATTTACCACTCCCATAACCGGGAATCGCTGCTCTCTCTGCTGCCCGGTGTCACGAATCCGGACTCAGCATTCGATACCGTGCGGAATATCGGTTATATCGGCGATCGGTTGGCGCAGCGGCTGAAAGCCGGCGGCGCCGAAGTGTTCCACGCTACGGACGACTATCCTGCCATCTACGGCAGCAGCTTCAAGTATGGGCAATCGTACGTTTATTCGGAAAAGACCGTGCGGCGGGAGATGGCCCAGCATCCGCAAATCCGGTACGTGTTCGATCTCCACCGGGATGCCAGCTCCCGCGCGGCCACGACAGTCAACATCCGCGGCACGGATTACGCAAGGCTATACTTCGTGATCGGTTTGGAAAATCCGGATTGGAAAATGAACGACGCCTTCGCAAAGAAGCTGCAAAGCCTGATCGAAGCGAAGTACCCGGGCCTGTCCCGCGGCATCTACTACAAGGATTACAGCGTCGGCAACGGCTGGTACAACCAGAACTTGTCCCCGAGCAGCGCCTTGATCGAAGTCGGCGGCGTCTACAGCACGCTCACGGAATCGTACCGCACGATCGACATTCTCGCGGATGCAATCAACACGCTGCGTTCGAGCGGATTCTGATTGGCGTCACGAGCCTGTCGATCGATAATGGCGGACGCCCGTCCGCCATACCCACAGGCAAGGCAGCAAGAAAGCCGCGCCCGCGAGGGGAGTCAGCATATACAGAACGGCGCTCCCCTCCGCCCGGCCAAGCACGTACATGAGAGGCAAGTAGTTGACGCAGCCGAACGGGATGACGAAAGTGAAGAAAACCCGCACCCATTTTTCGTAAATCGTAAGCGGGTACTGCGCCATCTCCCTGCCGCCGTCCGTGAAGATGTTCGCCACCTCCAACCCCTGGATCGTCCAGAAGCACAGCGTGGCGGCCAGCATGAAGATTCCCGTGAAAATGAACACCCCGCTCCCGATCATGAACAGCACCGTCACCGCTTTGAACGCGTCCCATTCCACCTGCACATTCGCGATGGCCCAACCCAATACGAGTACGCTCTGAAGCAGTCGGCCCACCCGAGTGAATTCGAACCGGGAGCCGAGCACCTGCACGATCGTCCCCCGCGGCCTCACGAGCACACGGTCGAAATCGCCGCCGGCAACAAGCGTGGAGAAAGCGTCGAAGCCGCGGGCGAGGCACTCGGCGAGCGAGAACGCCATATGAATGACGCCGTAGCATAACGCCACTTCCGCGAACGACCAGCCTTGAATTTGGCCGAAGCGCTGAAACAGGAAGTACATGCCGGCGAAGACGAAGAACGGGATGAAAAATTGACCGAACGCCAGCAGCCAGAACGAGGTCCGATATTGCATCTGCGACTTGAACAGAATCGCCAAATATTTGAAATAGAGTCTCATCGCGGTCCGCTCACCCTCCCTGCACGACGACTTGTCGCAGCGCCCGCTTGATTAACAGCTTGCCTGCGGTGATGAGAACGACCAGCCAGATCAACTGGATCGCGATCCCGGCGGATGCTTCCTGCAGCGGGATTTGCCCGGAATAGACGCGAAATGGAAAATCCGCCGTCCACCGGAACGGCAGCGCATAGGCGATCCGCTGCAGCCATTCCGGCATGAGCGGCACGGGAATGATCAGGCCGGCCAGAAATTCGCCGACAACGCCGATCAGAAGCGTCGAGCCGACCGGCGACATCGTCCAAAAGACGGAAATATAGATGAACATGGAGACGGCGACGAGCACGAGCAAACCAAGTGCGAGCGATGCGGCGAACAACGCCAGCGATGCGGCGGATGCCGGCGGGTTCATGCGGTACGGCTCCGGCAGGAAGAACGCGACGGCGAGAATCGGCACACAGCGCAAGATCGCGCTGGCCAGCCGCGAAGCCAGCAGTTTGGCGTACCACAGCTCGTAGAGGCCGCACGGTCGGCACAGTTCGTAGGCAATATTGCCGCCGGTGATGAGCTGGAAAATCTCCTGATCGCGGAACCAGAGCACGATGAAGGCGAGAAATGCTTGCTGCAGCCAAATATACGCAACGAGGTCCGGCAGCGAGAGCGCAGGCGGATTCAGGACGGCGCTCGGCTGGCTGTAGAAGGCCGTGAAGATCATGATATAGATAAAGCCCCAGAAAAATTGCGTCGCGATGCCGGCGGCAGCGGCGGACCGGTATTGCAGACCGTTCAGAAATTTCAGCTTGCCCGCTGATACATACGCTCTCATAGCTCATGCTCCCGGTACAGCTGCACGATCATCTCGTCCATTGACTGCGATGCGAAGCGCCCGCGCAGGGCGTTAAGCGTCCCATCGTAGAGCAGGTTGCCCTTGCCGATGAGCAGAATCCGCTCGGCCAGCGCTTCAATATCACTCATGTCGTGCGTCGTCAGGATGACCGTTACGCCGCGCTCGCGGTTGATCGTCTTGATGAATTGCCGCACCGCGAGCTTGCTGACCGCGTCCAATCCGATCGTCGGCTCGTCAAGAAACAAAATCTGCGGACCGTGGAGCAGCGATGCCGCAATCTCGCAGCGCATTCGCTGGCCGAGGCTGAGCTGCCGCACCGGCGTCTGGAGAAGACCGGCGAGGTCCAGCGTCTCCGTCAGCAGGGATAGGTTCGCTTTGTATTCGCTTGGCGGAATCTTGTAAATATCTTTGAGCAGCTCGAAAGAATCGATGACCGGCACGTCCCACCATAGCTGCGAGCGCTGGCCGAAAACAACGCCGATATGGCGCACATAGGCGACGCGCTGTTCCCACGGTGTATACCCCATGATCCGGCAAGTACCGCCGTCCGGCAGCAGAATGCCGCTCATGATCTTGATCGTCGTAGACTTCCCCGCCCCGTTCGGCCCGATGTAGCCGACGATTTCTCCGGCGCCGATCGTGAAGCTGATCTCATCGAGTGCTTGCACAAGCGTATATTCGCGCGCGAAAAGCGCTTTCAAAGCTTGCCGCATGCCCGCGCTGCGCTTGGCAACCTTGAAAGATTTACGAATGCCTTCGAGCTGGATCAACGAATACTCCCCTCCAATGGCAATTTTTCGGAAGGGGAGAATCATATCATACTTGAGATTGGGAGGTCAAGAAACTTTTTTTGGTAAGTGCTTGATAGCGGTCCGTACCGCCACATTCACCAAGCCCGCCAACAATGGTGCAGACGGCATCAAACTACTGCCTCACCTACTTTTACCGCAAATGGTGCAGTCAGCAACATAGTTTCAACTAGCCCACCAATCACACCAACAATGGTGCAGACTGCATCAAACTTCTGCCTCACCTACTTTTACCGCCGTGAAATGGTGCAGTCAGCAACATAGTTTCAACTAGCCGACCAATACCGCCACTTATGGTGCAGACAGCAACAAACTACTGCCTCACCTACTTTTGCCGCCGTGAAATGGTGCAGTCAGCAACATAGTTTCAACTAGCCCACCAATACCGCCACTAATGGTGCAGACATCAACAAAGTTTCATCGCACTGACCATATGCAAGTGGGAATTACCCAATCTGGTTGGGTAACTCGACGCAATAGGGCTGCTTCAACTGGATTTGCCCAATCTGGTTGGGTAACTCACCTCCAGGAGCCCTTACAACACGAATTTGCCCAATCTGCTTGGGTAAATCCCCACTGGAGGCTCGTGCAGACAGGATTTACCCAGTCCAGTTGTTTAATTGGATGCCAGGATCCCACTCAACTCAGCGACGGCAAAAGCCGGGCGATCGCATCCGCGGCTTCCTCGACCGACTGGGCGCGAACGACCCACTGCTCATCCACCGGATAGTCTTCCGAGGAATGCGAATACCGGGGGTCGTAATAATGCTCCAGCAGCATGGCGACCGCCTTATCGTAGCGCTCCGTCAGCAAGCAGCCTTCGATCTCGTGAGCGATCGGCGTATGAATGCGAGACTTGATGCGCCGATAGGCGTCCAGCACTTCCTTACCGTGTTTCTGCGGTCGATAATCGTCCATAATATGCTGCACGCGCGCTTCTGTCGGCATCTCCAGCCAGATGTGCCGCCCTTCATCCTTCTTGCGGATCAGAAATCCGGGCAGCACCGACTTGCCGATCCGGCTACTCTCCGCTTCAATCAGCACGTACGGCGCTTCGTCGTAACGCGTCAATTCTTCTATGAGCAGAGAATCGAACGTCTTCTGATTATGCGCCGGCATCCCGATATGTCCGAAGATCGAGCCGCGGTGGCCCGCGATGCTCTCCAAGTCGATGACCGGATAGCCGCGCTGCGAAAGCTCCCGCAGAATCGCCGTCTTGCCCGTGCCGGTATGTCCGTGCAGCACATAAAGCGGCGGCCGAAATTCTGTCGCATCGAGCGTGTCCACGACCCACTTGCGATAGGCGCGGTAGCCTCCCGTCAAGCGATAGGCGTGGATGCCCATCAGCGACAGCACCGTGGCCGTCGTCTTGCTCCGCATGCCGCCTCTCCAGCAGAAGACGACTTTGTCCTGCGGAATTTCGGCAAATCGGCGGATGAAGGCGGGCAACTTCGCCGAGACGACCGCAAGCCCCTTCTCTTTTGCCGCTTCTACACTGACTTGCTTGTAAATCGTCCCGATCTCCGCCCGCTCCGCATCGTCGAACAGCGGGATGTTCAAGCTGCCTGGAATGGTCGACTCCGCGTATTCGGACGGCGAACGCACGTCGATCAGCACGAGATCGCGGCGGTGCCGCAGCTCGGTCAGCGCATCCCAATCCAGATCTTGGAACATAATGATGCCTTTCGCCGCTTCGATTGCCCCCATACTCACATCTCCACTACGATGCGTCCGGCGTGATCCGCCGTCACTTCGCCGATCAGGTGGGCGTCGACCCCGGCTTCCCGCAACTCGCCCAGCAGCCTGTCCGCCTGCCCGGCATCCACCGAGATCAACAGCCCGCCCGACGTAACGGCATCGCACAGGATCCAGCGGTCCGTCTGGTCCATAGCTTCCGGAAACGCGACATGATCTTGCACGTGCTTGAAATTGTTCTTCGTGCCGCCCGGCACGAAACCGCTCTCCGCAAGCTCTCGCACCCTGGGCAGCACGGGAACCTGCGAACGCCGCAGCCGGATGCCGATGCCGCTGCCCCGGGCCATCTCCAAGCTGTGGCCGATCAGTCCGAATCCCGTCACGTCGGTGCACGCATGCACGTCGAATGGCTCCATCGTCTCGGCCGCGCGCCGGTTCAAGGTCGTCATCACGCCTGTCACCCGGGCAATCTCTTCCTCTGACAATTGGCCGTTCTTCAGCGATGTCGTCAAAATCCCGACTCCGATCGGCTTCGTCAGAATGAGCCGGTCACCTGCCTTCGCGCCGGCGTTCGTGCGCACCTTGTCCGGATGGACGATACCCGTCACCGCCATGCCGAACTTCGGCTCCTTATCGTCGATGGAATGGCCGCCGACCAGCGTGGCGCCCGCTTCCTGCAGCTTGTCTGAGGCGCCCCGCAAAATAGCTGCCAACACCTGCTTGTCCAGCGTTGCAATCGGGAAAGCAACAATATTTAATGCCGTTAATGGCTTTGCTCCCATCGCGTAAATATCGCTGATCGCATTAGCAGCCGCGATCTGCCCGAACGCATACGGATCGTCCACGATCGGCGTGAAGAAATCGACCGTCTGCACGATCGCCATCTCGTCCGACAACCGGTAAACGCCCGCATCGTCGCTCGTGTCCAGTCCTACCAACAGATTCGGATCCACTGCCGCTTGTGGCAAGCTGCGAATGACTTCCGCCAGGTCGGACGGGCCGATCTTGCAACCGCACCCGCCTTTGCTCGATAATGACGTCAATTTGATTGAATGAGTCCCGCTTGTTTCGCTCATGTTCATCCGTCCTTTGCACGCAATCTCCTTTAAATCCTACACGATCATTGCGTTTTTGCGCAAATATTATCATCCGGATTCACCTCCGTTCAATGCTTCGTTGTGTCATACAGATCGACATATAAGGAACCGTCGGCTTGCATTTCGGCATAGAACACTTCGCTCCTGAGAGCATGCTGCTTGAGCAATTCCTGGTTCAGCCAATCCTCCGTCAAGTGCAAGGCCAGCAAATTTTTCTCGATCAGTTGGCCGTCAACGATCAACTCGGTCGGCAATTGGCGAATCGGTTTCCGCGGGATGAACAATAAATCCGATTTGCTCGGATGCTGGTGTTCATCCTTCTTCATGACTGTAACGGCGCCGTTCGGCTCCAGGATGGCATATTCCACTTCATTGATGGAAAATACGTTCTTGTCTCTCAGCATCATGGACAGATCGTCCATATTCATCCTCGTCTTGGTCAGTTCCCGTTCCATAATCTTGCCGCGAGAAATCAAGATGACCGGTTGGCCGTCAAGGGCAACCCTGGCCCTGGGCCACTTCAAGGAAATCAACTCGACCAGCAATGTCAGCAAACACCAGCCCAGCACCCCCGTAGCGCCTTCCGTAGCCGATACGTGGCTTTCGACCGTAAAGCTCGCCGCCATGGAGCCGATGGTGATCCCGGTAATATAGTTGAAGAACGTTAACTGGCTGATCTGCTTTCTGCCAAGCAGTCTTGTTACAATCAACAAGACGATGAAAGTGAATAGCGTCCGGAGTGCCACATTTCCAAATTCGTTCATGACCCTGCCTCCGCAAATGATTGCCTTTTCTTATTCCCTGATTATGCCCTTGATCTTGTCCTCCTCATACCCCCGGTCATCTCCACATATACTTGCTAGTAAATTTACCGTCCATTCAAACGCTGCGTTCCTGCAAGGATCCGAAAGGAGAGGCCGACATGCCGTTCATCTCGTCCAAACGTTTAGCGAACATGGAGAAGCTGCTCCTCGAGCTGCGTGAACGATTGGACAGCTTGGGCAATCCGGCCGAAGGCAACGATGCCAGAAACGGCACACCGGCCGATTCCCGCATCGAGATCACGATTCAGACGCTCCATGTGCAAGAGGTCAAGCTGGAGGAATTAGCTTTCCGCCTCGACAACATCGCGATCGACGATTTAAGCGGTTCCTTCAATCTCGGCAACAACTTCATGGGCAAGCAGGATCCAACCGTCAAGGCGAAGAAGGATTCGAAGCCCGCCGGTCAAACGCTTGCATCGATCGCACAACCGGCGAATCGCCGCCTCTCGACGAACAACAAGCCCGTCCAAGCTGGTGGCCCGTCGGATATGCCCGGACTGACGAGATCGGACAAAGGCTATCGCATGACGTACGATCATCTCAATCGCCCACACCCGAATGTATAATCTAGCGGCTCTCGGGGAAACTTAGCTGTCATCTCACGGAAAGAGGGACAGTTCGCGTGAACCCAGAAACGCAGATCGAACGGCTCAAACAATCCACTGATTTCAAGCATGAACGATTGAACAACGGCACCTTCCCGATCGAAATCATGTATTATGTTACGTTGTGCGACCCAAGTTTGATCAAACAGGAGATCGCCCACCCCTATCTTCTCTCCCTTTCGCCAGAAGCATTCGAGCAAGTGCTGAATGCCGCGATAACATGCCGAAAGCTCCCTCCGGACGCGGACTTGAAGGGCCCGTTGTTGGATGAATCCGTGATCGTCATCCTGCAAGACCAATATTATGCGGTCAAAACAGCCAAACAAACAAACGATAAGCCATCGGATGCCGTAACGGAAACGACCCTGCAAGGCCCGCAGTCCGCCTTCAGCGAAAGCGCCGAGACGAATCTGTATATCATCCGCAAACGATATCCTTCCACCGATCTTGTCGCCGAGAAGTTCCAACTCGGCAGCGTGACGCAGACGAGTTCTTATCTTCTCTATGACGCAGGCAAAACAGACCCCGACCTTCTGAAAGAATTGAGAACCCGATTGAAGCAGATCGATGCTGACGTCGTCCAAAGCTGCGGCCAGGTGGAAGCGCTGATCAATAAGCGTACAATCAGTTGGCTGCCCTCCATGCTGATCACCGAAAGGCCGGATCGCGTCGTGTTGAATTTGGCTCAAGGCAAAATCGTCCTGATCATGAACGGCAACCCGTTCGTGCTTGTTATGCCCGTCGTATTTTTCGATTTCATCTCGGCAATGGACGATCTCTATCAAACCTTCTTCGTCTCGAAGGCATTCCTCTTGCTCCGATACGTCAGCATATTGATTACCATCCTGCTTCCCTCGCTTTATATCGCGATCGTATCCTATAATCCGGAAATCCTGAAGGTGCAATTAGCCTTATCCATCGCAGGAAGCCGTGCCGCGGTCCCTTTCCCCTCGTTCATCGAAGTGTTGTTCATGCTGTTCATGATCGAAGCGCTGATCGAAGCGAGCCTTCGTCTGCCTCGTTACATCGGCGCGACGGCAACGACCGTCGGCGGCCTTATTCTGGGACAAGCCGCCCAGATGGCGGGTCTTGTGAGCAGCATCATGATCATCGTCACATCCGTCGTTGCCATCGCCAACTTTCTTATCCCCATCAATGCGATGAGCTTCGCGGTCCGGCTGGCCAAGTATCCGCTTATTTTGCTCGCTTCTTGCTTCGGGCTGGTGGGCGTCATCTCCGGCATGTTCGCTCTGGCCATGTATGTCGTAAACAAGCGGAGCTTCGGCAGACCTTATTTCCAATTGTTCCTCGGCGAGATGAACACATCGGGATATAAGCTCAGGAAAGCGGGGACTGGGGATTGAGCCGCTATTTCTTCTACCTGTACTTGATCTGCATGTTCATCAATACGATCTTCTTCGTTCCCCGGTTGCTGCTTGAACAGCGGTTTAACGGAGCCGTCATGGCGATGGTCGTCGCGGTCGTGCTGGGCAGCGTCTTCGCCATCCTGTTCTTGAAAGCGATCGGCAAATTCCCCGGCCAAGGAATATCGGATATTTTCGAGCGTTCGCTGCCCGGCTTCATCAAAACACCGCTGCTCTTCTTCTTCGGCATCATGTGGGCGATTGCGGGATCGATTGTCCTGATCGCATTCGCGATCATTGCCATACGCTTCCTGAATCCGGAGTCGAGCGTGATGATCCTGCTGCTGATCTTCTGCGGAATCGGCTGTTGGACGGCTACCCATAGCTCCCAATCGATCTTGTACGTCATTGAGATCGTCATCATCTTGAGCTTGCCTGTCGTCGCTTACATCATGTACAAAGCGCTCACGAGCAATTGGTTCGAATGGGATGCGGTTCTCATATTAAGCGACTATGCCTTCAAGATCCCTTCCTGGCAAACCGTGTCCGTCGCCACTTATTCGTTCGCGGGCTATATTAATATGGCGGTGTATAACCGCGAGTTTCAGCCGTCGAAAATCCGGATGTTGTGGCTCATTCCGATCATCGGCGTCGTCGTCTTATTCGTGTCCGCGGTCGTCCCGATCGGGCTGCTGGGCATCGATCACGTCGATTATTATATTTATACGTGGATTACCTCCGCCGATACGCTGATCATGGAATTCGGCTTGATCGAACGCGTCGTCTATCTCTTCTTGTTCGTCTATATCGGGTTTTCACTATCGTTCGTTACGATCACTTGGAATATCGGATCGGAATTGATTGCGGAATGCTTCAAGAAGCGGACGCTGAAAATCAAGAAAATGTCCATTCCCATACGCGTCCTGAGCAGTATTCTGATTGCCGTCGCCACGTTCGTCGGGGGCATGATGTCAACGGACAAAATGCTGATCCATTTTGTTTCCAACTGGCTCATGTTGCGATTAAGCGCGGAGATATTGCTGGTCGCGATGATCGTCTGGATGGCATGGAGGAGCGTGCGCAAACATGGTTAAAACGGGGTTGCGATGGGTTGCGATCTTCTTGCTCTTGATGCAATCTGCATGCGGATTCAAGGATATCGACAACCGGTTCTTCGTCATCGTCGTCGGGATCGACGAAGGCAAGAGCCATCTGTATAAGATATCCTTGATGTTGGCCATTCCTTCGCCCAAGACGGAACCCGGAGTAGCCAGATCCGTCGTGATCAGCAAAGAGGCCGATACGATCGCGGAAGCGGTGCGGTTAATGAAATCCAGCGTGGACAAAGAGTTTGATTTCGGCCATACGAAGGTGTTCGTCATCGGTAAAGCGTTCGCGGAAAATCACGATTTGTCGAAGACGCTGGACTGGATATTCCGCAGGAGGGATATCCAGCAGATCGCCATGCTGGCCGCAGGCACGCCGGACGCGGAATCGATCCTGAATACGAAACCGAAATCCCAGCGCATACCGGGCAACGACTTGATTCTGGCGCTGTCCGGCAGCGGCACGGAATCCCCCTATATCCTGAGGGAATACCTGTTCGATTTCTATCGGCGGATCCACAGCCAGGGGATCGATGCTTATTTGCCAATCATCCAGCCCGAAAAAGACAATCTGATCATCAATCGCGCACTGGTCATAAAGGACACTCGCGGGCACCTTGAATTGTCGCCGGAGGAGACGGCTTCCTTAAACCAGCTCATTCGAGGCTACAAGCGATTCATCGTCAAAACCAAGGTCGACGGGCAGTACGTTACCTTCTCGGTCTCCAAGCTGTCGATTCGTTACCGGTTCGCATATCCTCCTTCCGCCCCGCCGGAGGTCCGGCTGCACGCGGCCGTCGAAGCGGATTTGGAAGATTCGCCGATCTCCTTCTATCACAAGGATTGGAGCATGCTGGAACAGTTGATTGCCGAGAAGGTCCAGTCGCAATATGGCGACTTGCTGCGCAAACTCCAGGAGAACGGCGTCGATCCGGTCGGCTTCGGACTCCACTATAGAGCCGTCACGCACCGAGGTCGAGACGAAATCAATCAATGGAACAATCTATATCCGGAGCTCAAGTTCCGCGTGCTCGTCGATGCCCACTTCAAGTCGACTGGCATCATCGAGTGAGGTGCCGTTTTAATCATTCCAATCCTATCCATTCGGCTTCCGCAACTTGCTTCCATCGATCCCGTATCGCGTCAAACTCGCGCTGCGGAACATTTCCCGCTTGCAGAAGCCGGGCGTTCTCCTCCCACCGCTCGGGCTTCGTGGTGCCAACGATCGCCGTATGTACGCCAGGCGCGGACAACGTATACCGCAAAGCATGTCCGACTGCATCGGGAATGCTTGTCTGCAGGAACGGATAAGCGAGCTTCTGCAATCTGCGCCAATAGGCGTGTTCGTACGCTTTCGGGTCCGGTTCAGCGGCGTGACGCCAGGCGACGTTCGCAACCGGACGCTTGACGACGACGCCCATGCCGCGCTCCGCGGCTTCCGGAATGATCTCGTCCAGCGCTTCCTGGTCCGCGATGTTGAAAGAAATCATGAGCGAATCGAACTTTCCGGTCTTGACCGCATACCGTGCTGCTGCATGATCCCCGCTATAGCCGATGTACCTTGTTTTCCCCTGCTCCTTGGCCCGCTCCAGCACCTCGATCACGTCGCCTTGGCGCAATATGTCCTCCGAGCAGGAATGCAGGTGGATCAGGTCGACATAATCCGTTCCGAGCCGCTTCAGGCTGCGATCGATGCTCATCTCCAGCATCGCCGGATCCCAGTTCGGAAGGTCAAGGCCGGATGCATGTCCGCATTTGGTGAACAAATAATAATCGCTTCGCCGATGACGGATCGTCTGCCCGATCAATTCCTCGCTGTTCTTGTAGCATTCCGCCGTATCGATGACATTGAGTCCCGCGTCAATCGCGCTGCCGAGCAGCCTGTCGACTTGCTTGGGATCGACGTTCTGAAATCCGATTTCGGAGCCGCCGAAGCCGAGAACGCTGACCAACATGTCCGTGTTGCCGTATTTTCTTTGTTCCATCTCTTCTTCCTCGCTTTCAAATGACTTGGATGCCCGCAACCAAGTATACCATAGAACTTTGATTTTTTTCCTTCTGCGTCCATACCGCGAGCGGGTCTGCAACATACAGTAAGGGAAGTCATACGAGAATAGCATCAGGTGGTGAGCGGCATCCCATGAGCAAAAGACGGCTCGTTCATATACGCAGCAAATGGGCCAAGACGAAGGCAATTGTGGGCAACCGTGATCTGCGCAGCCATGTGCCCGAGACGCGGCGGCTGAACCAGACGAATCTCCGGCAGATGCTGTCTCGGCATTACATGGTATACGTGAAGCCGGATGTCGGCACTTACGGCAACGGGGTGATGAAGGTTGGGTTCGCGCCCGATGGCGCCTACTATTGCCGGGATCGCGACCGCGTTCGCCACTATCCGACCTTGGCATCGCTGTATCGTGCCATTCGGTTCAGAAGCGGCGACCGGCGGTATCTCGTGCAGCGCGGCATTCATCTGCTCAAGTACCGGGGCAGATTGTTCGATATCCGCGTCATGGTGCAGCGAAATGCTCAGCGGCGATGGGAGACGACCGGCATGATCGGCCGGGCCGCTCGCCCTTCCTATATCGTGACCAATTACCACAGCGGCGGCCAGCCGATGGACATTCGCACGCTGCTGGCTCCGCATCTGGATCAGCATCGGATCCGGGCGCTGGCCGCGCGCATGTCGAGCATCGGCCGCAAAGCCGCGTTCACGCTCGGCAAGACGTATCCGGGCGTGAATATGATCGGAGCGGACATCGGGCTGGACGATCGATTGAACTGCTGGATCATCGAATTGAACACAAACCCGGACCCTTACATCTTCCGTTTCCTGAAAGATCGCAATATCTCCCGCAAAGTGCTTCGCTACGCCAGAGCGCTCAGGCGCATTCCTTCCTGATCGCATGCGGGACGGAAGCCAAAATTTATTGAAACAGGTGAACAATCGATGCGCATAGCGATCATCGCACCGGAGCAAATTCCCGTTCCGCCTATTCTGGGCGGTTCCGTGGAAATCACGGTGCTCGCGATAGCGAAGCAGCTCGCGACCAGGCATGACGTGACGATCGTCAGCCGCGCCCACCGCCGGTATCCGATGCGGGAAACGCTGCCTTCAGGCGTTCGGATCGAGCGCGTGCCTGCCGGCAGCCGGACGCAGTATTTGGCAGGCGTCAAACGGCTGCTCGCCGGCCGCCATTACGATGTCATCGAGATCGATAACAGACCCAAGTTCGTCCGCCCGATCAAGCGCATGTTTCCCGGGACGACGGTAACGTTGTTCCTGCATTCGCTCACCTTCGTCAGCAAGCCGTATGCCAGCAGGACGGCGGCTCGGGACGGCTTGCGCGCGGCCGATCTGGTCATCGCGAACAGTCATTCGTTGAAGCGCACGCTCGCGCGGCGGTTCCCGGAATCTGCAGCCAAGCTTCGCTGCGTGTGGCTTGGCGTCGATACGGCGCGATTCTCTCCGCCGCCAGACAACGAGCGTCAGCACGACGGCGCCTTCAGGCTGCTGTTCGCCGGCCGGCTCATCCCGCGCAAAGGCTTGCCGGTACTGCTCAAGGCGATCAAGATCGCTCGCGCCGGAAGCGGCAGACGCCTGCGCTTGATCGTCGCCGGAGGTGCGCAGCGCAAAGGATATGCCGCGAAGATGCGCCGATTGGCGCGAAGGCTTGGCATCCGTGCGCAGTTTCTTGGCACAGTGCCGCATCGCCGCATTCATCGCGTCTTCCAAGATGCCGACGCGTTCGTCTGTCCATCGCAGAAGCACGAAGCGTTCGGGCTCGTCAACGTGGAGGCAATGGCGTCCGGCTTGCCTGTCATCGCCTCCCGGATCGGCGGCATCGGCGAGATCGTGAAGGACGGTCAGAACGGATTCCTGATCGGCGATTATCGCCGGCCGCGCTCCTTTGCGGATGCGATCATGAAGCTCGCCGGCGATCCTAACCGGTTGCGGGAGATGCGGCGGCGCGCCCGGCAAGATTGTCTACAGCGATTCACCTGGGCGGCGACCGCGAATCGTCTCAGCCGTCTATACGGCTCGCCGCACTTGTCGTCGGAAGAGCTGGAGGCGCTGGAGAATGGCGATTCAGACGCCGGTGCGGGGGCAGTTACGGGGACGCGTACGGATACGAGTATTGGAAATGTCGGAGGTGTGGAGACGGTTAACGATTAAGGCACAGGTGCGGTAACGGCCCCCTTTCCTCTTGCAAATGCAAGGCCAGCGAACAGCTCTCTCATCCATTTACACGCCTCTCTTGCTTTGCGCAACGGGTTCCCGATCGGTTATGCTAACGATGCATAGTGAGATTTGAATGAAGCCGAAGGAGAACCCGCATGACTCGCCAATCACTGCCTGTCAAGATCGCCCTGTTTGTCCTTGCCGTCGTTGCCATTCTGTTGATGTTCCCCCGATATTCCTACAACGATCCGGACACGTTCTGGCATATCGAACTCGGCCGTTACATGATCGAACACGGGACCATCTTGCATCACGCCATTCATACGTTCTATCAGGATCAACTTCCCTATGTGCCGCATGAATACGCATTTCAGATTGTGATCGCCGGCTTATACGAAGCGTTCGGATGGCCGGGAACTTATCTATTGACGGCAGCCTGTCTCCTGCTCCTGATCGCGGGCATGCTGCGGCTGGTGCAAGTCTCGCGCCGGGAGATCGGTGTCCGGTCGCACAGCCTGCTGCCGATCGTCATCGTGCTGCTCGCTGCATGCTGGGTCTATTACAACTATTTCACGACGAGACCGCAGATGGTATCCGCCTGGATGATCGTCTGGTTCGTCGTCTGCCTGCGCGAATACCAGCTGCAGCCCCGGCCCAAATACGCCGCCTGGATGACGGCGCTGTCGCTGGCGATCGCCAACTTCCATGCCGGCGTCTGGCTCGTCATCGCCGTATTCACCGTCATGGCGGCGCTCGAATCGCTGTGGGAACGGCGGCTTACGATCGGGCGCGCGGGGGCGTTCGTCCCCGTCCTGCTCGCGGGCATGCTCAATCCAGGCGGATGGAAGAGCCTGCTGTTCATCCTGACGGTGACAAAGGACAATACGAACATGCTGATCAATGAGTGGCAGCCGATTCCTTTTTCGAAACTGACCCATTTGCCCATGATGATCCTGCTGCTGTTCTTCGCGGCTGCGTTGCCGTTCGTCCTGCACCGCAAGCCGTTCCGCTTCATGCTGATGCTCGGGATTCTGTACCTTGGCGTGTCCAGCTTCAAAATGAATCTGTTCATGTGGCTTCTCATTCCGTATTTCGCGGCAACGCTGCCCGAGCAGGTTCCGCTGCTGCGCCAGCCGGCGGAATGGCTAAAGAAGCGGCTTGACGATCGGCGCGCGCAGTCCCGCGCAGTGTTTGCCGGGTTGGCGCTGGGCTTGATCTTGAACGTCGCGATCAACTTCTTGTTCCCGCCGCAAGTCGATGCACGTCAATATCCGGTGGATGAAATGAATTACATCCTGCAGCAATCGGACCCGGCCGACCGCCCCAAAGTGATGGCGCCATACGGCGCTTCAGGCTATGTCATGTTCCGGGGCGGCGACGTGCTATGCGACGGCAGGCAGGACCCGTTCATCACGGACGCCTCGATCGGCGCGCTCGGCTGGACCGCTTTCCAGCGGTCGATGTGGGGCTATGGCGAATATTTGCCGGAAGTCGTCGCAGGCGACCGCCCGGATTACGTCATCGTTCACAGCAACATATCGGCCAAGCTCGTGCAGGAATGGGAGAATATATTCGGAAAACCTGCATTTGTTGGAAGTTTCGGGCGAGTTTTCGCCGTTTCTCCCGATTTGCCAATATTTAAGTGATAGGTTCTCCGTGACGAAATCAGTAGAATAAGAGATAACGCAATTCTACTGACGAGAAACGAGTGAACTGTTTGAACCGATTGCCGCAACCGATTCTTTCCATCCGCAAGCTGATGTCCGCCCTCCTGTTAAGTTTAGCCCTTACGGCATCGCTGTGCACTTTCACCCCCGTCCCCCGCGTGGATTCGGCCGGCTTGCCGTTTCGCGACATTGCGGGCAGCTATGCCAAAGACGCCATCGTCCGACTCTATCAACTGCATCTCATAGACGGAACCGGGCAAGGCTACTTCGAGCCGGCCAAACCGATCACGAGAGCGGAACTGACCGCGATGATCGGCCGCGTGTTCGGGCTTGAGCCGGTCGATGCTCCAATCTCGGGGTACATAGACGTAGCACCAACATCTTGGTACTATCCTTGGGTAATGGCCGCCGTCCATTCTGGCATCGCGACGGGCGTAACGACGAATGTGTTCGAGCCGAATCGCCTGGTCACGCGCCAAGACGCGGCCGTGCTGCTGGCGCGAGCCGCCAATCTGTCGGCAGCGAACGACCCCGCCCGAGCCGTTGCCGGGGCTTACCACGATCAAGCCGATATTTCCGCATATGCGCTCGACGCCGTCATGCTGGTGAAGCGGCTCGGACTCATGCAGGGCGACGGCCGCGCGTTCCGCCCGAAGGCACCGATTACCCGGCAAGAAGCGGCCGTGCTGCTGGACCGCGCGCTGCAGCGCAGCGGCTGGGCAGCGCAGATGGCTGCGGCGCCCGACATGCGCATTCAGCTCGGCTGGCAATATGCGCTCAGTACGGCCGAATATAAGCAGAGAGTGCTGCAATCGAACATCAATACGCTTGCGCCGCGCTGGCTGTTCCTGGACAAGACCGGGCTTTCCACCTCCGCTCTGGATTCCGATCTCGTCGATTGGGCGCACCGCAACGGCAAGCGCGTATGGGTGCTGGTCGGCAATCGCTTTAACCAGCAGTTGACGCATGAAGTCTTGTCCGATGTCGGCAAACGGCGAGCATTGGTCAATGACCTGTTTAATGTCGTTAAAGATAATGGCATCGACGGCTTGAACATAGACTTCGAGAATGTAGGCGCGCAAGATCGTGCATCGTTCACTGCGTTCATCGGCGAACTTTCGGCAGCGTTGGACAAAGTCGGGGCCACGTTGTCCGTTGATCTGTCGCCTGACGCGGGAACGGACTGGACGGATGCTTACGACTACGCGGAGTTGGGCAAGCTCGCGGACTATATCGTGCTGATGGGGTATGACGAGCATTGGAGAGGCGGGACCGCAGGCTCCGTCTCCTCCCTGCCCTGGCTGCAGTCCGGGCTTGGCAAGCTGCTCAAAGTCGTACCCGCCTCCAAAGTCATCCTCGGCCTTCCGCTGTACACGCGAAATTGGCCGGACGGCGCGTCGAGCCAGGATTGGAGTCTCATTCAGCAGAACGAGGCGGTGCGCACGCGGGGGCTGTCGCCGCAATGGCAGGCCGATCTTGCTCAATATACGGCGCAATACCGTTTCAACGGCAAGTCGTACCGGCTCTGGCTGGAAGACGGCCGCTCGCTGTCAGCCAAAGTCCGGATGGGCGAACAGCACGGTGTTGCCGGTTATGCATACTGGTACATAGGGTCCGAGAGCGCGGATGTATGGACGAGCCTGCGCAACGCGATGCGGTTCTCCGGCTATCGATTCAGATGAAGCGAAATCGCATATTGCAAGTTTCGCAGATTCGGCTATGATGAGAGAGATTGAATTGTCGTTGCAACAGGAGGCCATGTGTCACGCTCGCATCTTTGATCTTTCTGGGTACGCTCATTCTCGTGATCTGGCAGCCCCGCGGGCTCGGGATTGGTTGGTCCGCCGCGGGCGGCGCGATCGTCGCACTTGCCTGCGGCGTCGTCGATTGGTCGGACGTGCAGGACGTAACGGCAATCGTGTGGAACGCCACGCTCGCCTTCGTCGCCATTATTCTGATCTCGCTCGTCTTGGATGAAATCGGTTTTTTCGAATGGGCAGCCCTGCACATGGTGCGCCTGGCCGGCGGCAACGGGCGATGGATGTTCGTCTATATCGTGCTGCTCGGCGCCGCCGTATCCGCCTTGTTCGCGAACGACGGCGCTGCGCTCATCCTGACGCCAATCGTGCTCGCCATGATCCGGGCGCTCGCGTTCCCGAAACGCATGATTCTGCCATTCATCATGGCCAGCGGCTTCATCTCCGACTCGGCATCGCTGCCGCTCGTCATCAGCAACCTGGTCAATATCGTATCGGCGGATTATTTTGGCGTCGGATTCGCGAAATATGCCGGCGTCATGGCCGTCCCTTTCCTGTTCTCCGTCGGCGCCAGCCTGCTGGCGTTGTTCCTGCTGTACCGGCGAAGCATACCGCGCCATTACGACATGCGACAATTGCGGACACCGAAAGAAGCGATCAAGGATGCCCGCCTGTTCCGCCTGTCCTGGTGGCTGCTGGCCGTGCTCTTGATCGCTTATTTGTGCAGTGAATTTATCGCTGTGCCATTGTCCTTCATCGCCTGCGCCGCTGCCGCCGTGTTCTTGCTGTTGGCGCGCGGCAACCGGGACATCCGGCCTTGGCGGATCGTCCGGCAGGCGCCGTGGTCGATCGTCGTATTCTCCATCGGCATGTACGTCGTCGTGTACGGCTTGCGCCATGCGGGACTGATCAGCGAACTGGGAGACTGGCTGCGCTGGCTGAGCGGGCAAGGTCTGTTCCTCGCGACCGTCGGCGCAGGATTCACGGCTGCCGTCCTCTCCTCTATCATGAACAACTTGCCGACCGTCATGATCGGCGCACTGGCCATTCACGACGCCGCTGCCGAAGTGCCGCATACGGTTCACGATGCTTACATCTATGCGAACGTCATCGGGTCCGACCTCGGCCCGAAAATCACGCCGATCGGCTCGCTGGCCACGCTGCTCTGGCTGCATGTGCTGTCAGGCAAAGGCTTCAAGATCGGCTGGGGCTACTATTTCCGAACAGGTCTGCTGCTCACCGTGCCCGTCCTATTCGTAACATTGGTCGGATTGTACTTGCGCTTGCGTTGGGGCGGCTGATTCAGGCGAGTTGACGGCGGGCGGTCAGAGGACGAGCCGGTCTCCCGGCGTCATCGCTTTGCCCCGCTGCTGCTGATCTTCCAGGCGGCGGACGAACGCTTCCGCATCCTGCCGGATCGCCGGGAACGAATCGTAATGGATCGGAATGACGAGCTTCGCACCGTACCACGCCGCCGCTTGCAGCGCGTCGTCTGGTCCCATCGTGAAGTTGTCGCCGATCGGGATGAACGCGACATCGATATCGTGGCGCTCCCCGATCAGACGCATGTCGGAATATAGCGCCGTATCCCCTGCATGCAGCACGGTAAGTCCGCCCATTTGAACGATGTAGCCGCCGGGCATGCCGCCGTAGATGATTTTACCTTCCTCGAGCATGATGCCCGAGCTGTGGAACGCCTGAATCATCTTCGCCTTGGCGAACCCAAGGTCGACCGTCCCGCCCATATTGATCTCGATCGTCTTGAGCTGCTTCCAGGACATGTAGCTCGCGAGCTCGAAGATGGCGACGATCGGCGCATCATTCGCCCGCGCGATCGGCTCCGCGTCCAGGACATGATCCGTGTGCGCATGCGTCAGCAAAATGCAATCGGTCTTGATGTCCTCCGGCTGCGTCTTCGCAAGCGGATTGCCGCGCAGGAACGGGTCGATCAAGAGCGACTTCCCGTCCGCGATCAATTGCACGCAAGAATGTCCATGGTAGATGACTTCCATCCGAATACCCTCCTTTTTTCATAAGCGTTCACTTGTACTTCCGCCAGTCCGCGCTGCTGTTCGCCAGCAAATAGGCGAAGTCGTTCTCCTTGCGTTTACGTTCCGCCTGCCGGGCTTCTTCCTCTTGCTGCCGCTTGAGCGCTGCTTGCCGGGCTTCCTCCGCCTTGAGCTCCTCCGCTTGGGCTTTCAGCTTGGCGATGGTGTCCGCTCCGAGCAAATCTTTCAGCGTTGCCGGCCGATCCGCCGCGGCTTGCGGCTGGGCTGTCGGCGCAGCGCGTTTCTTCCGCTTGTTCACGATCCTTCACCTCGCGAATGCTTGCTTGTGAAATGCTTCGATGTGACGAAACAGCGAACGTCCTCCATCTTGCGCTTGGGCTCGCAACGACATCCCGTCGCCGAACGGCATATACATGGCGCGGTACGTCTCCGGCACCCATTTGTAGCGGTGGACATAATCGGTGAGAACGAAGCCGCACCGCTCCCAAAAGCGGATGCGCCGCTCGTTGTCCGCGCCCGGTTCGGCTTCGGCTTCGAGCAGCATCCCCGACAAGCGCATCTCGACTCGCGCCCAATCGGCGATATAGTGAACGAACAGCCGGCCGATCCCGTTGCCCCGCAGGTGCTCCTGCACCGCAAGATAATCGATCAGCAGGAGGCCCGCAGCCGGGATAACGCCGGTGACGGCCATTGCCGCAAGTTCCCCGCTGCTTTCAACGGTTGCGGTATGCAGCTCGCTCATTCCCTTGGCGAACATACCCGCCACAATCGCGTCCGGCTTGCGGCCCTCCGGGAACGATCGGTGGTACAGCGCTAACGCAGCAGGCCAATCCGGCTTATCGAGATGGGTAGACGTGCGGAAATTCAATGCCATTGCCGATTCCATTGCCAGATCATTCCTCGAACGACTATGTTTGACGCCGCTTGTTGATAGGGATGAATGATTCCTTTTCCTTGAACGGACCGATATGCGCTGCTTGTTGCATCGGCTCAGCTTACGATTCGAGCAGATAGGCCAGCAGCAAGGCGGCCGTGCCGGCGATCGCATCCGCATGCGTCCGCTCCATGCCATGCGAAGCATGGACGCCCGGTCCGACGAGCGCTGCCCGGATGTTGCTGCCCCCGCGCAGCGCGGCTGACGCGTCGGACCCGTAATGCGGGTAGATGTCGACGGCGTGCGGGATGCCTTCGCGCCTCGCCAGCGCGATCAGCTTGGAGGTCATCTCGTAATCGTAAGGGCCGGACGAGTCTTTGGCGCAGATCGACACATCGCGCTCGGTCGCCGACAGGTCGTCGCCGATCGCGCCCATGTCGACGGCGATGAGCTCCGTGATGTCCGCGGGCAGGCTGGCGGCGCCGTGGCCGACTTCCTCGTAGGTGGAAATAATGAGCTTCACGGCGCGCGGAGGCGTCGTCCCGGTCCGGTGCAGCCACTCCAGCAAGCCGAGTAATGCGGCCACGCCCGCCTTGTCGTCCAGGTGGCGGGATTTGATCCATCCGTTGTCCAGAATGCGCGTCCGCGGATCCCAGGAGATAATGTCGCCGACGCCGATCCCGAGCTGGATCGTCTCTTCTTTCGAGCTCGTCCGTTCGTCGATGCGGATTTCCATGTTCGCCTCTTCCCGCTTCCAGTCGCGGGCATCGTCGTACACGTGCACTGACGGCTTGGTCGATAGAACGGTTCCTTCGTATTTACGCCCGTCTCGTGTATGGATCAGGCAATATTCGCCTTCCACGGTCTGCATCGCGTAGCCGCCGATCGCCGTGAAGCGGATGCTGCCGTTCGGCTTCACAGCGCGAACCATCGCGCCAAGCGTGTCCACGTGCGCGGATAGGCCGAGCGTGCCTGCACTTGCCGCGGCTTGCGGAACGGGGCCCGGCGAGGAACTATTCTGAGGGTCGGTATGCGGCGAATAAGCATTCAGTGATACGGTATCGGGCGAGCCGGAAGGCTGCGAAACAGCATCCGATAAAGCATCGAATGTTGCAGCTTTCGCGATTGCATCCTCCTCAGCCGGACGCTGACCGGGAATCGACACGATCCCGTTGCCCTTGGGTGTCCATTCCAGCGCAAATCCGAACCGTCGCACTTCCTCGGCCACATAAGTCATGATGTCGCGGCAGTAGCCGCTCGGGCTCGGTATGGCGAGCAGCCGTCCCAGCACATCGACCATATATTTTCGATTCAACTCAGGCTGCAGCCGCGCAGTTCCGGTCAAGCAGGTCATCACCTTTCAGGCGCTTTCGTTACTGCCAGTGTACCACATTCCACCAACCACGCCTAATTCCGCTAACCTGCTGCATACTGCCGAAATGAGCGTACTTGACTTTATCTGCGGCTTCGCGTCGTTCTCCTGAGTTACCCAACTTCACCGGGTAATGCTTCGCTGGAAGTTACTTTTCCCGGGAATTACCCAGCATTGTTGGGTAATTCGGCGCTGTGTGCTACCTTTCTCGCGAGTTACCCAACTTCGTCAGGTAATTCTTCGCTGGAAGTTACTTTTCCCGTGAATTGCCCAGCATTGTTGGGTAATTCGGCGCTGTGTGCTACCTTTCTCGCGAGTTACCCAACTTCGTCTGGTAATTCTTCGCTGGAAGTTACTTTTCCCGCGAGTTACCCAACATCATTGGGTAATTCGGCGCTGTGTGCTACCTTTCTCGCGAGTTACCCAACTTCGTCTGGTAATTCTTAGCGGGAAGTTACTTTTCCCGTGAATTACCCAGCATCGTTAGGTAATTCGGCGCTGTGAGCTACTTTTCCCGCGAGTTACCCGACTTCGCCGGGCAACTTAGCGCTGAATGCCACTTTCGCGCCGCAGCGTTCGAACACCAAATCGCCTGCTCCGCTTACGGTTCGCCTACACCGTAGTAACTGCGCAGCTTCGGCACAAGGCCGAGCGGGTTGCCAAGCAGATGCGCGGCTCGAAAGAACACGTCCCCTGCCACCTGCGGGAATGCCTCGTTAAAGCGCAATTGGCTAATTATCTCATCCGACGTTTGCCATCCCGCTTCCTTCGTTCCGAGCTTGTACGACGCGTGCCCGATGTACAGCTTGACGCGGGTGCCGTCCACTTCGCGCGCCCACCACTTGACCAGCGTGTCATAGTCGGCTGCCGCAAAGCCACGGCTCCAGTAAATCTGCGGCATGATGTAATCGATCCAGCCGCCCCGGATCCATGCTCTCGCGTCCGCGCTCATATCGTCGTAAGCGGAGACGCTCGCCTTCGTGGCCGATCCGGTCGGATCGTCCGCCTGATTGCGCCATACCCCGAACGGGCTGATGCCGTAGGTAAGCTCCGGCTTGGCCGCATGAATCTCCTCGCCGAGTCGGCGGACGAAATCGTTGACGTTGTCCCGCCGCCAATCTCCCTTATTCTTGATCTTCTTCGGATTATAGGCACGGAAAGCCGCATCGTCGGCGAAGCTGTCGTCTGGATAGAAATAATCGTCCAGATGAACACCGTCAATCGCGTAATTGTTCACGACTTCCATCACGGCATCGATCACGTGCTGCCGAACGGCCGGAATGCCGGGGTTGAAAATCAGCTTGCCGCCGTCCTTGACGACCCAATCCGGATGCTGCACCGCGGCATGATTCGCGGCCAGATCGTCCGTCTTATCATCCGTGTCCGCGCGGAACGGGTTGAACCAGGCGTGAAACTCCATTCCCCGCCGATGCGTCTCCTCGATGAGATCGGCAAGCGGGTTGTAGCCCGGATCCTTGCCTTGCGTGCCGGTCAGATACTTTGTCCAGGGCACGAGCTTCGACGGGTACAGCGCATCCCCCGCCGGCCTTACTTGCACGAACACGGTGTTGATCCCCATCGCTTTCAAAGAATCCAGCATGTCGGCATATTCCTGTTTCTGCTTATCCGGCGAACCGTAGGACTTGGCGGACGGCCAATCCAGATTGAACACCGTGGAAATCCAAGCTCCCCGCATCTGTGTTTCCTCCAATACCGGTTTCGATAAATAGATTTCCTTCGTATCCGGCTTCCAATCGACTCTTAAGCCCAAACTTTCGCTGACGAACCTGAGCGGCACCATCGTCCGGCTGTTTTTCAATGCGGCCGGGGCATCCAAAGCCACCTGTTTTCCGCCGACCGTCGCCGTTTTCTGACCGATCTTCATCACGATGCGCACGCCATCTTTCGTCACCGTCACGATCTTCGCAGCTGCCTGCCAATCGACGGCCGCGCCCAGCCCTTCGCTAATCACCCGCACCGGCACCATCGTCAAGTTCACCTCCGGCACGATATACGGGGCTGCATCCTCGCTCTTGATCCGAACTTGATCCAGATAAATGCGAATTTCCTTGGCGGATTCGGCGGCGGTCCCGCTTGCTGCGAACAACCCGAATCCGAGCAGCAGCGCGATCGTCCCGGCGATCCATCTCTTCATTGTGCTAATTGCCAACTCCTCCATCCCACCTTGCGCGAAAAATAGTTGTATATGTATAACGCTGTGAACATGGAAATCGTTGCTGAGCGATGCTTCGGCGATGACATTCCTTTATTTAGAAACAGTAAAAAGACCGCCAGGGCAAACGATGCTCCCCGAACGGTCCCATGCGCGGCGTCGGAATTACAGGCTGTTGAAAGCCTCGGTCAATACCGGCACGATCTGCGATTTGCGGGACACGACACCCTTCAGCAGCGCCTTATTGTTCTCCAGCCTCACGTTGTACGCCTTCTCGACCGTGGCCTGCTTGGCGCCAAGCGCGATGCCGATCGAGTCGTTGTTCAGAATGTCGGTGACGACGAACAGGAGCAGGTCCAACCCCTTGGCGGCGATAATGCCGTTCAGCGCATCTTCCAACTCAGCCTGACGGCTCAGCACGTCATTCACGTCGACAGCGTTCACTTGCGCGATCTCGACCTTCGCTCCGCCCATATTGAATTCCTTGGCATCCAGAGAGATAAGCTGTGCGATCGTCTTGTCGCTCAGGTCGGCTCCGGCTTTCAGCATGGCCAGGCCGTAGGAATCGGCGTCCACGCCGGCGATGGCTGCAAGCTCGCGAGCGGCGGCGACGTCTTCATCCGTGCACGTCGGGGACTTGAAGAGCAAAGAATCGGAAATGATGGCGGACAGCATCAGGCCGGCGATGTCCTTGCGGATCGCCACGCCGTTCTCCTTGTACAGCTTGTTCAGGATCGTCGCCGTGCAGCCGACCGGCTCGGCGCGATAATACAGCGGGCCCGCCGTCTCGAAATTGGCGATGCGGTGATGGTCGATGACTTCGACAACTTTGACCTGATCGATGTCGGCAACGCTCTGCTGACGCTCGTTATGGTCGACGAGAATGACGTGCTTGGCTTCGCCCGCCGCCTTCTCGATCAGGCGCGGCGCCTGCACGCCGAACTTGTCCAACGCATATTGCGTCTCGCCGTTCACTTCGCCCAGGCGCACCGCCTCGACCTGCTGACCGAGCGCCTTCTTCAACTCTGCATACGCGATCGCCGAGCAAATCGTGTCGGTGTCCGGGTTCTTGTGTCCGAAAATCAACGTTTGTTCCATGTTCAGGCTCCTCACATATCTATTGGCGATTACCAGTATACGTCAATCCGCGGTCGCGTTCAAGAACCGGCGGCTCTGCGGGGCGGCGCCGCGAGCAGCGCCAGCACGGCTGCGATCAGCCATATCGCGACCGAAGCCAGCAGCATGACATCGTAGCTGCCGAAGCGGTCGTAAGCCCAGCCGAACGGGATCGGACCGAGCGCCGAACCGATGACCATCGCTGTCGTCGTGACGCTCTGGATGCTGCCCAGGTGCTTGCGCCCGAAGTAGTTCGGCCAGATGACGCCCATCGGGACGTTCAAGAACCCTTGGGCTACGCCCCAGGACACCGCGAACAAAACGACGACGGCATACGAATGCGCCAACAGAAGCAGCAGCGGAGCGGCGACGTTCAGCAGGAGCGTCAGGGCCAGCATTCGCGAGACGTTGACCCGCTCGACGACGAACCCGCTGACGAGCGAACAGCCGAAGCTGACGAGCGGAATCAGGCTGAGCACGAAAGCTGTAGTCGTACGGTCGATGCCCTGGTTGCCGAAAATCGAGAAAATCTGGAACGTGATGCCGGTGTAGACGGCGGCCGGTACGGCGCCGCAAATCAGGATGAGCCAGAACGCACGAGTACGCACCGCTTCGGACAGCGTCCAGCTGTCTTCCTCCACGGCTGCGTCAGGCTTGCCGCCATCGGTTGCAACGGCGGCGGCGGCGCCGTCCGGCCGCAAGCCGAGGTCCTCCGGCCGATTGCGGACAAAGTACCAGGCCAGTGGCACGAACAAGACGATCAGCGCGGTACCGAGCAGGCGCCATGTCACCTGCCAGCCGTAACCGTCAATCAGCACGTTGATCACCGGCGGGAAGCAAGCCGCTCCGAGCAAGCCGCCGAGACTGGCGAAGCTGAGCGCCCGTCCGCGATACTTGATGAACCATTGGGACACGAGCGTGTTCGGAATGAGCGTCATCGAGCCTTGGCCGAAATAACGAACCATGAAAAACCCGGCGAACAACATGATTGGTCCGGCGACGAAGCTATTGTACCAACACGCCAGGCCGAGCATTAGCGCAACGGCGGTCAGCATGATTCTGCGCCCGAGCCGATCCATAAGGCGGCCGATAAGGAACAGCAGCAAGCCGGATGTCAATGTGGCCGCCGAGTAGATGGATGACACCGTCGTGCGGTCCAGATCAAAATCCCGAATGTACGATTCGATGAATACGGCATTAGAAAACGTCTGGCCGGGTCCCGAGAAAAAGATGCCGAGCCCGGCGACCGCGACCATCCACCATCCGTAAAAAAAGCCGGTCCGAAGCGGAAGCCGCTTCCGAACCGACGATTGCTCTGCCATTTCCAGATCTTGCAAGTGGAATCCTCCCATGTCCGATTAAGGAATGACCAGTTTGCCCTGATCGAACGATTGCTTCTGCGCTTCCGACAAGCCGCCGAGCTTGTTCACGGCTTTGACGCCGGTGAGCGTGATCCCGTGCTGCGCGAAGACCCACGTCTGCAGCTCCGACATTTGCGCAGGCGTGATATCGGCCAGCCGATACTTGCCGTCGATGCGCCCGAGCATCAGGCCGATCGTCTCCGCCGCCAGCGCGGTCTGCGCCTGGATGCGCGCGCTGCCGTAGGCGACGGCAGAAGCGCCGACGTTCTTGCCGGCGACGATAACGTTGACATAGCCCTTGACCAGGAACGAGCGCAGCGGCATGCCGTACTTGTCCGGATTTCCGCGCCTGGAGCCCCATTTGCTGGACATCGTTCCTTGCAAGTCGATCTCGTAGCCGCCAATGCTGACATTGTCCCAGAACATGCGGCCGCTCATCAGGTCCGTGCCTTGCAGAACGTATTCGGTCTCATAGCGATCGTAATCGCGAATGTACAAGTAGTCCGGATATCCGTTGATCTCCGCCTTGGACCAGCCGGGCAGCGACTGCCGCAAATAAGGCAAGATCCGGTCGGTCTGCTCGCGTCCTTCTGCTATGGCAGTGCGAATGGCGGCTTCGTCCGACGGATCGATGCCATAGACGAGCAAGGCATTGATCAGCACTTCCCCGTCATGCTGATTCACGGTGTTCAGCCCGCGCAGGAACCAATGGTCGGTGCCGGAATCGTAGCCCGCCCCTACTTTGCCGAAGCCCCACGTGAACGTCGGGTTGACTGTCGTTTCGCTGCCGTATTTCAGTTCTCGCTCTTGTTTACTCAGCTTCATGACTTCCTGCTGAAATACGCCCCAGTCGACGTTCTTGAATTTCATGATCAGCGTTGCCGCCATATAGTCGGGAGAGTCGACGTCCGGGGGGCCGAACACGGTCTCCATGCCGGGTATGCGGGACAAGCCGAGCTGCGAGGTGAGCGCGGCATAATCGGTGTTCTCCACGACGTAGCCGGGGTAGACGGTCCGCTCCTGGCCGTTCTGCGTCCGAAACGACACGGATTCCACGAAACGTCCTGTCGCGTCGGGCTGCTGGCGGACGTCGATGCCGGTCAGCGTCACGCCCGATTCGATCGTAATACCCTTCGTTAACTCGCTGTAGTAATTTCGAAATTGTTCGGCCTTGCGGATCGTGCCGCGCTTGTATGCGTCAAACAAAGATTTAACCTTGCCTTGCAGCAGCACCTCTCCGCCGTCGCCAAGCGGCTCGTCGAGAAACAGCATTTCCCCTTCAAGCAATTGCCCGCCGGGCTTCGGCCGCGGATCGATCACTTGGACAGACTGCCCTGCGTCAGCCGCTGCACGGGCCAGATACATGCCTTCCAGCTCGGAGCCGATGATCAGAATATCAGGCTGGTCCGACCGGCCCTCCGCGCTGACATGGGCTGCCCCCGCGGTTGGAATTATGTAGAATACGGTCATAACGGCGGACAACAAGACGAACGCGAGTCTCTTCATGATCGGATAACGACGTCTCCTTCTGGCTTGCTATGCAGCCGATTGACGGTATTCAGTGGCTATGGACTATACTATACGAATGCCCGGATTTCGTAAACCGTTTGTAGAAGATTAGCGTCTGTCCGGACGATGCCAATTAACGGAACAAGATCGCAAGATCGGGAAAGCGGACCTTGCGTACGATCGGGTATAACGAAAGTTAATGACATTAAGCAGATCGAATGGCTGAACTCGCACCGGTCCTTCGAACAAGGAGACGATCGCAAACATGAAGTATGCCCCCTCGAGCGCGCACCATCCCCTGAAACTGCAGCTTGATGTTCCGCCTGACTTCCGCTTCGAACAAGTCACCGCCTACTTGGCTCGTTCCGCGAACGAATGCCTGTTCTCGGCCGTTGACGGGACGCTGACGCGCTGCATTCCGGTCACGGACAAGCTGCGGCCGATCGTCCGCATCCGATCGGCGGCAGGCAATCGATTGAATGTCGAGGTCGAGCTCGATACACGTTCATCCTATCCGGCTTCGGCGGCGGTTCAGGCGGATGCACCGATGGGCGTGGAAAGGTCGGCAGATGCAGAAGAACAAGCATTATTGGCAGTCAGACAAATTAGGCAATATGTAACGGAATGGCTGGATTTGCACACGGATCTGGCACCGTTCTATGAGCTGGCGGCCCGCGACGGGCTATTGCGAGATCCCGCCGCACGGTTCCGCGGGCTGCGGCTGGTCGGCGTGCCCGACTTGTTCGAAGCGGTCGCGTGGGCGATTCTGGGGCAGCAGATCAACCTGCCGTTCGCGTACACGTTGAAGCGGCGGCTGATCGAAACGTTCGGCAGCAGCGTGACGGATGCCTATGGCAACCGGCATTGGGTCTTTCCTACGGCCGAGCGCATCGCCAGCGTGCAAGCTGCGGACCTGACCGCACTCAAGATGACGGCCGGGAAGGCGGAATATTTGCTCCGCGTGGCCGGGCTGATCCGGGACGGCGCCCTGTCCAAGGCGCAGCTGCTTGCTGCCGGCGACGCGCCGTCCGCGGAGCGCATGCTCACCGCCATACGCGGCATCGGTCCGTGGACGGCCCATTATGTGGCCATGCGCTGCCTGCGATACCGCGATGCGTTCCCGATCCAGGACGTCGGCCTGCATCTGGCGATGCAACACCAGCTTGGGCTGGACCGCAAGCCCACCTTGCCGGAAATCCGGCAGTTCGCGTCCGCGTGGCGAGGCTGGGAAGCGTATGCCGTCTTCTATCTATGGCGGACGTTGTATTAATGCTGCATCGGCCTGCTTACACGCTAGGTTGGTCATAGCGAGGGTCCGCGCCCATGCCGCCGAACTTGCCGGTACGCTTGCTTCTGCGCAGCGTAATAAAGAAAATCACGATGAGCACGACGCAGAACGCAACATAGGAGCCGATCAAATAGCTGAAGTTCGTGTCCGGAAACAGAATCTTCGAGCTGAGTATGCCGAACAGCCATATGTGGGACAAATTGCCGATGATCGACGACCAAATATAAGACGATAAGCGAATCGGAGAAATCGACGACATGAACGAGATCAGATTGTTCGGCATGACCGGAAGCGTACGCAAAAAAATGATAGCCCAAATGCCGTAGCGATCGAAGACGATCTGCCATTTTTCGTATTTCTCCAGCTTATGTCCCCATTTGCGGCGGAATCGGTCTTCGAACAAATATTTGCACACGACGTAAACGACTACTGCGGACAACGTCCCCGCCAGCCAGCTGGCCAGCAAGCCGCCGCCAACGCCGAGTGTGTATACATGAATGAAAATGAGCGTGGAAAAGGGATATACCCCCAGAAATCCTTGTATCAAGGCAAGCGGAATCGTCACGATCAGGATGCTGTATCCGGTTAGACCGGTGAGCTCCACCAATCCTCCGATCCAGTCGTTCAACCAATTAAACATAAACCCTCCAACTTCCCCTGTTTGAATGTGCGCTCTATAACAATACACAATACACGAAATACCTTAAAATTTCATGAGTATACGGAAAATGATCAATAAAAAATCGACCTCCGAATGGAGATCGACCCCTGCTCCCGTCTATTCCTCCTGGCCTCTGCCCGTCAGCAGCCACTCGCCGGCGATGCCGGGCGTCGTCATCTGCACGGGATCGAGGATGGCGTTCACTTCTTCCGGCGACAGAAGATTCCGCTCGAGAATCAGTTCGCGGACCGGCGTGCCGGAGGCAGCCGCCTCCTTGACGAGCCTGGCCGCGGTCTCGTAGCCCAAATGCGGATTGAGCGCGGTCACGATGCCGAAGCTTCTGTCTACGTAGCCCCGGCACAGCTCGCGGTTCGCCTCCATGCCTTCGAGCGCGTACCGCCGGAAGACATCGACAGCGTTGCGGAGCACTTTGAGGGATTGCAGCAGATTGAACGCGATGACCGGGCCCATGACGTTCAGCTCGAACTGCCCCGCCTCGCACGCCATGCAGATTGTAAGATCATTGCCCATCACCTGGAAGGCAACCTGGTTGACGACTTCGGCCATGACCGGATTGATTTTGCCCGGCATGATCGATGACCCCGGCTGCCTGGGCGGAAGCTGGATCTCGGACAAGCCCGTGCGCGGTCCGGAAGCCATCAGACGGATGTCGTTGCACATTTTCGAGAGGTTGACGACGCATACTTTGAGCGATGCGGACAATTCCGTATAGGCATCGGTGTTCTGGGTCGCATCGACGAGGTCGTCCGCGTCACGGACCGGAATGCCCAAGTCTTCCGCCAGCAGCTTCGCGACTTGCACGATGTAAGCGGGCTTCGCGTTAAGCCCCGTGCCGACGGCCGTCGCGCCCAGATTGATGGCAAGCAGATTGTCCGCCGCACGGGAGATGCGCGTCGTGTCGCGCTCCAGCACGCGCCGGTAGGCGCCGAACTCCTGCCCCATTCGGATCGGCACCGCATCCTGCAAGTGGGTGCGGCCCATCTTGATAACATCGTCGAACTCCCGCTCCTTGCGCGCGAAGCTTTCGGTCAGCGCCCGCATCGCCTCCAGCAACTGCTGCGTCAGGCGATATGCCGCGATGCGCAAGGCAGTCGGGATCGTATCGTTCGTCGATTGCGCCATGTTGACATGATTGTTCGGGCTGCAATGGAAATAGTCGCCTTTGCGATGTCCGAGCAGCTCGAGCGCGCGGTTGGCGAGCACCTCGTTCATGTTCATGTTGATCGACGTTCCCGCCCCGCCCTGGATCGAATCCGTCAGGAATTGATCCGCGAACCGGCCTTCCGCGACTTCGTCCGCGGCCTGGACGATCGCGTCCGCAATCCGCTTCGGCAGCAGGCTTAGCTCGCCGTTCGCGCGCGCGGCCGCCTTCTTCACTTGCGCCAGCGCCGTCAGCAGCTCCGGATGAACTGGCACGCCCGTGATCGGAAAGTTGTCCACGGCGCGCAGCGTTTGAATGCCATAGTAGGCTTCGGCAGGCACTTCCTTCTCCCCCAGAAAATCTTTCTCGATCCGCATGTCCGCCACGAGCGCATCCTCCCCCGTTTGCTATACCGGTATGTTCCATACTAGTGTATCATGTCCAGCCTGAGGATATCCCCTATTGGGACGAAACTTGAGGCGGATGCCCGAGGCGGGGCGAACGTACGGGACGATTAAACGAGACGAGTGCATCTGTCGAATGTTCGCCTATGTCCGGTTATCTTCGGCTCCGGTTACGCCGTTAATCGCTCCCGTCCAAGCGCCAGGCTGGCCAGCAGACTGATCACCGTGAAAATGGCGGCAGCGGCAAATACTTGGTCCAGCGCATGGCTGAAATCGCGCTGCAAACGGACAAGATCATCGACTGCCATATTCGCGCGAGCCCCCGCATCCAACAACAATTCGGGATCGGAGCCGGAAGCCATACGATTCATCATCAGGCTGCCGAAGAAGGCGACGCCGACGGTGCCCCCGATCGAGCGGAAAAATTGCGACGAAGCCGTCGCGGCGCCGCGCAGTTTCCATGCGACCGCATTCTGCGCCGCCGTTCCGAGCACGGGGTAGATCGCCCCCATTCCAAGCCCGGTGACGACCATGCAGACGATCATTTGCGTCACGGTCGTCTCTACGCCGGTACGGGCAAGCAAGCTGAAGCCGGTCAGCATTAGCAGCAAGCTGGGGACGAGTATGGCGCGAAACGAAACTTTGGCCAGCCAGCTTCGACAACCCATCGAGGTGATCGCGGTCGCCACCATGAATGGCGTCATGATGTATCCTGCGACTTGCGGGTTCACGCCGATGACGCCTTGCACGAACAGCGGAATGTAGGCGATCGCGCCGAACATGGCCGCACTGACGAAGAAAGCCGCCGCATTGCCGTATGAGAGCGTTCGGCGCTTGAACAGATTAAGCGGCAGCAGCGGCTCCTCCGCCTTCCGTTCGATCAGGACGAATGCCGCCAACAGCAGGACGCTTCCTGCAAACAAGCTGACGATCGGCGCCGACTGCCAGGCGAACTCGCGGCCGCCCATGACGCAGGCCAGCAGCAGCGACAGAATGCCGCCTGTCATCGTGAGTGCGCCCGGCCAGTCAATCCGCGGTTTAACTTTAACCGCCCGGGGTTCGCTTGGCGATTCTTGTAGGGCTATGTGGATGCAGAAGAAGGCGATCGCGCCTATCGGCACATTGAGGAAGAAGATCAGCTGCCAATGCCATCCGGCCAGTATGCCGCCCATCGCGGGTCCGAGCAGGCTGGAGACGGCGAACAAGCTGCCGAACGTGCCCATCAGCTTCGCTCGCTGCTGCGGCGGGTACAAGTCCGCGATGATCGTGAACGCGAGCGGCATCAAGGCGCCGGCCCCGAGTCCTTGAACGCCCCGAAACAAGATCAATGCCGTCATCGAACCGGCCAATCCGCACAACAAGGACCCGACCAGGAACAGCAGCATGCCGAACAAATAAATTTTCTTGCGTCCGTACAGATCGGCGAGCTTGCCGTAGATCGGCATGGCAGCCGTCGAAGCGAGCATGTAGACCGAGAATACCCAGCTGTACAGCGACAGGTCGCCAAACCGATGAACGATGGTCGGCAGCGCCGTCGCCACGATCGTCTGTTCCAGCGATGCCAGCACGAGCCCGATGACAAGTCCCGCCGTGACCGTGCGGATGCGATTCGATTTCGTTTCCATGACCGATTGTACACGCTCCTCATTTTAATCAACGCCGTGTTGTTTTTGCAATGCCACGTTGACTATAATAAGGAGCACGGAAGCCGCCGACAACCCGCAAAATGACGGCGAGTGTGGCATATTCGACATTGGCGGGGCGAACTGTTGCCTAACGGAGGGATATTCGACAATGGATCTGCGAGTGAAGCGAACGCTGCGGCTCATTCAAGACGCGATGATCGGTCTCATGGGCGAACGGGGATTCGAGCGGACGACGGTGCGGGACATTACGGAACGGGCGATGATCAATCGGGCGACGTTCTATCTTCACTACGAGGACAAGTACGACTTGCTGCAAAAAATGGCCGACGGCATGCTGGAGGAGTTGACCCGCTCGATGGAACTGCCGCCCGGATTTCGACCCCACGAGCTGAACATGGACGAGGACTCGCCGCCGCCGTCTTTCGTCCGCCAATTCGAGCATTTCGCTGCTCACGCCGCGTTCTACCGGGTCATGCTTGGGCCGATGGGACAACCGGGCTTCGCAGCCCGCATGGAAGCGGCGATCCGGGAAGCGCTGTATGCCCGGTCGACGCTGGCTCAGCCGAACGATCGCGAGCTGAGCGTGCCGCGGGGCCTCATCATCCGTTACTGCACGTCCGCCCATCTCGGCATCGTTATGCAATGGCTTGAGGAAGGCATGCCCTATACGCCGCTTTATATGGCGACGCAATTGAAGCGCCTGCACCTGCTCGGACCGACCCGGCTGTCGCTGGCTGCGGATGCTCGACTTGGGTAATGGAGACGGCAGGACGATTAACATCCACAGATCCGCATTGGTCCCGAATCGGACTGTACTTCGTTTCAATGATGCAAACGTACGCGCAGCCACGCAAAAAGACGCTTCCGCACCCACTAGTTACGTGGCTCAGGAGGCGTCTTCCGCGTTAATCGGGAACATTCTCACCAGCTATATGCTTGAGGAACAACTCTGCGAAAGCGAGAATCGACCCGAACGGCCGTCCATCGATGTCAAGTGGCGTTCTCGAACAGCTTCCGATACTGCCCATAACCCTCTTCCTCTAGCTTATCGGCCGGAATGAACCGCAGCGACGCGGAGTTGATGCAGTACCGCAGCCCGCCGAATTCCCGAGGGCCGTCCGGGAACACGTGGCCCAAGTGCGAGTCCGAATCGCGGCTGCGCACTTCGGTGCGGATCATGCCGTGCGTGAAGTCTTCCCGCTCTTCGACGCTGCCGGTTTGCAACGGCTTCGTGAAGCTGGGCCATCCGCAGCCCGAGTCGAACTTTTCGCGGGAGCTGAACAGCGGCTCGCCCGATACGACGTCGACGTAAAGCCCTTCTTCGTGGTTGTCCCAATATTCGTTGCGGAACGGCGGCTCGGTCGCGTTGTTCTGCGTCACTTCGTATTGCAGCGGCGTCAGCTTGCCGCGCAGCTGCTCCCGATCCTTCTTCGCATACCAGTGGCGGGAGATGAAATCCGGCCGGCCGGAGCCTTGGCTGTAATATTTATAGCGAAGCGGGTTCTTCTTGTAATAGTCTTGGTGGTAATCCTCGGCCGGATAGAACGTGGCTGCCGGCACGATCTCGACGGCGATCGGCTTGTCGAAGCGGCCGCTCGCGTCCAGATCTCGCTTCGACGCTTCCGCCTGTTCGCGCTGCCGCTCGTTGTGATAGAAGATCGCAGGGCGGTAAGACGAGCCCCGATCGTGAAATTGCCCGCCGGCATCGGTCGGATCGATCTGCTGCCAGTAGATGTCCAGCAGCTTCGGATACGGCATCAGCGCCGGATCGAACGTAATTTGCACCGCTTCCGCATGCCCCGTCGTTTCCGAGCACACTTGTTCGTATGTCGGATTTGCCACATGTCCACCCGTATAGCCCGACACGACTTTCTCGATGCCGAGCATCTCATGGAACGGCTTGACCATGCACCAGAAGCATCCGCCCGCGAACGTAGCCAGCTCTAATGATTCGTGCGATTGTTCAGCCATTACGCATCACCTCACTTGCCAGTATATCACAATTTGATGTTCACATAATGCTCCACCGTCGGCATCGGGTCATAATACGGATGAAGCAGCGCTTTCCACGTTAGATAACCTTCCGAGCGCCGGAAGCCGACCAGATGATCGGTAATGCTGTCCCACTTCACGAGCAGCAAATACTTGTCCGCTTCTTCCACGCACTTGTGCAGCTCGTGGCCGATATACCCCGGCGATTGCGCCAAAATCGGCGACGCCTTGCGGAAATCGCGTTCGAAATCGTTCATCGTGCCCGGCTTGATGTGCAAAATCGCCGTTTCCAGAATCATCGTCACCCCTCGCTTCCCTGCACTGGCAGATGCTTCGTGCAATTATACAGTTCGCATGCCCAGCGGTCGCCTGTCCATCTGACGATCGTGATGGATGTGTTATTCAATGCGGGTTCCGTGTGGAAATCCGGCAGAAGGCCTCTCAACGTGTTGCGGATGATCATGCCGTGGCTGATCGCGAGAATGCGCTGTCCGGGATGCATCGCCGTGACGTCACGCGCGAACGATCCGCCGCGGTCCGTCCCCTGCGCATCCGATTCGACGCCGGGCGCGACCGTTCGCCAGTCCGCCCCCCACCTGGCGATCCGCTCTTCTTCGGTCGTTCCTTGCGCCCCGCCGCGATCCATCTCCCTTAATCGCTCGTCATATCGGATTTCCGCCAGCGGCAGCTTTTCCAGCACGCATTCCGCCGTCTGCCGCGCCCTCAGCAGGTCGCTCGCGTACAGCACGTCCCATCGCTCTTTGCCAAGGCGTTCCGCCAGCAGACGCGCTTGCGCGAAGCCTTCTTCGTCCAGCGGATTGTGGGCATGGCCCTGCATCCGGCGCTCCTTGTTCCAATACGTACTGCCATGTCTGACGAATGCGATCAGCGTCAAAAAGTTCACCTCGTTAATCTCCTGCTTCGCTTTCACTCCAGCTTATGCGCGGCAGCGAGGATCCATGAAACCCCTCAGCCGTTTGACCGGCAATCCCGTATAGCGCACGCAGTTGCTGCATTTCCTAATCGTCCGTCCCTCCGATGAGCCGCTCTCGAGTGTCCGGCTCAATGCCGGCGAGCCGGCTCTCCAGCGTGGCCCGCCAATTGACGGACAGCGCGTCGACGGCCAGAATGGCGCGAATGCCCGCCGTATTGCGTTTCTCCACGTGCATGATTCGATTCGCGTAAGCGACGGTTACGCCGAGCGGATGACGCGACAACCTTATCAGGCCGTCCTGCTTGGAGACCATGCCTTCCTCCAGTACACGGAAGTAGTAGCCGGTATATCCCGATTCCTGCACCTGCAGCGGCAGGTCGGGCACCCCGTGCTTCATGGCCAGCTTGTAGCAGGGTTGCCGCGGCTGGCTGATCTGCACGATCGCCTCGCCCATTCGGAAGATGTCGCCGATGCACACATCCGTTTCCGTCATTCCGCGGGTCGTCGCATTTTCACCGAATGCGCCATAAGCGAGAGGCTTGCCGATCACGCCTGACCAATGAGCGTAATGCTCATAAGGATACACGCACACCGCCTTCTCCTTGCCGCCGTGATGCACGAGGTCGCCCTGCGCGTCTCCGGTGAAATTGACGGACGACAGCCAGAGCGGGTCTTGCACGGGCATCTTCATGATACCGGTGAATATTTCCTTGTTCTGATGGACAGCCATCCTTGGCATGCCGACATTGAGCGATACGATCACGATCGCCTGTTCGTTATATGGGTCTGTCACGAACTCCGCATCTCCTTCGCGCTTGACGTCATCTTGGGCAGGTCGAACCGCTTGCGGTACCCGCACTTGCGGCATAATTCCTCCACGGCTTCTCTTCGGGAAAACCCGTCGACGATCCGATTCGCCCGCTCGCCCTCCACGATATCCGTGAAAGAAGATCGATTCAGATTGCCCAGGTCGATCGCACCTTCCCCGTCCAGGCAGCACGGAACGACCGTCCCGTTGGAGAGTACCGCCGCCTGACTGCGCAAAGCATGGCAAAATCCGACCCCATCGTCTTCCGGTGCCGCAAGGCTGGGCCACTCGAATTCATAGTCTTGATTAATATAGACGCGGTCGGCGATCCGGATGCCGCTGCCCGGCGCGACTTTCTCTTCGATGCGATAATCGAGCGCGAATTCGCGCTCGAGGATGGACAGCGTCTGGCGGTTGCGCTGGCGCTGGGCATTGGTCAGGTTGTCCTGCGACAGGTTCCACAGCCGCAGCGAGAAGATGACGCCGTGTGTTGACGCCTCTCGAATGAAGGCCAGAATATGGCGCAGGTACCCTTCCCGGTCTTCCGATCCCGCGTGCCCGTCGAAACTGTGCAAGGAGAAATTCATTTGGCGCAGCGCGGGTTTTCCCAGTATTTTCGGGCCCGCTTTCGGGATCAATGTGCCGTTCGTCGTCAGGTTCACTTTGAATCCATGAGCATGGCTCAGGTCCAGCAGCTCATCCAGCTTGGGATGAAGCAGCGGCTCCCCCTTGACGTGCAAGTAGATATGGTTCGTATGCGGCTTGATCTGCACCAGCCGCTGCTCGAAATCGCCCGGCTTGATGAAACTTGCTTGGCGTTCCGTCGGCGGACAGAAGGAGCAGGCCAGGTTGCACACGCTCGTAATTTCGACGTAGACTTTCTTGAACGTTCTCAGGGTGTTTCCTCCTCCGGAGAATCTCTCTCTATCATAGGCGATTTTGCCGCGATGATCTATCGTTTTGTGAGATTCGGCGACTACCCTGCGCCACCCGGCTTCGTTATCTTGCGATTTCAACGGCTGATGCGTACAACGCGACAAGCCTCGGATATAATAAGAGCAAGTAGATTCCGAGAGGGGAACGAAACGATGACGGTAAATGATACGCAGCATTCGGAGAAAATCTATTGGACGGCACTTACGCCTGAGCATTGGGGGTTGCACCTTGCCGGCTCGGCGAAAGGCCTTCTGTACGTAGGATCGCCAGGGCAATCTGATACGGAGCTGGCCCAGTGGGCTGCAGTGAGATGCCCGGGCTTGACGCTCGTGCGGGACGATCGGAAGATGGCGCCTTACGCGCGCGAGTTGACCGATTATTTGGAGGGGCGACGCAGCAGCTTCACCGTGCCACACGATCTAAAAGGGACAGCGTTCCAGCGCGCCGTGTGGGAGGCGCTCGGCCGGATTCCTTACGGCCAAACCGTAACTTACTCGGATATTGCGCAGGAGGTCGGCAGGCCGGCTGCCGTGCGGGCGGTCGGCGCGGCGATCGGAGCGAACCCCGTCATGATCGTCGTGCCCTGCCACCGCGTGATCGGCAAGAACGGCGCGCTGACCGGCTTCCGCGGAGGGCTGGGGATGAAGACGAGGCTGCTGGAGCTGGAACGGTCGGAGCAAGAGGGAAATCACGCCGCCCCCGTAGGCAAGCTAGTAGTTAATGATGTTAAATAGCTTGGAGATCGCGTCGACCTACCCGAAATCGCTGCTGAATGCGGGAACCGGGTTTCTGTCCGGCTACACGCACACCTTGAATCCGTATGCCGGATGTACGTTCGGCTGTTCCTATTGCTACGTGCGCCAGATGCCGGTCGCCCTATTCCGCGGCGCCGAATGGGGAATGTGGGTCGACGTCAAGGAAGGCGCCGCGGACGTGCTGCTCAAGCAATTGCGCAAGGCTAAGGCCAAAGGTCCGGTCACGATCTTCATGTCGTCGAGCACGGATCCCTATCAGCCGATCGAATACAAGGCGCGTGTCACCCGCTCGCTGCTGGAAGCGATGGTGGTCGAACCGCCCGCATTCATGCTGGTGCAGACGCGCAGCCCGCTCGTGCGCAGGGACATGGACTTGTTGCAGCGCTTCGGGGACCGAGTGAGAGTCAGCATGACGATCGAGACGGATCTGGAGCCGATCCGCAAAGCATTCACTCCGTATGCGCCCCCGATCGCCGCGAGGCTTCAGACGCTGCGTTCGTTGCGGGATGCCGGCATACCGACGCAAGCCGCCGTCGCCCCTGTTCTTCCGAGCAGCGAATATTTCGCGGCTACATTAAGGCAAGTCGTGGACCGCGTCGTCGTGGACGACTATTACATGGGCGACGGCAGCGGCGGCCGGCGAACGCAGCGCATGGATTTGCAAGCAAAGTATCGCGAGCTCGGCGTTGAATCATGGTATCGCCCTACCGCCTACCGTCTCGTATATGAGCGATTGCAGCAACATTTTTCGAACGATCGGCTGTTCATTAGCCAAGCCGGCTTCGAGCCTTGACGGTCCGTTGCCGGCTTGTTGATTGCATGGCGAATTCGTGTTTAAACAACGGGCAATCCGGGGAGGATGATGGAAGGATTAAGTAACCAGATAATCGGTAGCGGAGGTAACTGGCGGTGACCGTTCGCAGCGAGCGAATTCAGATGAACTTCTATCAATCCGGAGATCAAGCGGCGCGTCTGCTGCCCGTTTCTTTCGAACAATGGGAGCAGCGAGCCAAAGAGACGCTGGCGGCGGCTCCATTCGGTTACGTGTACGGCGCGGCAGGCGCCGGCGATACGCATCGCAGCAATGTCGACGCATTCCGGAAATACCGGCTTCGGCCAAGAGTTTGCTGCGATATCATGCAATGCGACCTGAATATTGCTCTGCTGGGAAATACATTGCCTGTACCGATACTACTGGCGCCTATCGGCGTCAATACGATCCTGCATCCGGATGGCGAGCTCGCGCCTGCACGGGCTGCCGCGAAGCTCAATGTCCCTTATATTCTTAGCAACGTATCCTCCCATTCGCTCGAGAAGGTCGCCAGCGTCATGGGCGATCGCGTAAGGTGGTTCCAGCTCTACCCTCCCAAAAACCATGAACTGACCGCCAGCTTACTCAATCGCGCCGAAGCCGCCGGTTATTCCGCCATTGTCGTTACGGTCGATTCCACTTTGCTCGGGTGGCGCGAGACGGACTTGCGGAACGCCTACCTCCCCTTCCTGACAGGACAAGGCATGGGAAATTATTTCTCGGATCCGGTATTCCGCGCCATGTTGAAGGAACCGCCGGAGCGCAATGTGAAAACAGCCGTGCTGAAGGCGCTGGAAGAAGGCAACAACACGTGCTTCACCTGGAAGGAACTCGACTTCGTTCGCGAGCATACGAAGCTTCCCGTACTGATCAAAGGCATTACGCATCCTGCCGATGCGCAGATGGCGATGGATCACGGCGTCGACGGGATCGTCGTGTCCAATCATGGCGGCAGGCAGCTCGATGGAGCGATCGCGACGTTAGACGCGCTGCCGATGATTGCCGAGGCCGTGCGGGGCCGGGTGCCTCTGCTGCTGGACAGCGGCGTCCGCCGAGGCGCCGACGTGCTGAAGGCGATCGCGCTAGGCGCGTCCGCCGTGCTGGTCGGGCGTCCCTATGCGTATGCCCTAGCTGTCGCGGGCGAGTCCGGCGTACATGAAGTGCTGCAAAATCTGATCGCCGAGACCGAATTGCAGCTCGCCATATCCGGTCGAAGCGCAATCTCCGATGTCGATCGCTCGCTTGTGATCGAAGCGTAAGCAAAGGAGGATCACGCCCCATGAACTTTGATTATATATGGGAAGCGCTGGCGGTGTTGAGCGTCGGGTTTTGCCTGCTGCGCATCGTCGGTAAGAAAACGGTCGGGGAAATGACCGGCCTTGAGGTCATTACTCTCCTCGCGATGGCCTCGATAATCGGACATGCCGTTGTCAACAAAGGGTTGTTGAAGACGGTGATCGCGCTGTGCATCTTCGTGGCGCTCTTGCTGTTCATTCAATTCATGGCAATCAAGTTCAATTGGGTCGAAAGATTGTTCATGGGGAAGGCGACGCTCGTCATTCAGAACGGCGAGATCGTCAAGGCGAATTTGAAAAAGCTGCGACTGTCCGTCGACCAGTTGGAAGCGTTGTTGCGGGAGAAAGGCATCACTTCGTTCCGCGACGTCAAGACCGCCACGATCGAGATAGGCGGAAAGCTCGGCTACGAATGGGCGAATCATGCCAAGCCCGTGACGGTCGGAGAAATCGAGAAAATATTCTCCACCCTGTACGAGACTCCGCCTCCCAAGAAGCCGAAGAAGGAAGACAATTTATTTCAGGAAGTCGTGTACAATGCACATCAGAAGTCGATTCCGCCGGAGCTGGAATGATCATGATCGGAATGCGAGAATGGCTGGATGGTAAGAGGCTTGGCTGTCTAGGGGCATTGCGGATATGAGATGTTGGATACGCAATCGATGGAATTCACAGATGCGAAGGATGGTGAAGGCGATGGGCTGGGATAGTTGGCCGCTGAACCGCGTTATGGATGTGGCGATCGGGATATTGTTCATCGTTGTGTTCGTGCAAGTGACTATGTTTCACTACCGTCAAAATTTCCGGCATTGGTCGATGTGGATCCCGGTCATCGCGACGCCGCTGTTCGGGCTCTGTCTTGTCATCTATGCGTTCTACGCCAAGTCCTGGCTGCTCAGCGCCTTGACCGTCCTGCTGTCGATCGGGATCGTCGCGGGGCTGTTCGGTTCCTACAAGCACATCCGCGGCGTCGGTCAGCGTGTGGACGGTTATAAACTGCGCAATTTCCTGATCGGACCGCCGCTTACGCTGCCGGCCTTGATTTCCGCATTAAGCGTGCTCGGATTGTTCGCCTTGCACTGGGGGCGTTGACGATGGCAGACGATCGCGGTCATGGTCACTATCCGGGATTCGATGTCACGGTGGAAGCCGATCACTGGGACCCGCATACGCGGGACATTGTCGACCGGCGGCTGCAAGTCCAATCGCTGCAAGCGTGCCAGTACCTAAGCGCACACGAGGCGGATACGTTGATGCAACTGTGCGGGGTTCTGCTGGACGATTGGCGCGTACCGGTGCTTGCCTTCGTCGTACATCATTTCGATACGACGCTGCAAGCCGGCATCGGTGAATCGCAGCGCAAAGTCGGCGTGCCGTCTGACGCCGTGCTGATTCGAGAAGGATTGAGCTTGATGGACCAGCTTTGTTCGCAACGGTACAACGTACCTTTCGCGTCCATTGAGGAGGACAGCCGCCGGAAAGTCGTTCAAGCGCTAATAGATGGTCAGGTACAGTTAACGAACGGGAACGGCGCTTCGTTTCCGACTGCCGATTTCATGAACAAAATATGGATCGATGCGGTGGCAGCCTATTATTCGCACCCTGCCGTCTGGTCGGAAATCGGCTACGCGGGGCCTGCCTATCCGCGCGGTTACGTACGTTCGGAACTGGGGCTGACTGATCCTTGGGAGGCGAGACGCGATGGGAAATAGTGCTCAAGAGACGGCCGATGTGTGTATCGTCGGAGCAGGCGCGGCCGGCGGAGTGCTCGCTTATGAGTTGAGCAAAGCCGGGCTCCGCGTCGTCGTCATCGAAGCGGGGCCCTATTGGGACACGCAGAAAGACTTTGCGAGCGACGAGCTTGCCATGGCCCATCTGGGGTGGCAGGATACTCGACTGGTCAGCGGCAGCGATCCGCTGCAGCTCGGGCATAACAATTCCGGCAGAGGGATCGGCGGCGGGACGACGCATTTTACCGGCGTGTTTCTACGATTTCACGAGAGCGATTTTCGCGTGAAAACGGAGGACGGCGTCGCGGAGGATTGGCCGATCGCTTATGAGGATCTGGCGCCATATTATGAACGGATCGAACGGGACATTGCAGTGTCCGGGCCGAAAGAGTTTCCCTGGGGATCGTATCACGGCCCCTACCCGTACCCTGAGCGCGAGCCGATCAGCGCCAATGCGGAAATATTCCGGATCGGCTGCGAGAAGCTCGGCATCCGCACCGTCGTGCCTCCGCTCGCCATCAACTCCGCGCCTTTCGACGGCCGACCTCCTTGCATCAATCGGGGGTTCTGCAACCAGGGCTGCATGCCGAACGCCAAGTTCAGCACGCTCATTCACCATATTCCCAAGGCAATCGCGCTTGGTGCTCAGGTGTTCGCCGATAGCATGGTCACGCAAATATTGATGGACAAAGAAGGCCGCGCGACCGGCGTTACCTATGTGCGAGACGGGCGTACGCACGAACAGCGGGCACGGCTCGTGATCCTGGCGAACTTCGTGATCGAGACGCCCAGGTTGCTGCTGCAATCGGCCAATGCCCAGTTTCCGGACGGTCTGGCCAATTCGAGCGGCTGGGTCGGTCGCGCGATCATGGTGCATAGCAGCAACGACGTGTACGGTAAGTTTACGGAAGAAATCCGGCTGTACAAAGGCACGCCGGTGCTGGCGACGACGCAGGATTTCTACGAGACGGATCCGGATCGCGGGTTCGTGCGGGGGTATACGCTGCATGCGCACGGATCCAGGCCCGTGGAGATGGCCAAGGGCATCGCCAAGGGTGCCAAGCTGTGGGGGCAGAACTTGCGCGAAGCGATGCTGGATTACAATTTCTACGGGCGGGTGACGCTGGTGGGTGAAGTGCTGCCGAATCCGGACAACCGCGTCACGCTATCCGATGAGAAAGACGAATACGGTATTCCGCGCGCGAACGTCGCCTTCTCTTATGGAGACAACGACAATCGGCTCATCGCGCATGCCGTGGACAAGATGAAGGATATCATTACCGCGGCGGGAGGCACACCTGAGTTCGTCACAAACGATACGGCTCACCTGATGGGAGGCTGTCGGATGGGCGATGATCCGCGGGAATCGGTGACGAACAGCTACGGGCAGACACATGACATTCCGAACCTGTATATTTGCAGCGCCAGTCTGTTCGTGACGTCCGGCGGAGGCAACCCGACGAACACCGTCATGGCTCTCGCCGCGCGAACGGCCGACCATATCGTTGATCAGTTTCGGAGCGGGGAGTTGCGCGAATAATCGGGAGATCATTCCCTCCTCTCCCCTTCAAGCACGAATGCGTTCGCCTTCCAGATTCAACTTTCTGTCCATGTTGTTCGAATAAACCCTATTTTCATGCCGATTCGTTCCATGTTTCTATGGCTTTGAGATAAGAAATTGCATTGCCCGACAACAAGCCTGCAGTTGTTTCGATAGGCTTCTTCGACTCTTCTTTTCAATAGAAATTGATGGAGTCCAATTCCCCTGTAAGCCGGTAAAGTCGCTGCGAATGTGAGCGATGCTATGCCATCGTTAGACCTCATCACAGCTACGGCTGCTGGCTCATCGTGTACGTATGCGATGAAAAACTTCCAGCCTGGTCGGCGGTATAACACTTTATTGTTCGCCGCCACAGGCGCGATTCCGTTATCAGGCAAGCCGGTTCCTCTGCAATGAATCATGGCGTAGGTTTCGAATTGATCTTCATTTAATTCTTGAATTCGAATATGTGCGGGAAGTCGGTCATCGAATGATTGCGGTTCAATAACGGTTGAAGTGTGAAAACCGGATTGATAACATCCTCGGTCCGATAAAAATTTGAGGAAGTTAGCATCAACGAACGAAGGCACAATTTCAAACTGTATTTTTCGATCCCGTTGTCGATAGAAATCGATGATCGGATCGATATGCTCAATTTCATCGTTCGTAATGCCTTTGACGGTATTGAAAGTTCCCCAAGGCATTGTTCTACTATAGATGCAAAGCGCATTTCCGAACCGGACGATCTCAATTCCTTCAGGATTGCCTGACCTGTTCTGAATGGCGATCATTCGATCATGCATATTATCAAGCTCTGAAAATGCGATGTCTTTCACCAATTCGTTGGACGGAATGAGTGAGGCCATGTCAATCTCCTCCGTTCTTTTCTTCGACCGCTCGAATATAGTCGGATCATAGATTTTGGTTTCATTGTTCTCATTATCATTTTCTATGATTGTTATATCGTCATTTTTCTCGAAATAATAGGCCGCATCACCATAGGTGCATCCATTTTATTCCATTCACTTTGAAGTAAAATCATAGGCTGTCTCTGTCCGACTGATCGGGCCGACATAATGCGTCAAAGTATATAGCCGTTGCAGCAAGTGAATATGTACCATCCCATGGGGTAAATTCGTAGTCGGAGCTACCTCATAACAGCAATAGAAATCCACGGGTCCTTTGTTCCCTTTATAGTTTGGTGGAGTAATGCCGTAAGTCGTGATTTCTTCGGTCTTCACGATTTCTAAGTCATTGAGATCACCTCATGATATTCTCTCTTAGATTCGGTTATATTATCTTAATGCTATGTACATATCGATCTCGTTATCCGAGCTTTCCGGTTTGTATCTCTCATCCCAAACTTCAAAGTCATATCCTTTCGGTTCATGTCCATGCTCGCGCATCCATTGTCCATATAAATAATCATAGGATCGCCCTAACTCGGATTCGAGACCCTTATGCGTATAAGTTACGTAATTGCATTCAGCCACTTGATCGCTAATCATCCCTGATGGAACTGGAAAGCCATCATTAACCTCATAGCAAAATATTTGAGTAAAGCGGTCGATCCTTGGATTAAACCCAGGCTTCATCGGATAAATTTGCATTAGAATCACATTCTCATTCTTCTTTAAGCGAATCTCCTCTTTTCTTGATATCAATGAATCATAAGCGTTCTTCCCAATGCCGGATTCTAATTCGTCCAAATTCGCCTCAATCCGAAATCCTACAACCGTGAACGCTGGTAATCTTACTTCCTTTGCTTCCATGATCATCACTCTCCAATTTGTTTATATGTTCTATTAAAATGATGCCCTTACACTCCGATTTCTATCATGAACTTGGCGTTCGAACTGCCATTACTTTTTTCTTACTGGGAAATGCAGCTTGAAATCAGCCCTCCTTCTCTCCTTTGCGGAGTGAATGGTATTATACATCTCAAATCCATGCGTACCTGCCAGCTCATACTCAGAATGGTTGATCCAATTAAATAGATTCCCATAAGCATCTCCAGCATCATCGATATCACCTTCGTAGCTGTACACCGCATAATGCCCTTCCGGAATTTCATAACAAACCATATCGTTTTAGAAGCGTCTCAACTTTGAGTCCCATAATTTTTGTTCTTTTTCTTTCAACGATTGCTACTGTCATGCCAATCACCCCATTTATTCGTATTCATTCAATCCTTGATTAAATCATTCAGTTCTTTACTTAAATGATTGATTGTTGCAGCTTGGTTCTGCTCATCTTGCCTGAAATGTATGCCATAGAAAATCCGGATAAGCTTGTTCGGGTTTAAGCAACTGGATAACTGCTTAAGAATGAAAATGAATGGGCCATCTTCTTTGCGAAATTCAATGGAGGCTCAACAGATTGGATGTGAATGTACATGACTGAAGGCTTTGTATAGAGCCAGTGATTATGCAAGGCACTAACAATCAAACCTTGTTGGATAATAGAGTACATAAAGCGAGGAATCTCTTCTTCTAATACTGCAATTTCAGCCAAGCATAACGCATTACCGCTTTGATCCAGTGATTCAAATAAGACATCTGCCGGCACAACAGACTTACTCATGCGACCTTGAACATTTACCATAAAATTGCGATGCAACGATACCGAACAAACTTCATGGTTTACGGTGCTTTTTCCATTAAGAATATTAGCAAATTGTTCACAGATAGAATTAAAGTTATTCATATGATTAAACCTCCATTTACAAGAAATATCTGTATTTATATATTCAATTGAAACCTTGAATATGTAATTATTCTTGTATTTGGGCTGAGTTTAATCCTTTTTTATCCTAGTCATAAGCCAACCGTCTTTACGGTGTCTGCATTAACAAATCCTTGGACTTTAACTACTCTCTTAATTCTGTCTAAAGATCCTAGTGCATCTTTAAGTACAGCAAGAACCTCAATGCCGGTCTGCCTGGCAAATACATATCCTTCTTCTGTCGTAAAAGTACTTCCAAGTTTCCCCTTAGGCTTCCCACCTGGTCCTTTACCAGAAAAAAACATTAATCCGTTCACGATTACGAAGTTTGTGTAGCTAGCTGCTGGATTACTCGCGACATGAAGATGAATGCCCATATCTTCTAAACGAGTTTCAATCATCCCCATGGGTAAGCCCTCCTTTGCAAGAATTTCTTACTAGAAATATTACGTGATTTAATGTCATTTAAGACCGCTTGAGAAGCCGGGATATTTCCATGAATGTCGGAAATAATCGCTATTTGCTCCACAGAATTACCTCCGATATTATGTTTGCACCAATATCATTAGTTTACATATAATTCTCCTTATACCATACACCAACAAAAAATAATATTCCAAATAAACTGACCAGCCCAAAAAGGATTATTATAACTGCTAATAGTACTTTTCCAATTGAAAAATAAAGTTTATTCATGATCTTTGTTCTCCCCATCATTATTTTCTTATTATTTATTTCGAACGACCCGTCTCCCTTATCAAGTTCCTTTATATTGGGTACTAATAGAACTGACCTCGTCATATTCTTATCATAGAAAACAATAAGAAGGAGTGTATAATGAGTTGGTAAAAGTTAAGGTTCACTTACGGCCTATTATTAGTAAGATAAATTTACCCACTGTTTTAAAATCCACTATGCTTCCGGGTGACTCCATCGAAAAATTACTTATTGCAACCCAGGTAGGGGAGATCTTTTATATAGGAAACGGAGTAATAGGGACTTTTTTGGATATTCGACCGCGAATCATCAAACTTGGTGGTTCTAGTGGCGGATATGATGAACGGGGATTGCTAGGACTGGCATTTCATCCCGAATTCTATTATAACGGTCTTTTTTATCTCCATTATTCAGTAGCTGGAACCCAAGGTCCAGGTGCTCTTCCAGGTGCTTTTGAATCTTTTAAGCCTAACCCGTGTGATTCTGGATCTATAAACCTAAAGTGGACAAATAGACAAACTCAATACGATCATATTGAAACCGTTGAAGAATGGATTTTGCAATCGAATGGTCAACCTCAAGAACGGCGGACATTACTTAACATTAGAAGGCCATTTTTAAACCATAATGGTGTCAATAGCTTAAACTTTTCACCTGAAACAGGTAAACTCGTTTTGACAACCGGAGATGGCGGATCAGGCTATGATCCATTCAATTTAAGCCAAGATGATGTGGAAATCGCAGGTAAAATAATCGAAATTGATGTCGCTAAGCATTCATCAATCGATAATCCACCTATCGTTACACGTTTTAATGAGCTCCCCGTACCTATTCAGGAAACGCTTACGATAATGGCCAAAGGCGTTCGCAACATACCCGGCATTTCATTTCAACGGTTTAATAATCAGTATATCAAATACGCAGGCAATGTCGGACAGGATCTCGTAGAATCGATTTTTTCGTTCATTCATTATAAACCAATTCCGGTTACTCAGCTTGTTCAAGCTTCTTTAATGAAATCTGAACCCGACCAAGAAGGATTAATTAACTTTGGCTGGCGAGGTTGGGAAGGTGCATTTCCTACTTCGGTCATAACAGGCTGCTCTGCAAACCCGGCTTTGAATGAGAAAACAATTGCTTACTACGAAGAAGCAGTAAAAACATCAGTGCGGCGTCTTCAGCCGCTAACGAGTTACTATCATGAAGATCGTCGAACCGATAAGATTGGAGGAACCGCTCTTACAGGTGTCCAGCCCTATATGGGAAATGAAATTCCCGACTTAACGGGAAGCGTTGTGTTTACCGATCTGGCTCGTAAAGACTCTCAGCTTCCGGCTAGAGGGGCATTGGCTTATACCAGGGTAAGATCTGATTGTAAATTAAATGATTTTAGTGTGATTGAAACCGATTATGATTTTGGTTCTCAATCCGCTTATTATGTTAGTTTGGGAACGAATCTGAACCAAACCCGACTGTATTTAGGGGTTTACGGCTCGATGAGAGTGGCAGATTCAAACCAAGGTACCATTTTTGAAATTGTTCGATAGTTCATTGGAATCTATTTTATACAGGATCGGCTTGGCAATCCGCCGCGGGAATGCAGTGTTGATTTATTGGATGAGCGTATTGTCTAAGTCAAAAATCACGGCTTTAAGATTATTCATAGGTTCCTCCACGCTTTAATATTTGTATGCAATTCCAACTATCATCAACAAACAGTCAGAATCAATAAGCACTGTTGTAGAAGTCATTCTTGCGGGAAATTTTTGTCGTCAAAATATTCAAAAAATACTTTTGGAAATTCTCGTAATCATTCGATTTCCCTCCTTAATTCACCTTATCTACTATTTTTAATTTCGGCCACGTTGAAATCCATTTTTTGTTTTCGATCCTATTATTAAAGTAATCCCAATCCTCGAAATACGGACTTTTGCGAATTACCAGGTCAAATAAGTCTTCTAATCCATGTGGCGCTATTATTTTTATATTTCCATTATTATCAAGAGATACTCCTGACGCTGTTGCCGTTTCTGGCCATCGTTTCATTGCATCAGCAACATCCGTATATGGACTATCACGATTCCTAACATGCATTCGAGCTTGATTCTTTACCGACCAGTTATAGTCCGTTACTTTTCCCTGCAATGCAATTTCATATTTCTTCTCTACTTCTTCTCGGAGATCCCTTGAATCAAAATACAAAACATCCACATCGTTCAAGGATGTTCGTGACGTAAAACCATGTAGATAATCCCACACATAATTTCTTACATAACCCGCGGCGATGCACCACTGAGGTAATCCAAGGCTTCTAACTAATTCAAGATCTCTTATAAGGTTTTTATTGCTATGCAGTATTTGAATTAGCTTTTGATTAAGCATCGAATGACCTCTTCGAACTACTGTTTTTTTCGATCTTATACTGATGATACATTTGATCATCGATTTCAATGGTCTGTACAAATTCAAAACCAGACTTCCGAATGACTTTATTGGATGGCTCGTTAACAGTTAATGCTACAGCAATAAGTTCATTTATATCTGCATATTGAAACAAAAAACGTGTCAATCCAATTACAGCTTGTGTAGTATATCCTTTGTTTCGATGCTCATTAGAGATAGCAAACATGATTTCGCGATTAGGCGGTTCGAGTTCTTCTTTGATCCCGCTACAACACCAGCCAATTAATTCTTCTGTCTCCTTTAAAATAATTCCGAGCCGCAAACGAAGTTCAGCTATTTGACCATTAACAGATATTGCGTTCAAAAACTCATTGTTTTCTGGTATTTCATAATTGTTTAGCCAATCTTGCCTTTGGGCTCTAGGAACATTCCAATCGGGCAGATACTTTTTTATTTCTTCTTCCTGTGTGAGATTATAAATTTTATCCAAGTCCGAACTTTCATACATTCTCAAATAAATATCATTACAGTCGATTTGAATATTGTTCATGAAGTAACCCCCTTGTTTAATCACTGATTTCTGTCTTTAAGTTCTTTAATCTCTTTCCAAATTAAATCAAGCCGTTCAATTATTCTTTCATCATTTTTCAGTTTTTTCTTCAATGTAAGATCAATGCTTGCTATTCCAACAATAACTAAAAACGCGAAAAGTACATAAAAGAAAATCATAATAAATTTAACCCCGCCTTCATGAAAATTCAAATGGTCAATGGTCTTCCAGTCATGTCGCTAACAATTGAACATCAAGATAAAACTCTGATCATAAACGATGTATTACTAGACACTGGATGTGCTGTTTCAGTATTCGATACCGATGTCGTAGAGGAAGTTGGGCTTAAAAAGCTTCTTGTCAGGACTTAAATCCTCTCTCCCGAAACGTCCCTCTTCCTAGAGTTGCCGTAAATGTAGTGTACCTCAATATCATTCAATATTTTTGAAAACAAACTCCCTATAGATATTGAATCCGATCTTTTTATAGAATCTTTTTGCATTTTCATTATCTGACCAGTAATCAAGCTCGATTCGTTTTATTCCTCTTTCCACAGCAAATTCCTTGACCTTATTCATTAGCTCCTTCCCTAGCCCTTTATTTTGATATTCAGATGCAATACTTATGTGATGAACAAAAATGGATTTATATGCTTTAAGGAAAGCATTCTCTTGGTATTCCCTAATTTCAATCCATGTGTATCCTAAATCTTGATTGTTATCTCTAATAATAAAAAAATAATGATTGGGATTGCCCATCAAGTTCTTAAAGAAATGATTAACCTCATCAAAATCAAACTCTTTGAATCGCCAGGGAAACATAGCGCTGTGTAAATTTTGAATGTCTCTATTGAGATGCGCAATTACTTTTGAATCAATCGACTGGATAATATCCATAATTCATGCCCCCTCATTTTTTTGTATGGGTGAGAATATTGATTAGTTTGCCGAACGGATCGCGGACAAAAAATCTTCGTTCTTTTTGATTACTTCGCCTTGTATTGTTCAGCATATAGTTTCAATTGTTGATTTCGATGTTCTAAAAACCTAAGCATGTATTTCTTCAGAATAAGCTGATCTACAATTTTCCCAAGCCAACCAAACGGCGCCTCAAAATATAGAGTATCAGTCATTTTGGTCTTACCTTCGACTTCTGTAAATTCGTGAACATGCCTTAAGCTTTTAAAAGCCCCTTTTTGCATTTCATCTACAAAAATACACGGTTCTTCATATTCAGTGATCTTAGAGGTTAATCTTTGTTTTATCAAAAAATGTGTCGCTTCAAATGTTACTGTCTGACCTGGGCCAATCAGTCCAGACATAACTCCATCGACAGCTTTTTCTTTCGTATGTTTCCATACTGTCTTTGTATGTAAACCAATATCTCTGGCTAAATTAAAACATAGATCGATCGGGGCTGAGATTTCTATACTTGTTCTTACAACTACCATGATAATCTCCGCCTTTATTGTTTTTTTGTCTCGAATTTTCGATATAATCATCATGAAGAAGACGCCGGGGAAGGTGCCCGGCGTCTTCCCTTGTTAATCCAAGTATGAGTGCGCTCTCCGTTATCCTTAACCTTGAGCTGCATCCGTGTTCATGTAGTTGATTGCCCACATATGGCCGTCCAAGTCCTCGAAGGCCCAATGATACATGAATCCATAATCTTCAGGTTCTTCGTACGATTTCCCGCCCAAGGAGACCGCAGTATTCACGATTTCATCCACCTTTTCTCGGCTCTCGAAGGCCAATGCGATCGTCATTTGCGCATACTTTTCCGTATCAACGGTTTCCTTCTGCGTGAGCGACTTTAAAATTTCTTTGGTGAGCAGCATGATCTGCAGGTTGTCGCCGATCACGATGGCTACCGACTTCTCATTCTCGGGGAATTGCGGGTTGAGCTCGAATCCGAGTCCGGTGAAGAACGCCTTCGATTGTTCTACGTTGTTTACAGGCAGATTCAAGCTCGTGAATGTGGACATTAATGCCATTTTAAACACCTCATCGTCAAATTGGTTTGTTATCATTGATGCGCCTTCATTTATTTAGACGAAAGCCGATCCGGGAATTCATCGGTCTACTTGATTCCTGCCACTAAAGCTGCCCGATCTGCCTGTCGGTGCAGCATATGATTCGCAAAGGTAGCAATGGGACGCGAACCGTACGCCATCTGTCAGTCTTCAAGAGGCAATCCTATTTGCACGTGTTGTGATACCAAAGGCTCTGTTGAACATCTCACAAGGCGATCCTGTTAAAGTTTTTTAAAACTCTCAGATTGCTCAAGGTTAAATAACCTTTCCACTCGTTTTTGGCATATTCCCATTCTTTCTCATATCTCCCCCAATTCCAATTGGGCAGCCATGATCCTTCCTCGCTTAGGGTGTTAATTAAGAAGTCTAAGTCATGGGACAGCACTTCACTGTAGAGGTTATAAAAATGGGATGAAGGAGAGTCTGCGACTTGAAGAGGAACAGCGCAGTATCCGTTTCTGTCATTAGGATTCTCCACTACACAGTTGCTAATAAACTTCTCAACTTTGGATCTAAATAAATTTCGTAGTTCTTGAGGTAAGCGTTCGTACAATCTTATATAGCAGAAAAGTTCATGCATTTCTGAAAGGCTTGATTTGTGATTCAGATATTCCAGACTGTACTCCATATATTTATTACGAAATTCTGCATCAACAAGATCAGAATACTCATAAAAATAACCGAGAATTTCAGCGTTTGGATTTCCCCAATGCTCTTGGAAACCGTTATAATTCCACCAAAAGGCCCGAGGTGCTTGATTAGCTGCTTCCGGTATAATCTCCCAACCTTTATTGCTTTCATCATAAGTATTTATAAAATATTCGAAACAATCTCTTACGAGCTCTAACTTGTCCTTAGAATCTATTCTTGATAGATATTGAAGAGCAATTGTTGTTGCCAAAGCAGAAGATTCACTGCATCTTAGATCCGGTTCCAATGCATTGCCGAATCCCTTGTCTGCATACTGGTAATACTTTAATGCTAGCAGCACTTCTTCAGCACTACCGTTTTCAAACTCATACTTGAACATGGACTTATCTAGTTCTCTTGCATTTTTTAAGATAAATCCCTTTGCATTTTCAAATTGTTCTCTTGATAGAGTTGTCATACGTATTCCTCCTAATGATATCGCCTGTTTTCAGGTTCGCCGGGTTATTGTGTATTCTCTAAGAAGCTTCGGGCAATTTCGTTCGCTTCTTCAATGTTTCCAGCAGGGCCAGATATATATCCCGTTATATTGTACCTTGAATTAATCTCGTCCAATTGGATCCATACTTTATCAAAATTATTCGAAATCAAAATATTATCCAATTCTAACTTGCCAACAAATTCATTCCGATTAAACAACTTTTTATATAAATCACCTTGAATGTGAATAGGTGAACTCTTTTCAAACTTTGACTCAAAAGAATATATAATGCCGGGGTATTCTTTATTGATCTCATTCGGCTGTGGAGCATCCGGGTAATCGCCAGATTGATTGTGCGGTGCGCATTCGTATACAAATGCTAACGGACCAACTTCTACTTCTGCCATTGTCTCTTCAAATACTTCCCTTCTTACACCTTCTATAACTGTTTCACCAGGTTCAGCACCTCCACCTGGCAAATTGTAATGAATCCCTTCATCATCATATTCAACTAATAGAATGCTTTCATCTTTTATTATTAATGCCGTGGGCCTTACTCTTATATGATAGGGCATATAGCACCTCATCTTTTTGAAGGATATAAGAATTTGCAGCAATTTCTTATAACGTTCCCGCATTCACGAACCCGAGAACCTTAAGTCCCTTACGGGGGCGGCTGCAGCGTGGTTAGGTTCGCAGAGCTATCTCTTGAATCCGCTTCCCCGAAATGCCTCTCAGCGACAAAGGATCGGCTTGCTGATCCGCCGCGTGAATGCGATGTTATAAGATGTCGACGACTTTTCAGTATTATTACTTTTACATTTATGAAAAAAGATCTGCATTATACAGATCCTCAAACCTAGTTGTCTCAATACTTATTTTGAATCAATCCAATTCCATTTCCTACAGGGTCAACTAAGTATGCTAAATAAAAATTATCAAACTCCATCTTATCTCTTACAATTTGGGCTCCTGATTCAACCGACTTCTTAATAGATTCTTCAATATCATCTACTTTAATTTGTATTCTTGTGCCATGAGGAAAATCACTTGGTCCTTTTGAAATGCCACCATGAATTCCTGGTTTATAATCGTCACCTGTTGTTACCGGGTAATATCCCCAATTGGGTTCAGCAATTTTCCATCCAAACACCGAAGAATAAAAGGCTGCTGCTCGTTCAGGATCTTGGCTACTCAATTCAAATAAAACGACTCTTCCCATATTCTAATCCTCCACAAATGGAATAGATACCCATATACAATTTTACCGAATGTTTGTTCTTATGTAAAGTTGGAATTATGAATTTGGATTTTTATCACTTTGGCTCTTCGCCGATGTCTTATAACTCTCACCCCCACACCTCACAAAACTCCTCATAATCAATATATGTATTCGTCTTATTTCCCTTTTTTTCCTTTTCCCCACCAAATCTCCTCATTACGCCAACTGCAATCAACCAATCGCCAAACTTGTCCCGATGCTCACCTGCCGCGAACAGCGACTACTGCCGATCCGCCCACTCTCTCATGACACTGCGGTACTGCTCCAACAGCCCGGCGTGGATCGATTCCCAGGTTTGTTCCCGCGCATGCTGGAGGCCGGCTTGTGCCAGCCGCTCCCTAAGCGTAGCGTCCTCGATCAGCGTCGATATAGCCCGACTGAACGATTCCGCATCGCCCGGTGTGCACAGCAGGCCTGTTTGCTCATGGGCGATGATCTCCCCGACGCCGCCTGCCGCTGCGCCGATAACCGGCGTGCCGGATGCCATCGCTTCCAAGACGACGTTGCCGAATGTCTCGGTGACGGACGGGAATACGAACAGGTCTGCCGCAGCATAAATTTGATGCAATGCTTCTCCCTCGACGAAGCCGTAATAATGGACAGACGGATCCCGGTTGTCACGCTTCATCTGCGGCAGCAGCGGTCCGCCTCCGACGAGCAGAAGCTGCGTGTCCTGCCGCATACGAGAACTGAGCGCATTGTAGGCTTCTATCAGCACATCCACGCCCTTCTCTTTGGCGATTCTGCCGACATAGAGGATCGTGAACTTCCCCGGATCGACGCCGAAGGTTCGCAGCACCTGATCGCGATCAGCGATCGGCCGGAACTTGCTCGTATCGATACCGCGGCTCCAAATGCCGAGTCTCTCGATTCCCCGACCCTGCAAATAAGTCACCGTATTCTGCGTAGGCGCCAGCGTTCTGAGGCATGCCGAATGGAACCATCTTCCGTATTTCCACGTCAGCGGAACCGTCCATCCCAGATGATATTTCGGCAAATATTGATCCCAATTCGTATGATATGAAGCGATCAGCGGGATCTTTAGTTTGCGGGCATAATACCGACCGTACAGCCCCATGCTGAACGGCGTAGGTACATGAATGATTGTGGGTTGGAATTCGCGGACCGCCCGATGCAGACGCAGCAGGCCCGGAACCGCTACACGCGAATCGGCATTGAAAACGAAAGGAATGCTGGCAAAACGCTCGATTCTCCCCTGCTCGGCCCTCCTGTCTGCCCTGGGATCCGAAGGAGCGAACACTTTGGCTTCGATGCCTTGCGTTTCCAGATAACCGATCCACCTGCCCAGAGCCAGGGCAGCTCCGTTCACTTCGGGAATGAATGTGTCGGTAAATAGCGCAACCCTCATTATTTTCACTCCATACTCTTTCATTATTGTTATTTTATTAATATAATAGGAATGTTCACCATGAGAGAGGAGAATCTACTTTGCCTATCACTCCCAAGCAGCTACTGTCCAGCTCGTCTCTGCAGCAATTTCTGAATATACGGATCGACAATGAAGCCGATATTGGCGAAGATCTGCTCTTCTTCATTCAGAAGCTGAAGTCCCGTGAATTCAGCCCGCAGACCTGCATCGTAACCGAAGGCGAGACAGGCGAGTCCATGTACTTCATCGAGCAAGGGCATGCCGACGTGATCAAGGACAGCGAAGGCGGGAAGGCAATCGGCCGTCTGGCGCCCGGCGATTTCTTCGGCGAGTTGTCTTTAATATCCGGAGGTCCCAGAGCCGCAACCGTACGGGCGGACGACACCGTCATCGCCTACGAGCTGTCCAAGACGGACTATGAAGAGACCATTCGCAAGTTTCCTCATTTGACCAGCACCATCCTCGACAAAATTTACAATCGATTAACCCGCTCCTACAGACAGATCGAGCAGCAGAATGAACAATTGAAGAAGTCGAACCAGATGCGAATCGAGCTGGGCACGGCGTTCACCTATGTGATTCTGATGATCAGCTTGTACATCTTTATGCTGCGAATCATTCAATCCGAGTATTTCGCGAATTTGCACGTCCATTTTGATATCGATTATGTATTCTCGCGCGTTATGGAAGTAGCGCTGCTCTTCGCGATCTCGCTGTATATCAAGAAAAGCAGCTTCACCCGCAAGGATCTCGGACTGACGCTCGAAGGCTGGAAACGGTCTTCCCTTGAATCGATCGGCATATCCGCAATCGTGATCGTCCTGTTGTACCTATTAAAATGGTGCAGCATCGAGTACGGGTTCGATTTCGTCGGGGACGGCCAAGTGCTCTCGCTCGGCTATCTGAACTGGAATTTCGGCATTTATCTGATCGTTGCCTTCCTGCAGGAGCTTATTGCCCGGGGCGTCGTGCAAGGCTCGATCCACAAGCTGCTGATCGGGCGCTGGGCCGGCGCGACGGCGGTCACGGTCGCTACGTTCATCTTTGGATTGATGCATGCCCACCAGCCCGTCTATATCATCGTGGCGTCGCTGCTGTCCGGTTTCCTCTGGGGCTTCATGTACAAGCGGCACCAGACATTGGTCGGCGTGACGATCTCCCACTTCCTGGTCGGCAACTTTGCCAAGCTCGTCGGCTTCTGGTCCTAGCAGCGTCCTCCCTCCTCACGCGAGGGGGGTTATTTTTCTCGGTTGAAAATGAAAAGCTTCCAGCGGCACAGGCACACCATAGCTCCGAAGCTGCTGTGCCCGTCCGACCACCGAGGCTCCTTCAAGCATATTGTAGGCGATCTGCGTGACCGAACGATTCGCCAGCGGCTCGAGGTAGCTGCCCTGCACCCATGCATTGAAAGCGCCCATCGCCGGACCGCACCAAATTTGATAGTCGTACTCCCTTCCTTCGACGCCCCCGATCGCCCAGCGGCTTGCCTGTCCAAGATACCAACGGAATAGCAGCGCCATCTTGTGCTTCGGATTCCGATTCGCTTTGTCGATTTGACTCGGCTCTCGCTGCTCGAAGAACCGGACCGTATCGTCCCAAATTTGCTCCAACGGCTGCTGGAAAATGGTAGCTTCGATCTTGCGGCGGACCGGTTCCGGAATGTCGGAGATGTCGTCGTAGGAGCGGTAAATATCGTACAGCTGCGACGCTCGCGAGCTGAACATCGTGCCCCGCTTCAACACTTGCACCTTCACGCCCTGCTCGAACATATCCGCAGCCGGGGACATGACCATGTCCGTCATTGTCGCTTGCGCAAGCATCGCCCTGCCGGCCGCGGACAAGCCCGATTCGACTGCGGATTGATGGACCGACCCGACGAGCACGTAGGACGCTCCCTGGGCATAAGCTGCCGCCACCGCCGCCGGCGTGCCGATCCCCCCGGCAATGCCGATCCGGATCGGGCGCGTATAGGCATAGCTTCGCATGCATTGATCGCGCACAGTAAGCACCGATGCGAACAAGGGAGCCTGTGGGCGATTATCGGTATGTCCGCCGGAATCAGCCTCGACTGTTATGTCCTCGGCGACGGGGACGCGCGCGGCCAATCTGGCTTCTTCCGCCGTGATCTTGCCTTGCTCCAGCAGCTGCGCGAGCAGCTGTCCGGGCGGCGGGGACATGAATTGACGCGCCAGCTCCGGCTGCGAGATTTTGGCAAACACATAATGCTGCCGGTGGATATGGCCGAGCGCATCCTGCGTCAGACCTTTGGCCGCGTAAGCCACAATGGCGGGCGTCATGCGCATGAACGCGGAGGCGGAGACGCGCCGGACTCCCTTGCGTACGTAAAGTTCAACCAGGCTGGCTTCCATCTGCGGCTCGTTCGGCGTATGGATGAGATTCACGCCCCAGCTGCGGCCCGGAATCGCTGCCTGAATCGTATCGATCGCTTGCTCCACCCGGCGAATCGGCAAGCCCGCCGAGCCGAAGAAGCCCAGCATATGGTGTTTGGCCATCTGGATGACCATCTCCTCGGAGGCGATGCCGTTCGCCATCTCTCCGGCAATATAGGAGAATCTTACTTGATGAACCTCCTGAAAGCTGCGGTCTCCCAACCATTCCGGGTATTGCGGCGCGAGAATCGCAAGTACGGCGTAGACTTGTGCCGGAGCCGTCACATCGGCCATGGATGGGACGAAGCGTCCTCCGGCGCCCATGCCGATTGCGCTGCTGCCCGAATCGCGAATGACGTAAGTTTGAACCCGCGTATGATGAACACCTTCCGCGATTTGCTCAGGTGTCCAATACGGCGCCGTCTCCCCCGGAAGCCAATATCCGATCGCGGGAAGCGGGGAATTGCCCTGAATCATGCCGCCCTCATTCCTCTCTGCCCCAATTTGACGATTCCGTGTCCTGCCAATTCATTCTCATTACCGGACGGGCTCCGCGAGTGGCAATCGAAACGATATATGCCGGATACATGCGATAGGATTCGCAATTCACATAGCTGTCAGGCTCGCCGTCGAACCGCAATCCACGCTCCTGCTGCCGAATCGTGTTCATCCGGGCATGGAGCCCGATCCGATGCAGCTTCACGAATGCTTCCATCTGCGTCCAGTGCCGGTAGAACGCTTCAAGCCGCTGCTGCGGATCCATATGGCTGAACTTCTCCTGCTCGTCTTGGTGAAAATAACTGCGAATAATGGCCTCCATCCCGCCCCGCGGCTCGATCTTCTCGATGTCGACGCCGATTTCCGTGTCCGCTGACAGCGCGATTATCCACCGGTCATGCGAGTGGGAGATGCTGAAATGAAGATGGTGATCAGGCAGGTACGGCTTGCCCTTGTCATGGTAGGCAATCCGGATGCTGCCGGCTTGTTCGCCCACGTATCGGGATACAATGCGACGCATCAGATAGCGGGATTTCACAAAATGACGCCGTTTGTCCGGCATGCGGTAACGCGCCGCCCGGTGACGTTCCTGTTCATCCAGTATGGCTTCCGATGCATCCTCCACTTGGTTCAGATTGGCCGACCACAGATGAATCGCGTTGCGAAGTGTGGCGGAACCGGGCTCAATCATTCGGCTCACCTCGGGTTTCACCGGCATACAGCCACCTGGTGAAGCGCTCCAGCCATGCTTCGGTCGGGCGCTTAGGCGTGGCTTGGACGGACGAGTGCAGGAATGATTCAGCCTCTTCACCGGGTTTGGCGGATGAGTGCAGATGTGACCCTGTCTCTTCACCGGGTTTGGCGGATGAGTGTAGAACGGATTTCGTTTCATCGGAAGGCTCGGGCGAATTTCCGAGTATGTTCCACAGGACCGCTCTTATCTCGTCCACGCCATGCGCTGCCATCGTATCCTTCACTTGTGCGTGAAAGCTTGCGTCCGGAAGGCTGGGCCGATCTCCCTCTATGCCGCCGCCCGTCTCATTGATCGCGGCGCGAATGCGCCGGGCCCGTTCCGCATAGGACAGCGCGTCAAGCTCCTCCGGCCGGATCGGCTTTCCTATATGAATCGACTGGGTGCCGCATTGATAAGGGAATTCCGTTCTTCGCCGCAGCGGCTCGATCGGCAATCCGCCGCAGAAGCGGACCGGGACGATCGGCAGCTTCAAATCGATCGCCAGATCGATAAAGACCGAGCTGATCTTCTGTATCGGCTGTCCGGCTTTCAGCGCCCGAGTGCCCTCGACATGTACGAGCAAGGACATGCCGTTGTCCGCGACCTGCCGTTTCAACGCCTGCATCGTCTCCAGCATTGTCGCTTGCTTGCCACGGTCCACGTAGAACATGGAGATGAAGTCGACGATACCCGGATACTGGCTGACAAGCGCCAGCAACTGACCGATCCAGGAATCGCGATTTTCCTGCTTGGCGACAACGCCGATCGTTCGCCGGGATATGGCGGTCGTCAAGTAAACGAACAACAGCGACTCGATCGCCGTCTGATGGTTGGCGACATAAAGCACCGGCTGCTGCTTATCGATGATAGACCGATAGGCGGTTTCATCCTCCAGATGATAGCTGATGACGAACTGCCGGGCCAGGCCTTCGAACAAATCCTCGACGATCCAGTCCCGGCACTGCAATTGATCCCGCCAATATTGACGAATTGGTTGAAGGTCAACAGGCCCTGTCGAGCCTTGCGGGTTCGCATCGCCTTCCCGGATTCGCATGCCGAAGTGGCTGACCTCATAAATCTTCATCCCATCGACCCAGAGCGAGGCCTCCGCGAAGACGCAGCGGCCTTGCCCGTCACCGACGGCTTGTTTCACCTGCAGCAGCACTTGTACCTTCTTGGCTGTTGGCAACACCTGACCACGATATTTCCATGTCATCTGCACGTCTACCGCCATCGGCTCAAACACAGGTTGTCGGAAGCCAGCGTCCATCCGCTCTCTTAACATGAACCACTGCAGCGTTTGCAGCATCGCTTCGATGCCCAGCGAGCCAGGCTGCACCGGATCTTGGAAGAAGTGCGCCTTGAAAAACCACGCATCAGCCGCAACGGTCTTCTCGGCCAGCACGCAACCGACTTCATGCGCGCCGCCATCCGGCCAATAGCCGACGATTCGGTCGATCATGAGCAGCGGCGCTTCCGGCATCCGCAAGACCGAATGGTCGGACTGCACGGGCAAGTCGCGAAGCTCTTCGCTTGCATTCGATGAGCCGATCAATTCCTGCTCGATTTCGGACGCAGGCAGACCCGCTTGCTTCAACAGATCGCCGGATGGAAAATGGCCGAACACGGTTTTCATCTCGAAAACAAGCTCTCCGTTTTGCATACATTGCACCTCGAATGCTTCGATGAACGTATCGCCGACCCGCGACACCGACAACAGCTTGACACGCGATTCGAGCGGAGCTCCCTCGTTGGGCATTAACGCGCGATACAAGGTGCCCGTGCCGTCCAAATTGCGGAAGGATAAATCCTGGCCGCATTCGAGCGGGATGCCGACAAGCGCCGTTATCCAGCCGCAAGGCTGCAGTGCGGCTTCCATCAGGACGCACATCGGCATTACCGGCGTTCCGTTAGCGGCGAAATACCAGGCATCCGGCGGAATATCGTATTCAACCTCTACGACAACGTCGAGCCGCCGAGTCAGATCGCCCTCGATATGCTTGATTTTGCTCATAAAGTGATAAGGAGGTCCCGGCAAACGCGGCAAACGCCGCGTGCCGTCAAATTCGACGTACCGGGGACCGAATGCCTCGGACGGCTTGCCCCACGCGCAGGCGAGCAAGGATGCATAGTCGAACACAAAGCCGTTCAGGCTCACTCCCTCTGACCGCTGTTCTAACGCAGCCCCCCACTCCGGCTTCGCATAGAGCGGCCAATCCGAAATTAGTCGAAGTCCCAAGCGCCGGCAGTGGAACGCTTTACGTCCGTCGACTGTCAGCAGCACGTCCGCATACAAGGTCGGATGCGGCCCCTCGAAAATCTCTTCGACAAATACTTCATACTGCAAATGTCTCGACTGCGGCGTCGCCTGGCCGCGGCAAACCATGACGAATCGTTCCTCATGCACAGGCTCGAACCGCCAGCCGTCGCGTGCGAGCGTATAACCATAGGCAGCCATGTAGAAGGACATCGCCTGCAAGCAGCCTTCCAGCATCAACGTGCCTGGCATCGCCGGATCGCCTTTGAAGTGGCACGGAAAAAACCACTCCGTTCCGCTCAGCATCGTCTCCGCACGCAAGTAACCCCTTTTCCAAGGACCTCCGTATGGCTCATAGCAGGTGACCTGCTGGAGCAGCAACATATCGCCTCCCTGAATGGCAGGCGATCTGACATGCGTATCCGCCAATCGATAGCGCTCGCCGAAGCAAGCGGACAGCTTGCCTTCTGAGAAAGCCTTCATTTGCGCCGCATCAAATTGACGGAGCTCGCTTTCCACGAGCGGCGCTTCCACCCGGGCATCCGGCTGCAGCTCGGTGCCGGCCGGATCCCACAGCACGCCTTGAGACGCGTCGAGCTCCTGCCGGGTGAAGAAGCCAGCCTGCCCGCCTCTCATGGACATGCGGATTTGCCCATCCACCAAGAGATCGTAGTGGAAAAAGAACAACCGCGTATCGCCCAGCGCAGCGTGGCGGTCAACGTGAATCTCGTATTGCAGCGTATCTCCAGACTGCGGGAGCGGTCCGTGGACCGTGAGTTCACAGCCAAGCAGACGATACATCCGTTCGCCGCGATTGATGAAGTCCACGCCCAGCCACGAAATCAACAGCAGGTCCGCCTGTCCGGATTCCACCATGATGCCGAAGGGCATGCGGCCATGATGCAAATACCAGGCGTCCGCCGTCACGTCCGTCTCTGTCCGGATCGTGCCGGTGCCCATCGAACCCGGTTCGCCTTCGACAGCTGTGACACGGTCGGCCAGCAGCAGCGGCGGTTCCGGCATCCTCACCTGGATTTCATAATCGTCCTGAATGGCAAACATAGGCCCGAACACGTCGGAAATACGCCCGGACGCCAACATCTCCAGCTCGCGGCGGTTGAAAGAAATGGCCCCGGGAGACCGGTGCAAGCTCGCTGGCGATGCCTCTGACTCTGGCGAAGGCTTCGGCAAGAGGGTCGTTGCCGACTTCGGAGCAGATTGCAACACCGGATCCGGCACTCGTGGCAACGTCGACTGTCCTGCCAAGCTCGGCAATTGGGCGAGATACGAACGGAACGCCCCGCTCATCAGCTGCACGTACTGTCGATGCGCCGTGCTGATTTGCCTATGAATGCTCATCATCTCCGCACTCGGTGCCGCCGCGGAAGCATGTACAAGCGACCGGTCGGTGGCTGAATGGCCTTCATTATGCCCGCCCAATATACTTGGCAGCCGCGGAGCCCACGGCAGAATATGGGCTTCCGAATGGAGTGACGGCAGACGAACTTGCGGCGGGTGCATCGGGACGGTCAGCAGCGGCTTGGCGCTGATCTGCGGCGCGCGAACCGGCTCGTACAGCCCGGGATTCAGACGTGCGCCTGCGGCAAGAAGCCGGATCACGATACGGGCCCAGTGGCTCTGCCCCACGGGCGAGGAACCCGGAGCATCCATGGAAATAACCTCGACTGACTGGTCCCCAAGTATTTCCTTGATCCACTTGGCGCACAGATCGCGAGGTCCATGCTCGATAAACAACGTAACCCCGTCATCGTAAGCTTGCCGAATCAAACGGCGAAAATCGATCGGCTTCAGCGCCATCTCCAGCAGCGCGTCCGCTGTCCTCTCCTGCTCGGGGACAGCATGCGAATAGGTCGCGCTGTTGTAGAAGCGTATGCGCTCCACCGTCTGCGCCGGACGACGATGAATGTCCCGCCAGATCGCCGACACGGGCGCGCACTCCTCGCAGTGAATGACCATCGGATACTCGATCGATACAGCGGCGAGGCAGCCAAGCTGCCGAATGACCCGCTTGCAGTGCTCGGGATGCCCGCCGATGATGCAATCGTTGTCCGTGTGAATCGTTGTAATCGTCACATAAGGCTCGTTCTCCACCACCTGCTGGACTAGCGGAACCGGATGGATCAACCGCCAATTTTCCCAATGCGCCAGATCTTCCCCCCACTGCTCGGCCAATACTTCATGCGTGCCCGCGAGCAGCCTGTCATACATCCCGGAGGAGCGAAGATCGTGAAACACTTGTTCCATCGAATCCCACGCGCCGAGCGCCGAGAGCGCGTTCGTTTCTCCGGAGGATAGGCCGATCGCGGCGTCCGGTTCCAGTTGGAGCACGGTTCGGCTGATTTCCGTATGAAAATGGCACAGAAAACTTGAAGCGCACAGCTTGCGGAAAGGTGTTACCTCGGCAGGGGAATGCTCGGCAGCCAGCGCCCAATCGATATCGTCCATCAGCGCGGCGAATCTGCCACGCACGCTTTTATAGATTTCGGGGAATCGCGTGATAAGCTCGGCGCTCATAGCCGGATATGCTGTCGCGGCGCCGGTATACACGAAGCCGATCTGGCCTTGCACGGGCTGGCTACGATAACAGACGCCATCCGCTTCGAAACCGGTTGCCGTCGGCGCTTCCGTCTCCAGCATGCGAATCGCTTGACCCCTGCGTGCATGAAGCTGAAGCACGTTGTCCGCAGAGATAACTACACGATGCCGGGTAAATCGGCCATTTTGCGCAAGGGCTTCCGGCTCCGAAGTGCGATTGTCGCGCAAAGCTTCCAGCAGCGCGCGGCGATCCTCTCCCGCGTAGCTCGCCACGCGAACTTGCTGCTGCGGTAGCACCAGCGACACATGCAAAGATGCGCTTTGGCGGCCGAAAGCGGAAAGATGCAGCGTTGTGCCGCCTGCGCCCAGCGGGAGAGCAGGATCGGCAATCGGTCGCCCGATCGCATAGGAGAGCATCCAGGTCGCCGCCTCGAGCAAACCCGAAGCTGCATGGGCGTATCCGGTTATCCGGTTCAAACAGGAAGCCGGCTGCCGGTCCAGGTCGATCGAGACGGAGGGAATGCCGGAAGCATGCTCATACGCGGCGCCAGCCGATTCCGATACAATGGCCAGAATCGGATCCCCTGCGGCGGTTGCGTCGGTCAATCGTTTCAGCACCAACGATACGGCGGCATCGCCCGTGTTGACTTGTTGTCCGTAGATCGCGCGCAATGCCTGCTGCTGCACGATTTCATCGGACAAGTCGACAGCGCCCGCCACTGCGACGTCGAGCTCTCCTCGCTGCAGGGCGGACAGCGCGATCTCCAGCGCGCGGATGCCCGATAGCTGTTCGGCGGATACCGTAAAGCCGGGTCCGCCGATCTTAAAGTGCTTATGCAGCCGATTCGCCGGGATGTTCGGCAGCAATCCGAGCACTGTCGCGCCGTCCAGCACACCTGCGAAGCCGGACTTGAACGCTTCCAGCGTCGTACCCGCGATCGCAGTTCCTTCCATGGACGCCCACTCGCGCACCCACTGCGGAATGCGAATCCGTGCAATATGGCGCGCGATTTCAGAATCGCATTGCATGCCGATGAAGATGCCTGTTCTGTCGGACGGCAGATTGTCGATCGCGGCCAACGATTCATTAACGGCATTAAATAGAAGCAATTGCTGCGGCAATGCTTTGCGTAAATCGTTCGGCGGGAACGCTAACTGGTCCCCGGTGACCGTAAGCCGGTCGCGCTCCTCGTCCGTTTCGGCAGGTTGCTCAGAAGGCAAAATGGATGAATCAATGCGACTATCCGACTGTTTGGCAGTCTTGATGGATCGCTCGACGAACTCACTGGGCTGCTTGGCAGACTTTGCGAGTTGCTCTTCGGCACAAGCGGCAATTAACGCCGCCGTATTGGCGATTCCCTGCGCAGCAATCCCGATGCCGACCACCGCAAAGCGCTCTTGGGCAACCGCAATCTCGGTCGCTTCCCCTATTCGGTCCAATCGTGCAGCGGCATCGTGCGTTTCATCCGTTCGACCAACCCTCGCAACCGGCTCATACTCTCGCAGAGGATCGTATTCCTCAAGGAGAAGATGCGCATTGTTGCCGCCGAAGCCGAAGCTGTTCACCGCCGCAATTCGCGGTCCCGAGGTTTCCCATGGTTCGTTGCGCGTGACAAGGCGAAACGGCGATTGCGCCAGCTCCGCGAGCGGTCCGTCAACATGGATCGTTGCGGGAATTTGCCGGTGCTCCATCGCTTTGACCACTTTGATAATTGCCGCCATTCCCGAAGCGGTTAGCAGATGCCCGGTGTTGGCCTTCATCGCGCCAATGGCCAGAGAGGCATGATCGGCGAAGATCGGCTTCATGCTCGCAAGCTCGATCGCGTCGCCGAGTGCCGTGCCCGTCGCATGGCACTCCACATAGGACACGTCTTGCGGCGCAAGCCCGCATGCAGAAACAACGGGTCCGTGCCGTTCACGGCGCCGGCCAGCATGAGGTCCGCCTTCCTCTGCTGCAGCTGATCGCAAGCCAGCTTGATCGCATACAGCGCAGACGCGCAAGCGGCATCGAGCGCATAGGCACAGCCTTTGAGCTGCAAAGTCTCAGCCACATAATGGGCCGGATAACCGGACATCAGCCGCTGCAGCGGCTCCGGCATCCCGTGCCCGGCCGTCCCGGCCAGCTGCGGCGCGGCTGCCTGAAGCCAGATCGATTCCGCATAGCGGGAGAACGATCGGGACGGCAACGACAGATTGCCCATGATCAAGCCTTGGCGCTCCGGCGCGATCCCGCCTTGCCCGACGTTGCGCAATGCTTGCCCGGCAGCGGCCAACGACCATTGCAAGAGAGGGTCCAATTGTTGAAACAACTGTGCATCCATACCAAACGCGCCCGGATCGGCGACAGCTTCGAACTTGCGAATATAGCCACCGACGAGCGGCCAGATCTTCCCTGCGTCATCGGTCGCCGCATGCACCCGCTCCGTTCGGAAAGTGTCCGGATCGGCTGTCGTCAGAAAACAGCGATGATCGATTAATCCTTGCCATAACGCCTCGGGTCGATAAGCATCGGGAAAAATACACCCCATGCCCACGATGGCAATCGGATCGAAGCCGCTCATGATGTCCTCCTCTCCTGGACAAAGTACATTTCCACTTGACTGAATTGCGCAAGGCATCGCGCTTGATCGTCGGTCCATCGGATATCGACCGTAAATTTATGCCGGTTGTGCTGCTTCACTGAAATTTCACAGCGAACCGGTCCCTCCAGCGTTAGGTTCGGCGTAACATAAGCGGTTCCAATCGACATCGGCAATGAAGGCTGCGCATGTCGCTCATACCCCCACAGCCTCGCCAGCTGCAGTCCGCCGTCGAGGAGGACGGAGAACGGATCCAACATCGAGGCTTCATTCGTCTGCGCTGGATCGCCTTGTGCCTCCAGCAAGCCGGCCGCATGCTCGGCTTCGCAAGTGAGCAACTGCCGAATCGCCCGGAAGCTCTGACCGTGAAACAGCCTGTCGCCGTAGATGCGATCGTCCTCCAATTCCCACGGCGCCTGCGAAGTGCCTGAGACTGCCTCCCACCCGGCGGCGATCTCCCCGGCATCATGCCCGATGACGGCTTGTGCCGTATAATGCCGAACGCCCTCTGCGTCCTCAAGCTGCAAATCCATGTATATCAGCCGCTTATCGGCATCGTAGCGTTCCTTCCCTGTCAGCGTCAGCGCCATCGGGACATCGTCAGCCTGCGCGAAGCGAATGCCCTTCAATACGTGCAGGTTCTCGATGCGCACAACCGTCAAATCCGGAAATGCACTGCGCGCGAACCGCGCAAACCACTCGCGTACCGCCACGATCGGCACCACGCGGTAACCGTGAATGCGATGATCGTCGAGCCAGACGCACTGTGCCGGGTTCAGCACTTTCGCCAGCTGCCGCGTGCGCTCCTGCGGGGCGATGAAGGAAGGCGTGCTCCCGGCATCGCCTCCGATGACGATTTCGACTTCATTTAAATTCGTCCCCGTCGCTTCCTCGGCGAATAATTCCGCTCCCGCTGACGCAGGTATGAGCGATATGCCTTGCGACTCAAAATGCCGCTTCAAAGCCGCCGTCACCATGCCACCTTCCCAAGGCCCCCAATTCAGCGATTTCACCACGCATTTTCCGCTGTCGTGCCGCAATTGATGGGCCATCTTGTTCAGCACTTCATTCGCCATCGCATAATCGCATTGGCCGATGTTCCCTTCCCTTGCCGCTACAGACGAGAATATCGCGATCAGCTTCAAATCTTCCGCATTTACAGATTCGAGCATCGCCTGGAATCCTCTGACCTTGGTCAGGAATACTTGCCGGAACGACTCATCCTGCTTGCCCGTGATCCGCTTGTCCGCGAGTACGCCCGCGCCGTGGATGATGCCGCGAATCGCGCCCCACTTCTCTACAATCGGACGGATTGCCGCAGATAGCGATTGCCGATCAGTCACGTCAACAGGCACGTAGATCACCTCGGACCCCAGCTGCTCGAGCTGGCGGATCGTATCGCGAACTTCGCGGGAGGCGATCAGCGATTTCACCTGCCGCTTCAATACCATCGGCGTCACAGTGCGGCCTTCGGCCGATGCGCGTTCATACAGCAGCCTGCCCAGCTCCTGCTCGGATTCATGGCCGGTTCCCGCATCCCCATCGGCATCCGTTAGCGCCGACCTTCCCAGCAGAATGAACCGCAGCGGCAGTCTGCGCGCCAACGCGATGATCGAACGTGCCGTGACGCCGCGCCCGCCTCCCGACACAAGCAGCGTATCGCGCGCAGCCAATACGTTCGCCGCAGCTGTCTGAGGCTCGGTGATGGCGAGTCCGACTGCCACCCGCTTCCCTTCCGCCGTATATCCGATCTCTTGCTCAAGGCCGCCGTGGAACAGTTCGCCGCAAATCTGTCCGGCAATGACTTCCGCGGTGTTGTGCAAGTTTACGTCGATCGCTTTCACATGCGCCTCGGGCCATTCCTTCATGGCCGTCTTGGCCAATGCGGCAAGGCCGGCCGTGCCTGCGCAGCCCGACTGGCCGTTGAGGCCGAAATGTCCGCCTGTACTTTGAACCGTCCAGAACATGCCGCCCTCCGACTCCATCGCAGCCGCGACACGCCGAGCAACGGCGAATGCCGCATGGTTGAAGGCGCACACTTCGTCGGCATCGAGCCGTTCGTCCGATACTCCGATGTAGATGATGTGACGGGCCGTGGCGGGAATCTCGTCGGCGATGATCGCCTCTACGCCTCTATCCCGCAATTTCGCCGCAAGCTGTTCGGCCAAGCCGCAGCGATCCTGGTTCATATAGATCGGATAACGCCCAAGCTCCGGCACCGCATAATCGGACAACGGCGCAGGCACCGTACGGACGAGAAATCGCCTTAAGGGCGTGACGGAATCTGATTGGCCGATATCATGCATTGGAGCAACAACGTCTGATTGGCCAATCGCATTCAATTCCGACGCAGTGCCCCATTCCCCCTCAGACACCGAAATCTCCGCCGGGGCCGCATGGTCATTTATTCGTTTTTTTTTAGTTTCTGCTCCATGTAACGGACGATTTCATTCAATGTGTACAAGCTCGCCATCTCTGAAGGGTCGAACGCCGGCAGATCGGCAACCTGTTCTTGAACCGCGGACAAAATTTCGACCCGCTTGATCGAATCGATGCCCAGCCCGGATTCCAGATCGATATCCATATCCAGCATCTCCTGCGGGTAGCCGGTCTTCTCTGCGACGACATCCAGCATAATGGCGCGAACATCCTGATTGACCATCGTTTGAACCGGAGCCGAGGCGGAAACGGGAACCGCTGCAGGCGGCTGTGGCTGTTGAACAACTGGCGAATGTGCGGTCGAAACTTGCGCAGCCGGCGCTTGAGCGATTGGCGCATGGCTGATCGGAGTTTGGCCAATCGGAGCCTGAAAAGCCGGGGGTTCATACAACGGCGCCAGATCGACGATCTCCGGCAAGCTCGGCGCCTCGAACGACAACGTTGCCGCGGTCTGCAGCATCGATTCGCTCGCCATCGCCTGGCCCGTCAACGCCGACAATATTTTCTCCGTCGAACGCAAGTAAGCGTGGTGGCTTTCCGTCAGCGCTTTCTGAAACGCCAGATGCGCCTCTGTCATCTGTCTTTGAATATACGCCGCCGAAGAAACCTGCCTTTCGGCTGTCGGTTGACCGAATGCCTCCGACTGCTGGGGCTGCTGCTGGAATGGCGCCGGTTGAACGGACTGATGCTGATGCTGCGGCTGCCGGTTACTTGTTTCCATTTTCGTCGCCTGCTTTCTTGTCTCGTGAGAATTCGTCTCCGCCGCACTCGCGGGATAGGGCTTGCCATAATTGACGCCGCTTATTTTCACTTTCATCCCCGGCTTATCCTGCGGGACGGGAAGCTCCTTCATGACGCGATACCCTTCCCATAAGCCGGCATAATCCAATCGGATTCCCCATACGGACAATTGCGCCAACGCCTGCCATAACGACAGCACGCCGGGTTGGCCACGCTGATCCAGCGCAACCGTCTTGGCATACGCATCGTGCAAGATGCGTTTCACCAGCCCTGTCAGCACTTTGTCCGGCCCAACCTCAATGAACAGCTCTACGCCGGCGGCCGCCATCCCCCGAATTTGCTTCGCAAATTGCACAGGATGGGCAAGCTGTTCAGCGAGCATCGTGCGAATGTGCTCCTCGTCTTCGGGGTAAATCTCTCCGTTCAGGTTGGCATACACGGGGAACCGGCTCCGCTCCACCCGGACCTGATCCAGATACGCCTTGAACGGGGCAACGGAAGACTCGACCAGCTTGGAATGAAAAGCCGTTGCGACCGGCAAGCGGGTGCAGCGAATCGATAACCGGCCAAGCTCTTGCTCCAATCGTGAAATTTCCGCTTCAAGTCCCGATGCGACAACTTGATTCGGGCTGTTGTAATTAGCAATCACGACGTCAAGCGCAGTTGCTTCGATCATGCGTTGCACCGTCTCGGCAGGCGCCATCACCGCAGTCATCGCGCCTGGCTGCGCTCCGGCCGCATCATGCATCGATTGCCCCCGCTTGCGGGCAACGTTCAGCATGTCGGCTTCCGACAATACGCCTGCCGCAGCCAATGCGGTGATTTCCCCGTAGCTGTGCCCGCCCGTATAGTCCGCTTGCAGCCCAAGCTTACGCAGCAGTTGGAATTGCGACCAACTCATGGCGCCGATCGCCGGCTGCGCCATGCGCGTATCGGTCAGCCGCTTGACCTGCGCCTGCCGAGTCGCTTCGTCGAATGCCGGCGGCGGAAACACGATGGCATGCAGCGGCGCACGCTCGCCCTCTTCTGTATCCAACTCAAGCTCCGCCTGACGGTCCCATACTTCCCTGACAACGTCGAAATACATCGCCGATTCCTTGCCCATATTGACATACTGGCTGCCTTGCCCGGGGAATAGGAATGCAACCTTGCCCGTCACCGTATACGTATCGTAATAAACTCCGTTGTTATGTAAACGCTGGTCAGGACTGGAACGAATCTGAGCGATCGCATGCTTCAGTCTGTCCGTTAGTTCCCCAGGGTCCGATGCGATAATCGCGGCTCGATAACGCTTCCGGTGCTGAAACGTCATCTGCGAGCGCTTGGCCAGATACACATACGTTTCATGTTCAGCCTGCGACGGTGCTGCCGCAGCAGCGTCTGCCATAAGCTGCAAATCCGCCAATAGCTGCTCAACCGAATCGGCCCCCGCCACAAACAGCTCGGCAGGCAGCGCTCTCCACTTTTCATGCCGCCGCTCCGCATCGCTGTATTCCTGCAATGCCACGTGAAAATTGCTGCCGCCAAACCCGAACGCGCTGACCGACGCTCTCCGCGGAGAATCGCTGCCCCGGATCCAGGGTCTGCTCTCCGTATTGAGATAGAACGGGCTATGCTCGATATCCAGTTGGGGATTCGGCTTGTCGACCTTGATCGTCGGCGGCAATATGCGATGATGCAAGGCCATCACCGCCTTGAACAAGCCTGCCGCACCTGCCGCAGCCTTCGTATGGCCGATCTGCGACTTGACCGTTCCGAGCGCGCACCATTGCTGCTTATGCTCCGATTGAAACACGGATTTGAGTCCGGCGAATTCCGCCGCATCGCCCGCCTTCGTGCCCGTGCCGTGCGCTTCCACCAATTCGACGGTTTGCGCTTCATAGCCCGCCTGATCGTAAGCTCTGCGCAATGCCAGCGCCTGTCCTTCCCAGCGGGGGGCGTAGATGCTTTTGGACTTGCCGTCCGAGGATGTCCCAACGCCGGTAATGACCGCGTAGATGCGATCTCCTTGACGCTCGGCATCCGATAAACGCTTCAATGCCACCATGCCGATGCCTTCGCCCAGCAGCGTACCGTCCGCGCGGTCAGAGAACGGCCGGCACTCTCCCGACAAGGAAAGCGCGGTCGTCTTGCTGAAGCTCATGTACATCAGAATGTCATTCAGTGTGTCCACGCCGCCTGTAATGACCATCTCGGATCGGCCGGATTGCAGCTCCATAACCGCCATGGACACCGCGGACAGCGAGCTGGCGCAGGCCGCATCCAGCACGGTGTTCGTACCGTGCAAGTCGAAGTGGTTGGCGATCCGCCCGGCCACGACATTGCCAAGCAAGCCGGGGAAGGAGCTCTCCTGCCACGGCACATACAAGCTGGCGATGCGGTCGCAGATTTGCTCCACTTCCCGCTCCTCGTATCCGCTGTCGCGCAGCGCCTTCGCCCAGAACGGCCTTTGAATGCGGCTGCCCAGGTGGACGACCAACTCCGTAGTCGACGCAACGCCCAGAATCACGCTGATTTTATCGCGGTCCAATTCCCGGAATTGACGATCCCCGCAAGCATCCTCCAGCACCTTCCGGGCGACGATCATGGCCAGCAATTGACTCGTGTCCGTCGCTTTCAGATTCGTGGGCGGCATTGCATACGCGACCGGATCGAAGTCGATTGCGGGCAGGAACGCCCCACGCTTGCTATAGGTTTTGTCCGGCGTTGCCGGATCGGGGTCGTAATAATCTTCAATCAACCAATGCGATGCGGGAACATCCGTAATCAGGTCGCGGCCGGCCAGAATGTTATGCCAGAATCCGCCCGTGTCGACAGCACCGGGAAACAGCGCGCTGACGCCAATGACGGCAATCGGTTCGTTTGCTTTATGTTCGTTACTCATCATTCACGCCCCTTGCCGGCTTTTTGCCACTGCATCATCGCTTCGTAGCCTTGCTTCGCATCCGAATACCCCAGCTCATATAACGCCTCCAGCTTCTCCGAACGCCGTTCTCCCCGACCTACCTTCAGGTCCTTGGACGGACGAATCACGTATACCTCGCCTTCCTCTTCCAGTCGCTCGATCTGCTCCAAGGTGCGGTTATAATGCCGATACCGCTCCAATATCGCCTTCGCCAACTGCGGATACCGGCGGTTCATCCAGGCTGCGAGATAATCCAGTATCGATCGGCGCTTCCGGTAGCCCTTCGGCTTATTCAACACCAGTACATTTTGGCGATATCCGTCGTCCAGCGCCTTCTGCAACGGCAGCGAATCGGCAATGCCGCCGTCAAGCAGATGTTTCCCTTGCCATTCGACCAGTCGCGATACGAGCGGCAAGCTGACGGAAGCGGTCAACAATCGATTCAGGTTCGCCGCGTCTCCCGTATCCTCGTTCGTATAGAAGACCGCTTCGCCGCTGGAGGCATCGGTAATGACCACAACCAACTGCTGTTCCGAACGATAATAAGCCTCGTAATCGAACGGCTCCAACTGATCCGGCAGTGTGCCGAACAGGAATTCCATGCCGAGCAGCGAGCCTCGCCGCAGCCAATTCCAATAGCCGTACGCCCGGCGATCGCGCGCATAATCGATCATGCAGGTGCGGCTGCGACCGCGCTGCCCGGACATATAGGAAGTTGCGATCCATGAACCGGAAGAAATGCCGATGATATAAGGGTAATACAGCTCTCGATCCATCCAGTAATCCAGCACGCCTGCCGTATATACGCCGCGCATGCCGCCGCCTTCCAGCAGCAAACCGGTTCGTCCCGGCCCGTCTGCAGTCATGCCCGGCCCACCGCTCCTTGATTCGTCTGCCATCACGCGCATTCGTCACCCGCTTACGATCGGAATAATTTCGTCCGGCCGGTTCACGAGGAAGTCGGGACGGTGCGAGGCCAGATGCTCCGCCGACTCGAACCCCCAAGTGACGGCGATCATCCGCACCCCGGCCTTGCGGCAAGCTTCGATATCCAATATTTCATCGCCTATGTAAACCATATTTTGCGTGTCGAGCTTCAGCATCCTTGCCATCTTGCGCAGCGTTCTATATTTACCGCCAATGCCCCGCGAGGAGACTACATGATCGAATACGTCCAACCCCGTCCGATGCAAATATTGCATAATGTTGCTGCGGGAATTCGAGGAAATGATCGCAAGCGGCATTCCGCGCGCTTTCAATTCCATGATCAGCGCTTTCATGCCTTCGACTCCGCCAAGCGAGCCAACATGCCGCTTATAATTCTGCTTGAACGCATAGATCATTAATGGGATTAAATAGAACGGAGCGCCGACGAACTTGAATCTCTCGGCGGTCGACAGCTGCTTGAAGGTTTGAACGTCGTCGTCATTGAATACTCTGGTCTTATACTTCCTGGCCAGCTCGTTGTACAGCTTCAAAGCAAGATCCATCGATTTCACGATGGTGCCGTCAAAGTCGAATATGACAATTTTACGCATGTCTCCTCCTCTGGCAAACCGCAATTGACCACAATTCGACGATTTTCTATTTTTTAATATAGGGGTTGAAGATGTCGGGAAAATGTCAGGATGAATAGCCGGAGCCGGAAAATCGGGCAGTATGGATGAGGATGTGTCGGGCAAAATCGAAGGCGGGTGCAGCGATCAATTGGTAGCTTCCAGTTCGGCTTCATACGAGGCCGCGCATTCGGCATTCACTTGTCCCCACAATTCGGTCAATTTGCGATCGTTCCATTGGATGTACGGTTCGTTGTTCTGCGTCTTGCGGATCTTCGCGAACTTGGAATAGTGAAGATACAAGTAGAGGGTCAGCACACGATTGTAAATGTACTCCGTCGGCTTGTCCCGGTAATTGGCGACTTGAGGTATGCACAGCTTCGGCAGCAAATAGACGAAATCGCCAATCTGAGAGACGAACGCCATGTTCCACGTCTGGTACAAATCCGCCCACTCCTTCGGCTTCGGCATTGCGAACCGGATCGCTTTGCGATCCGCGGAGAAAGAAGACGGTCCTGCTCCCGCAAGTGCGCGCCCGGCTTGCATGCCCGGCCTGTTGCGGGTCAACGTCCATCCGGCTGTGACATTATTTCTGTATCCGGTAATATAGTCGCCAACCGTGGCGGCCAGTATATTGAGCGGGAGCATCCACGAGCCGGCTCGCCTGGACACGATGCCGGTTCGATGCGCTTTCAGAAAAATCCGTTTCACCGGGCCACCCACCATCGCGAGCTTCAATCGATGGAACAGCGTCAGGCGGATGCGGGTCTTCGAATGTTCGAAGATGCGTACGCACTCGCGGATGACGGCCGGGTTATCGTACATCGCTCGCGTCAACTTGTCGAACACGAAGGACAGCGCGACGAGATCCGGAATGACCTGCTTGCCCTCCAAGTGGACTTGTTCGGCCAAGCGCTCGAACGTCGCCTCCTTCGCCCGCTCCAGGAAACGCATCAGATAGGGATTCTGCTCGGCAGCCCGGGACATTTCATCGATAAACAGGCTGCTTCTCTCCTCGGTGATGTCTGTCGGGAGCAGCACCTCCGCCATTGGCTGCAATTCCGCCGAAGCCCACACGCCATCCTCGTCGATCAACTGCAATATTTGATAGTGCTTGCGCATTTGCGCGTACATCCGATGCTCGTCAAAGCCTTCCATACACGTCTTGATGATTCGGACGATCTGGCGAGTAGACACGGCCGACATACCTCCACGATGTTTATACGAAGATTGCTCTTCTCTGGTCAATCCTTCAAGAGCCATCGAACGTGCTCAAAAGATAAGATTGAAAGTCTCACACACGGGGACAAGTACGCTGATCGCTAAGATATGTTTTGACTGAAGGAGCACGATAGAGCGAGAACCGCTCGAACAAGAGCTCCAAAAAGATTATACTCTTTTCGATGTATAAATCTACTATGTTTAATTCCTCAGTTAGTGAAAAGCAACTGGATAACTGCTTAACTATGAAAATGAATGTGCCATTTTCTTTGCGAAATTTAATGGAGGCTCGACGGATTGAATGTGAATATACATGATTGAAGGCCTTGTGTATAACCAGTGATTATGTAAGGCACTCACAATCATTCCTTGTTGGGTAATCGAATATATGAAGCGAGAAATCTCTTCTTCTAAAATTGCAATTTCAGCCAAGCACAGCGCGTTTCCGCTATGATGATTCAAATAAGACTCCTGCTGGAAGTGCCCACCTTCCCCGAAATACAAATTAATTATTCTTATAGCTTCGAGGTTCCTGCTTCGGAACCTCGAATTTCCGAGATGAACGAGTTGAGAAACTATTGTTGTTCAACGCTTGTCTTTTCACACAAACCCCAAAGCAACTGGGCCTCATGCTCTGTTAAATCCCGTTTGAGCGTTGAACCAATTCTAGATTTTAAGCTAAAATACACGCCTCAAATCTGTAACTGGAAGTCTCATGCAGCAGTAACCGCATACATCTGCATCATTCGTTTTTTTGCTCAACATTTTATATTTCTCCTTTTTTGAACTTAAATTTTCTGGGCGACCAAGGGCTGTAAGGCCTGCCGCGTGGATGCATTATTATGTGATTTGGGGCTCTTCTTCGAGTTACTATCGAGTGACCGATCGTCCAGATTTCCTTGTAATCATACATCTTGTAAATATCCCGCGTCCCGCCAATTAAATTATTTTTGTTGCCCCGTCTTGATGTCCAATAATAATTGAGCTGGTCATTTTAATAAACAAACCAGTTTCAACTACACCTGAAATATTTCGAAGTTGATCGTTCAAGTCAGCAGGATCCAATATTTCATTAAATAAACAATCTATAATGAGGTTCCCATTGTCTGTTATATAAGGCTTTGCATCATTTAATCTAATTACCGGTTTACAGTTTAACTTCTTTAAATTCTCGATTGTTAATTCCGATGCAAAAGAAACAATTTCAACAGGTAATGGGAAGTTACCCAATCGATTTACGAGCTTGGATTCATCAACGATTACAACAAATTTCTGGCTATTGTAGGCAAGGATCTTTTCCCTCAGTAGGGCTCCTCCACCACCTTTGATTAAATTATTATCTTTATCAACCTCATCCGCACCATCAATCGTAACATCAATTTTATTTACCTCTGAAAATGGAATAATGGGTATTCCTAATTTTGTCGCCAATTTTTCTGTAGAAGATGAACTAGGAACAGCCTTGATGCTAAGCCCTTCAATCATTCGTTCAGCTATTTTTTGAATTGCAAAAAATGAGGTTGATCCTGAACCGAGCCCTACAACCATGTTGTCTTTGATAAATAATTCTACGGCTTTCTCAGCAGCCGTTTGTTTGGCTATCAAAGGGATCACCTTCACCTTTTTAGTTTTTGTCCTGCCCTCAGATAGCATCCCCTGTATTCAAGAAAAAGTATATTCGATAGGGCTCATACTTTCACTATATTTTCACCAAATCAAGGTAACATCGGGATCAAGCAAAAACAAACCAACTATGGAAAGGAAGAGGATGAACATGAAGAAGACGACAAAAGCGAATTTGGTGGTGTGAGGAAATCAATGTCCCACAAGCCTCGGCGAATACTGAGAGTCTAAAGAGCGATGTGGAGGTAATTTGCAATGGAAAAAAAGTTTTTAGGGAAAGCGCTAATCGGAAAACAAGTAGCACAAGACATTATGGACAAAAAGGGAGTACTTCTGATGAGATCAGGGACGGTGTTGACGGAGGCGAAAGTGGCATTGCTTCAAAAATATCATATCGTTCAAGTGTTCGTAAAAGAGTAATTCGATCGCTTAGGGTGTAACACTCGGTGAATGCCGAGAGGCTATTTAGCTAAGAGGATGTACGGATCGAGCAGGCGGGGGCGACTAGCCCCTATCCTCTATTAATAGATGCCCGTCATTAAAAGGCGCGATATCTAAAACACTATTCATCCGTACTTAATATAATTCAACCATCGTTCCCTTGTATTGTAACAACTCAAAACTTTCAATAGGCAATTATACACAAAACTGGTACTGGGCTTTGATTTCCAATTAGGGATTGTTTAATATGAAATCCGGCATTCATTAGATTATGACTCGTTCGTTCGGCAATAAAACGGAGCTTACCTGCAATTGGCGGTTGATTAAATAAATAAACAGAACCGTTTGGAAGTAATCGTTCTCTAATTATCTCCAACTCATGCTCAGCATTCATCCAGAACAAATTGACATTCACGGCAAATATCTTATTAAAACGACTATGACCTAACTCGGCTTTGTGGAATTTGGCGGCAAGAAATTTTACCTTCCCCGCCGACTCGTACTCAGCATTCTTTTTCTTAGCTATATGTATCATTTTTTCTGACTGATCTATTGCTGTAATCATTCCGTCCTTTAACCTTCTGCTTATCAATGAAACCGCGGAACCATGTCCGCAACCGATTTCAAGAATGCGGTCGGATGGTGCCACCTCTAGCATATCTATTGTCCATTGAATCCGATCAGCAATGGTTTCCACCATATCAACATGCCCCCTACCGTCATCTTATGCTTTTACGCTGATTTCCTACAACGTTCCCGCATTCACGAACGATCTATAGTCATTCATTAGTTGATCAAGCGCCTTTTTTACATCTCCCTTAAACAGTCCTCCATGATAACAAATAAGTCGAGAAATTTCATAGCCTTGCAATCGTTGAACAGTTTGAATAGCTTCTTTTAGATTAAGGCAAAACTGAGGATTTGCAATATTAAGTTTCCCATTTTCTATGACGATGGCATCCCCAGCTATTAACGTTCTACTAGTAGGGATATACAAAGATATGTGTCCTGGTGTATGTCCAGGAGTATGAATTACATTTATACCCCCACACCATGGAAGAAATTCATCACGATACAATATCCGATTCACATGAACTGGCTCAATAGATTTCAGAAAATGAATAAATTGCTCAGCATTCGTCTTATTTTCATCAGTTAGTTCGTTAAGCGATTCCTCAGCTTGAATTAGCCTCATAGATTTTTTTGTTCCATCAATATACTCATATTCTGATTCATACGCGATGATTTCGATATGCGGATATTTTTTCTGCAAATCTGCAGCCGAGCCTATGTGATCTATATCATGGTGTGTTAGGATCAATTTTGTTATTCTTTCAAATTGGATATCCCGTTGAATAGCGGCTTCTTCGATAAGTTGGAGGAAATTGGGGTATCCGCAATCAACAAGAATGAGATCAAGTTCATCTTGAATAACGACAGGATATATATTTTGTTTCTGGCCACTAAAGTCAAATTCAATATCGAGTATATGCAAACTAGGCATACAGACCTCCTGCTTCTTTTAACGGGATAACGATAAATAATAAAAATGGTGTCCCAACGGGGCCGGCCGCGATGCGATTAGGTTCGCAGGGTTGTCGCCTGAATCCACTTCCCCGAAATGTCTCTCGGCGACCAAGAGCCGTAAGGCCCGCCGCGTGATATGATATTACATGAAGTCATTGCCTTCTTCGAATCCGCTACCAAAATCTCTTTAATTCCTCTAATTCCCCATTGTTAAATGTTAGTCTATAAACGTCTGGCATTGACGTACCCCTCCAAAAATCATATCCATATTCATCCTTGTAATAATTCATGATAAACGTCATTATATTCCCATGGGTTCCGATAACAATCTCTTTGCCCTCGTATTCCTTCAACAAACTTTCTATTATAGGAATCGCCCGTGTCTGGGCGGCATTTGTCGACTCTCCCTCTTGCAAGCAATAATCTTTATCTTCAAATGATTGCTCAATTGCCTTTAACAGCTCTTCCTCAGGTATTCTATAGTCTAAGCCCTTTGTTGGCCTTTCTCTTAAATCTTCATATTCAATTATTATTAGTGCTTTAGCAAAGCCTCCTCGAACTATTTGGACATAAAAAGCAATGATTTCATGTAACATTCCCGCGTTCACGAACCCGAGAACCTTAAGCCCCCTACGGGGGCGGCCGCGGCGCGGTTAGGCTCGCAGGGTTGTCGCCTGAGTCGACTTCCTCGAAATGCCTCTCGGCGACCGAGCAGCCGCAAGGCTGCGATGCGTGAAAGCGATGTTATGAGAAGTCATTGCCCTCCCGACTAACCCCAGAAAAGTCCCCTATTATCTTTGTCTACTATCATTAATTGTTTCTCAAAATCTTCATCAGCTTTAATATCCTCTACCAAATGCCACTTATCCTTACTATCCCGCCAATAAACTTTCCATTTACTTTGATCGAGTCTAAATTGTGCAATATCGTACTGAGTCCAACCATCGCCAATATATGCCGGTCTTTCCTCGAGTAAAGTAACACTATTGCCCCTAATCTTAAATGTCATTCTAATTTGATTTCGAAGATGCTTAGGTATTTTGGACTCTGTATATTTCTCCATAATTCTTAATATTCTAGTTTTTGTAAAGTCGTCCATGCATAGTCCTCCATGATGTTTTAGTTGGCGTTGCAATGTTAACTGAAGTTCTCGACTTCTTTGACATACCGAATCAATATGCTCTTCTATAAAATCCACAAATTATCTACTTTAGGATATTATTGAAAACAAGACGGAGAATATTCCGTTCCGTCGAATCGATGTTGCTGCGCCATTGATTAATAACTCGGAAGTCAGTATTATCCGTTATTTGATCAATTCCTCCAATAAGTCTTCTTTCTTTGAGTTTTAAGATAGTCGGGTCGTTAATCGATTTCGTAATCGCTTGGGCAATTTTACTTCCTTGTATAACCAGGAATGGCCGATCATAGAAAAGAGAAACCTTTTCGTCGATCCTATCGGTGATTCCCAAACGATTGTGTTTGCATGCTATGTATTCGTACGCTTTGTATAGTGCTTCCTCCCGCACTTTCCAACTTGAAGCTAATTGAACATCCAGCAATAACGGCGACAACTCAGTAGTGCAGTCCAACTTCTTAAATGCAATGCCAAACCATTTTGGATATGGAGCATAACGTTTCTCCATCAAAAAACATAAGTTCATAATATCTCTTACAATTCTTGATGCGATAATGGAAGATCCTAATTCATCACCTACGTATCCCGATCGAAGGGTCAAATGCTCTTCTTGCCCAATTCTATGCCAAGTAGATGCCATTAGAAATAGCCATATCTTGAGGATAGTATTGAAGTTGCTCGCGAACATTCATCAATTGCCCTGAATCATCCCGATAAACTTCTCCGCTCACAATCTCTGCCAAAACCTGTGAGGGAAAGGTGAGCCAATCAATAAGTTGAAGTTCTTTACTTATATCTACACCTAATTTCCCCTTTAGAAATCTGGGTATTGAAGTAATTACTGTTTGTTTCGAATCTACTGGATAACCGTAAAATTCGTCAGGTGCATTACTCTTCAAGCATTGAAAAATCTTATCTACCAATCCGATTTCCTGTTCCTGAAGGAACAGTAGTACACGCGGGCCCCAATCGTGATCCGCTGACATTTCGGTGTCGTATCCTAACACTTCACTACCTGGACCTACTAGAGCCGAAGAGTAGTGTAAGTCAGGAAAATGATTCGAAATTAATGGTTCTACAAATTCAAAGTGATACCTCTTACTAAGTTCAATACCGTTAATAAATGTCACTGTAACGACCTCTCTTACAAGCCAGTAATTGGCGTAGAAAATCATTTTCTTCTTTCATATTTCGAAATGTACCAGAATTGTTCTTTCATTTAGTAGATATATCATTTGATTTTTTACTTTTTTATACCTCGAGATTTCACCTAACGTTCCCGCATTCACGAACCCGAGAACCTTGAGCCCCCAACAGGGGAGGCCGCGACGCGGTTGATTCGCAGGGTTGTCGCCTGAATCCGCTCCCTCGAAATGCCTCTCGGCGACCAAGGGCCGTAAGGCCCGCCGCGTGAATGCATTAATGGTATTATCAGTTCATACCCGCTCAACTTGGGGATGGACTTTTTCTTGCGCATTCTGTCTGCTTTTCCGATGCCTCATGTAGTGCTAGCTGCAGATCCTGAGCAACTGTTTGACTTGATGCTGCCCAATCGCAGGGGACGATCCTGGAACGAAGATAAGCGCGATACTTTGCTCTCCCTTGCTCGTCAAAGCTTGCCTGACCCTGCAGGACAGGTTTCCAACCAGATCATGCTGCGTTGCTACACAGACCCGCTGCTCACTTACAAGAAAGCCATCGCTGACGTAGAAAATCGCATGATCTTGCTGGCGATATTACCAGCAAAAGCTTGCGTAAGGCAAACTCAAAAAAGTCGCTTTGGTGGCTACCTGCCATAAGCTTTTGCGGATCATCTTCGGTGTCTGGTCGAACAATCGCCCTTTTGCAGCAGAGTAACGCTTCAATCTTAGGATAATTTTACCACATGTCTACTTCTCGAGGTAGGCTTATTTGTGTCTGGGTTGCTGGCCTTTGCATGAATAGAATTCAAGAGAGGCTTGACTGCGATTAGCTGGTTTATATGCATTCACTTCATCCCTGTCATGGCCACACCTTCGATGAATTTCTTCTGGGCCAGGAAGAATACGATCAACAACGGCACGGTTGCGACGACGGATGCGGCCATGATGAGGTGACCTTTCGTGCCCCCCTCATCCGTAAACAGCGAGAGCGCCAGCGGAATCGTAAACAATCGGCTGGAATTCAAATAGATAAGCGGTTCGAAAAATTCGTTCCAGCTCTGCAGGAACGTTAAGATCGACAGCGTCGCGAGTGCAGGCGCGGCTAGTGGCAGCATAATATTCCAGAACGTGCGAAATGGCGTGCAACCGTCGATCTTCGCCGCTTCGTCCAATTCATTCGGAATCGTGATAAAGAACTGCCGCATCAGAAAGACGCCGAATGCGCCCGCGGCTCCGAGCATCGTCGGCACGATCAGCGGAAAATGCGTATCGACCAGTCCGAGTTTGCCGAACCAGGTGAATAACGGAATTGCCGTCGCTTCCGTCGGAATCATCATGCTGCTAAGCAAGATGAGGAAGATAGCGTTGCGCCAAGGAAACGTAATCTTCGCAATCGCATACGCAGCCAGCGATGCGAACAGACAAGTCCCAACCGTCACCAATGCCGCGATGTACAGACTATTGAAAAAGTAACGATGATAGGGGTAGTCCCGGAACAGTTCCGCGTAGTTACTCCATTTGATCGGATTAGGGAACCACTGCGGCGGAAAGCTGAATATCTCCGAATAATCTTTCAGCGACGTGATGATCATCCAATAGAACGGAATCAGCACGACGAAGGCAACGAAGGACAGCAGGAGATAGCGCGGGAGATGCCGCCACATGCGGCTGCCAGCCTTATTGCTCATGATGGACCCACCTCTTTCTTCCATACCATTGAAGCATTGTCAGCACGAGGATAATGAAGAACAGAATGAACGCGATCGCGGAAGCATAGCCGAACTGATAGTACTTGAAGGCTTGCTCATAAATGTAGTAGACGAATACATAAGTGCTCGTACCCGGGCCGCCGCCGGTCATGACGTAGATTTGGCCGAACACCTTGAGTGAGCCGATCATCGTAATGATGACCACGAGAAACAGCGATGGTGAAATGAGCGGCAGCGTGACATGCCGGAATGATCGCCATGGAGAAGCTCCGTCGATCCGCGCCGCTTCGTAATAAATCTTCGGGACATCGTTCAGAGCGGCCAGGAAGATCGCCATGTTCATGCCCAAGCCCTTGACCAGCGTCACCGTCACGACGACCGGAATCGCCAGGTCCAGGTTGTACAGCCACGCAGGTCCTGTTACGTCGAACAATTTCAGGACGGCGTTGATGAGCCCGTTATCGGTTTGGAAAATATATTTCCAAATAATCGCCCAGACGACGATAGAGGTGACGACCGGCGTAAAAACCGCAGTGCGGAAAAATCCGATGCCCGGGATGGACTTCTGCAGCATGAGTGCAAGGGCCAGTGTAATCACGATGTTCAGCGGAACGAGCAGTATCGTGAAATAGAGCGTATTGCCCGCCGTCGTCAGGAAGGTAGGATCTTCCATGAAAGCTCGCCGGTAATTGTCGAATCCGATAAAACTTTTCCCGCCGAGCAAGCTCCAGTCGGTCAAGCTCATGACGAAGGAAGCGATGACCGGTCCGAGCAGGAACAGCATATATCCAAGCAGCATCGGGGCTACGAATGCGAACCCGTACCACTTCTCTCTTAGATTTAATCGCATTGGTCTTCCACCCCTTTACAGCGATCGCCAAGTCACACGACTTGGCGATCGCTGTCTTGTATGTCATGTTGTACGTGCTTACTTCATGAGCGGCGTAACTTCCTTCTCCATCCGCTCCAATACGCTCTTCACGCTTTCGGACTGCGTGTACATGAAGTCCAGTAACGACTGAACCTTGACATCGATCTGCTGCCAATTCTTATGGGACGGCTGGATGCGAACCCCTGCGCTCATCGGCTCCGACAGCGCCAGCTTGATGCCTTCAGCTGAAGGCTGCGTGTTCAATTGGGCAAATTCCGCGGATTCGAGCAGCGACTTCCGCGGGGGCGGGAATGTCGCCTGCATCATCTTCATGCCTTCCTTGCCGGTGAAGAACTTTATCAATTCAAGCGCCTCCGCGCGGTTCTCGGTGTCCTTCGTCACCGCGTAGCCCGCCACGCCCGTCGCGACCGGCGCATCCGCCACCGGCCCTCTCGGCATCGGCGCGATGTCGAATTCAAGCCCTTCCGCCTTGCGGGCATTGGCAGCATAGCTGAACGTATTGCGGTACATGCCCAGCTTGCCCGATTCGAACGAGATCTGATCGCCAGGCTTCGGATGCACCTGATCCTTGAATAGCATATCGTAATACATCTGGAACGCCGCTTCCCCTTCGGGGGAATTCAGAACGAATTGGGTGCCGTCTTCATTGAAGATGTCCGCGCCGTAAGCCCAGATCGTATCCGTGAAGGCGTCTTTCCAGTTCTTCCAGTCGTAGAACAGCTTTACGCCATAGGTGCCTTGGGACGGATCGGTGATCGCCTTGGCGGCCTTGATCATTTCCTCATACGTCCAGTTCCCTTCCTTGAACAGCTCGTTCGGCGTCTTCAGGCCTTTCGCTTCGAACAGCTTCTTGTTGTAGAACAACACTTTCGGTCCGACGGAGAACGGAATGCCGTACAGTTTGTCGTCCTTGCGGAAGATGTCCATCGTACTGGGGTAAATGTCGCTAAATTCGTAAGCCGGATCGTTCACGAGCTCCGACAGCTCCAGCAACTGACCGGCATCCCGGAATTGCGGAATGATCGTATCGAACAGCCATACGACATCCGGCGCCGTCTTGCTGGCCAGCATAATGGACAGCTTCTGCTGGTATTCCGTCTGCGGAATCAACATGATCTCTACTTTGATATTCGGATGGCTTTCGGTGAATTTGGCAGCGAGCTCCTCGAATGTCTTCTTGCGATTGTCGTCCCCCCACAGACTCATCTTGAGCGTAACTTCCTTGTCCGAGACAGTCGGCGACGGTTCTGTCGTCTGTTTGGCATCGCTCTGTTTCGGCGAGGTGGTCGCCTTACTTTCGTTGTTGCCGGACGAACAACCGGCAGCCAGCGATAATACGAGCACCATCGCCAGAATCGCCGCCCATGCTTTCTTCATGCTGTAATACCCCTTCCCATTGTAAGGTTATAATCCAACGCTTTGTTTGAAGCGTTTTCATAGCCTTATTGTACTGCCTGATTGATTCAACAAAAATGACCCGGAATTGCGATATGGTGCGAATTTTTACTGTCGTACGAATTTTACCGCATCCGCAATAACGAAGCCATTCGCCCCGTCATTGATAATCCCGACATAATCACCGGCATCCATAACGAAGGTGCCGCCAACCTGATGCCATTCCCCAACTGCCGTATCCCCTTGCTGCATATTCACCGTAAATTCGTCATATTTGCCGTTTGGCCCTGTCAGGCTGCCGTTTACATGATAAATGCGGACTTTCGCATTGCTTGCCCGGTTGGCGTATGCTTTCCAGAACAGGGATACTTCGTACGTTCCATCCAGGGTGCCTGGCTGCCAGATCGCCCATTTGCCTCCGCTTGTCCCCGTGTTGCCGTCATGCTTGTAATCCCCGTCATATCCACCACCGGCTGTGCTGACCGTCCAATCGTTCGAATCGCTGTATCCCATGTCTCCGTCATCAAGCACGATTTCGGCCGGCAGCGTATTAGAGATCGTGAATCTCTTCGTATCGGAAAATTTCACCATACCGCCCTTCTTGCTTCTGAGCGTCAACTCTAGCGTTTGATCGGACGACACCGTAGGAGCGGTAAACGAGATATCGAATTCGACATGGTCTCCGAGCGCGATCGTCCGCGGAACGCTACCTGAAGCAACCACGCTCGTTCCCATCTTCGCCTCCCATTCGACGGTAACGTTCGTATCGCTGTACTCGTCGTTGAAGACAATCAGCCTGCGAGTAACCGCGGCGCCGCCAAGAACGGTCGGCAATGGCGAAGGTGCGATCCCCAGATTATCGTATTGCTTATCGAATACGGCGACGGCGTTCATCGATTTCTCCATCGCGTCGGTATACTCCGCATACTCGTGATACGGAAGCAGCTTATCCATGTACATGCGTGTCAGACGATACGGACGAACGTCCGCAAAGCCCGCATAACGGTATCCCCGCGTATTGAGCGCCATGCCGTGCGACATCGTGCCAAGGTTCCAACTGAACTCGCCTTCGCCGCTCGGCTTGGTCGTTGAATACAAGGAATAGCTCCAAATGTTGCCGGATGGCGGAATCCCCGTACCGTTATGACTGTTATAAGCCTGGTAATGCTTGACACAAGTATCGTCGTTATGATTACAGTTGTTGATCGAATCTTTGGATACCGGCCGTGTCGGATCGACGTTCCTGATCGCGTTGTTCAATTCGTTATGGTAAGGGTAACTTTCTGCTTCGTTGGAAGAACTCCACTGGATGATCGATGGATGATTGCGGTTGCCGATCACCCATTGCTTCATCCAATTCTCGAAGTTGGACAGACCGGTGTTGCCGTCCTCATCCGTTCCGCTCGGCGGTTGAAAGCCGGCGCTGCCATAATAGGCTGATTCATCGATGATTAGCATGCCGAGTTCATCCGCCGCGTCGTAGAAGTACTGCTGCGCCGGCCCCATATGCGTCCGCAGCACATTGACATTCATCGACTTGTATCGGTTGATCGTATCGATCGTGCGAGCATACGTCGAGAACTGAAGGTAGTAATCTTGGGGCTGGAATCCGCCAGTCAACAAGGCCATGCGAGTGCCGTGGGAAACGATCGAGTCGCCGCGCAGATTGAGACGAACACCGTTCAATTGATATTGGGTGCCGACAATCGAGATCTCGCGGAAGCCGAATCGAACATCTTCCTTTCGGTCCAGCACGGTCCCGCCCGCATTGACAACAGATACCAGATCATACAAATATGGTGCATCCGGCCACCACGTAATCGCGTCCGTCCAGCTCCGCGTGAACGTTATCGTCTTCGACTGTCCGGCATTCACCGTAATGCCGGATTCGGCCGCGAATGACTTCTTCAGAACTCCGTCGTTATAGACCGCATTCTCAACACTTACCGTACGATCCGCCGAATCCCGATTGACAATCGTCGTCTCAAACGTGATCTCGCTGTTCTGGACGGAAGGCCTGACGAAGATGTCGGAAATATAAACGTTCGGAACCGATCTCAGCCACACTTCCCCCCGAATGCCGAGGTCGTACTCCCGATCGTTCCATCCATACGGATAAAACTGATCGCCTTTGCTGACGATGACCTTGAGCAGATTACCTGTCGAGCCCACCGTTACGTTGTCGGTAATGTCGATGGTGAAAGGAACGCCTTCCCCCTTGTGCTCGCCGACCAGTGTCCCGTTCATGTACACTTGCGCCCATTCCGTCACTTGCTCGAAATCGAGCATCACTCGGTCTGTAAAATCGGACGGAACATCGAAATAACGTTCGTAAGTGCCTGTCGTTCCGGTTACGGTTGACGAGCAGCGCCAGCAGTCAGGCACGCGCATGTTGCGCTTGACGCCTGAAGCTGTCGTGAAGTTCCACCAGCCGCTCAGTAATTCCTCTTGGCGATAGACGTTCTCGGATACTGACGGATTTTCGAATGTCCGTGGAACGGATGTCACGAATAGGTTGTCGACGCCGGCAGCTCCTTCCGCATAAACACCTAGCTTCCCTGTGCTGAATTCGATATCGTCCGCCAAGATCACGAATTGTCCATTCACGTAGCCTTTCAACGTGTATCCGTCAACGACCAGCTTCATCGTATAAGCCGTGTTCAGCTGCACCGGGTAATAACGGTTGACCAATTCGGTCTTCGTGCCGCCGAAATTCCGGTACAAGCGGACACGATTGTCGTCTTTCAACACCATGAAGTAAAAATTGTTCTCATCCACATACCTGGCGAGCACCCCTACCGGTTTTCCGGCCGCTTTCGGCGTCACTTCCGCTTCAACCGCATAGTTGTTATAGGCATCGCTGCCGTTTATGACTTTGCCGTATCCGTCAAGCTTTCCCGAAGCGGCCGACCACACGCCCGTCGTTTTCGTCCAGCCATTGTAGTTCCCGTCATCGAAGTTGTCGCTTAGCAGAAGGGTATTGCTTGCCACCGGCAAGCCCGTCTTTTCGTTTGAATTGGCGCTTTCTCCTGCACTGTCATACGCCGTCACTACGAAGTAATACGTCGTCCCGTTGGACAAGCCGGTAATCGTCTTCTGCGTCGCCTTGCCCACGTCCACGGTGGCCGTGTAATTGCCGCTCGATGTCCCGTACTTTACTTTGTAGCCTGTTGGGGCGCTGCCCGTACCCGGAATGATCCATGTTACGGTGACGTAACCGGGACCGGAGCGCGTGTCCGTCTGAACAACTGCATTCGGCGCGGCAGCGGCCCTGTCAACTGCCAAAAGACACGCAGCGACAAGCACCAGGAGCATCAAAGGAAACCATTGCACAACAGAGCGTCTGAACATCATCGATTCCTCCTTCAATTGGTTGGTAAGCGTTTTCATTTTTACTCTACTCAATTTACTTGAACAAATAAAGAATCTGAAATACCGAAATAGTGCCATTTTTTGTGGTCTTGCTCATTCACGATTGCGATAATCCGACGGCGTGCTTCCCACTTTCTGCTTGAACACGTTCATGAAGTGCTTGGCGCTGACGTAACCGGTCAATTGGGCGATCTCATGTATTTTCAAGTTCGTTTCCTTCAACAGCTGTCTGGACCTGCGCATTCTGCTTTCTGTAACGAAATCGGAATAATTCTGACCGGTCGTCGTCTTAAACAGCATAGACAAATAGTGGTGGGTCAAATTGACCTGTTCGGCTACTCGATGCAAAGAAATGTCCTGGTCTAGACTTTGCAGCACGATGTCCTTCACTTTACGGATCACGTGGCGGCTCTCACCAGTCTCCTCCGCACTCTCGTCGCCCGCAAGCTCCGACTGTCTCGTGTCATCCAGGCTGGCCCGGATTCTTTGCAGCACTTCTGCCAATTCAACACGATTGACAGGCTTGAGCAAATACTCCGTCACCTGGTATTTGATCGCCTGCTTGGCGTACTCGAAATCCCCGTACCCGCTTACGATAATGACGAACAAGTTCGGAAAATCGCCTCTGAGTCTGCGAATCATATCGAGCCCGTTCATCTCCGGCATGCGAATGTCCGTCACGACAATGTCCGGATTCACTCGCTTGGCCGCTTCGAGTGCTTCCTTGCCATTGGCGGCTTCCGCGATAACCTGAAAACCTCCGATGACTCCTTCGATCGTCTTTTTAAGCCCTGCCCGGATCTGCTCTTCATCTTCGGCTAACATCACTTTGTACATCATCATTCCTCCTACCCTACAGGGGAATTCGAATGAAGAAGCATGCGCCAGCGTCCGCATGGCGTTCGATGAATAGGCCATATCCGTCGCCATATAACAATTTCAGACGTTGATGAACGTTTCTAAGCCCGAAGCCTCTTCGTCTCTGACCGAATGAGTTGTTCTCTTCCTGCCAATGATTCTTCTCGTTCATTCGCCGTTCGATCTCCCACATTTTTGCATCGGTCAGGCCGACGCCGTTATCCTTCACGCGAATCACAAGGTCATCGTCCAGAAAATGCGCAGTCAGGCGAACCGTCACCGTACCGCCAGCCATCGCATGTTCGATCACATTCTCGATTAATGGCTGTAAAGTCAGCTTCGGTACCAGGCAATCTTCGAAGGATGGTTCGATATCGATATCCGCATGCAGACGGTTTTTCAAGCGGAAAGATTGGATCTGCATGTAATGCTCCACGAACAGCAATTCGTCCTTCAAAGTAACCGGTCTGTCCGCCTTCTCCACCGTATATCGCAGCAGCTTGCCGAGGCTGGTGACGATGTCCGATATTTGCAATTGATCATTATGCAGCGCCAGCATATTGATCGATTCCAGCGTGTTATAAAGAAAATGCGGGTTCATCTGACTTTGCAGGGCGGACAATTCCGCTTCACGTTCCCGGAGCTGCGTCTCATACACTTCCCGCACGAGCCGGTTCAATTCATCTACCATGTTGTTGAAGGAAATCGACAGTTGGCCGATTTCATCCTGCGTTGCCACTTCGGCTTTGACGTTGAAAGCGCCGCTCTGCACCAGCTTCATGCGGCTTTGCAGGTGGCGG
>JAEWAQ010000020.1 GCA_023391635.1 Bacillota bacterium | reverse complement strand
TGCCGGCGGCGACAACCTGCTCGCCGAGCAGGCGGACTACCCGCGCCACATTGAGGCCTTTGCCCCCGGGCTGCGCGATCACGCGCGCAACCCGGTTCGAACGGCCGGCCGCGATGGCGGGCATGAAATACGTTTTGTCGATCGCCGCGTTCAGCGTCACCGTGGTGAGATGTCGATGGCTCATCGGAGGTCCCGGGCTTTGCCGACAGAACCGCACAGCCGGATCTTGTCGGCCACTGCTTCGCGCAGCGCCTGCTTGGCAGGAGCCATATATTTGCGCGGATCGTTCTCGTTCGGATTGCGGGCGAACACCTCTTTGATCGCGTTCGAGAAGACGATCCGGATTTCCGTCGCGACATTCATTTTGGACATGCCCAGCGCAATGCACCGTCTTACCTGGTCGTCCGGAATGCCGGATCCGCCGTGCAGGACAAGCGGGACGGCTACCTTCGAGGCGATTTGCCCGATTCGGTCGAAATCAATGTGGGGGTCGCCCCGGTAGATACCGTGGGCAGTCCCGATAGCGGGCGCAAGCGTCGGAACGCCGGTCAGTTCCACGAATCTCGCGCATTCGTCGGGATCCGCCAGCAGCGCGTCCTTATCTGCGACCACGATGTCGTCTTCGACGCCGCCGACCTTTCCCAGTTCCGCTTCCACGTTGACTCCCGCCGCAGCCGCCACCTCTGCCACCTTCAAGGTTTGCCGGACATTATCGTCAAACGGCGCGTGCGAGGCGTCGATCATGACCGACGTGTAACCGGCGCGAATGCATTGGACGATCAGGTTGAAATCGGTGCAATGGTCGAGATGGAGCGCGATCGGTATCGTGCTTCGGTTCGCTGCGGCGGCTGCCGCAGCGGCGATATAATCCGGCCCGAGATGCTTAACCGTGCCTACTGTAGATTGCAGAATAAGCGGAGACTGCAGCTCCTCGGCGGCTTCGACGGCGGCTTGCAGCATTTCCAGCGTGTGAACGTTGAACGCGCCGATGCAATATCCGCCTGCTTGCGCGGCCTTCAGCATCGGAGTTGACGAGACAAGGGGCATGCGATTACCTCCATTACCTGTTCAGATTCTGACGACTTGCGTCAGGTTTCGCGGCTCGTCCGGGTTCACGTTCTTCTTCATGGCGGTGTAATAACCGAGCCATTGCAGTAGCGGCAAGTATAGCGTCGCCCTGGCCTCGTCGCCGATCTCGGCGCCGCCGATTTCGAACACATAGTCGGCGAAGCGCGTGTCCGTCCCCGCGCGGCAGGCGATGATGAGCACCTTGGCGCCGTACGATTTCATTTCGCTCGCGACTTTCAATTCATGATCGCGCGCCTGCTCGGACAGGATCAGGACGACCAGGGTGCCGATATCGACAATGGCTTTCGGTCCGTGCCTGAATTCCAGCGTGCCGAAGCTTTCCGTCCAGACGCAGGACATTTCCTTGATTTTCAGGCAGGCTTCGCGGGCAATGCCTTCCAAAGCCCCCATCGCAAGATAGATATAGTTTCTGAACAGGCCGCTCTCGCTTACGATACGGTCGGCCAAGCGGCCTGCGGGGTGAACGAGCTGCGTTCCCGCGTCCAGGGACGTTCTCATCTGGGCGACAAGGTCGGGCGAACCGGAAGCTGCCGCGATTGCCGCCTGCATCATGAACGTCATGCTGCTGAAGGATTTCGTCATGACCGTGCTTTCCTCCGCGCCCAGCGGAGATACGAGGCACTCGGCAAGCTCGGCCATGGCGCTCTCCGCATGGCAGGTAATGCCGCAAACTTCCCAGTCCGGCAACGCCCGGACCGCTTCGATCGCCAGAATGACTTCCGACGATTCGCCGGAGCGGGATACGCCGACGAGCAGCTTCCGGCCTTTCGCCGTCGACTGACTGCGGAACAGCCAGATTTCGGAGGAAGGGCAGGCGCTGGCTTTCCGTCCGAGCCAGTGGCGGAAGGTCGATGCCATGACCAGTGCTTGATAGTAAGAAGAACCGGAACCGATAAATATGACTTCATCGAATGCCGAATTTTTAAGATAGCGTTCCACCCAATCGTTCTGATGCTCGAGCTGCTCCCATGCCGCAGTCGATGCCTCGTGCTGCCCGATAATTTCGGAGTAGGTCAGTGAACCCGGATTTTTCATCTAGCTGTCTCCTTTAATGAATTTTCTTAACTATAGCGTACGAAAATGAATAAATCAATCATAATAATTATTGAATCGATCAAAATAATGATTGATTTGTGCTCGATCACCCTCTATAATAAGGGCAACCCGAAGCAACGGCCGCGCAATCGAATGTGTAGGGTCCCGCATGTCGCTATTGACAGCACGCATCATCATATTATATTGTTATAACCAGTTGAGAGGTGAAAGCGGTTGCTCGCTGAACCCTGGCAAAAGTGATGGTGCGGAGGGATCGATGTGCTGGATGATACGTTGCCGGTGACTTTGCAATACCAATTGCGCGGCAAGCTGTTGGAGAAAATCGAGAATCGTTATTGGCTCCCCGGAACGCAAATTTCGAGCGAGCGGGAATTGTGCGACGAATACGGCGTCAGCCGTATGACGGTGCGGGAAGCGATCAAGGAATTGGTCCAGCAGGGGTACCTTGTGCGCAAGCAGGGAAAAGGAACATTCGTGTCTCTGCCCAAATTCGAGCATGAGCTGTCCAGCCATTACAGCCTCTCCCAAGAAATCGAAAGGTCGGGGCTGGACTCGGATTTCCGCATGCTGGCGTTCAAGAAAAGCAAAGCCACGAGTTTCCTGAAGCAAACACTTGGTCTGTCGGAGTCGGAAGATTGCGTCTACGAGATCAACCGTTTGCGGTACATCGGCGATGAACCGTTCGCTTGGGAGAACGCCTTCGTTCCGTGTTCGCTCCTGGAAGGTGCGGACGAAGCGCAGTTGGAGCAAGATGGCCTATACCCCACGATCTTCCGCTGCTCGGGCCTGGCGGCTGAAGAAGCGGAAGTCGAGGCGGAAGCGGTCAATTGCCCGGCCGAAATTTCGCAGTTGCTGCAGCTGAAGAAGAACAGCGCCGTGCTGCATTTGACCCGGCTGACCACGGCGCAGAACCGGTATATCGAATATTGCGAAAGCTACATCCGCAGCGAGAAATACAAGTACAAGTACAAGCAGCACCTGCGCAAGAAGACGGTGTATGACAGCGCATATGCTGCCGCAACGGGTGGACAATAGGTCGCGGGAGACGAACCGAAGGGGGTGTTGCAACGCTTGTGAATCGGAAGTTGCCAGTCAAGTGTACGCGTACTTAACAACGACATTCGAACAATCGACGAGAGGGGTATTCTTTTGAACAAGAAACTTTGGAATTCGATTGCCATCCTCCTGGCGCTGGCCATGGTATTCCTGGCTGCCTGCTCGAACAATAAGGCCGCCGAGCCGTCGCCATCCGCCTCCAATTCGCCAAGCGGGTCCTCAGCGGCGAACAGTCCGAGCGCCAGCCCGGACAAATTCAACAAAACGGGCTTTCCGATCGTGAACGAGCCGCTGACGTTGTCGGCCATGGTGCTGCTCAGCGCTTCGCAGCCGACAGAGTGGAACGACATCCTGATGTGGCAGGAATACGAGAAGATGACCGGCATTCACATCGATTGGCAGGGGCTTACCAACGCGGATATTAACGAGAAGCGGAACCTGGCGCTGGCCAGCAACCAGTTGCCGGACTTCTTCTTCCGCACGAAGACGCCGAACAGCGACGTGGATAAATATGGGGCCGAAGGATCGTTCATCAAGCTGAACGATTTGATCGACCAGTATGCGCCCAATTTCAAAGCGATTATGGACAAGTACGAGGATGTACGCAAAGGCATCGCCACGGCGGACGGCAATATTTATTCGCTGCCCTATCTGACGGAAGCGCCGAGCATCGAAATTACGACCAAGCTGTTCATGAATCAGTCCTGGCTGGATAAGGCGGGCAAGGCGCTGCCGAAGACAACCGACGAGTTCTATGAAGTGTTGAAAACATTTCGGGACGGGGATGCCAACGGTAACGGGAAAGCAGACGAAGTTCCGCTCACAACCGACAATCTCGACAAGGTAGTCTGGATTCTCAGAGGGTCGTATGGCCTTGCGAACAGGGGCGTCGGCAATGAGAATTGGGACATCGATCCGGCATCCGGCAAGCTGAGGTTTTTCCCGGCGAGCGAAAGCTATAAAGAGATGCTGACCTTCATGCACAAGCTCTATGCCGAGAAATTGATCGATCAGGAGATCTTCACGAACGACACGAAGAAAATTTTGGCGAAGACGGAGCAGAATCAGGTAGGCGCATTTATTTTCGGGAATATTGTGTCGTTTGCCAATACCAATGCGGATGATTTCGTCGGTTTGGATCAAGCATTGGCGGGGCCGCACGGCGATCAACTGTATTCGAGCGCTCGCGGGCATCTCGGCGCCAATGGCGCTTTCATGATCGGCAATTCCAACAAGCATCCTGAAGAGACGATGCGCTGGATCGATCACTTCTACAGCGAAGAAGGCTCCAGAATGCTGTATATGGGCATCGAGGGCGTCTCCTATCAGAAGGACGCCAACGGGAATTACGATTTTCTGCCGGAGATCACGAGCAACATACCGGAAGGCTCGTCGTTCGACCAGGTCATCTCCAAGTACGTTCCCTACGCGGGCGGTTCCTTGCCGACGATGCTGATCGAGAAATATTTCAAAGGCGGGGAAACCCAGCCGGCAGCGCTCGCCGCAGCGAACAATCTGAAGCCGTATCTGCCCAAGGAGCTGTGGGCGCCGTTCAGCTTCACGGCCGAGGAGTCCGAAGAGAAGCTGGCGCTGGAGACGGATATCAACGGACTGATCAAGCAGCGCACGGCGGAATTCGTACAAGGGAAAGTATCGATCGACAAGTTCGATGACTTCGTCAAGCAGCTGAACAGCATGGGTCTTGCCGATCTGCAGAAGATTTACGAGAAGGCATACGAGCGTTATCAACAATAATCGCAGTCCGGATAAGTATTCGATGAACTTGCAGATGCGTAAGCGGAAGCGGGTTTATCGAATACTTGCAAGCAGGGGAGTGTTTCCATGACATCAGGCTCTATGAGAGGAGTTTCCAAAGCAGTGATTCCCCGCTCCATTCGCAAGAACTGGGATCTGTATTTGCTTGTTTTGCCGGTCGTAACCTACTTCATTCTGATCAAATATCTGCCGATGTACGGCATCCAAATCGCGTTCAAGGATTTTTCCGTGACCAAGGGAATTTGGGATAGCCACTGGGCAGGTTCGAAACACTTCACCCGGTTTTTTCATAACTATCAGTTCTGGACATTGATTCGCAATACGGTAGGCATCAGCTTGTACCAGATCGCAGTCGCGTTTCCGATTCCGATTGTATTCGCCTTGCTGGTGAATGAAGTTCAGAGCAAATGGTTCAAGAAAAGCGTTCAATCGATTACGTTCATGCCTTATTTTCTTTCGACGGTCGTGCTTGTCGGTATCTTGATTTCCTTCTTGTCTCCTTCGACAGGCTTGGTCAATCAGATCATCCGTCTGTTCGGCGGGGAACCGATCTATTTCATGACAGAACCGCAAATGTTCAAAACGATATACGTTGCCTCTGATATATGGCAGAACATGGGATTCAGTTCCGTTCTTTATATTGCCGTGCTCGCCGGCGTGGACAAACATTTGTACGAAGCGGCGATGATCGACGGCGCCAGCAAGTTCAAGCGGATGATTCACGTGGCGATACCATGCTTGATTCCGACGGCCATCATCATGCTGATCTTTCAGTTCGGTTCAATTATGGACATCGGGTTCGAGAAGATCTTCCTTATGCAGAACGACCTGAATCGAACCGCATCGAGCGTCATTTCCACCTATGTCTACGAAGTTGGCCTGCTCGGATCGCAGTACAGCTTCTCGGCCGCCGTCGGCGTGTTCAATTCGGTCATTAATTTCTTCTTGATCATCGTGGTGAATCAAATCGCCAAAAGGGTGAGCGGAACGAGTCTCTGGTGATGGAGGAATAGGCATAATGTCGTACTCAAACCAAATCAGTCGTGGCGATCGCATATTCGAGGTGACGATCTATACGATTCTTGTAATCATCATGATCGTAACGTTATATCCGCTCATCTATGTCCTAAGCGCATCGCTAAGCGACCCGATGTCGATCGTGAAGGGGGAGGTTTGGCTGTGGCCCAAGCACTTCACGTTATCTTCCTATTATAAGGTGTTCGATAACGAGGACATTCTGATGGGCTATCGCAATTCCGCCATCTATCTTGTCGTCGGGACGACGGTGAACATCGTCATGACGACGCTCGGCGCCTATGTGTTGTCCAGGCCGGATCTGCGGGGCCGCAATTTCCTGGCGCTGATGTTCACCTTCACGCTGCTCTTCAACGGCGGGCTCATTCCGACTTACCTGGTCTACAAGAATATGCTCGGACTGTATAACAACCTGTGGGTCATGGTCATTCCAAGCGCAGTCAGCGTGTGGAATCTGATCATTATGCGCACCTATTTCCAGACTTCCATCCCCGGCGAGCTGCACGAAGCGGCGGTCATCGACGGCTGCAGCAATATCAAGACGTTGACCAGCATCGTGCTGCCTCTGTCCAAGCCGATCATCGCCGTGATGATCATGTATTACGGCGTGGCGCACTGGAACGCGTATTTCACCGCCTTGATCTATTTGAACGACCATTGGCGTCTGCCGCTGCAGATGGTCATACGCAATATTCTGATTCAGGATAACATGGGGGCGATGACGGGAGGCGACGGCGAGAGCCTGGTGGACCAGCTGCTGCTGGTAGAAGGCATGCGATACGCGGTCATCGTGGTGTCGAGCCTGCCGATGCTGCTGCTGTACCCGCTCGTTCAGAAGCATTTTGTCAAAGGCGTCATGATGGGTGCAGTCAAGGGTTGACGAATATGGAAGCAGAATGGGTGAGGAACATGAGCGCAGAGATTATCGATGGCAAAATGGAATTGTTGAGCGCAGGCAAGCGGGCAACGGCGGATCAGGAGCTGGAAGGATTCGAAGCCGGCAAGGCGATCGACGGCCAGGATGACACCGCATGGCGGGGTGCCCCCTATTATCGTTGGTGGAAGCTCGATTTGGAGCGGATTAGCCGAATTGCGCGGATCAGGATCGACACCCGGACGGGCGAAGACGATTATTCGCACTACTTTATCGAATATAGCCGGGACGGACTCAATTGGACGATGGCGATCGAGCACGCGAACGATCGCTCGGAAGCCGGCGGGGAGCAATACGAAGTGGATCTGACCGCCCGGTATGTCCGCGTGACGATTACCTATTGCTCGTCGGGGGAAACGGCGAAAATCCGCGATTTTCAAGCTTATGGCCAGGTGTGCGATCAACAGGAATCGGATGTGCCGGATAAAACCTCGCCTCGCCTGTTCCCGGCAACCGCCTGCAACGATGCGCATGGATTCCGGTTGCTCGAGACGGACGAGCTGGAAGTCGATCAATTGGAACGGGTGCTGGTCGGCGGGCAAGTCGGCAGCTACCTGGTCTATCGCGCAGTGGATTTTACGGCGGACGGCGTGGATCAACTACGGGGGCAATTCGGCTTTACCGATCTGGATAAATCGAAGCGGATTACCCTGGAAGTGAGATTGGATGGGTTGGATGGAGAGGTCGTAGGCCGGCTCGTCCTGTTCAAACAATGGAAACGCTGGTCGATGCTGGCCGGGGATCTGGCGTCTTCGGACGCTTCGCGGTTGACGGGCGTTCATGATGTTTATCTTGTAATCGTAGATGCCGCGCCCGAGCAGTATCTGATGATCCATTGGCTGGCTTTCGTCAAGAGAACGACTCTCCCTGCTCCGAGTCCGAAGCCGGAGCCGCTGCCTGCGCCGGCGGACGGCGAATATAACATCTATTTCGGGAACCTGCACAGCCATACCGGCTTCTCGGACGGGGTCGCGACGCCGGAATTCGCCTACGATTATGCGCGATATACGGCCGGGCTGGATTTTCTGGCGGTCACCGAGCACAGCAACCTGTACGACCACTATCTGGATTGGAATCGCAGCCGCAAATGGACGGACATCCAGAGAATGGCCGACAAGAAGACGGTGGACGGCGAATTTCTCGCGCTCTTCGGCGCCGAGACGACGTGGTACAACCAGTTCGGTCACATGAATACGTACGAAATGGACTTTTTCCTGAATGCGTACGAAACGCGGTACAACGACATTCCGACATACTATGACACGCTAAAACGTTATCCCGCCTCGATCAACCAGTGGAATCATCCGTGGTCCAGCGGCGATCGGCACCTCGACGGTTTTGACCCCTATGATGCGGAATTGGACGAAGTGATGTACCTGATTGAAGTCCATACGTTGCATACGAAGAACGTCGACGCGCTTCACTACTATATCATGGCGCTGGACAAAGGGTGGCACGTGTCGCCGGTCGGCAACCAGGATAACCATAACGGCGATTGGGGTACGGAAAATACGCTGCGGATGGGCGTTCTGGCGGAGAAGTTGACGCGGGAGCATTTTTTCGACGCGGTCAGGCATAATCGGGCTTACTATACGTCCGCGCTGCATCTGAAAGTCTGGTTCAAGGTGAATGGCGCCATCATGGGCTCGAGAATCAAGTGCAGCGAGACGGTCGAGATCGAGATCAAGGCGCTGTTCGGCCAGGAAACCGGCAGCCGGATCGTCAAGGCCGAGATCATCGGCGAACGCGGGCGGGTGCTCCATGCCATCGATCATGACGGGGATCAGTTGAAATATCGCGTCACGCTGCCGTGCGAGGAACGCTATTATTTCGTGAAGGTGTATCAGGAAGACGGCGAATTCGCGGCAACATCGCCTGTATGGATACTGGACACCGATCAATAAATGAATGGAGTAAGCACGCCAGGCGCTCTGAAAGTTTGGTCGAGCAACTCTAGCTGACAGTACCCGACTTAAGTCTACCGAAGGCCCTCATCCTGCGATGGGGGCTTTCGTCGTGCAACGGCTCTACAATGAGAGTACGAAGAGTCAAACTGCAACGAGTTGATCGTGGAATAATGAGGAGATGAAAAGATGGCGAGCATGGCTGGCGTGTTGGGAACGGTGCGCAAGACGGTCATTCGGCCGGTGTGGATGCAGTGGGAGCGGGGGTTCGGGCTGCTGTCGCGGTGGCGCAGCGTGTATGCGCAGAAGTTCGGGATTTGCACGGTCATGGTTCATAAATATCATGGCGCTCCGATCGCTTGCGAGGATGGCACCTGCATTCGTGCGGGAGACTGGATAGGCGAATTGCATCTGGACAATGTGAAGGTGTTGGAACTGCTGCGTGCGCGGGGCACGGATCGGGCGGCACTGATGGTCGCCAGACAAGCCGGCGATGCCATGCAGCAAATCAGCTGTGCGATGGCGTTTCATCCGCAGCTGTCGCGCGTGAAAGCGCTGATCGGCGTGACGCTGCTGCATCGGGGACTTACGCATGGGCTCGGCTTCGAGCAGCACGAAGTGCATTCGCGGGTGTTTCGCTTCCTGACGAAGCTGTATTTGCGCATGCTGCTGTCCGTCATGCATCCTGACGGAGGCAAGCGCATCGGCAAGCGTCGGGAGCAGCTCGTGCCGGTCATGCTCGTGCATACCCGCGATTCGCTGCGGGCGAGGTTCGGCGATGCGAAGGCTCCGGGTCCGAACGGAGCAGGTCTGGTCGTTGACCCGATAGTCCTGCCAACTCCGCCAATTTGACGCTGTCCGCATCATTTGCGCCTGATCGCCTGATCGGCTAATGTTATGCGTGATGGACCTTGCTCCGATATGATATAATGAATTTCGTCATTCGTCACTGGAGAAGGGAATTCATGAGCCGATGAGTCAATCCAAACGCGAGGAGCTGCGGCAGGAAGTCGCCAGACGCCGTACGTTCGCGATCATATCCCACCCCGACGCGGGGAAAACCACGTTAACGGAGAAATTGTTGCTGTTCGGAGGCGCGATCCATACCGCCGGTTCCGTCAAAGCGCGTAAAGCCGCGCGCCATGCGACGAGCGACTGGATGGAAATCGAGAAGCAGCGGGGCATCTCCGTCACTTCGTCCGTCATGCAGTTCCAGTATGACGGCCGTCAGGTGAACATCCTCGACACGCCCGGCCACCAGGACTTCAGCGAGGACACGTACCGTACGCTGACGGCCGCGGACAGCGCGGTCATGCTGATCGACGTCGCCAAAGGCGTAGAAGCGCAGACGATCAAGCTGTTCCAAGTGTGCGCGCGGCGCGGCATTCCGATCTTCACCTTCATTAACAAGCTGGACCGTGAGGGCCAGAATCCGCTGGACCTGCTCGAGGAGATCGAGCGTGTGCTCGGTATCCGCTCCGTGCCGATGAACTGGCCGATCGGGATGGGACGCGAGCTGTGCGGAGTGTACGACCGGATGAAGAACCAGGTCGAGCTGTTCCAGGGGGCCGATCATTCGAAGATCGAAGTCCGCAAAGTCGCGGATTATCAAGACCCCGTCATCCGCGAGATGGCGGGCGACCACTTGGCCGACCAGCTTGCCTCCGACCTGGAGCTGCTGGACGTAGCCGGCGATCCGTTCGATTACGAGAAGGTCAAAGCGGGTGAACTGACGCCGGTGTTCTTCGGCAGCGCCGTGAACAATTTCGGTGTGCAGACGTTTCTCGAAAATTTCCTGCAGCTCGCACCAGCGCCGACTTCTCGTCGCAGCACTGATGGACAGGTGGAACCGGATAGCGAGAAGTTTTCCGGCTACATTTTCAAAATCCAGGCCAACATGAACCCCGCCCACCGCGACCGCCTCGCCTTCCTGCGCATTTGCTCGGGCAAGTTCGAGCGCGGCATGTCCGTGCGTCACGTCCGGGCGGGCAAGGAGATCAAGCTGTCGCAGCCGCAGCAATTTCTGGCGCAGGACCGCGATATCGTCGATATCGCGTACCCGGGCGACATTATCGGCTTGTTCGACCCGGGCATCTTCCGCATCGGCGATTCGCTGAGCGAAGGGAGCAGCATCACGTTCGACGAGCTGCCGACGTTCTCGCCCGAGATTTTCGCCAAGGTGTCGATCAAGAACGCGCTCAAGCAGAAGCAGTATCTTAAAGGGCTCGATCAGTTGACCGAGGAAGGCATGGTGCAGGTGTTCCGTTCGATCGGGCCATTCGAGGATACGTATCTCGGCGTCGTCGGGCAGCTGCAGTTCGAAGTGTTCGAATACCGGATGAAGAACGAGTACGGCGTCGACATCCTTCTGCACCGCACCCCGTTCCAGTTTGCTCGGTGGATTGCTGGCAGCAAGGTGGACGCTTCGAAGTTCCGCATCAATTCCACGATGGTCAAGGACAAGAACGACAACGACGTGGCACTGTTCGAGAACGAGTACGCGATGCGCACCGCGATGGAGCGGATGCCGGACGTGAAGTTCCTGGAGACGGCTCCCTGAGCGAAGGGGATTGCGTAAAAGCGCGTTTCTGAGCGAATGGGATAGCGGGAGAATGTGGTTCTGAGCGAATAGAATAACGGAGAGAAAATGAAGGCGGACCGTGCTTGATGAAGCAGCGGTCCGCCTTCATTATTAAAACTTGACCTGAGGAATCGCTTTCTCCGCCTCGTCGATTTCGAAGAACTTTTCTTCGTGAAAGCCGAATCTACCGGCGATCAGATTAGCCGGGAAGCTTGCGACGGCCGTATTGAGAGCTTCCACAGTGTCATTGTAGAACTGTCTCGCATAACGGATTTTATCTTCAATTTCGCTCAGTTGCTCCTTGAGATAAAGGAAATTCTCGCTCGCCTTCAAGTCCGGATAATTTTCCGCTACGGCCATCACCCGACTGAGCATGCCGGACATTTGGCCGCTGGCCGCCGCTTTCTCATCGATGGACCCGGCTGCCGCATATTTGGTTCTGAGCTCCGTCATCTGTTGAAGCGTATCTCTCTCATACGAGGTGTATCCCGATACCGTCTCGACCAAATTGGGAATCAGATCGAAACGGTTTTTGATCACGACATCTACTTGCGACCAATTGTTGCGAACCCGGTTGCGCAGCAGGATGAGCCGGTTGTACGTGAACGCGATCCACAAGAGCAGGATTAATACGACAGCAAGGCCAATGTAAATTTCCATGTTTGTTGCCTCCTTATTATTTGGTTGAGTTCTGGACCGATGTTGCTTGGAAGACCATTTTCCGAATTTCACCGTCGCGGCATCCCGGCATGAACTTTCCGTCCAAGAATTCATGAAATAGAGGGAAACCCTTCCACTAAATTTCCTTCCCTTCGGCAACCTTTTGGATTTAAGAGGAAACGTTACAATCTGCCCTCCATTATGGCGAAAAGGGGTTAGAGCCAACATGCGCTGTGGCTGAGATGCTGTAGCCGGGTCTTGCCCGGTTAGAGCCAACATGCGCTGTAGCTCGGATGCTGTAGCCGGGTTTTACCCGGTTAGAGCCGACATGCGCTGTAGCTGGGATGCTGTAGCCGGGTTATGTCATAACTGCGGGCAAGAATATTAATGTTATTTTGGGATTGTTCTACTAGAAAGCGCCGCGGCCGCCTCCGCCTCCACCGCCACCTCCGCCGGAAGAGAAGGAGCCTCCGGAGTCTCCAGAGGAGGAGCCGGCAGGACTGCCCTCGGAAATCATCTTATCGAATGAGGATGTCCAATGGTCCAACTGCATATAGTAAATCGTATCTGCAAGCACGGAGTCCTCTTGGTTCATGCCAGGCATATGGATACGGCCGATCGCTTCCATCTTCTTCGCCACGCCGAGCGGAATAGCGTATACGAAATAGTGCTCCCACAAGTGAACGGCTAACGGTTCGCGCGACGCCATCCGGGAATAATCGCGCATGAAGCGTTTGAATGATTTCCATTTGGCATATTCGGTCTGGCCGCTTTGGGTTCGAAACTCCTCGCTTCTCATTCGGAAGAGGAGCAGGGGCAGCGGGTAAAGAAAGAGAAGACTTCCTCCAGTGAGCCACCCAATTCCTAACGCCTGAAGCACAACGACGATGACAAACCAAGCGTAAATCTTTTTATTTTTCGGACGTTCTTCGAAATAGTTCAGGCGGTTGACGGAGTCCATGACCTCTTCTTGCCACTTCGTCCATTTATCGTAGAAAGCCTCGGCACTCTTCTTATTCTCGGCCTGCTCGCGAATAATCGACAGAGACACCTTGCCCGAACGTCCCGTTTTTCCGAAGAACCAATTGATTAGCATCCTTTCGTGAGGGAGGAGCAGACCGTCCTTATTCGTATTCTTCAATTGGAACGAATAATCGTCTTCCTCTTTGGGGTCAGGCGACTTGACGACTTGCATGGAGACGTACTTCTTCCGCACAAGATCGAGCAAGGTGGCCATCAAGTCGCCCGTATCATTGTGGCGCTTCATTAAATAACTCACGACGGCTGGCGATACGTCGCCGGGAAGCTCGCGATAATACTTGTGTTTCCAGTCAGGCTTGTACGGCTTGCCGAATTTGTTATAGATAAGAGCCCCGACAAGCAGGTGAACGAGCAATAATGCGAAAAAGATGATAAATACGATGGTCATGAAATCGTCGTCATTCGGATATGTCCAATTCTCTTCTTCCTCCAAGATCTGTTCGAGCATCGGTTCGGAGTTGATCTTCATGCTGTCAGGGACATAGGAATCGGGAAACAGGAGCCTTACTTCAAACATCTTGTAGGCGGGTAACGGACTCATTTGAAACCGTACGATGCTCTCATCCAGTCGTTCGATGACGCCTTCCAGCGGTCCATGGCCGAACGCCTTGATCACCTCTTGCTCCGCTCCGTCCGGAAATTCGACGTCGATCTGAACCGTTCCTAACGTGTTCTCGTTCCTATCGTCGAAAAACTTCCAATACAATTCGGCGGTGTCCTCATAGACTTGAACGACGTTCATGAGCGAATAAGTGAATTCGAAAACCTTAGTTTCGTCCTCGGACGCGCTATAGATTTTATACTGAATGCTGTTTCCGTCGATTATCTCTTCATATTCGAGCGGTATGTATTCTTGATCCGAAACTTCGTAAGGCTGAAAATCCACGATCCCGTCCGAGCCCGACGTATCGAGATCGACGAGAATCCCGTTAAAAACCCCGTTGAATTCGTAGGTATCCGTTTCAGTAACGTGCATGCTGCCGTCAGTGTCGATAACGGCGTGAATATTCACCTCTTCGATTTGGAACGAGCGATCCTCCGCATTGGCGGTCTGAAGTGATAAAAACAGGAAAAGCGCAAGCAGGAGTGTTAGGGCTTTAGACACAGAGGCCATAGGGGCGCAAGTTCCTCTCTGGGGATACATTCGACATCATATTCATAATATCGACATATGTTGGACAAATTTTAACATCAAAAAAGCGCCCCGAGCGGGTTAAACGTTCGGTTGCGCTTTTTCGGCAGCGGAGATATTTATCCTTGGTTCTGTCGCACGATCTGCGCGATGATCTCCGCTTCCTTCTCGTCGTTATGGGCTTTCACCCAGCGGTGAAGGACGCAGGCGTCGACGATGATCCAGATCAACAAAGCGAGGCCTGCGATTCCGGCAATCGCGAGCGATATGCCCGCGCCCGCCGTCCATTCGTCGTCGTGGATGGCAAGCGTGAAGACGAAAATATAATAGGAAATCAGCGCGGCGAGGAAGAGGGCGAGTTGCACGATGCCGCCGGCAAAACGGCGCATATAGAACCGGTGCGCGCCAAGGTGGCCGCCCAGCAGCATCACATATGCCAGTACGACGGATTTCTCCACATGGCCGAGCTCCGAGCGCAACAGAAACAACTGCTCCATCGTCAGATCGGCTCTTGTCTTCATTAGAACGTACCCGGAATCGGCGGCTGTTGCTGTGACAGCATGCCGTTCACAATCTGATACTCCAATGCGCGGTTATGCTCCTTGACCCAGGTGTGCAGCAGGAAGGCGTCGACGACCCACCAGATCCACGTTGCGATCATTCCGATGACGGTAATGGAAAGAATGAGCATGGCGACGGCGGAGCCCGTCTTCTTCATGTAGAATCGATGTCCGCCGAAGATGCCAAGAAAATACCAAAGTACGTATGCGAGAAGCATGTTCTTGCCTTGGCTCTTCACTTCGGATTCGAGCAGCAGGAGCTGTCTGGCGTCCAATCTGCTCTTCATCGCAACCATGTCGTACACGACATTCACCTCACTGTAGAATTGGAAACGATTTACGTTGCTAGTCGAATTCTATCAGCATTTTGTCGAATATACAATTGGAAATTTTCCTTTCAAGCATGTATATGCGCACTTCCTCCTGTTGAGATCATGAATTGATAAATGTAAAATGGGGGAAATGCGTGAAACGGATGTGATCGGAATGGGCCGGTTGATCGTGTGCGGGGGACGTGCGGTGCTGCCGCATGAAGTCATCGAGGCGGACGTCATCGCGGAAGGCGGGCGCATCGCGGCGATCGGGACTGGCTTCGCGGAATGGACGCAGCCGGGCGACACGGTGCTGGACGCGGAAGGCGGTTGGGTACTGCCTGGGTTGATCGACCTGCACTGCGATGCGATCGAGAAAGAGACGGAGCCGCGCCCGAACACACTGTTTCCGATGGCGATGGCATTCATGCAGTTCGAGAAAAAGTTGGCGGGCCACGGGATTACGACGATGCTGCATTCGCTGTCGCTCGGCGTCGGGCTCAGCTTGCGTGGAGAGCATCTGGTCGCGGAGATGATCGATTTGATCCGCGCTTGCCGCGAGGAGCATGCGATGATCCGGCATGGCATTCACCTGCGCTATGAGGTGTCGCATCTGACCGGATTGGCGCTTGCACGGAGGCTCATAGGAGAAGACGCGATCGATTATTTGTCGCTGATGGACCACGCGCCCGGCATCGGGCAATACCGCCGTCCCGGCGCATTTCAGCGATATGTGATGAAGAACCAGGGCGTCGGACCGGAGGAAGTCGAGCGGATCGTGGCGGACTTGGCTGATCGTCGGGGGCTGATCGATTGGGGTGCGCTCCGGGCGTTGACCGCCAAGGCGAGAGGGCTGGGAATCGCGGTCGGTTCGCATGATGACGATTCGCGGGAGGCCGTGGAGCGGTCGCAAGGTTTCCATGCAGGCATATCGGAATTCCCGCTCAACCTGGATACGGCGAAGTACGCGACCGAACGCGGGATGCACGTGTGCGTAGGGGCGCCAAACGTCGTTCGCGGCGGATCGCATGACGGCAACCTGAACGCGGCTGACGCGATTCGCGCTGGCGCGGCGAACATCCTCTGCTCGGACTATCATCCGGCTTCGCTGCTGCATGCGATCTTCGAATTGCATCGGCAGGGCGTACCGCTGGAAGCTGCGACGGCGATGGGGACGCTGCATCCGGCCCAAGCGATCGGACGCGGGAGCGAGATTGGCTCGATCGAGCCAGGCAAAGCCGCCGACCTGATCGTCGTGCGCCAGTGGCGGGACGTACCGCTCGTCGCGGCGACGGTCGTGGACGGCATCGTCGTACACGAGGGCAGATACAGGTATTGATCGGGAAGGGGAGAGATGGATGGCGAAGAAGCAGTTTGCTGTAATCGGATTGGGCCGGTTCGGTTCGAGTCTGGCCGGATACTTGTCGAAAATGGGGTACGAGGTGCTAGCGGTCGACGAGAGCGAGGAGCGGGTGCAAGCGGTGGCGAACACCGTGACGCATGCCGTGTCGGCGAATTCGACCGACGAGGAAGCGATGCGGGCGCTCGGCATTCGCAATTTCGACGTTGTCGTCGTGGCGATCGGCCAGGATATCCAATCGAGCATTTTGACGACGTTGATCTTGAAGGATTTAGGCGTTCCTTCTATTATTGTCAAGGCTCAGAATGAGCTTCACGGCAAGGTGCTGCACAAGATCGGCGCGGATAAGGTCGTGTTCCCGGAGCGGGACATGGGGCTGCGCGTCGCCCATCAATTGATCTCGCCAAACATTCTGGAGCATATAGAACTTTCGCCGGAATACAGCATCGTGGAGATGAAGGCGCCGTCCGTCATGGTCGGTCAGAATCTGAAGCAGCTCGATATCCGGGTCAAGTACAATTGCAACGTGCTGGCGGTGAAGCGCGACGGCCAAATGAACATCACGCCGCGCGCGGACGAGCCGATCGAAGCGCAGGATGTACTCGTCATCGTCGGCCGCAACGATCAATTGACGAAGATGGAGCAGGCCTATGCCGAATCATGAAAGCTATATCGCTTCGGCGGCGAATCCCCGTGTGAAAACATGGGCGAAGCTGACGGAACGCAAATATCGCGAACGGGAAGGCAAGTTCCTGCTGGAAGGCATTCACCTGGTGAAGGAAGCGCTGATGGCGGGATGGCCGCTTGAATGCGTGGCTTATGACGCTGGAGTTGGCGTGCCGGCGGAACTGTCGGCATGGGCTGGTGCAAGTGAAGCGGGGGCATCGGAAGGTGCAGACCAATCGGCCGATTTGGCGCAAAACAGCGGCGCGGCTCGTCTTCGCCCGGCTTGGATTCCCGTGTCGCCAGAAGTGATCGCCAAGTGCAGCCAATCGGAAACGCCGCAGCCAGTGTTCGCCGTAGCCGGGACTCGGCCGAGGATGCCTGTGCCAGCGGTGTTCCAGGCGATGATGGACCGGGACTCGGCGCTCGTGGCCGTGCTGGACGGTGTGCAGGACCCCGGCAACGTCGGCACGATCGTCCGCAGCGCGGCCGCTTGCGGTGCGACAGCGGTCGTACTCGGCCGCGGCACCGCCGACATCTACAATGCGAAGACGCTCCGCGCCACGATGGGGGCGTTATTTCACGTTCCGGTCATCGAAGCGGACCTCACGGAGTTGTTGCCGCAAGCGCAAGAACGAGGCATCGACGTTGTCGGCACCAGTCTGCAAGCAGCACATTCGTGCTATGAGTGTGACTTCCGCCGCGGCGTCTGGCTCGTCTTCGGCAACGAAGGCAGCGGACTGTCTACGGCTGTGTCTGCCAGCGTGAGCGAACATATCATTATCCCGATGACGGGCCACGCCGAATCGCTGAACGTTGCCATGGCCGCGACCGTGCTGTTGTTCGAGGCGCAGCGGCAGCGGATGTTTAACAAATAAAAAATTCCTGTCCAATTCCACAATAACTGTCCCTGAATAAAAATAACTGTCCACCAACTCACAAAGACTGGAAACCGCACGAGTCTTTCCCCAAGCGCTTCTCCAGTCTTTTTCTCCGCCGCGGCGACAAAAGCAGGGATTTTTCGGTCAAATCTCGAATTCTTTACTCAAGCGAAAACCCAGGTTTAGGGGATGTGGGGGAGGATTTTCTCAAGCTTTGACTCAAGCGCTTCCCCAGGCGTTTGAAAACCTGATCCCAGCTTTTCCCCTGATCGTTTCCCTGCTCTTACCCTGTAATTATTATCTCGTTTCGTTCACAATTCAACCAGTTCCTTTCCAGTTATCAGGTCGTTTTCTCAGCGATTTTGGGACACTAATTTTTATCTCAGAATTGGCGTTGAAGCCTTGTGGGGCAAGGGATGGGGGCGTGTTGGAGAAGGGCAAGTTTTGAGACGGCAATTTTTATTTGATTACAAAGTAGCAGGGTTTTGGGATAGCGGGGATAGGGAAGGGAGTTAAAGTTTGGAGCATTAAGAAGCTTATTCTTGGATCATACCGATACATAAAAAACCAGGGATTCCATATCTCTGGCTTCTTATTAAGCGAATAGTTCATTTAATGCATTTGCAATATTTCTCAACGCTTCATTGTTGTGTCCAAATATATGTTGTTCGTTAGGGTGGTTGAACTTCCGCAAAGTATGGTAGTAATCTTTTCTACTTCGATGTATCACTCGCCGTTTAACTAAGTTGTTAATCTTTTTAGACAACCCCACATCTATCCCATTGGAATCCACATTTGCACCTGCGGCTTCTTCATGTTTATACGATATAGCCGCTTCAAAGGCTTTAATCGCTTGTTCATTTGCTAAAGTGAAAAAAGTCCAGTACAAATATCCATAGGCATACAATGCTAATGCTGGTTCAAATAATGATTTAATTTTTTCTGGAACCTGTTCATTCAGGCATATGTCTTGAATGGATTCTATGTAGTTTTTCTCTGTGATTGGCTCTAATTTTCCTGTCGTAGTGTTCAATTTCCCGAAAAATTGAGTGGTTTCATCAGCAGAGTAATAGTTTTCAAGAGTTATCTTTTTCATGTAATTACTTCCCTCCAATGATTATTGTAGCAGAGGGTTGTTAATAAAGTCGTTTATCAACAAACAATAGGTGATGTATTAGAGCCAAGTAATTCCAATGTTTTTTTGGAGTTTGCTTAATTCTCTTGTTATTGAAGTACATTGATTATTTTGGACGTTTTTAATGAAATACCTTGACAACTTTCCTTTTTCAAAGGAAATTCGATATTACTTGACAAATAAATGAAAAAGGTAAATAATGATTGTAGCAATAAGAGAGTGGAGGTTTGTCGATGAACGCTTATATTGAAAAGTGCATGCTGTTGAACGAGCAAAGAAGCCTGATCGTAAGAGGTATTCAAGAGGGCAAAAAAGAGTATGAGGCGTTAAGGTCATTGATTCCAACCTTCACTACGGATACGTATGCTCCACGGCTACAATACGATGCAGTTAATACGCATGTCGAGAAAATGATTCTGAGCAATCCACATACGCAAATGAAAGTTTTTAAGAAGAAAGCTGGATTTCACCCATATATCGTACTCCAGGATACGATTAGAAACATATTCATCTTGGTGTCTAAACTCCCGAAAAGCAAGTACATATTTAATCCGAGCGGATACCGTGGAGATTTTGCTTCATCAAACTTTGATCGGCTCCTGGAAATGGGAGCGCCCAAGGAGGAGTTGTTGGGAGATACGGTTTATCAACAATCTTTAATGCTCGGTTTCGAAAACCAGCCGTTTGGAATCATTGTTAGCTATGACAGAGATAGCGATCTAATTCATGAAGGCGCGTTAAGACCTGATCAAGAAGATTGGATTTATAAGGAGGATATAACAGAGTCCATTATCCGTAATACAAAAGATATTATACCATTAAACAATTACAAAGCGTCTGATATCGAGCCTCGACCTAAATTACAAAAGGAAGAAAGCGATATTCTAATTAAAATAAAGAACCCAACAACTTAGAGGGACTAACGAAGATTAGGAGTTTTTGAATATGATACTTAAACAAGAGCCGCAGTTTAACCCGAAAAGGTTGCGGGAGGCACGCTTGATAAGGGGGTTAACCATCAGTGACCTGGCAGATAGAATTGGTGTGTCGAAACAGGCGATATCCCAATTCGAGCTGGGAGAACATACTCCAAAACCCGAAACGATCATGCTAATAATTAATACGCTTCATTTTCCGAAGAGCTTCTTTTATAGGGAATTCAAAGAGCAGTTTGTTGGGAATACATTCTTCCGTGCCAATGCCACCGCAACTAAGAAAAGCAAAGAGATCCAGTATAACAAGACATTGTTAGCTGGATATATTTATGAGTATGTATCCGAGTATATTGAATTTCCAGAACTAAATTTGCCTGATCTGCCTCAGTATCAAAATTTAAAATGGGATAATAACACGATTGAACAGTTGGCCCAAAAAGTGCGTAACTATTGGGAAGTTGGAGATAAGCCAATTACTAATATTGTTCATTTGCTGGAAAGAAACGGAGTCATGGTGTTTTCAGTCGATACAGACAGTGAAAAAGTGGATGCTTTTTGCCAGCACCGCAAGGGAAGACCGTTTATTTTCCTCGGAAATGATAAGCAATCAGCATTCAGAAGGCAATTTGATGGTGCTCACGAGTTAGGGCACGTACTGATGCACAAGGAAATCCATAATCAGGACGTACTCAATAGAACTGAATTTAAGGAAATGGAGAACCAGGCCAATCGGTTTGCATCAGCGTTGTTGTTGCCAGCAGAAGCATTTGCAAGGACTGTTACCTCAACATCTTTGTTACACTTTGTCGAGCTGAAAAAATATTGGAATGTTTCAATTGCCGCGATGCTGTATAGATGCTTAGATTTAGAACTAATCGATGAGGGCAAATATACATCTCTTGTCAAACAAATGTCCATGAAGAAGATGAGGATAAAGGAGCCACTGGATGATGTATTTCCTTTGCAAGAACCCGTGGTTTTAAGAAAAAGTATTTTGATGCTTTTAGAAAAACAAATTAAAAATGAGATGCAGATAATCCAGGAAATGTCCGTACCTCAAGAATATATCGAAATGCTCTGCAATCTTGACCAAGGCACTTTAAACCATAACGAACCTGAGCCTACTATAAGGTTGATTAAGAGATAAAAAGAACCGATGAGAAGCTCCAGTTCAAAGGTGAACGGAGCTTTTTTACATGTACTTATACTCGGAAAATATTCTGGTGGTGATAAATATGTTGACGATAGAGGAATACATCGCCCAAAGGAAAAAGGAAGACCAGTTGAATGAGTTTAATATTACAAATCGCATGGAAAATATGAAGACCTGTGTTAACTATGTGTTTGAGTATTTCAATCAATACCTTGATATTACGAAATTAGATGAACAAACAGTTTTGAATAATGAGCGCCTTGATAAGTATAAGAAGAGCATTTCTCATTATGAAGAGGAAATCCAGGAATGGCTTGTTCTAATATATGGAGAGTACAATAAAAAGTTGGAGAGGATGATTATTAATTATCTTAAAAAGGACGATCTTTTTTACCTGTACAGTTCAGACAGTGAATTTAGAAGTGTTTCCTATGATTGCTACGCTCAACTGGTAAAAAAGAATTCTTTTCTGAAAGATCAAACAGAGATGCTGTATTTGTTTATCAAGGATTATCATCATATTCAGAGTGATTCACAAGTTGGTAGACATAATGTAATGATCTCTGATGAAATTGATCAATGGGTTGAAAAAACGCGACAGAAATATAAGGTAGATATCTTGGCATTTTGTGCCGATTGGGTTCATCGTTTCTCTGATAATATGGATAGCTGGTCAGTCAGTCATAGGAAGAAGAGCGACAGTCCATATTGGAAATATGATTATGATTATAAGCAAAAAAACAACTTGTTTAACTTGAATTCGCTATATAGAAGGATTTCAAATAAAGCTTTTATCAAAGGAAATAAGCAATATCTTGAAATCGTAATGATGTATTTCTGGCTTCATCAGATAGTGGGGGATGAGGAGAACTACTGGAATGAATATATAGACAAAGTTTTAGTTCACTCGAATCACAATATTGAAAGTGAATGATACAAAAATGAAGGACAACCATATTAGATGGCTGTCCTGTTTTACCTTGTTTATTGCATACTAGAAATGCCGAGATTTGCAGCGTAAGAATGCCGAAGTAAAATGCAAAAGGCACTTGTCAGCGATCCTATTAAACTCCTATCGTTAAGTTGGCGAAAACTGACGAAGGAGAT
>JAEWAQ010000038.1 GCA_023391635.1 Bacillota bacterium | reverse complement strand
ACCGACGTATTTTGTGGTATGCTTCACTGTAACGGCTCCTTTGCATGTAGCTCTGAAATGGTTGGTCCTACTTCCATTTTAACCTACGATTTGCAAACGGAGCCGTCCCACGTTCATCATAACTAATGGCGGGATTGGGGCGGGGATCGGTGGAAATAATGGCGCAGAAGCGCAATAATCGGTGCTGATGCGGAGACTACTTCTATAATAATGGAAAACCACCCGGAGACGGGTGGTTCAACGAAATTTGATTGGCTTGTCTGGCATACACGAAGATTACATAAACGTACGTATAAGGCCGATGACGCGGCCGAGGATGCTGACGTGCTTCAGCCGCAGCGGCTGAAGTGCGGAATTCTCCGGCTGCAGGCGAATATGGTCACGCTCCTTGTAGAAGGTCTTGACCGTCGCTTCGTTCTCTTCCGTCATCGCCACGACGATATCGCCGTTGTTGGCGGTCTGCTGTTGGCGCACGATGACGTAGTCGCCATCGTTAATGCCGACTTCGATCATGCTGTCGCCCATGACGGAGAGCATGAACACCGGCTGGTCTCCGACCATCTGGGTGGGGACGGGAAAGAACTCTTCGATATTCTCCGTTGCCGTGATCGGCACGCCTGCCGTGACTTTGCCGACGAGCGGAATATGACGGACGGAAGAAGGAAGCCGCTCCGGCAGGTCGTCTCCATCCAAAATCTCGATAGCGCGCGGCTTGGTCGGGTCTCTGCGGATCAAGCCTTTCTTCTCCAGCCGGTCCAGGTGGCCGTGTACGGTGGAACTGGAAGCGAGCCCGACCGCTTCGCCGATCTCCCGGACGGAAGGGGGATAGCCTCTCTCGCGGACTTCTCTCTTAATGAATTCAAGGATCGCATTTTGGCGGTTGGACATTTTGGACACGTGTGTCCCTCCTAATCAATCGCTCATGATGACAAATTATAACACAGAACCGAAGTTCGCACAAACATTCGTTCTTCGGAACAGGCGTTCCAAAATATTTGTTGACTCAAACGTATGTTCGTGGTACTCTACAACCAGAACAAACGTTTGGAGTGAGTGCGATGATTCAAACTTGGGCATTAAGCGCCAATACGGTTTCTTCGAATAAAGTTCGTATCCAATCTGCTGCCGGTCGGCATGCCGCGTCTCGTCCATCCGGCCATCAAGGCGGCGTTAAGCTGATGGCGGTGGCCCGCGCGATGTTCTTCCTGCTTGCTTTCGCAATTCTATTCAGTGGATTCGTGCTCGTGAGATCGTTCGCGTCCTCGGACAGCGTCTCTCCCGTCACGTCAGCGGAATCCGTTATATACGCCGATACTGGCGACACGCTATGGAGCTTGGCCGATGCCGTGAAGAAACCTTCTATGGACACGCGGTATGCCGTTCAATTGCTAGCTGACCGCAATCAATTGAACGATTCATCGCTGCGAGCCGGTCAATCGTTGATCGTTCCCGCCGAAATGCTGCCATAGCCTCGCGTTCTCGTTATTCCTCCGCAATGGCCATTGATACGCCGCAGGTTTGTCGAAATCGCGACGGCCGCGATTTCGTTCGTGCATGACGAGCATTCTGCAGTTCAACGCAATTTCGCATCCTCGACATTCGAGTCGCTATTGGCGACTCTTTTTGTGTTGATCTTGCCTTGACAATGCCTATGGGCAAGTGTCAAAGTAATAGCGGTGAGAGTTTGCTCCGCAAACTCCCTATTAGAGGCATAGAGAGGGGGACGACCATGGAGCAATTGATTGCGCGAATTAACGAATTATCCCGCAAACACAAGTCCGTCGGGTTGAGCGAAACGGAAATCGCGGAACGCGATCGACTCCGTCAGCAATACCTTCAAATATTCAAAAACAACTTCCGCCAGCAATTGGATCATATCGAATGGACGGACGATAAGCCGTCACTGCCGCATTGATGCTGCAGGTATCGCAATGATGCCGTGCGCATCGGATGGCATCGTTGTGTGAGCACGTCCATCAGAACCGAATTGGCGAACAGGGGGAACCGGGCATGTCCCGCTCATGGGAACGTAAAGTACAGCGCAACACGAAGGCGCTCGATAAGCGACGCAAGAAGGAAGGCAAACCATCGATTGGGTCGAAGATGGCCCAGGTCGATAAGTTCCGGGGGAGAAATTATATTTTCCCGATTCTGCTCATTCTGTTAATGGTGTTCTATGTCATTACGTTTACGCCATGGATGACGAAATCGGCAGAGTCGTCGGAAGTGACGACGGACCCGACGATGTATTGGGTGACGCTGGGCTGTTATTTGCTCCTCGCGTTCTTCTATTTCATGCGTCGTCCTTATCTTAGCGTTACGCGGGATACGTTGGAGACGCGCAAGTTCACGGGTTACAAGACGCTGCGGCCGTCCGAAATCCGCAAAATCGTGCTTTCGCCCGGCTATGTCGTTATCGAATCGGTGAAGGGCTCGAACTGGGTGTTTTCCAGAGGCATCAATTTGTACCCGATCGCTCAGATGAGCGCGCGGTTGACCGAGTATGCGAATACCAATCATGTCGAATTGGAAGTCAAAGCAAAGTGAGGCATTTGGAATCATGTCGGTAAAAGCGGTATTGTTCGATTTGGATGACACGTTGCTGTGGGATGACCGCAGCGTCAAGGAATCGTTCGAGGCGGTGTGCTTGGAGGCGGCCAAAACGGTTCCGTCCATCCACCAGGCCGAGTTGGAGGATGCCGTTCGCAGAGAAGCGAGAGCATTGTACCAATCTTATGAAACGTTTTCGTTCACGCAGATGATCGGCATTAACCCATTTGAGGGACTGTGGGGGCATTTCACGAGCGGCGAACAGCCGGAATTCCGCAAGCTGCAGCAACTCGCGCCCGGCTACCGGACCGAATCCTGGACGAGGGGCTTGCAGGCGATAGGCGTAGACGATCGGGAACTCGGGCATCGGTTGGGCGAAATGTTCGCGGCCGAGCGCAGGGCGCGCCCGCTCGTATACGAGGAGACTTTTCCGGTATTGAATCGGTTGAAAGACCGCTTCAAGCTGCTTTTGCTCACGAACGGCTCGCCGGATTTGCAGCGGGAGAAGCTGCAGGGCGTTCCCGAGCTCGCTTCTTATTTCGATCACATCGTCATATCCGGCGAGTTCGGTGAAGGAAAGCCCGCGTCGTCCATCTTCCGGCATGCGATGGGGCTGCTGGGCATCGGACCGGATGAAGGCATCATGGTCGGGGACAAGCTGACGACCGACATTCTCGGATCGAACCGTGCGGGAATGCGCAACTTATGGCTCAATCGCCATGGCGTCTCGCGGGACGATGCGATTGTTCCGACTTATGAAGCGGCCGATTTAACGTCCTTGTTGCAAATTATAGAAGCCTAAAATAAAATCGGGCAATCGTTACCGCCGGAAGTGGCGATAAAGATTGCCCGTTCATTCTTATACCTTATGAATGTCGCCTTATCCAAGCCGAACAATAACTGAGGGTTCAGGCTTTCACGAATGCCGGGTCGTCGAATGGCTTGGCGATCCAGCCATCCGTCTCGATAAACAGTCGAACCGCGATGATCTGGCGATTGTCCATCAAGGTGAAGAAGTGCGGTGTGTTCTCCGGTACGGAGATGACGTCTCCGGCCGTCAGTTCGACATCGAAGTAGCCCACGTCATCAGTGCCCTTGATGATAAAGATGCCGCGTCCCGCCGTAATCGCGCGGATCTCGTCTTCGGTGTGCGTGTGGACGGCTTCGAATTTTTTCAATAATTCTTCGATATTGGGCGTCGATTCCGACAAGGAGATGACGTCCCAAATCTTGTAGCCGCGGCGAGCGGCAAGATCGCGGATCTCCGCGTCGTAAGTAGCCAGAATTTCCGCTTTCTCCTCGTCGCTGAGCACGAACTTCTCGCGCAGGTGCTCGGGAAGCTTGCTGGCGTCCCAATGCTCGTAGAGGACGGACTGGCGATCCAGGAATGCCTTCACGTTCTCGTCGCCCGTTATGCGTTCGTTCGTGTTGCGGATTCGGATTTCTGCCATCGTAATCCCTGCTTTCTTCGCCACGATTTGGCCGCGCGGGCCGTTCATATGCCAATTATATTCGATATTCCGGCGATTGTCGATATAATTCCTACATACCGGGTTGGAATTATCGCATTTATCTTTTCAACCATTTTCAATTCTGCTACACTTGTCATAATGTAATCATAGGATGGCTTGGCACAGGCAACGGAAAGGAAGATGACGGACATGAACAAACGGCCGCTGCAGCAACAGATGCAGCATAAAATACTTATCTTGGACGGCGCGATGGGGACGATGATCCAGCAGGCCGATCTGACGGCGCAGGATTTCGGGGGAGAGGCGCTGGACGGCTGCAACGAGATGCTCGTATTGACGCGCCCGGACGTCATTCGCGGCATTCATGAGGCTTATCTCGCTGCGGGTGCGGATATTATCGAAACGAATACGTTCGGCGCGACGAGCGTCGTGCTGGCGGAATACGATATTCCGGAGCAAGCAAGAGAGATCAACCTGGCGGCAGCGAAGCTGGCGCGGGATGCGTGCGACAAGTTCACCACGCCGGAGCATCCGCGCTATGCGGCGGGCGCGCTCGGCCCGACGACGAAGACGTTGTCGGTGACCGGCGGCGTGACGTTCGACGAACTCGTCAGCAGTTATCGGGAGCAGACGGTCGCGCTGATCGAAGGCGGCGTCGATTGCATCCTGATCGAGACGAGCCAGGATACGTTGAACGTGAAAGCCGCCAGCATCGGGGTGCGTCAGGCGTTCGCCGATACGGGCCGCGAGCTGCCGATCATGCTCAGCGGGACGATCGAGCCGATGGGCACGACGCTGGCCGGTCAGAACATCGAATCGTTCTATATCTCGCTTGAACACCTGAAACCGATCTCCGTCGGGCTGAACTGCGCGACCGGACCCGAATTCATGCGCGACCATATCCGCACGCTCGCAGGGCTGGCCAAGGCGGCCGTCAGCTGCTACCCGAACGCCGGCTTGCCTGACGAGAACGGCCATTACCATGAATCGCCGGAATCGCTCGCGCGCAAGCTGAGAGGCTTCGCCGAGCAGGGCTGGCTTAACGTGGCCGGCGGTTGCTGCGGGACGACGCCCGCCCATATCGCGGCGATCTCAGAGGCGCTGAAGGATTTGGCGCCGCGCGCCATCGCGGGCGAGCACCCGCCGGCGGTGTCCGGCATCGAGACGGTGTACATCGAGGATGCGAACCGGCCTTACATGGTCGGAGAACGCACGAACGTGCTCGGCTCGCGGAAGTTCAAGCGGCTGATCGCCGAAGGCAAGTACGAGGAAGCGTCCGAAGTCGCCCGCGCTCAGGTCAAGAACGGTGCGCATGTGATCGACGTGTGCTTGCAGGACCCGGACCGCGACGAGACAGAGGATATGATTGCCTTCCTGGAGCATGCAACCAAGAAGGTGAAAGTGCCTTTCATGATCGATTCCACGGATGCGGCGGTCGTGGACCGGTCTCTGCGATACATCCAAGGCAAATCGATTATTAACTCCATTAATCTTGAGGATGGGGAAGAAAAATTCGAGCGCGTCGTTCCGATCATGCACCGGTATGGCGCTGCCGCCGTTGTCGGCACGATTGACGAACGCGGACAAGCGATCACGCGCGACGATAAGCTTGAAGTCGCTGTCCGTTCGCACGATCTGCTCGCGAACAAGTACGGCCTGCAAGCCGAAGATATTATTTTCGATCCGCTCGTATTCCCGGTAGGCACCGGCGACGAGCAATATATCGGCTCCGCGAAGGAGACGATCGAAGGCATCCGCCTGATCAAGGCGGCCTTGCCGCAATGTCAGACGATCCTGGGCATCAGCAACATCTCGTTCGGATTGCCCGAGGCGGGACGCGAAGTGCTGAACTCCGTCTTTCTCTACGAATGCACCAAGGCTGGTCTGGACTACGCCATCGTCAACACCGAGAAGCTGGAGCGCTACGCTTCGATTCCGGAAGAGGAGCGGCGTTTGTCCGAAGCGCTGCTGTACGATACGAACGACGAAACGCTGGCTGCCTTCGTCGCCGCTTTCCGCGAGAAGAAGGTGGAGAAGAAGGAGAAGCTCGTTCATCTGCCTCTGGAGGAGCGGCTGGCCAGTTATGTCGTCGAGGGCAGCAAGGAAGGGCTCATTCCCGACCTGGACGAAGCGTTGACGAAATATTCGCCGCTGGACATCATCAACGGGCCGCTCATGAACGGCATGACGGAAGTAGGGCGGCTGTTCAACAACAATGAGTTGATCGTCGCAGAGGTGCTGCAAAGCGCGGAAGTGATGAAAGCTTCGGTGGCGCATCTGGAACCGCACATGGAGAAAGCCGATGCGGCGATGAAGGGATCGGTCATGCTGGCGACGGTCAAGGGCGACGTGCATGACATCGGCAAAAACCTGGTGGAGATCATTCTGTCCAACAATGGTTATAAGATCATCAATCTCGGCATCAAAGTCCCGCCGGAACAATTGATTGAAGCGTATCGCGAGCACAAGCCGGACATCATCGGCTTGTCGGGTCTGCTCGTCAAGTCCGCGCAGCAGATGGTCGTGACATCGCAGGACTTCCGCGCGGCTGGCGTCGAAGCGCCGATGCTCGTCGGCGGCGCGGCGCTGACGCGCAAGTTCACGAAGACGCGCATCGCACCGGAATACGGCGGCGTCGTCCTCTATGCGAAAGATGCGATGGACGGCCTGGATCTCGCGAACAAGCTCGGCGATCCGCAGCAGCGCGCCAAGATCGAGGAGGAGCATCGGGCGATGCTTGCGGCGCTCGCGAGCGAGGAGCCCGCGAATCCGAGAGTGCTGCCCGAATCGTCCAGGGCGCGGCGATCGCATATTTCGCAAGATGCACCGATCTTTACGCCGCCGGACTACGAACGTCATATTTTGCGGGATTATCCGCTGCCGCACGTGCTGCCTTACGTCAACCTGAATATGTTGATGGGGCATCATCTGGGGCTGAAGGGCAACGTGGAAGAGCTGCTCGTTGCCGGCAATGAGCGAGCAGTCCAGCTCAAGGAGACAATCGACGATCTGACGCGCGACGCCGAACAGAACGGATGGCTGAAGCCGCAGGCGATGTACCGGTTCTTCCCGGCGCAATCGGACGGGGCGAACGACGTATTCGTCTACGATCCGGACGATCATAGCCGCGTGCTGCAGCGCTTCTCGTTCCCGCGCCAGCAGGTGGAGCCTTATTTGTGCCTCGCCGACTTCGTCAAGTCAAAGGACAGCGGCATCATGGATTCGGTCGGCTTCCTCGTCGTCACCGCCGGTCGCGGCGCGCGCGATCAGGCCGAGAAGTGGAAGGATAGCGGCGATTATCTCCGCTCCCATGCGCTGTCGGCGACCGCTCTTGAAGTGGCGGAAGGACTTGCCGAACGAGTGCACCAGATCATGCGCGATAATTGGGGCTTCCCCGACCCGCTGGAAATGACGATGAAGCAGCGCTTCGGCGCGCGCTACCAAGGCATCCGGGTGTCGTTCGGCTATCCGGCCTGCCCCGATCTGGAGATGCAAGGCCCGCTGTTCGGGCTCATGCATCCTGAGGAGATCGGCGTCGAATTGACGGAAGGCTTCATGATGGAGCCGGAAGCGTCGGTGTCCGCCATGGTGTTCGCCCATCCGGAAGCGCAATATTTCAATGTAGATAAAGCCTGATCTTCGCGTCAGCAGCGCAAGCAGGGGATGCCCGCCCGAAGGAAGTTCGGGAGGCATCCCCTGTCTGCAGCTTGACGGGCGGTTTGCGATCCAGCCTATTCGCTATCGCCGGATTCGTCCTGCATTTCGTTGCGGAACCCTTTGAGGCTTTGGCGCCGGTTTCGATTGTTTCGCTCCATCGCCTCGCGCTCCTGAGGCGCGATCTCCTCCGCATGCTCGTCTAGATAGTCCTCGGACTCCTCGAGGTTGTCGATCGTGTTGCCGATCATGTTCTGAATTTTCTCCGCGTTATCCGAACGGTCGTCCGGCTTGGCCATGTGATGATCTCTCCTTCACGGATTTTCGTGGTTGGGCGATACTTGCCTTATTACAGGATGGCAACCTCCGCGTCCGGTTATGCATCGCATGCCCGAACTTTTCCCGGGAAAGCGCAGGAATAGACACGACTGGCCCGCACTCCGTCGAAATATCGGAATTCCGCCACATTTACGCGTACTCGAGGTTCCTTTTGTCGAAACAACCGCTTTTGCGATTCGCTTCTTGCGCGGGCGAACATATATTCTGTACAATGGAGAGACCATGGCATCAATAAACGGTTCACCGTCCACAAAGACGGTGCAGTTTATCGGAACGGGGGAGAAACCGTTGAACCGCTTGACGGGCAAGACCGAATCGATGGAAGAATGGCTGGCACAGCTTCGCGCCCGCGCGGATCTGATGGAGAATGTGACGTATTGGCATACGCAGCCGGCCAGGCCGTCCCGAACGGTGTCGCTGCCTGCGGAGCTGCATCCGAAGCTGGCCGCGGCGTTATCGGACCGGGGTATTCGTGAATTGTATACGCATCAGGACGCCGCTTTCCGCGCCGCGCACGCCGGACGGCACGTGGTGACGGTGACTCCGACGGCTTCAGGCAAGACGCTCTGCTACAATTTGCCGGTGCTGCAGACGCTGCTGCATGACGACAGCGCCCGCGCGTTGTATTTGTTTCCGACGAAGGCGCTGGCGCAGGACCAAGTGGCCGAGCTGCAGGAGCTCGCCACCGCGATGGATGTCGATCTCAAGACGCACACCTATGACGGAGACACGCCGCCGACCGTCCGGCAAACGATCCGCAATGCGGGGCACATCGTGGTGACGAATCCGGACATGCTTCATTCCGCGATCTTGCCTCATCATACGAAGTGGGTCAAGCTGTTCGAAAACGTGAAGTACGTCGTCATCGACGAGCTGCATGCGTATCGCGGGGTGTTCGGCAGCCATGTGGCGAATGTCATTCGGCGGCTGAAGCGGATTTGCAAATTCTATGGCAGCAACCCGCAATTTCTGTGCGCTTCGGCGACGATCCGCAATCCGCGGGAGCATGCCGAGCGGCTGATCGGCGAACCGGTCGCGCTGAACGATGACAACGGGGCGCCGGCGGGGGAGAAGCACCTCATTTTCTACAATCCGCCCGTCGTGAACAAGCAGCTCGGCATCCGCCGAAGCAGCGTGCTCGAATCGCAGAAGCTGGCCGGATCGCTGCTGAGGGACGGCATACAGACAATCGTGTTCGCGCGCAGCCGGGTGCGGGTGGAAATTTTGCTGACGTATTTGCAGGATTTGGTCAAGCGGGAATTGGGGGAGAAGACGATCCGCGGCTACCGGGGCGGCTATCTGCCCAAGCAGCGGCGCGAGATCGAGCGCGGGCTGCGCAGCGGGGAGATTCGCGGCGTCGTCAGCACGAACGCGCTGGAGCTGGGTATCGACATCGGGCAGCTGCAGGCATGCGTGCTGAACGGGTATCCCGGCTCGATCGCGAGCACGTGGCAGCAGTCGGGACGCGCGGGCAGGCGACATGGCAGTTCGGTGACGTTTCTCGTGGCGAGCTCGAACCCGCTGGACCAATATTTGATTCAGAATCCGGACTATTTTCTCGGCATGCCGCCGGAGGAAGCGCGGATTCACCCGGACAACCTGCTGATCCTGCTCGATCACGTCAAATGCGCCGCTTACGAGCTGCCGTTCGAGGACGGGGATACGTTCGGCGAGGAGAAGCTGAGCGATCTGCTGGAGTTTCTCGCCGAGGAGAGGGTGCTCCATCGTGCGGGCACGCGCTGGTACTGGATGGAGCAGGGGTTCCCGGCGCATGGCATCTCGCTGCGTTCGGCGGCGCAGGAGAACATCGTGATCGTCGACATGACCGTGCCAGGCCATCACCGCGTGATCGGGGAAGTGGATCGCTTCGGAGCGTTGACGCTCGTGCACGAGGAGGCGATCTATCTCCACGAAGGGGTACAATACCAGGTGGAGAAGCTGGATTACGAAGAGAAGAAGGCGTATGTGAGGGAAGTGAACGTCGATTACTTCACGGACGCGAATCTGGCTACGGAGCTTAAAGTGCTGCACATTGACGAGGAACGTGCGGACGGGCCGCTGCTGCGCCAGTACGGCGAAGTGATGGTGACGGCCAAGCCGACCATTTTCAAAAAGATCCGCCTGCGCACGCACGAGAACATCGGAGCTGGGCCGATCCATCTGCCGGAAGAGGAACTGCATACGAGCGGGTATTGGTTCTCGTTCTCGGAGGAAGAGACGGCGAAGCGTTCCGCGAACGACATGCAGATGGCTTTATTGGGTTTGGCCAATGTGCTCGTGCATCTGGCTCCGCTGCATCTGATGTGCGATCCGCAGGACATTCGCGTCGTTCCACAGGTGAAGGACGTGCATCACAAGCAGCCGACGATTTATTTTTACGATCGGTATCCGGGCGGCATCGGGCTGAGCAAGCGGTTGTATGAGCTGCATGAAGAATTGCTGCGGGAAGCGGTGCGCCTCATCCGCGGCTGCGGCTGCCAGAGCGGCTGCCCGGCCTGCGTCGGGCCGATCGAGGAAGTCGGGCTGCTTGGCAAGGAGCTGGCGGCGGAGCTGCTCGAAGGGTTGGGCAAGCAGTCATGAGCGGGCTGAAGGAGCGGCTGGAGAGGTTGCGCGCGTCTGCTGCCGGGAAGGCGGCGCAGTCGACGGAGGAAGGCGGCACGAGGGCGGGCGCTGAGGGAGACGTGCAGGGGACCGGGGCGACGGATGACGCGCGGCAAGAAGGCGGATTGCATGCACGTAGCGGCTTAGACGGCTTGGGTGACATTGGCGGTATTGGACAAGGCGGATTCGATGGAAGCCGCGGGCTTGGCGAAAATGGCGATCGTGATGAGATTTCTGAGCAAGGTAAAGAGCGTGATGCCAGCGGCAGGCAAGTTTATTTGCATCCGGAGTTTCAGCGGATAGGCGTGCGGGAGATCGTCAACGAAGCCGGAGCATTCTTACTGCGGCGTGTGGACTACCCGTTAACGTATCGGCATGGGCGCTATCGGCTCGGGGATTTATTCGATTGCACACCGTTCTTGCATCCCCTTGCCAGCCGCCAGAACGGCGGCAAGATAGCGGCCGGGGGCACCCGGAAAGCCAGGAAGCCGGAAACGCAAACCATCGAGCGTGTTCTGGTCGACCCCGGGTTTGGAGAAATGGTGGTGCGGGATCAGGCTGCCGAAGAACAATCGCATGAATTGCGGGAAGAGCCTGTGCCGACAGCGCAGAGCTTGCTGTTCCTGGATACGGAAACGACCGGACTGGGTGTCGGAGCGGGCAATGTACCGTTCATGATCGGCATTGGCACCTGGACGGAGCATGGTTTCGTCGTCGAGCAGGGGCTTATGCGCCATCCAGGAGAAGAACGGGCTATGCTGATCTGGCTGTCGGGCAAGTTTCAGGGCGTTACGCATCTCGTAACCTACAATGGCCGATCTTTTGACTGGCCGGTGCTGGAAAGCCGCTTTATTCTGAACGGCTGGCGGCGCAAGGGTTCTGCCCCCGGACATCTTGACTTCCTTCACCCGTCGCGGGCACTATGGAGGAACACACTCCCCTCCTGCCGGTTGGGTACTGTGGAAGAGCAGAGGCTCGGGATCGTGCGGGGTTATGACGTGCCAGGCGCATTGGCGCCGGAATTGTACATGCGATTCCTGCGGGACGGCGATCCTTCGCACCTGCAAGGCGTATTCGTCCACAATGAACAGGACGTGCTGACATTGTCTTCGATCGCCATTCATTTCGGTCAATTGCTGGGCGGCGGATTGGGCAGTGCCGTGCCGGATCCGGTCGATGCTGAAGAGCGGTTTCGCACCGGCGCATGGCTGGAGCGGCACGGCCGGGCAGATGAAGCGCGGCGCTTGTATGATTTGTTGGCCGAGGATACCGCTTTGTCGACGGTTCATGGCCGCGGGGACTGGCAGTTGTTACTCGCGGACAAGTACAAGCGCATGGGACACTGGGTTCGCGCGCTGTCCCTATGGGAGCAAGCTGCAGCGGAGGCGGAGACGGCCAGGCTGCCCCGGCTCGATGCCCATACGGAGCTGGCGATGTATTATGAACATAGAGCGAAGGACTACGAGGCTGCGCTGAACTATGCGTTGAAGGCGCACACGCTCATTCAGCGGAGGATGCAGGCGCTGCGTTCATCCTCCGTAGTGTCGCGCGAAGAGAGAGCGCGCCTCGATCGGCGCATCGACCGACTGCGGCGCAAGCTGGAGCGGGGAAGCTGCGGCGCGGACGACCGCTTGACCTTTTGGACGGATGGATTTGCGGAATAGGTGCAGAGAGCTACTAATTGGCATCGGCGGCGGGTAAGTGCGGGGAATAGGTGCGTAGAGCGACTAATTGGTCTTGGCGGTGGGAAAGTGCGGGGAAAAGGCGCGTAGAGCGACTAATTGACCTCGGCGGCGGGAAAGTGTGGGGAATAGGCGCGGAGAGCGATTAATTGATCTCGACCGGCGAAAAAGTGTGGGGTTTAGGCGCGGAGAGCGACTATTTCCCACTCTGAGCGGATGGGATAATGGCATGGGTGTAGGCGAAATGCAACATATAGCTGCAGAAAGGGCGACGACGACAATATGGATGCAAGAACGAATCAGGCCGGCGTCCGGGCAAGCTTGCCGAAGCCGAAAGCGTTGCTGATCGACCTGGATGGTACATTATATAAAGGGAGCGAGCGGATCCCCGGCGCGGACAGATTGATCGCCCTGTTGGATGCGCTCGGCATCCCTTGCTGGTTCGTTACGAACAACTCCTCGCGTACGCCGGAAGAAGTCGCGGATCATCTGATGCAGCTCGGCATCGCCGCCCGTCCGGAACAAGTCGTCACATCGGCGCTGGCTGCGGCGGACTATGCCGGGCGCAACCATCCGGGGAGCTCGGCGTATGTTATCGGAGAGAGAGGGCTGAGGGAGGCACTTGCGGCCAACCATATCCGCATGCTTCCCGAAACCGCTCAGGGTGGAGAAGCCGGAGAGAAAGCATCTATCGTTGACGTTGCAGAAATCGTCGTGCAGGGCATCGACCGCGGCTTCGACTACGGCAAGCTGACGTCAGCGGTCCGGCATATCCGCGGAGGCGCCGTTCACATCATGACGAATCCGGACCTGCTGCTCCCTTCAAGCGGCGGGCTGATGCCCGGAGCCGGAAGTCTCGGGGCCGCCGTCGCGGCAGCCTCCGGGCGCGACCCGATCGTCATCGGCAAGCCTTCCGCCATCTTGATGAATTATGCGTTAAACCTGGCGAGCGCGCAGCCGGATGAGGTGTGGGTCGTCGGCGACAACCCCGCGACCGATATCGCGGCAGCCCGGAACGCCGGGTGTGCGTCCGTACTCGTGCTGACAGGGCTGTGCACCGCGACGGATTGGGAAGCGCAATGCCGAAGGGCGCAGGCCATGCCGGACGTGGTATGCGCCGATCTGGACGAATTGGCGGCACTGCTGCCGACCTCGAATGGAAGGAAAGGATGAGGCGTCAAATGCCGGAATGGCCGGAAATGGAAACCTATCGCACCTTATTGAATGAGCGTTTGTGCGGCAGCAAGATTACGAACGTTGTCGTGGGTCGCGCCAAAACCGTAAACGAGCCCGCAGAAATGTTTTGCCAACAATTGCTGAATCGCAGTATTCTGTATGTAGAGCGGCGGGGCAAATTTCTTAATTTCCACCTGGACGACGGGAATCGGCTGCTGCTGCACCTGATGCTGGGCGGATGGCTCGCTTACGGACCGGAAGGGCCGAAGCCGGACGACAAGTTCGAGGTCATTGTGGCATTCGACACTGGCAGCAATTTGTACTTCGGCGGATTGAAGCTGGGATACTTGCATCGGTTGAGCGCGAAGCAAGTGAAGGACAAGTGGAAGGACCTCGGGCCCGAACCGCTCGATCCATGGCTGACGCCCGACCGGTTCTACACGCGGCTGAAATCGTTCCGGAGCAAGCTGAAGCCGGTGCTGACGAACCAGAAGCTGACGGCGGGCATCGGCAATTGCTATAGCGATGAAATCTGCTTCGATGCGGGCGTGCATCCGGCAACGGCGATCGCCGCGCTGGACCGCGAGACTTCCGATCGGGTGCATGCTTCGATGCATAAAGTGCTGCAAGAAGCTTTCGCCAGCGGCGGATACATGGATCATCCTCTGACGGCGGACGACAAGCTGACCGGGGGCTATGACGACAAATGCCGGGTGTATGATCGCGGAGGCGAGCCGTGCGTCCGCTGCGGAACGCCGATCGAGAAGGATGAACTGTCCGGCCGCAAAATGTTCTACTGCCCGCATTGCCAGAGGCTGTAGGCTTATGATCCGGCTCGGCTTGCACGTCAGTACGCGGGGCGGCTATCGGGAGGCGGCTACAAGGACGGCGGATGCCGGGCTCGGCTCATTTCAGTATTTTCCGAAAAACCCGCGCAGCCTCCGGATCAAGGCATTCGATCGGCACGATGCGCAAGATTGCGCTGTGCTCAGCCGCGAGCGCGGCATCGTCTCGATCGCCCATGGTCCTTATCCGATCAATCCGGCCACAAGCGGCGAGGAAGCCCGGCGTATGGCCGTTTCCACGCTGAACGATCTGGAAATCGCCGAAGCATGCGGCTCGATCGGGGTCGTCGTGCATTTTGGCGTTTACAAGGGACCGGATCCGCTGCAAGGCTATCGGAACGTCATCGACTGGCTGAATCTGGTGACGGCAGCTTGGACCGGACAAGCGAAGGTGCTGCTCGAGAACCAGGCGGGCGATCACGGCGCGTTCGGCACAACGCCGGAGGAATGCGTGCAAATTCGCAGCTTGTGCAACAATCCGGAGCGAATCGCCTTCTGTCTGGACACATGTCACCTGTTCGTGAGCGGCGAATGGCCGCAGGGAAATTGGCCGGCTTTCGAGCGGCGGGCCAGAACGCTCGGATACTGGGATGCGCTGGCAGCCGTACATTTGAACGATGCTGCATTCGCTGCCGGATCGCGCCGCGACCGGCACGCTGCGATCGGGGAAGGCCGTATCGGCGAAGCCGCATTCCGCGAGATGCTGGCCACGCCGGAACTGCGCACTGTGCCGCTCATACTGGAGACGCCGGCAGGCTCGAACGGATCGCACCTGAAGCAGCTAGCGCTCATTCGTCAATGGGCAGAGGAGGCAAACGCATGATCAATGTTTATTTGGACGATATTCGCCCATGCCCGAAAGGATTTGTCCTCGCCAGATCGGCGGATGAGTGCTTGCTGCTGCTGGCCGAATGCGAGGTCGACGTCTTGTCGCTCGATTACGAGTTGGGCTACGGACAGCCGAACGGATCGGCCGTTGTCAGGGGCGTGATCGCCGGTGGGAAGTATCCGCGCCGAATCTACGTTCATTCCTCGAGCCCGTCGGGGAGAGCGTTGATGGTTCGCTTGCTGCGGGAAGCGGCGCCAAGCGGCGTTGCGATCCACGACGGGCCGATGTCCGAACAAGTGCTTCGCGAGGCGGCGCAGGCAGCCGAGAGCAGGGAAGCGGCCGTACAGATCAGCGCCGCGGAAGAAAGGCTGAAGCAGTCATGAGTGAAATCGTCGAATGGGAGCCGCAGCAGTGGCGCAGATTATGGACGGCCCAGTCCGGGCCGTTCGTGTTGTTCGTACATACCCCGCTGTGCGGGACGTGCAAGGCCGCCCGCCGCATGCTGGAAGTGACGCAGGAACTGCTGCCGGAGTTGCCGTTTGCCGCGGCTAACGTAAACCTTATGCCGGCCATCGCTCAAATTTTCCGAATCGAAAGCGTCCCTTGTCTGTTGATCAAACGATCCGACGGCTCGGTACGGAAGAAATATCGGTTCGGCTCCGTACCGGAAATCGCGGAGGATCTGAGGTCGGCTAGCGGAATAAGGAGGAATAAGCCATCATGATTCGTTTGCAGAATTTGACTTTACGCCGCGGAGAACGCGACATCTTGCGCGGCGTCGACATCCATATCGCGCCTGGCGAGCGCTGGACGCTGCTCGGCCGCAACGGCTGCGGCAAAACGACCGTGCTGGAAATGGTGACCGGCTATATGTTCCCGACGACGGGGACGGTCGACGTGCTTGGCAATCGGTACGGTCAAGTCGATGTGCGGGAAGTGCGCAAGAAGATCGGCTATATCGGAGCGTCCCTTGTCGAGAAGTTCACGCTGCGCGATCCTGTGTGGGAAATCGTTGCCGGCGGCGCGTATGCGTATCTGCGCATCTATGAACAAGTGCCGGAAGAGGTCGTGGAGCGGTCCCGGCAAGAGCTGGACCGCGTCGGCTTGTTGGCCATGGCCGATCAACCGTTTGGCACGCTGTCGCAAGGAGAACGGAAGAAGGCGCTGCTCGCCAGGACGATGATGGCTTCCCCCGAGCTGCTCATTCTGGACGAGCCTTGCGCGGGCCTGGACCTGTACGAGCGGGAGAAATTTCTGGACGTGCTGGCCTCCTTCACTTCGCCGAATTTGTCCATGCTGTATGTGACGCATCATATCGAAGAAATCGTCCCGCTGTTCACGCATGTGGCGCTCATGACCGATGGCCGGATTACGGCGCAGGGAGCGAAGCGCAACGTGCTGACGCCGGCTTTGCTGCGGGAAGCTTACGATCTTCCATTGATCGTCGACTGGACGGATGACCGTCCGTGGATTCGCGTCGGAGGTGCTTGATCAGCGATATGACGACTTACATCGGAACGGCCAATCCGGGATTCGTCCCTTACGCCGTAGAAGAATTAAGGCGGCGAATCCCCGGTATCGCCATATCGGGACTCGGCTCGGATGAAATATTCCGCTTCACGTCAGGCAACTTGGGTGCAGATGAACTGCTGCAAACGTTGCGCCGGGACGAGCCGGTGTTTCTGCGGCATCTGTATCCGCTTGAAACGGAAGCGCCGCTTGAGGGGGATGTCGGGCAAGCGGCGGCAGAGGCGCTTGCCGCCTATGCCCGAACGCTTGGCGATCGGATTAGCGGGCGCAAAGTCGCCGTGCAGGTGCGCAAGGCGGCAAACAGTCCGTTTCCGTACTCTCTGGCGGAGGGACGGGATATTGCGGCGGCCGTCTTGCGGGATTTCGGATGCGAGCCGGTTGCGCGGGACGCGGACTGGATCGTGTCCGTCTATGCGACGGCGGATGCGCTATTGATGGGCTGCCAGGCGCCGCGAGACAATTTGTCGGATTGGCCGGGCGGCGCTGTTCGATTCCGCCGAGAAGAAGGCCAAATTTCGCGGGCGGCGTTCAAGCTGCTAGAGGCTGAACGCGCCTTCCGGTTGCCGCTCGACCGCTTTACGAACGCGCTTGATCTGGGGGCCGCGCCGGGCGGCTGGACGAATGTGCTGCTGGAGCGCGGACTGAAGGTGACGGCTGTCGATCCGGCCGCCATGGATCCAAGGATAGCCCGGCACCCGCGGCTGCATCATCTGCAGCGCAATGCGGCAGACGTCACCTTCGCGCCCGGCACGTTCGATTTGCTCGTCTGCGACATGAGCTGGGACCCGCATCGCACATGCCGTCTCGTGTCAGGCCTGTCCGGCGCACTGTCGGCGGGCGGCTCTGGCATCATCACGCTGAAGCTGATGTATCGAAAGCCGATGCACACGCTGCGCGAGCTGACGGAGGCGTACGCCGAACATTTCGATATTCGTCGCGTCAAGCAGTTGTTTCACAACCGGGAAGAAGTTACAATGTGGGTAAGACGCAAGCCATAATCGAACATGAATCGCCATGCGCGAACCGAACCGACGGGAAAGCATCCCGCTCGCGGCGCCGATCCTCTCATGCAGAGGGTCGGCTGCCGCCTGCGGGATTTTTTGCGTTGCCGGAAGGAAGGCGGTTTAGCCGCAAGGAAATCAAGGAGGTCGAAGCGATGGAACCGATGGAGCCTTATCGCACTCGCATGCTGCGGCAGCTCGAACCGGGCGACTGCATCGGAGGCCGTTACCGCATTGCGGCGCAGATCGGGCGCGGCGGTATGGGAAGCGTCTATCTGGCGGAGGATCTCCGTTTGCTAGGCAAGCTAAGGGCACTGAAGCTGACTGCCGCGCTGCCGGGCGAGCGGGATGCGTTCATCCGCGAGGCGAGCTTGCTGTCGGCGCTGTCGCACCCGCTGCTGCCCGACATCGTCGACTATTTTCCGCCCGGCGGCGATGGCATCGCCGTCATCGTCATGGATTACGTTCCGGGAGAATCGCTCGGCGAACGGTTCGTCAAGAGCGGCCGAAGGCTGCCGTTCCCGCGCGTCCGACATTATCTCGAACAATTGGGCGAAACGCTCTGTTATTTGCACGCGCAGCGACCGCAAATCGTGTTCCGCGATCTGAAGCCGGCGAACGTCATGATCGATCAGCTCGACCGGGCGATCCTCGTCGATTTCGGCATCGCCCGCCCCTACCGGCCCGAGGCATCGGCCGATACCGAGCGGCTCGGCACGCCCGCCTTCGCGGCGCCGGAACAGATCGCGGGGCGTCAGACGGACGCCCGCTCCGATCTGTACAGTTGGGGGGCGCTCGCCTTCTACCTGCTATCCGGTGGCCAAGCCGCCATACGCTATCCCGCCGGGAGGCATGCACGGTTGCTGCAAGACGACGTGCCCGCCGCGTTTCGGGACTTGCTGGACGAAACGCTGGCAGAGGATCCCGGTGCGAGGGTGCAGAGTGCGGACGACTTGCTGGGGCGGCTGCACCAGGCATCCTCCTTGCAGCAGCCATACGGGGACGCCTCCCGCGAAGCGGAATCGGCGCAATGCGGCCGCGGTAAGCGGGAAACCGGCGTATCCGTCGTCGCCGTCCTATCCGCCTATCCGGGCGCGGGAGCGACGCTGGCAACGCTCGGCCTGTCGCGGTGGCTGTCCGATGAGGGCGTGCACCATGCCGTGGCAGAATGCCCGGGCGCCGAGCCGGAGCTGTACGCGCTGCTGAACGGCGCCAGGGACATGCCTGCGCGCGCCGCGTTCGCGGACCCGACGGGTGCGGGGCCGGCCGCGCCGGTCTGGCACAGGGGGACCGCGGCTTATTATCCGCTGGATCCGCAGGCATCGGGGGCCCGCGCGCCGGAGGAACGGTTCTCGGCGTGGCTGCATCGATTGGGCGTTCCCGTCGTGCTGCTGGACGTGTCCAGCCGATGGCTGACGGCGGGCGTGGCGGACATGTTGGCATCCAGCGGACTGCAATCGATCTGGTGGGTGGCGGATTGCTTGCCTGCCAAATGGTCTCCGCAACTGCAAAGAGAGGCTACGGGCCTGCAAGCGAGGGTTGCCGAAAGCGGAGCAGCCTCAGGCTGGGTCGCCAATCGGGACCATAGTTTCACGCATCGTGACGACTGGCTCGCCTGTTTTCCCGCAATGCCTGCAGCCTGCATCCCCTGGCTGCCGGCAGCGGACATCGTGCAGGCGGTTTGGCGAGGTGAAGGCTGGCCCGCTCAAAGCCTGTCTTCGGACCGCGGCCGCAACGCCTTTCGGAAGTGGGCCATGCGGGCTGACTTGCTGTCGCCGCCTTAACATTTTTCAGCGGCGCCGGAATCGTGATACAATGACATCGTATGGGCTTGCCCGCGATTGGAAGCCGGGGCCGCGTACGCGCCAGCCGGCAGAGGAGGAACAAAGCAATGATCAAGGACAAGGATAAAGAAAAGGACAAAGACAAAGAGCATATATTGATTATTGAAGACGAGGACAATATCGCGCGCATCCTGCAACTCGAGCTGGAGCATGAAGGATACGAGGTCGGCCGCGCGGCGGACGGGCGAGCTGGCCTGGAGATGGCGCAGTCGAGCGAATGGCATCTGATTCTGCTCGACGTGATGCTGCCGGAATTGAACGGGATCGAGGTGCTCCGGCGGCTGCGCCAGGGCGATACCGCGACGCCCGTCATCCTGTTGACCGCGCGCGATACGGTGCCGGACAAGGTGAGCGGCTTCGAGCACGGCGCCAACGATTACATTACGAAACCGTTCGCGATGGAGGAACTGCTGGCGAGGGTTCGGAACATTTTGCGCATTTTCAAAGCTTCCCGCGAAGGCGACAACGACGATACGCTGAAAATCGGGGACTTGACGATCGAACTCATTTCCCGCAAAGTGTTCCGCAAAGACATCTCCATCGACTTGACGCCGCGCGAGTTCGAGCTGCTGCTTTACCTGGCCCGGCACAAGAACGAGGAGAAGACGAGAGACGAAATATTGACAGAAGTGTGGGGTTACGAATACATTGGGGATACGAACGTCGTGGATGTGTATATCCGCTATTTGCGGCAGAAGATGGACAAGGGCTACCGCCATAAGTTGCTGCACACCGTAAGAGGGGTCGGCTACATGCTGAAGGAGCCGGATGCATGACCTTACGATCGCGGTTCACGCTCTTCACCGTATTCTGGCTTATCTTCATTTTGATTCTTTATAACATATTCGTTTATTTCTTCGTCATCCGGGTCACGACCCGGGGGGAGACGCAATTGCTGGCCAACAAGGCCGAGATCGTATCGGAGTCGCTTCGCAAGATGGGCATGTCCGGCTTTGACGATTCGAAGCTGTTGACCGACATGTACAACGCCAATGAGATGCTGCGCATCGTGTTGCTCGGCAACAAAGTCGTCAACCAGGTCGGCACGGACGAGGAACTGCTGTCGCTGCCGCCTGGCGGCGATTCGTTCGCCAATTCCGAGCCGATCATGGTGAACGGCCATCGCGTCATCTTCCTGACGATGCCGTTATACAAGGATGGCATCCGCGTCGGAGTCATCGAGGGCGCCCGCAGGCTGACCGTGCTTGACAGCTACATCCAGATTCTGGTTAGCGTGCTGGCTGCGACGAGCGCCGGCGCCATCGTCGTGGCGATCTTCGGCACGTACTGGTTCACGTCCCGCATGACCGGCCCGATCTCACAGATGGTGCAGACGATGCGGGAAATAGACCGCAGCGGCAAGCTGCAGCGCGTGGAGCTGGGCGGCCGCGAGGAATCCGTCGAGCTCCAGCAGCTCGTCCGCGCGTTCAACGAGATGATCGACCGACTCGACCGGACGATCGAGCACCAGAAGCAATTCGTCGCGGACGCTTCGCATGAGCTCAAGACGCCGCTGACGGTGATCGGCAGCTATGCGGACATGCTGAAGCGCTGGGGGCGGGACAACGAGGCGGTCCGGGACGAAGCCATCGATGCGATCGCCAAGGAGACCGAGCGTCTGCAGAAGCTGACGCGCTCGATGCTGACGCTGGCGGAAGCCGAGCAGGACGACTGGGTCACGATATCGCGATTCGACTTGACAACGGCCGTCCGGGAACAAGCGGAGATGCTGGGCAAGACGTTCAATCGGGAAATCCGCGTTCATGCCCCGAAGCAGCCGTTGCCGCTGCGGGGGGATCGCGACAAGATTCGCCAATTGCTGCTCATCCTGATCGACAATGCGCTCAAGTACAGCAAGCACCCGATCGAACTCCGCGTTGGGCGCGACAAGCAGGGCATCAAGATGGAGGTGACCGATTACGGACTCGGTATCCCCGAGAATGAAATTCCGTATTTGTTCGAGCGCTTCTACCGCGTCGATACCGCCCGGCATCGCTCGACAGGCGGCAGCGGGCTTGGCTTGTCCATCGCCAAGCGCATCATCGACCTGCATGAGGGCAAGGTGGAAGTGTACAGCAAACCGGGCAGCGGCACGACGATCGCGATTCAATTTCCGCGCGTTACCTAAGAGAGGAGACATGGGGATATGAAACTGCAGGCTGGACAAAAACTCGTTATGATCGGGGATTCCATCACGGACGCCGAACGCAGCAAGCCTGAAGGCGAAGGCTTATTCGGCGCGCTGGGCAAAGGTTACGTTTCTTTGGTGGATGCGTTCCTGCAATCGGCTTATCCGGAGCTGGGCATCCGGATCGTCAACAAAGGCCTCAGCGGCAACACAGTGCGCGATCTGAAGCAGCGGTGGGAAACCGACGTGGAGGCGCTCGGGCCGGACTGGCTGTCCGTCATGATCGGCATCAACGACGTGTGGCGCCAATTCGACACGCCCTTCATTACGGATTGGCACGTCGGTCCAGTGGAATACGAATCGACGCTGCGCGAGCTGGTCCGACGCACGCAACCGAACGTTAAAGGGCTTGTGCTCATGACGCCCTATTATATCGAGCCGAACCGAACAGACGCGATGCGCGCCCGAATGGACGAATACGGCACCATCGTGCGAGCGGTCGCAGCGGACAGCGGCGCGCTCTTCATCGATACGCAGGCGGCGTTCGACCGGCTGCTCGGCACGCTCTATCCGGCTACGCTCGCTTGGGACCGCGTGCATCCAACGCAGGCGGGGCATATGTTGCTGGCACGGACGTTCCTGCAGGCGCTGGAGTTCGATTGGAATCGCCTGTAAGCGCCTGTATAGGTACTTCTGATGCCAATCCGTCCTAATCGCGGCTGCGGACGATCAGCAATTCCCCTCCGGCTAGCGTGACCGTTCCTTCGGACGCAGTCAATCGGTTGCTGATGCCGATCGACTGTCCGAGTTCGATCGTCGCCTCATCCAGCGGGTATTGAAAGCCGGTCAGCGTGACGCCGCGAACGATGGGCGTTAAGGGCAGCAAGGATACATAAGGATACCTGGAATCCGCCTGCAGCCGGCACGAGCCGTCGCACAGGCGGATTTCGTTATGGCTGTCGACGATCGCGGCTTCGCAGCCTCTGGTGAGCGCAAGGTGCAGCAAATGCACGTTGGCCAGCGCGTGATCGAAACGGGTGCCGAGTCCGCCTACGATACGGATGTTCGTATACCCCCTGTCCAGCGCCTCCCTCACGGCCATCTCGGTGTCGGTCCAATCTTTGTCGATGGCGTCGACGGACAGCCATTCCCGGGCAGTCTCCCGGATAAGGGAGATCCGATGCGGCGCCGCGGAATCGAAATCTCCGAGCGCCAGGTCCGGCGCGATCCCGTTTCGGGTGAGGAAATCGGCGCCGCTGTCGGCCCCGATAACATAATCGCCCGGCCGGATTTCCCGCAGCGCCCATGCGCCAAGCCGGCCGCCTGTAACGATGACCGCCTGCTTCGCACGCTGTTCGCTTGGATACTGTTCCTGCATGTTGCCCGATCCTCCCTGCATGGCCTGCTTGTTCAGGCTCCTATCCAGTATAACCGGAAAAAATCCATTGCGGAAAGTCGGAGAATGAGAATACAATGGGGAGTGACATGCGATTTCGACAGGAAAGAGGATGCAGGGTTGGATTTCGACATCTTTCAATTATTCAGCTTCATCGGCGTCATCGCGTTTGCCGCCAGCGGCGCGATCGTGGCGATGGAAGAAGAATACGACATTCTCGGTGTATTCGTGCTCGGCCTGGTGACGGCGTTCGGCGGCGGCGTCATTCGCAACCTGCTGATCGGCGTGCCGATCACGACGCTATGGAGTCAAGGAATGCTGTTCAGGACGGCGTTCGTCGCAATCTTGATCTTGTTCGTCTTGCCTTCCGGTCTGATCGCGCACTGGAAGCGGGGCGAGGCGTTCTTCGACGCCATCGGGCTGTCCGCTTTCGCGATTCAAGGCGCGCTCTACGCGATTGACGCGAAGCTGCCGATCAGCGCCGTTATGGTGGCGGCCATGCTGACGGGCATCGGCGGCGGCATGGTTCGCGATATAATGGCCGGCCGGAAGCCGCTCGTGCTGCGGGACGAAATCTATGCGGTGTGGGCGCTGCTCGCGGGACTGGCCATCGGCATCGGCAAGTGGACGACATCCTGGCAACTGCTGCTGCTGTTTGCCGCCGTCGTGCTGATGCGCATGCTATCCGTGCATTATAAATGGAGACTTCCCCGCCGCAAATGGCACAACAGCCGAGGGAGAAGCTTGGGAGGAGGCGCGTGATGCACGATTCCATCTTGTTCGTATGCTTGGGCAATATTTGCCGGTCGCCGATGGCGGAAGCCGTCATGCGCGACCTGCTGGAGCGGGAAGGCTTGGCCGATCGCATCGCGGTCGATTCCGCGGGAACGGGCGATTGGCATGTCGGTCATCCTCCGCACGAAGGCACCCGCCGCATACTGGAAGCGCATGGGATATCCTGCGCCGGGCAGCGCGCGAGACAGCTTCGAGAAGAAGACGGAGAGCGATTCGGTCTGATCGTGGCGATGGACCGCAGCAACGAACGCGACATTGCTGAGTTCTTGAAGCCGGGACATCGGGCGACGGTCATCCGGTTCATGAGCTTGCTCCCGGGGATGCGCAGGGACGACGTGCCGGACCCTTATTACACCGGCAATTTCGAGGAAGTGTTCGCGCTCGTGCGGGAAGGCTGCGAACGCCTAATGGCGGACGTGCGGGGACGGCATGCACTATCGTCGAATGATCATCCACGCCAGCATGATTAGTCCTGCCGCCAAATCGAACCAACCGGCCAATCGGGCGACTTTGATCTCCTTCGGGAGCTTGGCCATTTGATATCCGGTCACGTCGATCCTAAGAAGGAATAGACCCGCTCCGATCAGCAACGGGATGGCGTAGGACATCGTCGATCCGGTAAACATTCGCTTATCGCCTCCCGATATCATGGTTATGTTGCCTTCATGCCAACCCGTCTGATCACGATTTTCACGTCGACATGAATCGGGATCTGTTTGTACATGATCTGCCACCGCTCCGCGGTTCGAATGTTCCGATCCCAATACGTCGGCTGTTTGGCCCGGACGAGCTCCCCGAATCCGAAAATATCGGCGCCAAGCTGCTGGGATTTGGCGATCAGACTTTCGTGAAGCCGCTTGGACCATTCGCTGTCTACTCGCTCGATCTCGTGCAATACACTTTCGTTGCGCAGCTCAACGTTTTCATTCGTTTTTTCCTCGATGTTCGCCTCGTGGCGAATACGGATATTAAATTCAGGCTGTCCGTCCCGGATCCGTAACCGAACCTTGGAGGTGCGGTGGGTTACGTAAATCGTAATCGCCGTCCCATGGAACGGGATAACTCCCCGATAGCCGCCCGGATTTAGTCCTTTAATGCCCATGTAGGCGGCAATTTCCAGCGGTTTGGTCGACCCTACCATGCGATCGCCATTGAACATCGCGATGCCTGCCAGCTCCACCACTTCTTCCTTTTTGATTTTGACATAGGGCAATACGCCTTCCTCTCCTATCTTCGAGACATTGCTCCAGAACCTTCCTACGAACTCCTGGGGGTATTTTCCCATCTTCACGGCATTATCCAGCATGGAAATCAAATAAACCGTTGGTACGCGTTCGAGCGGCGGCTGGGCGCGGATAATTTGCTCGGCTTTGCCGCTTGACACCATCATCCAGGCCATTCTCCGCACTTCCGGATTTCTCCGAAAGTAATCGTTGATGTTCGCAATCCCGTCCTTGGCCAATTCCTCGGAGATGACGATCACGCGCAAATGGCCGAAAAAAAGCCGGGAGGAAACCTGCTGCTGCAAATTCATCAAGGCATCGTCGATCGTATGGCCGGATACCCCGATAATCCATAAAGGATTCGTCGAGCCGGACTTCCCGCCGCCGCCTTCCCCGGGCCCGAGCGGAATTCTGCCGGGGAGCGCGATTTGCACCGTCACGCGAATTCGATCCTGGTTTTTCGCAGGGTTCGATTCGTTCAAGTGAGTGACATCGTTTTCATCCTCACTCATGCCGGGTTCGAGTTTGTCGATCGCCACACCCAGGATAACGGCGCGGTCCTCCAGCTCCAGTCTGTCCCAGCAGCCTGACAGGAGGATCGCGATCGTCAATAGCGACATCAACAGCCTAATGAACGCTATCCGGGGTTTGTGCTTCATCCTGTTCGTCCTCCTTCATGCCCCTGACGATGGCAACCAAGAGCAACAGACAAGGGTAGCCGATCGTGATGCCGAGTCCGATGCGGCCGACAAACCCGATCAAGCTATACATCTGCACGATGTTCTGAGGCTGCATGGCGATGATGAATATAATCGGCAGCAGGAATATGGCGAACATGCGGTAATCGCGCAGTCGGAACAAATCCGTGATCGCTTGTATCGTCAACGTATAAGTGGAGTAGAGCGTCGTAAACACAGCGGTTACCCATACGGCCAGGAAGGCGGCATCCAAGCGTTCGAGAACGTTGGCGGGAAGCGATGTCGTCTTGGCCAACTCCAGCGTCGGCCAGAGCAACTTCTTCGTCTCCTCGGCGCCGAACACGCCGACAGCCGCCGCTACGATCGCGAGGTAAAGCGCGCCGGTAATGACGATGCTCCATACGGCTGCCATTAGCGCTTTGCGGGGATGCTTCATGGCCGGGATGATGCCGGACAGGATGAAAGCCCCTTGAAACAAGGCGGCGATTATGATCGATCCTGTGGTGAAATTGCGGGGAGCATTGCCCCAAATCGGTTGCAGGTTGACGATTTCGGCGTTCTTCAAAGAAAGGATGATGATCAGCCAGCCGGGCACGAGCAAGAAGGGCAAGTAGAAGTAGTGAATGTAGGCGAAGGTGACAAGCGAGTTTCTGCACGATATGGCGGCCAACAGGAGCATCACGATTACGGTAACCTCAACCGGCGTATTCTTCAGGACGGAGGTAATGACCACTTCGCCGAATTCCCTGGCGGTAAACGCGGTAAGCAAACCGAAAAAAATAATGATCAGCGCGCTGCAAATCCATGCAGCCCACTTGCCGATGATCGCTTCGCTGTACTGAATCAGCGTCTTCCGGGGAAACCGTTGACCGAGAATGGCGAGTACGGCAAGGCCTGCGAAGGCGATTATAATTCCGAACAGCGTCTGCAGCGGTGCGCCGGAACCTGCGCCACGAACGGCGAATAGCGGGAGAGGCAAAATGCCGACCCCGATAATCGTGCTGATCAGAATAGCGATGGTCTGAGGCAAGGTAATCTGTCTGACGGACTTCATGAAACCGGCTCCTTGCCGTTGGATTGACTTTCAGGCCCAAGTACATTGGTGGATGGCTGTTTGAGCTGCTCGACCGTTTTCGAGTCTAGCCTTGTCGGATCGGTCGGACGCAGGAAAGACGGGCGCTTCTTCATCGACCATAATGGCGCGCGGAAGATCAGATCCTTCATGCCGCTCATATCTCCAGGTACGAGCGGGCTGAGGTAGGGAACGCCGAACGATCGCAGCGAGAGCAAATGGTTGACGATCAGGATCAGCCCGACCATGATGCCGTAAAGACCGAACACTCCTGCCATGATGATCAGAGGGAAACGCAACAGCCGCAGCGCGAGCGCCGCATTGTAAGCGGGAGTGGCGAACGAACCGATCGTGGTGAGCGCGATGACGACGACGGTGATCGGGCTGGCGAAACCTGCCGCCACGGCGGCCTGTCCGATGACGAGCACGCCGACGATCGAGAGGGCGCCGCCTACTTGCTGCGGCAACCGGATAGTCGCTTCGCGAAGCACTTCCATCGACACCTCGATGACCAGCACTTCGATGAGGGCCGGGAAGGGGACGCCGGCCCGGCCGCCTGCGACCGCAACGGCGAATTCCGTCGGAATCAGTTCGGGATTATACGAGATGATCGCTACGTACAAGGAGGGGAAGATCAGCGAAAACACGAGCGCGATCATTCTGGCCAGTCGTATGGCGCTCATGAGCAGGAACCGCTCCGTATAATCTTCGACGGTCTGGTAGAATTGGTTGAATACCGTAGGTACAAGCAGCGCAAGCGGCGATCCGTCGACGAGCAGTGCCACTCGTCCTTCCAGCAAGTTGGCGACCACCTTATCGGGCCGCTCCGTATACTGTACTTGGGGAAACGGAGACAGGTTGTTGTCTTCGATGAACTGTTCCAAATAGCCGGAATCCAGCACGGCATCGATCCGGATATTCGAAAGTCTCTTCTTGACCTCTTTGACCAATGCGGGATCGGCAATATCGTCGATGAAACAGATCGCCACTTTCGAATGGGTGCGCTCCCCGATTTCCATCGTATGGACGTGCAATGATTTAGTCTGCAAGCGATAACGAATCAGCGCGATATTGGTGCCAAGCTGTTCGATAAAGCCTTCCCGCGGGCCGCGGATGACCTGCTCCGTTGCCGGTTGATCGACGGCCCGTTTATCGATATGGCGCGTTCCGATGATGAACGCTTGAGACAATCCGTTCACGAAGATGATCGTGTCGCCGCGCAGAAGCCCGCCGATCAGCTTCGATAGATCTCCTTCCAGCTTGCAGTTGCTATAGGTTAGCGCGTCCTGCAAAATGACCTGCTGAAGCCGGTCTATCGAAATATCGCGGCCGGATAAATGCGTGGGGATCACCATCAATGATTTCAGAATGTCGTCATGAATCAGCTCTTTCTGATTCATATTGGCAAAATGAAACATGACAGCATCATGTTGGCCGAATATTCGGAAATGCCGGGCTGCCAGGTCGTCATTGTCGCCCAACGATCGCATGATGAATTGTTCGGCTTCGCCCAGATTGCCGTTCATGGGGGGAGAAATCATCGGTTAGCCACCGCTTTCATTCGGTAGGAATCAGGTTGATTGTCATTTTTCACCTCCTTCCGCCGATTTAAACCAAATCAAGTAAAAACGACTTCGTCGTCCCTCGTCAACATCAGTAGGTATATAGGTGAAACTTATACCGTTGAAAAAAGGCTCCTCGTTCGGGAGCCTTGTAATAATGATGGGGGGGTCAGACGGTGAGGAGGGGCGCGGGGCCCAAAAACGCGGCAAGCGCTTCAGGCAGCACCTGCTGCCAGAATCCCCATTTGTGTTCCCCTTCGCGTTCGGAATAGATCACCGTTGCACCTCTGTCCACGAGCAATTGCTTCATTTGCCGATTCAACACGACGAAGTCATAGACACCGGTATCGGTGCGGAACGCCGTCTCCTGCAATCCGACGATCATCCATACCGAGAGGGCGGACAAGTCCGGCAGCGCAGCGATCGGATGACCGGGCACGTCGTAGTATGCGCCTGATAAAGACAGCACGCGCGTGAACAGGTCCGGTCTCGCGGCAACAGCGCTGAGGCACGCCGTCGCCCCGAGCGAGTCGCCGGCCAGCAGACGCTCGTTCGGGGCGGCGCGCACGGCATAATGCCGCTCGATGTCCGGCAGCAGTTCCTCCGTCCAGAACTTCGTATACGCCATATGCCGAGCGCCGCCCGGCATGTATTCGGACGTGCGGTCGCACTTGTCGACATCGACGCCGACGACGATAAACGGATCCCAGTCTTCTTCGAGGATAAAACGGTGCGAGAACGTCGCGATGCGGCCGAAGTTGAAGAAATCTTCCCCGTCTTGGCAGTATACGACAGGATAGCTGAGCGTCTCTTGGTATCCCGGCGGCAAGTAGATCCGGACATCGCGTTTGCCGTCCGGCAGCAAGCGGCTCGGCACGGTGTGTTTGACAACGGTACGCTTGACGATAGGTCGATCGGACATCGCTAGTACCTCCTGGTATGAATGTATGGGAACATGCTGCCATGGGAACACCAATGAAGGGTTCAGACCGGTATTGTATCATCTTGTTATAATAATTATCAGTAACTGTTATACAAACAATTCAAACGATAAATCCAATCAGTATAAGGAATATTCGCATATCCCTTTGACCAAATGATATAAACAGAAGTATAATAATTCTATAACAGAAACTCCTCTTCCACAATGACCAGATGAGGTGACCTTAATGAGCAGAGTAATGATGGAAGCCCCCGAGCAAGCTGCAGGCAGCTTGTCGCACGAAGTGCATGCTGCCGATGTCGCGCCGCTTGGCGTGCTGTCGATTGATGGCGATGTCGTGAACCCGGACTACCTGCCGGAATTGTCCGACGAGCAATTGAAGGAAATCATGTATCGTATGGTATTTACCCGCGCTTGGGACGACCGGGCGATCAATTTGGGCCGCCAGGGACGCCTGGGCTTCTACGCCCCGGTATCCGGCCAGGAAGCAACCATGGTCGGCAGCGAATACGCCCTAAAGCCGGAAGACTTTGTCTGTCCGGGTTATCGCGATATGCCGCAGATCGTATGGCATGGCCTGCCGCTGTATCAAGCGTTCCTGTATTCCCGCGGCCACCAGCATGGCGGACAGATTCCCGAAGGCGTGAACGTGCTCATGCCGCAGATTATCATCGGCGCGCAGATTCTGCATGCCACGGGGATCGCGATGGGCTTCAAGTTGAAACAGGAGAAGAGCGTAGCCATTACGTATACCGGCGATGGAGGATCGTCCCAAGGCGATTTTTACGAAGGATTGAACTTCGCCGGCGCGTTCAAGCTGCCCGTCATCTACTTTGTACAAAATAACGGGTATGCGATCACGACGCCGTTCTCCAAGCAGACGGCGGCCCAATCGATCGCGCATAAGGCGATCGCGGCCGGTATTCGCGGCGTGCAGGTCGACGGTATGGACGTGCTCGCCGTCATTGCGGCGGTGCGCGAAGCGGCGGAGGTCGCCCGCAGCGGCGGCGGCGCTACGCTGATCGAAGGATTGACGTACCGCTATCGTCCGCACTCGATGGCCGACGATACGACGAAGTACCGCACGAAGGAAGAGGAAGCGGAATGGAGCCTGAAGGATCCGCTCGTGCGATTCGGCAACTATTTGGCCAAAAAGGGACTGTGGACGGACGAAGATACCGCGCGCGTGAAAGAGGAAGCGAAGAGCAAGGTCAACGAACAGATCAAGAAAGCGGAGCAGACGGAGAAGATGACCGTGTCCGGCCTGATCGATTCGATGTTCGAGCATACGCCGCCGCATCTGGAAGAACAGAAGGCCGACTTTCAATAATCCGCTGGGGGAGTAGATCATCATGGCGCAAATGAATATGAAAGAAGCGATCCGCGACGCGATGCGGGTCGAACTGGAACGCGACGCGAAAGTGCTCGTCTTCGGCGAAGACGTCGGCAAGGTCGGCGGCGTATTCCGGGCAACGGAAGGCTTGCAAAGCCAATTCGGCAGCGATCGCGTATTCGATACCCCGCTCGCGGAATCGGCGATCGGCGGTCTGGCGGTCGGTCTTGGCGTACAAGGGTTTCGGCCGATCGCGGAAATCCAGTTCGTCGGCTTTATCTATGAGGCGCTCGACCAGATGTTCGTGCAGGCGGCGCGCATGCGCTACCGCTCCGGAGGGCGGTATAACGCTCCGATCGTGTTCCGCACGCCGTTCGGCGGCGGTGTTAAAGCGGCGGAGCTGCATACCGATTCGCTCGAAGGACTCGCGATGCAGACGCCCGGGATCAAAGTCGTCATCCCTTCGAATCCGTACGATGCCAAAGGATTGCTCATTTCGGCCATCCGCGAGAACGATCCGGTCTTCTTCATGGAACACTTGAACTTATACCATGCATTCCGCGACGAGGTGCCCGAAGGCGAATACACGGTACCGATCGGCAAAGCCAAGGTGGTGCGGGAAGGCAAGGACATTACGATCATTTCTTACGGCCTGATGGTCCATACCGCGCTCAAAGCGGCAGACGAGCTCGCCAAGAACGGCGTCTCGGCCGAGGTGATCGATATTCGCACGCTCGTGCCGCTGGATATCGAGACGATCGTGGCTTCCATTCAGAAGACGAACCGCGCGATCGTCGTGCAGGAAGCGCAGAAGTCGTCCGGCGCGGCGGCGGAAATCATCGCCCAGATCAACGAGAAGGCGATCCTGCACCTGGAAGCGCCGGTGCTGCGCTGCGCAGGGCCGGATACGGCCTATCCTTTTGCTCAGATCGAGGACGCCTGGCTGCCGACGCCGGCGCGCATTGCCAAGACCGCCAATGAGGTATTGGCATTCTAATATAGAGAGCGGGTTCGAAATTCAGCATCGAACATCATGTCACATGTAGGGTATATTTGTTGTGGAGGTGTCAGAGGTGGCCAGATTCGAATATCGGTTCCCGGAGCTGGGGGAAGGACTGCATGAAGGCGAGATCGTCAAGATGCACATCTCGCCGGGTCAGACGGTGACGGACGACGATATCATCATGGAAGTGCAAAACGACAAAGCGATCGTCGAAGTGCCTAGTCCGGTGAATGGCAAAGTGCTGGAAGTGCTGGCCAAGGACGGGCAGACGATGCGCATGGGCGAAGTCGTCGCGATCATCGAGGCGGAAGGCGAGCTGCCGGAGCAGTCGCACGCTGAAGAAACGCATGGACAAGCGGTTGGCGGCGCGTCCGGCAACAGCGCGGTCGGCGGGGCGGACACGTTGGGCGAGCCGGCGCAGCAGCCGGCAGCAGAGGCAGCGCAGGCGGAAGCGAAGCCCGCCGCTGCCGAATCCGTGCCGGCTTCGGCTGGCGGCATCGTGCTGGCGACTCCGAGCGTGCGCAAGTTCGCGCGCGAGCAGGGCGTCAATATCGCCGAAGTGCAGGGCACCGGCAAGAACGGCCGAATCACGCGCGAGGACGTGAGCGGACATCAAGCTGGCGGCGGCGCAGCTGCGGCAGCAGTGGCGGCTCCAGTCGACGCAGCGGCAGCCAGCGGTGCGAACGGCGCCGCGAACCCGGTCGTTGCGACAGGAGCTGTCGGCCAAGGCGCGGAAGAGCGCGTGCCGTTCAAAGGCATCCGCAAGGCGATCGCCAATGCGATGGTCAAGTCCGTGTATACGGCGCCGCATGTGACGCTGATGGACGAAGTGGACGTATCCGCGCTGGTGGCGCTGCGCACGCGCGCCAAGCCGATCGCGGAGAAGAAAGGCGTCAAGCTGACGTACTTGCCGTTCATCATCAAGGCGCTCGTCGCGGCATGCCGCGAGTTCCCGTCGATGAATGCGATGATCGACGAAGTGGCGAACGAGATCGTCTACAAGAAGTATTACAATATCGGCATTGCGACCGATACGGACAACGGCCTTATCGTGCCGGTCGTGTTCGACGCCGATCGGAAGAACGTATGGACGATCGCCAACGAAATTCGCGACCTGGCGTCGCGCGGCCGCGACGGCAAGCTGGCGCCGGGCGAGATCAAGGGCAGCACGATCTCGATCACGAACATCGGCTCCGCGGGCGGCATGTTCTTCACGCCGGTCATCAATTTCCCGGAAGTGGCCATTCTCGGCACCGGTCGGATCAGCGAGAAGCCGGTCGTGAAGAACGGCGAGATCGTCGCCGCGCCCGTAATGGCGTTGTCGCTCAGCTTCGACCACCGCATCATCGACGGCGCCACGGCGCAAAATTTCCTGAATTACATGAAACAGCTGCTGAGCGATCCGGAACTTCTCATTATGGAGGTGTAAGGAATGGTCGTAGGAGACGCATCACTGGATATCGACCTGCTCGTCATCGGCGCAGGCCCCGGAGGATATGTCGCCGCCATCCGTGCGGCGCAGCTGGGGCAGAAGGTCATCATCGCGGACAAGGCCAAGTGGGGCGGCGTCTGCCTGAACGTCGGCTGCATTCCGTCCAAGGCGCTCATCAATGCCGCGCATCATTACGAATCGATGCTGGAAGCTGACAAGTACGGGCTGAAGGCGGACAACGTCGGCGTCGATTTCGGCAAGGTGCAGGATTACAAGTCATCTGTGGTGAACAAAATGACCGGCGGCGTCGAACTGCTGCTGAAGGCGAACAAGGTGCAGATGTTCGCGGGCGAGGTCATGTTTATCAACGAGACGGAAGCGCGCTTGTTCAACGACCAAGAGGCTCCCCGTTACCGGTTCAAGAACTGCATTATCGCGACCGGCTCGCGGCCGATCGAGCTGAAAGCTTTCCCGTTCGGCGGGCGGATCCTGTCGTCGACCGAAGCACTGTCTCTGCCAGAGGTGCCGAAGAGTCTCGTTGTCATCGGCGGCGGCTATATTGGCATCGAGCTTGGCCAGATGTACAGCAAATTCGGCACGAAGGTGACGATTCTCGAAGGGCTGGACACGATCATGGCCGGCTTCGACCGTGACATGAGCTCGCTCGTCGAGAAGAAGCTGAAGAAGGCGAACGTCGACATCGTGACGGGCGCGATGGCCAAAGGCGCGGAGCAAAACGATAAAGAAGTGACCGTTACGTACGAAGCGGGCGGTGAGACGAAGACAGTGACCGGGGATTACTTGCTCGTCACGGTCGGACGGCGTCCGAATACGGACGGCGAGCTGGGCCTGGACATGATCGACGTCAAGATGACCGATCGCGGCCTGATCGAAGTCGACGAGCAGTGCCGCACGAGCGTACCGCACATCTATGCGATCGGCGATATCGTGCCGGGTCCGGCGCTTGCGCACAAGGCGTCTTACGAAGCCAAAGTCGCTGCGGAAGCGATCGCGGGCTTGCCGTCCAAAGTCGATTACAGGTGCATTCCGGCCGTCGCGTTCTCCGATCCCGAGTGCGCCAGCGTCGGATATTCGGAGAAGGAAGCGAAAGACAAAGGCTTCAATGCCAAGAGCAGCAAGTTCCCGTTCGGCGGCAACGGCCGCGCGGTCACGCTCGGCGGCGCCGACGGCTTCATGAAGATCGTGTATGACGCGGATACGGGCCTCGTGCTCGGGGCGCAAATCGCCGGGGTAGAGGCATCCAACATGATTGCGGAGCTGGGGCTGGCCATTGAGATGGGCGCGACGATCGAGGATATCGCCCTGACGATCCACGCGCATCCGACGCTCGGCGAGATCACGATGGACACCGCGGAGCTGGCGCTCGGACACCCGATTCACACGCTTGCTCCCAAATGAAGCCGAATCGGCCGATCGAACCATTTTCCAGCATGAAAGAAAGAACTTCTGCCGCCTAATGAAACGAACCTCCATCGCCTGCTGCTGAATAAGCGGGGATGGAGGTTTTTGGCGTTATGACAGATCGGTTCGGGCGGCAGATTCGGATTCGTGATTTACGCTTTCGGAGGCATATAGGGGATCGATCGGAGCACGTCATTCATGGAAAACGAAACGCAGGTGAGCAGGTTGGAGCGGATGACATCGTCTTCCCGGTACAATTCCACGAGCTCGTAAACATCTTCACGCAGAACATACTGTTCGAGCGCCATATTGGCGATGTCCACGATCCAATATTCCGGCACGCCGTATTTGGCATAAGCTTTCGCTTTCTTGATTCTGTCGCGCCGCAAGGAATATTCCGAACTGACCTCGACAACTAGATCGGGCGGACCTTCAATGCCGCGATAGGTGACGATGGATGTGCGGGATTTATGAACCATGATCATGTCCGGTTGCTTGACTTCTCTTTGGGTCAGGATGACATCAAGCGGAGCAAGATAGATCAGGTAGTTTTCACGACAATCGCCGAGCATGACTTCTTGAAGGGCTTGCAAAACAGTTTGATGGACTGTATTCGGACCCGGACTCATCAATTCAAGCACGCCGTCGTCGATCTCGTAACGGTTGCCGTCATCCGGCATGGCGGCATACAGATCGTACGTCATATTCGATTCGCGAATCTCATCTATTGGCTTCTTCTTTTTGGAATCCGTCAATATGTTCAACCCCCATCGAATTCGTACATTTGTTCTTATTATATCACGTCCATACATCGACAGGGAAGGAGCCGGGATGATACAATAGACGAGGATTCGCAAGGACCGAAAACGGTGCAATCGTGTGAAAATGAAACAATAGAGGTGTCGCTTCGTGCGCAATTACTTGGATTTGCTGCAAGATGTGCTGGATCATGGAACCGTGAAACAAGACCGGACCGGGACGGGCACGATTTCCGTCTTCGGCAGGCAGCTGCGATATGACTTGAACGAAGGATTTCCGCTCGTGACGACCAAGCGCATTCATTTGAAATCGGTCGTGCATGAGCTGCTCTGGTTTCTGCGGGGAGATACGAATATCCGGTATTTGAAAGAGAACGGCGTCTCGATCTGGGACGAATGGGCAGACGAGAACGGCGATCTGGGCCCGGTCTACGGGTCGCAGTGGCGCGCATGGGAGTCGCCGGACGGGCGGAAGATCGACCAGATCGCCCAAGTCGTCGAGGCGATCAAGCGCAACCCCGACTCGCGGCGGCATCTGGTCAGCGCATGGAACGTGGCGGTTATCGATCAGATGAAGCTGCCGCCATGCCATTTGCTGTTCCAATTTTACGTAGCGGGCGGCAAGCTCAGCTGCATGCTGACGATGCGCTCGGTCGATACGTTCCTCGGCTTGCCTTTCAATATCGCATCCTACGCGCTGCTTACCCATATGGTCGCACAACAGTGCGAGCTGGAAGTTGGCGAATTCGTCTTCTCCGGCGGAGACGTGCATATTTACAACAACCATCTGGAGCAGGTGAAGCTGCAGCTCACGCGCGATCCGCTGCCGCTGCCGACGCTCGTCATCAAGCGCAAGCCGGATTCAATCTTTGATTACGTCTACGAGGATTTCGAGTTTGCCGGCTACGAGCATCACCCTGCGATCAAGGCACCGGTTGCCATATGAGGACTCAGGCTATCAAGCATAAGGAAGGTGACCGTCCATGACGATCAGCATGATCGCTGCCGCCGCCTCGAACGGCGTCATCGGGGCGAACAATCGGCTGCCTTGGCGGCTTCCGGCGGATACGGCTTATTTCGTTGCCCAGACGAAGGGAATGACGGTGCTGATGGGCCGCAAGACGTTCGAATCGCTGAAGGGCCCGTTAAAAAACCGCACGAACGTAATTTTGTCCCGCACGTTAACCAAAGCGCCCGATGGATGCATGCTTGTCCGTTCTGCGGAAGAGGCTTTGGGGCGAATCGGCGACCAGGATTTGATGGTGATCGGCGGCGAGGAAATCTATCGCTTGATGCTCCCTTACGCCGATCGTGTCCTGTTGACGGAGATCGATCAAGCGTTCGAGGGAGATGCTTGCTTTCCCGAGCTCCCTTCCCGCGAATGGAAGCTGGCGTCACGCACACCTGGCGTTCGGGATGAGAAGAACGATCTGCCGTATGCATTCGCTGTGTACGACAGGGTATTGCGGCCGCAGCTATAAAGCCGTTACAGCCATGGATCGCATATCGGAATAGGCGGCTGCATGCCGCCTGACGTAAGGCAGGTGATCTCAGCGATGGGAAATGCCGTTTTGTTGTCTCCGGCAGACGTTGGCGTCATTCGCCGATACGTGCATGCCAAATATGCGGCGTTACCCGGTAGGGAGCGTGCCGAAATCGTGGCGACAGCGGTGCGGCAAACCGTGAACCGCCGCTTGCCCGATCTGCCGGCGGACGTGAAAGAACGGATTGCGGGCCGGCTGGTCCGCCAATGCCTCGTCAGCGAACGCCGCGCCATCGAACCGGAGGACGTGCTGGACGCGTGCGCATCGGTGGCGTTGCCGGATCCCGCCATGGAAGCTCTCATTCTCGACCCTGTGCTGCGGTGGATGCAGGAACGCGCACCGGGACAGTGGAGCGGCGAGCGGCTGGCCGCCCGTCTGTTCGGGCAGCAGCTGTTGCAGGACGGCGCCCGCGAGACTTCATTCGCAGTCGATCTGCTGCCGGCAGGGCGCGAGCTTGAAGAGACCGCCGAGCTCGCTGGTGCAGCATTGGACAAGCGGCGGCGCATCAGCGCCGCGGCGATCCCTAAGCTGGCTTGGGCTGCTGCCGTGGTCGTGCTTGTCGGCAGCATTGCTGCGACTGCTTATCTAAGCGGCAAAGAGGAGGCAATCTTGCTTGAGCCCGCCTCCGCACCTCTGCCTGCCATCGAATTTCCCGTTCTGCAAGCGCCTTCAACTGACATCGGAATGCCTGATGCGATGCGGTATCGGGAGATCGATACGACCGCGGTGAAAGCTTATTTGAACGGCCGCGATTCTTTGCTGGCGGACGAGCCTTATTTCAGCGCCATCGTGGACAGTGCGCGGCAACATGACGTCAGCCCGCTGCTGCTGTTTGCGATAACCGGCCAGGAGCAAGGGTTCGTCCCGAAATCCGCGAAGCATGCAAAGCAAATCGCCAACAATCCGTTCAATGTGTTTCATAGCTGGGAAGAGTTCAATACGGATATCGGCCATTCCGCCGATATTGCGGCGCGTACCGTGTCGCGGCAAGCGAGCAAGCGGCCGGAAGGCTTCGATCCGTTCGAATGGCTGAATGAGACTTATGCGGAAGACCCGAATTGGGCCAATGGCGTCAAGCTAATATTCGATAAGCTAATGAGCTTGCAGGATCTCCCATACCGTTAATACGACTATATCGCACAATCTTCGCGAGAAACGGCGATACCCGCATGCCAGGGTTAGAAGGTTCCTTCAGATAAAATAAAGTTGTCCCTTTACCCCCGTCGATCCATGAATTTTCGTATGGACGACGGAACTTCGGCGAGCGAATGCAAGGTCAGGAAGGCGCCGGGCGGCTCCGTCTCGATCGGAACCATATTGTACGACCATTCGTCTTCACGCTTCATGTAAACGGAATGGATTCCGCACTGCAAAGCCGGCAGCACGTCGGTCCGCAGCGAATTCCCGATCATCCAGGTGGTGCCGCGATCGAATCCGCCGTTCTTTAAGATTTGATCCAGCGCCTCTGTATTCTTATGCTGACGAACATAGATGCGATTGCCGAAAAACCGCTGCAGTTTCAACCGATCGATCTTGCTGTGCTGAATGCGCTCTTCTCCGCCGGTATACAAATGCAGATCATGCCCTTCGCGCGACAGTTGCTTCAACGTTTCCTCCATGTAGGGGTAAGGCTCTACTTCCTGTTCGTACACGCTGTTGCCCAGTTCCCACATGCGCGATTCCTCCTGATTGGAGGCAGGGCGACCGGTCAGGTCGCGGAAGAAGCGATATGTGTCCACGAACGATTTCGGAAAATGCTCCCCCAGAAAACCGACCGCCTGCACGCCAGCGATATCGATCTCCGTATGCTTCTGCAAGATGTCCACGCGGTTCACACCTAGCGGACCAAACCATGTCGTCATGAAGTCCGCGAACTGCTCCAGCACGAGATGGAAATACTTATTGCAATAAACAAGCGTATCGTCCAGGTCGAAAAACAAGGTCTGTCTCATATCGTTGATGTCTCCCGTCACCCAAGCGGAATATTCTGTTCCATTATCGCTTGGGGGATGACGTTTGTAAATGATGCGATTGCGGAAAGCTAGGAAAGGGAAGCGTTCATACGACCGGCGGTCGGGAGGTGACAGGATGCCCAAAAACAAAAGCACGAAAGCCGACGATCAGCGTAACGAATCGCGCTTCGCGGCCAGGTCCAAAACGCCGAATTTGCAAAAAATGGCGCGATATCCGGCCAGCATGAACCATATCAATAAAAACTTGCCCTAAGTTGGATCCGCGGCCGGCAGATGGATGCGCCGATCTCCGTCATGCGTACTTCGCGATCTTGGCATGCAGGTCCCGCTTGATCAAAGCGATCCGCTGACGAACATAGAAGTCGTAGCTGCCTCCGCTTAATTCGCGGGGGCTTATTCGGCTTCCCGTATCGTTGTCGATAATCTCGAGCTTGCCGTCGGTGTAAAATTTGAAGGTTAGATCTCTTGACGGCCTGGCTCCCTTAGAAGGTTCCATGTAACGGAAGTGTTCGCTGTTTGCCATTCCATCATCCCGCCTTTTATCACAATGTGGGGAACGTTCGTTCCCATAACCATTATAGCAAACATTCGTTCGTATGGAAAGACGTTCCGTAATGAAATAAACTAGATTTATTATGATTTTAGAAGGAGTTAGTCCCCCTCGATGATCATCGTTAACGGATTGAGCCGAAAATTGCCGGAAGGCAAGACGATTCTTGAAGGAATCCACGCGCGCCTGAACGAAGGCAGGTTTATCGTAGTCGCCGGCGCCAGCGGCAGCGGCAAGTCTGCATTACTGCGTTGTCTGGCGCTTCGCGATCGCTGGTCGTCCGGCGAATACAAAGTGGATGGCGTAGACATGCTGAAGGCGAGCTTCTTCGAACGGCTGAAGTTCAGACGTCAAATCGCTTATTTGGAGCAGCGTCCGGTGCTCCTGGAGAAAAAATCGGCGCTCAAGAACGTCCTGATCGGCAACGCCGAACAAACGCCGGTATGGCGCCGTGTGACCGGCATGGTGCGCAATGACGACTATATGGGCGGCATGGACATGCTGGAGAAGGTCGGCTTGATGGACCATGCGAAACGCCCGGTCGAGAAGATGAGCGGCGGCGAGCGCCAGCGGATTGCCATCGCGCGCGCGCTTGTGCATGGCGCCCGCTTGCTGCTCGCGGACGAGCCGGTGTCCGGCCTCGATCCGCACGCTTCGGAAGAGCTGATGGCCACGTTCAAGAAGCTGTCCGAGGAGCGCGGCACGACGATCGTCGTTGCCATTCATCGCCTGGAGCTGGCCGAAAAGTATGCCGACGAGATATGGGGCATGCAAGACGGCCGGCTCGTATTGGAAGTCATGGGCCGTCGATTGACGGCAGCCGAGAAAATTCGCTTATCCTGACGGCAACCAAAACATGCGTGATCTGAAACGGTCGACTATCGGAACTTTCTTAATCGAAAAGTCGGTAGTTCTTAAGAAGGCTCCATTCACCGATCCATTGAATCAGGCTTTTCTTCCGTTTCTTCCTGCTGAGCCAGTTCATGTAAAGAAGTTATTTTGCCGTGCTTGTGGTGACGCGCTTGTTTGCGTATTTTCCAGGCGTTCTCCCGTCGTTGTTTGGATGAAGACATGAGCTCTACTCCTTTGCTGGGTTATAGGCATAGCTTGCGTTTCCATTGTCCGTTTATGCGAATCGCAACATACAATATCTACATGGGGCAAGATCGGCATCGCGTGCATGGCGATATTTCCGCAGAGTTGCAGGAATTTTGCAAAAAATCGCGAAATAATAAAGGATTGCAACTTATTCCTCACAGTTGACGCTCACTTTATTTTCGAAAGGGGACGAAAGGCAGCATGGTGCAGTTACCCAAAATGAACGAGCTCGGTTTTTTCGAAATCCGGTTGGAATCGATCGGGGGACTGGGTGCCAATCTGGCCGGCAAGATGTTGGCCGAGGCAGGCGTGATGGGCGTAGGCCTGAATGGCGTAAGTTTCAGTTCGTACGGTTCCGAGAAGAAAGGTTCGCCTGTCAAAGCGCATATCCGATTCTGCGATATGGAGACGCGCATTCGCGATACTTCTCCGGTCGAGCGGCCTCATGTCGTCGGCATTTTTCATGAGAATTTGTCCAAGACGGTCAACGTTATTTCAGGGATTTACGAGGATAGCATCGTGCTGGTCAATTCCAAGCTGTCCCCTGAGCAACTGAAGGATAAGTTGAAATTGAAGGGCGGTACGATTGCCGTAGTCGACGCGACCGGCATCGCCCTTGCGGAGAACAATCGCGTCAACATGGCCATGCTCGGCGGTCTGTTCCGGTTGTGCGAATTTCTGGACCCCGACTTCATGAAAGGCGTTATTCGCAAGTCGCTGGAGAAGAAGTATCCCGGCGCGGTACAACCGGCGTTGAACACGTTCCAGCGCGGCTACGATGAAGTTAAATTTCAATCGTTCGCTCTGGCAGCAGGCGATACAATGCCTGACTTCGTACGGATGGACACCCCGGTTCTCGGCTACGAAACCCAGCCCATCGGCGGTACGATCATTAATCCGGGCAACAGCATTCTGAAGGACCTCAGCATCTCGCGCGCGGGCATGATGCCGCATTTCGACGAAGATACGTGCATTCATTGCGCGGCTTGCGATAATGTCTGTCCCGACTTTTGCTTCGTCTGGGAAGAGCAGCCGGACAAGAAGGGCCGCCCCCAAATGTTCCTGCAAGGGATCGATTATCAATATTGCAAAGGCTGCTTGAAATGCGTCGAAGCATGTCCGACGGACGCCTTGTCCAGCGAGTTCGAGGAAACGGGATATGCAGACGACCACCGTGTCGCGCATCGGTTTCATTTAGCGCAATAATCTAATCATCATGGGAAGTCGAAGGGAGAGGGAAAAGAGCAATGGCGATTGACATTCGTAAGGAAATGGAATCATCCGGCACGGTGGAGCAGCGCATCGTCTACGAATCCGGCAACGAAATGGCCGCATATGCCGCTCATCAGATCAACTATCATATCATGGGGTATTTTCCGATATCTCCTTCCACCGAAGTGGCGCAATTCCTTGATTTGATGAAAGCGAACGGCCAGCATGACATCGTGCTCATCCCGGCCGACGGAGAGCACGGCTCCGCGGGTGTCTGCTACGGCGCATCGACAGGCGGCGGGCGCGTGTTCAACGCCACCAGTGCGAACGGGTACCTGTACATGCTCGAGCAGATGCCGGTGCAATCCGGTACGCGCTTCCCGATGGTTATGAACCTCGTCTGTCGCTCGGTATCCGGACCGCTCGACATTCACGGCGATCACTCTGACTTGTACTTCGCCTTGAATACCGGTTGGCCGATCGTGCTGTGCCGCGATCCCCAGGCCGTATACGATATGAATATCATCGCGCTCAAGCTGGCGGAAGACCCGGAAGTGCGCTTGCCGGTGCTGGTTGCATCCGACGGCTATTTCACCAGCCATCAGAAGCGCCGCGTCAACACGTTTGCCCACCGCGAAGACGTGCAGAAATTCGTAGGCGAGCACCCGCCGGAAGGGTTCGTCCATGTGTTGGACCGCAACAATCCGGTAACCGTCGGACCGTACATGAACGAACCTGACTATATCAACAACTGCTACCAGCAATCGATGGCGATGTACAAAGCCGAAGAAGTATACGATCGGATTCGCAAGGAATATGCCGAATTGACGGGCCGAGACTATCCGGTGCTTGAACTTTATCGGATGGAAGACGCGGAAGTCGCGGTATTCCTGCTGAACTCTTCCGCCGAGATCATCAAGGACGTCGTCGATCAACTGCGGGCGCAAGGCGTGAAAGCCGGTTCCATCTCGCCGAACATCATCCGTCCATTCCCGGCGAAGGCGATCGCCGATGCGCTTGCAGGCGTCAAGGCTGTTACGGTAGGCGATCGTGCGGATTCGTTCGGCGGCCACGGCGGCAATATGGTGCTGGAAATCAAGGCTGCACTGCAAACGTATCGCAATCATGACACGCTCGTTGTCAGCCGCGTCTACGGTCTCGGAGGCAAAGACTTCTACGCGGAGGACGGGCTGAAGCTGTTCGAATTTGCGATCGATGCGGCCAACAAAGGGTACGTCGAAAAACCGTTCGACTATCACGGCCATACGCCCGGCGATCCGACCAAGGCGCCCAAGCGAGTGATAGAGCCGATGAAATACGAGGATTTGAAAACGGGTCTCATCACGGTCACGCCGAATGAAGAGACAGGCAAGCTGAACGTACGTATTCCGCCGCTGCGCTCGCTGACCAAAAAGCCGAAGCGGATCGCCCCCGGACATGGCGCTTGTCCCGGCTGCGGCATCTTCTCCGGCCTGGAGCTGTTCTTCAAAGGAATCGAAGGCGATATCGTCGCTTTGTTCCATACCGGATGCGCGATGGTTGTCACGACTGGCTATCCGTATTCGGCGCATAAGGCGACTTATATCCATAACTTGTTCCAGAACGGCGCGGCCACGATGTCCGGCGTCGTCGAGATGTTCCACGAACGCAAACGCCGCGGCGAACTTGACCATCTCGGGCTCAAGGACGATTTCACTTTCGTCATGATTACCGGCGACGGCGGCATGGATATCGGCATGGGCCCGGCAATCGGCGCCGCGCTGCGGAACCACCGTATGATCATCGTCGAATACGATAACGAAGGTTACATGAACACCGGAGCGCAATTGTCGTACTCTACGCCGATCGGCCATCGGACGTCCACGTCCAATGTCGGCAAGGCACAGGGCGGCAAAGTGTTCCACCATAAAGACACGGCGCAAATCATGGCGGCGACGAACATCCCGTACGTGTTCACAGGCAGCGAGGGCAATCCGACGGACCTCGTCCGCAAAGCGGCCAAGGCGCAATGGTATGCGCAGAACGTCGGCATGGTATACGGCAAAATTCTGATCACCTGTCCGCTCAACTGGCTGTCCGACGACAAAGACGGCACGACCATCATCGATCAGGCGGTCAATTCCTGCTTCTTCCCGCTCTATGAAGTGGAGAAGGGCGTTACCACGATCACCTATAATCCGGAGGAGAAAAACAAGCGGGTGCCTGTATCGGATTGGCTCAAGATGATGGGCAAAACCCGGCATCTGTCCAAGCCGGAATACGCCGACACGCTCCGCGAGTTCGAGAATGAAATCGAACGCCGCTGGAATATGCTCAAAGCCAAGCACGAAAATCCGTATTTGTAAGATGAGGATGGCCTCCGATGATTTATGCATTGAGGAATAAGCTGACGGGCGAACTGCTGGCGTGCCAGCAAGTGAATGGATATCGCTTGCCTTACTTTGGGATTTTACAGTGGGAGCAAGCGCCAGACGAAGTTGAGGTTGCGGACGCTATGAAGCGCGCGAACCGCGATGCCGAGTCGTTTGCGGATTGGGCGCCGGCCGAACTGAGCGAGCACCAGGCGAAGATGGCCAATGTGAAGCTGCGAAACGACGACAGGCGTCAGGTCTGTCTGCAGGACGGTGCGCTTGTGGCGAATCGGAAGGATAATTAGGCAAGCGAGAAGTCAGAAGAACCCCCGGTTCCAGCAAGCAGAATGCCCTGGATACCGGGGGTTTGTTTTACTTAGGCATCCGGAAGCATGGAAGCTTCTCTGCGTCCGTTTGTGACAAGCACATGGGACACTTTCTGCAGCCGGAGCATCTCGTTCGGTTTCAAGTCCTTCTGGAAATAGGCATACGTGTAGGCTGCGTCCACGAACGTGAGCGCGGGGTAGCACACGACTTGATGAGGCAAATACGGATTGTCGATCAGCACCTGCCACTCACCCTCCCGTTCGGGAACGGGAATGTCACGCATGACGTCGTTCTTCGCAGCATAGAGATGATCGAATTCGTTCCATAAGCCGGCCCATGAGGGGCTGTAACGATGCGGCTCGGGGAAATCGGCTCGACTTCGCTGCAGCAATTGGCCGATGGCTTGTTGATCGGATTCGTCATAATTTTTCAATACATTGCGCATGTCTTCAACGAATGGGAAGAAGGCGGAATAGCCTTTGGCTTCCATGGCGTGCCGAAAAGCTGCTCGTTGTTCGTTCGAAGTGAGTGTGCGGTAGGTCGATAAAGAGATATCCGACATGGACCGATACCATTCCTTTCCCGTAACTGAAATATATTATATCCTATTCGCCTGCTACATGTCCGTCATTTTATGATATAATGGGAAGCAATGCGCGGGATTGAAGGGAATGACGAGGAATGAGCCGGCGTTTTGTGATCGAGGCGGTAATGATCGCCATCTATGGCCAACTGCTTCAGCCGAAACGTTCTGTCGAATACAGAATACCGTATACGACGATTATGGAACTGTACGATCTGAGGGAGAGCGAGGAGCCGATCATGCAGGATCCGGACGATGAGCGGCATGTCCGGGACAAGATCGGGGAAATGATCGCTTTCTTCGAGGATCCATTCAACAAGAAGAAGCTGGAACGGGCACTCGCCGCGCCCTGGAAAGAAAGTCCGCCGCTGCCGATTAACGAGCATGTGACCTTCATTGTCGTGAATGCGGTGGAGAATATGCAATACGGCGAGCTGTTCGATCCGATCGAGACGGAGATCATTCTGACATCGCTGCGATTGCAGGCTCCGGTCGTGACCGACCATGTGGAGTTCCAAGACAAAGTGGTGCAGAATTCGGTGCCGATCCAGTTGTATGACATCGACGATTTCGAATATGCTGTAGATGAAGGCGGCGCTGCACCGACGGACGGCTACTCCAGGTAGTCGCCGCCGAATTCATCATCGATCAGGAGGAATGCCAGATATGCTGGTAACGACAACGCCGAATGTGGAAGGTTATCGCATTACGCAATACATGGGGATCGTAAACGGCGAGACGATCATGGGGGCGAACATTTTCCGCGATTTCCTTGCATCGATTACCGACGTTGTCGGGGGCCGTTCCGGTGCTTATGAGAGCAAGCTGAAGGAAGCTCGGGATATAGCTATTTCCGAGATGGTGTCACAAGCTCAGCGATTGGGTGCGAATGCGGTTGTCGGCGTCGACGTGGATTATGAAGTCGTGCGCGAAGGCATGCTGATGGTTGCGGTCAGCGGCACTGCGGTCACTGTCGTATCGTAAATTGCGGGCTCAAGTTTTCCGTACCTTGCACATAAGCATGGCCATATTACGAATCGCTACATGTGCGTGGACCATTTTACGATTTCGTCATATGCGCATGTTAATATTAAGCGTTTCAACCTGATGGATGAGGTTGAGGCGTTTTTTTGTGTTGTTGTAGGTAAGCATGGTTCGGTGGTGTTGTCGGTTTCGGAGGGGCTTATATCGTTTTTGTGACCGCCATGCCATTATCCCCTCCGCTCAGATCATGGTCGCACTCTTGAGAAAGAGCTTGCCGTTGAGCGATCGCAAGGCGAATTTCCATTATGCTGTGCCTCATAGGAGTAAGGTGTCGTATATCAATCGATGTTTTGTGCGATTTTCGAAAGCTTATTATTGTGTTGGTCTGTCACCCTATAAGGTCAAGCAAAATCATGCCACCCATAGCGAGAGGTACCGTCCCCTCCATTTGTTCTTGCCGCCCCAGGCGGTCCACGGAACCGGAAGTATGGGCCGATTGCGAATTAATTCCCGATAGATCAAAACAGGTGTTGCGGTGCACCAATGCAACAAGTTTGGCAATATTTGCTTAGAAGCTGTTAGATGATTGTATCGGAAGGCGTATTCGTCCAAATAGGCTTGCAGGTGTTTGGCACCGATGCCTTGAAATGTCTGATTCAACCAATGCGATACCTCTACACGAACTCGGATGAGCGGATGGAATGGGGTAACGGGTCGGGGAAGCTCGAGTTTCGCATGACGACTAAGGTGGTTGCCGACGAACTCGCCAACGCCCGAATCTGTAATGAACCGGCTGCTGTTCACGACATGACTCGGATGGGGCTGCTTGATTTTCAAATGCTGGGGGTGCTGTCGTGAATTTATCGTAGCGCCGATGATCAGTGGTTGTCTGGCGTCAAAGAACGAAGGATAACCATAAAAAGTGCGTTGGATGCGAACGGTCCCTTCAAGTTGGCTTTCCGAATCGGCTTGCTGCATGGCATGACGAACTTTGTGTGCAATCAGCCAGGCGGTTTTATAAGTAACTTGAATGATTTCCGCCAGACGGATTGCGCTGATGCCGCTTGGCTGCACCAGCAGATACACCGCTTGAAACCATCGGGTCAGCTTAGTAGAGCTGCCTTCCATGATCGTGCCGGCGATAATCGAAGTTTGGCGTCTGCAAGTGAGGCATTCATACAGTGGCAATCTGCGCGTATTGATGAGGGAGTACCGGTGATGGTCGCATTGCGGACAGCGAAATCCATCCGGCCAGCGCGCTGCGAACAAAGCTTGAGCGCATGCGGCTTCCGTGTTGAAGTGTTGGCAAAACGCCTCAAACGACTCATAAGTAGAAACCATGCAGCTTCCCTCCAATGTATAGGAACGTTTGTTCTTATTTCATTATACCAAACGTTTGTTCTTTAGTAAATAAATTATAGAAATAATGATGTGATTATTTTTATCCTGATGCGATGGGATAGTGGTATTACGTTTATCAGGATCTCGTGTTCTGACGCGAGGGGATATTGGCATGCAGGCAAGAACTTCGATATGCGGGTTTGTGAAGCAGTAATGGGGTGTGAGGATGTTGAATTTGCGGAGAATCCTGAGATCCAATCTCGGTCCTGAGGCGAGGGGATATTGGCATGAAAGATGGCGAAGTGACGATGGCGCGCAAACCGCGAATGGACTATGCATAACGGACAATCCGCCGATCATAAGGTGAGGCGAGAGGAGTGTGAACCGCAGTGGCAACGGGAACGGATCGTGCGGAAGCTGCCTTGTTCGAGCACCGCTTCTGGCTGCAAATATTGGGCGATCACGCCAGGTTCATTCTCGACATGCTGTCGCCTAAAGAGACGGCTGACGTCGAGAAAGCGCAGATGTTCATTTCGAATTTCGACCGGTTGTTGGAGCAGGCGAGAACGGCTTCGCCGTCGACAGAGTTGAGCGCGTTGAACGAGGAGGCTTATCGTCAGACGGCGGCATTGCGGACGTTCAAGCTCGACTTGCTCGCCCGTATTCTGACCGGTCGGGTTGCGATCATGATGACCCCGACATTCATCAATCATATGGTGAATGAGTTGGAGGAATACGTGAGAATTTTGCAAGCGCTGCTGTCCGGCAATCCTGTACCGCGATTCGAGCCGCTCCATTACGATCTGTTGTGGCTCCCGGATGCGGCAGGGCACGCCAGTGAGATTCAAGCGGATCTGGATATGGTGGAGAAGCGGCTGATCAAGCGCAGCCGGGAGTTTGCCAAGCATTTCGAAGGATTCTACTTGAAGGCGATCGAGATGTGCGGATACATGCGCACGGGGCTGTCCGATTTTCCGGCATTCGGCCGGTTCCATACGGAAATCGATATGGAGATGCAGTTGTTTGTCCGATTTCTATCCGAACTGGAGGAAATGGAGCTGTCGGCGGAAGCGTTGGACCGCATCATGCCGCTCATGCCGGACCATATGATGCGGGAAGAATGGTACTACTTGTCGAAGCTGGCGGCGGCTGGGCTTGTACCAGCTCCGAACGGCGATCCCACAAAGCCGAGAGTCAAGGGATAACAACGGCGGTAACAGCGGCAGGCAGGGAAACGAAGAAAACGGTGCCTTGGCCGGCTTCGCTACGCGCTTGAATTGTTCCGCCATGATGCTCGACGATGGACTTGGTGATGGAAAGACCCAGCCCGGTCCCACCATGCAACCGCGAGCGGGATTCATCTACGCGATAGAATCGGTCGAACAAGCGAGCCAGATGCTCGGGCGCGATGCCTGTGCCGTTATCGGCGATGGACAAGGTGACGCCGTCTCGTCCGGATGTGGTCTTCATGACAATCCTGCCCGCTGCGGGGTCGGTATGCTGCACGGCATTGTGAACGAGATTGAGAACGACTTGCTTCATCTTGTCGGTATCGAGCATGAGCGTCGGAATCGGCCGCAAATCAAGCTGAACGGCTCTGTCTTGCGCCAATACGCGAAGTTGGGGCTCCATCTCGGTCAACACCTGGTTTAAATCCGTCGGCGCTGTCCGGAGCTCGGGCGTCCGGTCCAGGTTCGCGAGCAGGAGCAAGTCCTGCACCAACTTTCTTAGCCGCCTCGATTCGCCGTTCATACTGCGCAGCGATTGGTCTAGCTGTTCCGGCTGCTTCGCCGCCCCGCGCAGCAGAACTTCCAGAAAACCGTGAATCGAAGTGAGCGGCGTTCGCAGTTCGTGCGAGGCGTCGGCGATGAATCTGCGCATCTGTTCTTTGGCTTCCTGCTCGGCCAGGAACGATTGTTCAAGCCGGCCCAGCATCCGATTGAAAGAATGGGCGAGCCGATCGATCTCGGCTTGTCCTTGCATATCCGGCAAGCGTTCGCTTAAATTGCCTGCGTCGATCGATTCCACCGTGTCCGTAACGTTGGTTAACGGCACGAGCGTCCGGCGAATGACCGGCAGGAAGATCAGGGCCCCGAACAAGAGTGCGAACAGGGCGATCGCGACATAGATGGCCAATTGCCGGTATAAGTCTTTGCGGAGCGGCCCGGTCGGAAGACTGACCTGGATGTCCGCCCTGCCCCCCGAGAAGGAACGAATGGCTTGCGTCACGACCAATTGCTCGACGCCTTCTTCGTTCCTGGCGAGTCGGTAGAGAACCGGCTTGCCGGATGAAGATGAATTGCCGTCGATCCATTGGAGCTTGCGATTTCGAGCGTCTTGGGAATCCGCCCGCGTTGACAATTCCGTCAATTCCCCGTTACGGTCGCGCAGCATGATGGACGATGCGTCGAGCAGCACGACGGGGACTTCGCGTCCTCTTCGCATGCCGTCAGCCAGCCGAATCCACATTTCCCCGGGTGTCGTCATGATTTGCTGATGAATGGCTTCCGCCTTGTTCCGGTACAGGAACCGTTCCATGAAGGCATACTGGATGACGCCGATGCCGATGAGGATGGCGAGCAGCAAGAGCAGGGACCGAACCAGAAGCTGCGAGCGCAGCGCTCCTCTTTTCCTCATAGGTCCATCCTGTAACCGGCGCCGCGGATCGTGCGAATGATCTGATGCTCGCGGTCCTCGATCTTGTCGCGCAGCGATCGGACATATACTTCCACGATATTGTCTTCGCCCCCGAAATCGTACCCCCATACCCGATCCAATATGGTGCTCTTGCTCAGAACAGTACCATGATGGAGAATGAGAAATTTCAGCAATTCGTATTCCGTCGGCGACAGTTCGAGTACGCGGTCCTGCTGGCGGATCTCCTTGCGGCGATCGTCGATGCGGAAAGGCCCCGCTCCAACCTCCTCCAGCAAATGCGGGAATTGATTGCGGATTCGCGCATGAATGCGGGCGAGCAATTCCTCGAAGCTGAACGGCTTGGCCATATAGTCGTCTGCTCCGATATGAAGGCCTCTCACCCGATTCTCCGTCTCCTCGCGTGCGGTCAACATGATGACAGCTACTGGTTGAATTTCTTTCATGCGCCTGCATGCTTCGAAACCGTCCATTCCCGGCATCATCACGTCCAGGATGACGATATGCGGGGCGTGGGCGCTGAGCGCTTTCACCCCTTCATCGCCATCCGCGGCGCTGTATACCTGATATCCTTCGTTCGCTAGACCCATCGTCAGAAACTGCACGATATTCGGCTCGTCGTCGACGATGAGCACCTTGATTCCCTTGTCTTGCTGCATGAACTGCGAACCTCCATAGCGGCTCTGATCGGACGAGCCCATATAGGTCTATTATAAATCGTTGTGCGTCCGGCAGGTATTCTTCAGCAAACTTTCAGTTGGCATTCATCTTCAACTAAGGTTGATCCTTCAAAATGGGGTTGCTGAATAGAGCCTGCCTAAGGAGGAACGTTTCGCAGATGAAATGGAACAGATGGTGGACGACCGGTTTGGCACTGGTCATCGTGGCCGGAGGCGGCGGGGGCTATTGGTGGTGGTCTCAGCAACAAGTCCAGAAACCGCTTCAGGCTGCCTTGCAAACGACGCTGGTACGCAAAGGAAATTTGGAGTCGGCGATCAGCGGGACCGGCAATATCAAGACGGCGTATCGGGAAACGCTGAAAGCTTCTTCATCAGGAAAGATTGCGACGGTAACCGCGAAGCAGGGCGACAAGGTGAAGAAGGGGCAAACATTGGCCGCTTTCGAGCAGGAAGACGCTTCTTCCAGCCGAAAAACGCAAATCAGGAGCAAGCAGCTGGATTTAAAGAAGAAGCAGCTGGACTTGGACAATTTGCAAAAACAATTCAAGGAAGCATCGGATGACGGCAAACGCGCCGAACTTACGATCAGTATCCAGAAGCAACAGCTCGATATCGAAAGCACGAGGGAAGATATCGCCGCCTTGCAAGAGGAGACGGACGATGCGCTGGATCCGATCATCGCTCCGATCGATGGCACGCTTGCTACTTTCACGCTCGCAGTCGGCGATACGGTCGGCGGACAGGGGGGCGGCAGCACGACTTCATTGGGCGAAGTCGTCGACTATGATCAGTTGCAAATAGTAGTCGGCGTGGACGAGCTCGACATCTCGAAGGTGAAGTTGGGACAACTCGCGAACATCTTGGTAGAAGCTCTGCCGGAACAGAAGTTTACGGGCAAAGTCACGAGCATCGCCCAGGAAGGGACGGCCACCAGCGGAGTCGCCTCGTTCGACGTGACGATTACGCTTGACGATGTGACTAACCTGAAGGTCGGCATGTCCGCGGAAGCGACGATCATCGTCGACCAGAAAGCGGATGCCTTGTATTTGCCGATCGAAGCCGTGCAATCGGTCGGGAATCGATACTTTATCATGGTGCCGGGAACCGAGGAGACGGGAGCGGCAGAATCGCCAGCGCTGCCGAATCGGGGCAATTCGATGGGTACGGGTGGACAATCGGCAGCTACAGGCGGGCAAGCAGGGGCCTCGGGCAGAGGAGCGGTTGCAGGCAGCGGAAATGGAAGCCGACAGAATCGGATGGCAGCGGCAGGCATGCAGAGCGGTGTTAATCGCGTAGAGGTAGAAGTCGGCATACATAATGAGGATTTCATCGAAATCGTATCCGGGTTGCAAGAAGGGCAAGAGGTCATCGTGCCGACAACGGTCGCAAGCAACACGAATCAGAATACATTTGGCGGAGGCGGATTCGGTGGCGGCGGGTTCGGCGGCGGGGGAATCGCTCCTGGAGGCGCGGGCGGATTTCCAGGCGGCGGATTCGCTCCCGGCGGCAATGGCGGGGCCAATCGGGTCTCCGGCGGTGCGGTGAACCGTTCGGCCGGCGGCGGAGCCCAAGGAGGAGGGGAGAGGTGACGCAAGCGCAAGCAACGTCAGAACCGCTGATCCGAATCGAACGGCTGAGCAAGATGTATCGCATGGGCGGAGAAACGCTGAAAGCTTTGGATGAAGTATCGCTGAACGTCCGACATGGCGATTTCGTCGCGATCATCGGGCCGTCGGGATCGGGCAAATCGACCTTGATGAACGTAATCGGATGCCTGGATGCGGCTACTGCCGGCCAATATTGGCTGGACGGGGAAGAGGTCAGCCGGTTGCGGGACAACAAGCTGGCGGAAATTCGCAATCGGAAAATCGGTTTCATCTTCCAAAACTTCAACTTGCTTGCCAAGCTGACCGCCTACGAGAACGTCGAATTGCCGCTCATCTATCGCGGAGTGCCGCTGCGAGAACGCAAGGAACAAGTCGTGGAAGCGCTGCGCAAGGTCGGCCTTGATGGGCGGATGGGTCATCGACCCGTCGAGCTTTCCGGCGGGCAGCAGCAGCGCGTTGCCATCGCCCGGGCGCTCGCGGGCAGCCCGCCGATGCTGCTTGCGGACGAGCCGACAGGCGCGCTGGATACGAAGACAGGCAAAGAAGTGATGAGTCTGATCCGGGAATTGAATGCGCTGGGGCACACGATCGTGCTCATCACGCATGATCTTGAAATTTCCCGTCAGGCGAGGCGTGTCGTGCGCATTCAAGACGGCAGGCTGAGCGAGGAGGAACAGGCCGTATGAATGTGATCCAAGGCATCAAGATGGCATTCAAGAGCATCCTGTCCAATAAGCTTCGTTCGCTGCTGACGATGCTTGGGATCATTATCGGCGTGACTGCCGTCATCGCGCTTGTCTCGCTCGGGCAAGGGGCGACTAAGTCGGTGACCGAACAACTGCAAAGCCTCGGTACGAACCTGCTGACCGTCAACATCACGGGCAGAGGTTCGACGAGTACTCTGACGTCCAAGGAAGCGGAAAGCTTGGGCGACGTGGAAGGCATACAGTACTTGGCGCCTGCGAACACGTCGAATGCCTCGGTCAAGTTCGGTACGGAAAGCGTCAATGTCAGCGTAATCGGCACGAATTCCGAATATGCAGATGTCAGAGAATATAGCATGGCCTCCGGCCGCACTTTGTCACAGATCGATCTCGACTTCTACCAGAAAGTGGCGGTCATCGGCTCGCAGACGGCCACGGACCTGTTCGGCACGGACAATCCGGTCGGGCAATACGTGCAAATTAACGGCGTGCGCTATAAAGTGGTCGGGGTTCTGGCGTCCAAAGGAAGCTCGACGACCGGTTCCAATGACGAAGTCGTCCTGATCCCGCTCAGCTCATCGGAGCGCTTGTTCAAATCCAGAGGTGTGCGTACCGTCTATGTACAGGTTGAACAAGAGGATCAGATCGATGCGGTCGTAGCTGGCCTGGAGGCTGCGCTCAGCAAAAAATTCCGCGGCAACACGAACAGCTACCGCGTATTCAATCAGAGCGAAGCGCTGTCCGCCTTGAGCTCGGTCACCGATACGCTGACGATCGCGCTCGCCGGCATAGCAGGCATTTCCCTTCTCGTAGGCGGCATCGGCATCATGAACATCATGCTCGTCTCCGTCACCGAACGCACGAGGGAGATCGGCATCCGCAAAGCGATCGGGGCGAAAAAACGTGATATTCTGTTCCAGTTCCTGATCGAATCGATGTCGCTCAGCGGCCTAGGCGGCGTTCTTGGCATCGCGCTCGGCATCGGGATCGGACGGCTTGCCTCGAAGGTCATGAACATGCAAGTCAGCTTCTCTGCCGACATCATGCTGATTGCTTTCTTGTTCTCGGTGTTCATCGGCGTTTTGTTCGGGATGTTCCCGGCGAATAAAGCGGCGAAGCTGAAGCCGATTGAAGCGCTTCGATTCGAGTAACGCATTTCGGGTTTGAAAGGGGATGGCGTCAGGTGAGTGCGACTGCTGAGTATGAATCATTGGTGGAGCCTCACCTCGAGGATCTGCGCAAATACTGTTTCTACTTGACGCATTCCAAATGGGACGGAGAGGACCTGTACCAGGAAGTCTTGTTGAAGTCGCTCATCTACTTCCTGAATAATAAGCCGTATCACGATATCAAGCCGTTCCTCATCCGGGTCGCGCGCAATTTGTGGATCGACCATTGCCGCATGCTGCAACGCAGAAGGAAGCTGTCGCTGTCCAGCTTCCGGACAAGCTGGCTGGATTCGGATTACGTGGAAGTGAGAAGCCTGATCGAATGGATCGGAGAAAAGCTGCCGAGCCGGAGCATCGAGATGCTGCTATTGTCCGAGTACTTCGGCTACACGATGCAGGAAACTGCCGATGCGCTGGGAACGAGCGTGCCTGCGGTCAAATCCGTCCTGTTCCGTACGCGCGCTCTGCTGCGGCAATATACGGCCGATGCGCTTCACCAGGCCGATCCTTCCAAACGGATCCCGCTGGACACTGAAAGGTGGTCAAGGGCGATCATGCAGGACCTCCCGCCTTGTCTGTGACTGTGGTATAATTTACACGGTTTCATATATGGCGGTGAGCCTCGAGGAGACGGATGCATGAAGGGACGCATGTGGGTTGGATTTGCGATGTTCTTGTTCGTATATGCTGTCATTAACGGATTCGTGGGCTGGCAAGGATGGTTGTTCGCGAAGCGGGTGGCGCCGTCATTGTCGCCCGTCGCATATGGGCTGGTGTTCGCGCTCATCGCCTTCTCCTATTTGCTCGGTCGCGTGAAGCTGCCGGGAGCGGTCCGTCCGGTCGGCCGACTGCTCAAGGTCATCGGCTCGTATTACTTCGCAGTCATGGAATTCGCGCTGCTTATCGCCATACCGGCTTCCCTGATCGGCTGGATTTGGGATCTGGCGGGGGACAAGCCGGAAAATTACACGCTATACGCGGGTTGGATTGCGGTCTGCGCGATCGTCATTGTGCTGCTGTGGGGTTCGCGCAACGCCTGGTCTCCGGTCGTGCGCACCTATCCCGTGCAGGTAGACAAGCGGGCGAACGGCCTGGACAAGCTCCGTATCGCGGCGGTATCGGATATTCATCTGGGCAATGTCGTCGGCAAGCGGCATTTGCGGCGCCTGATCGCGATGATGGATGCGTTGAAGCCGGACGTGATCTTGCTGCCGGGTGACGTGATCGACGACAGCATCGAGCCGTTCGTGCGTCATCGCATGAGCGAACTGCTGCAGCGGCTGCAGGCGCGATACGGAGTCTATGCCGTGCTCGGCAACCACGAATATTACGGCGGACATATCGAGGAATATGTCGACCGGATGCGGGAGATCGGGATTCCCGTCCTGCGGGACGAGGTCGTGGAGATCGCGGATGGCGCCGTAGCCGTAGCCGGCCGCAAGGATCGGACGGCGGAGTCGATGGACGCTGGAGGACGCCTCGATGTGGAGACACTGCTGGATGGCGTCGATCGGGACAAGCCGATCATCCTGATGGATCACCAGCCGTATCAGTTCGCCAAAGCTATGGAAGCCGGGGTGGACCTGCTGTTGTGCGGACATACGCATCGGGGACAATTCGCGCCTAATCATTGGGTGACGAAGCGGCTGTTTGAGCTGGATTGGGGCTACGTGCGCAAAGGCGTCATGCATGTGGCGGTGTCGTCGGGCTTCGGCTCCTGGGGGCCGCCGATCCGCATCGCCAGCCGTTCGGAAATCGTGCTGGTCGAGATGACGTTCAACAGCCAAGCATCTATCCGCGATATACCGGAAGCTGAACGTCAGGAACCGAGCGCAGTTGGTTAACCGTTTGTTGAACAAAACTCAATCGTACAAGCGCAAGAAGACAGGCTTTTTTGGAAGCTTGTCTTTTTTGTTTGACGATAGGTGGTTCCATAATCAAGGCCAGCGCGGCGCATTATTTCAAGGAGGCGGAGAAGGCCGAATAAATGAACGGAAACGCCTTGTTGGTGGGGTGCTCGATAAGAACGATTTCGAAGACTGTCTTCTGATCGATTATCGTTCAGAAGACAGTCGATTGTGTTCAAAATCCTATAATCAGTTGCTCTTCTCCTGCAATTGCTCCAGATCTTCCGTGACCTTCTCGATCATCTGCACGAAGGAAGACAGCTCTTGCGAGCTGGCGGCTTGTGCCTGCACCTGGGCCGTCGTCTGTGTCGATTCTGCAGACACTTGCTTCAATACGGAAGTGATCGTCGTCAGCTTATCCTGGATTTGCTTCAACGCGCCTTTGGAGCCTTCGGCCAGCTTGCGGATTTCGCCGGCGACCACTTCGAATCCGCGGCCGGCTTCTCCGGCGCGGGCGGCTTCGATCGCCGCGTTCAATCCGAGCAAGTGGGATTGGTCCGATATTTCCTGAATCAAACTGCCCATATGCCGGATTTGCTTGATTTCCTCCGCCAATTCTTTCACCATCTGATGCGATTTCTCTTGCGACTCCGCTGCGTGCATCGCCGACTCCGCCACGGATTCGCTGCTGCTGCTCAGTTCCACCATCATGGACGCCAGCTCCTGGACGGCGGCGTTCACGCCGACCAGAAGGCGTCCCTGGTCGTCGGCGAGCTTTTGCAGCTTCGCTTTCTCATCTTGCTCATAGGCTTCCAGCACGAGCTGGGAATCGAAGTTGAACATCTTCGTCAGCGAGTGGATGAGGTTCAGCCAGACGTCCGGCAGCTCGTTCTTGAAATGATAGGTTGCCAAATCCAAATACAGCATGTACGTACCCAAATACCATTGCGTGGACAAGCCGATCCGGGAATGAATCTTGCCGACGAATATCCGCCTCTCGACGTATTCTTCGTCGATCACGCCGGATGCGAGCGATTGGAAATACCATCTCTGCGTCTCCTTGAGACGATCGACCGTGCTGTGCGCTTCGATGATCCGTCGCAATTCGGGCCGCTCCATAATCCGGTTGTACAGCTCGTCGACCAGATCGTTTACGATATGACTGAACGTATCGAGATGGCGATGGAGCAGGGCAAGGTCTTGCTCGGTAATGCCAATGTAATCGAGCTGCTGTTGGCGCTTCTCGGTAAGCTGAATCATGATGATCACCTTGTCTATGTCATATTTGTAGTGCCGATCGGTCAGATGACTTTCGTCGTCCATGCCTCGCAGTTCCATATTTCTGCAGCAATTTCGCGGTAAAATTCGGGCTCGTGGCTGATGAGGAGTATACTGCCTTTGTAGGCTTGAAGCGCCCGCTTCAATTCGTCCTTGGCATCGACGTCCAGATGGTTGGTCGGTTCGTCAAGCACGAGGATGTTCGTCTCCCGGTTGATCAGCTTGCACAGCCTGACTTTGGCTTTCTCGCCGCCGCTCAGCACGGCGATCTTGCTCTCGATATGCTTCGTCGTGAGGCCGCATTTGGCGAGAGCAGCGCGAACCTCGAATTGCGAAAAGGAGGGAAACGCCTTCCACACCGATTCGATGCAGGTCTCGTCCGCCTCATGCTTCACTTCCTGCTCGAAATAGCCGATCAGCTGGTTCTCGCCGCGAATGACGCTGCCGGACAGAGCGGGGATGTCTCCCAGCAAGCTGCGGAGCAGCGTCGTCTTGCCGATCCCGTTCGCGCCGACGAGCGCGATCTTCTGGCCGCGCTCCATAAGCAAGTCGAGCGGGCGGGAGAGCGGCTCGTCGTAACCGATGACCAATTGCTTCGCCTCGAACAAGGTGCGGCCGGACGCACGGGCTTCCTTGAAGGCGAACACCGGCTTCGGCTTCTCCTTCGCCAGCTCGATCAGCTCCATGCTGTCGAGCTTCTTCTGGCGCGACATCGCCATATTGCGAGTCGAGACGCGCGCCTTGTTGCGGGCGACGAAATCCTTCAAATCTGCGATTTCCTGCTGCTGCCGCTTGTAGGCGGATTCGAGCTGCTGCTTCTTCGCCTCGTGCTGCTGCCGGAATGTCTCATAGTCCCCGACATAGCGGTGCAACTCCAAATTTTCCACGTGGTAGATCAGGTTGACGACGCTGTTCAGGAACGGGATATCGTGCGACACCAGGATGAAGGCGTTATCGTACGCTTGCAAATATCGCTTCAGCCACTCGATATGCTGCTCGTCCAAGTAGTTGGTCGGCTCGTCGAGCAGCAGAATGTCGGGTTTCTCGAGCAGAAGCTTGGCAAGCAGCACCTTCGTCCGCTGGCCGCCGCTCAGATCGTTCACGTCGCGCTCCAGGCCGATGTCGCCGAGTCCGAGCCCGCGCGCCACTTCTTCGACCTTGGCGTCGATCAGATAGAAATCGCCCATCGTCAAGAGATCCTGGATCGTGCCGACTTCCTCCAGCAGCCGCTCCAGCTCCTCTGGAGAAACGTCTCCCATGCGGGCATACATCTCGTTCATTTCGGCTTCCATATCGGTCAAGTAGCGGAACGCGCTCTTCAGCGCATCGCGGATCGTCATGCCGCGCTGCAGCACGGAATGCTGGTCGAGATAGCCGACACGGGACTTCTTCGCCCATTCGACTGTGCCGGCGTCAGGCTCCAGACTTCCCGTAATGATGCTCATGAAGGTGGACTTGCCTTCTCCGTTAGCGCCGATCAGGCCGACGTGCTCGCCCTTCAGCAGCCGAAACGACACGTCCTGGAAGATGGCCCGGTCGCCGAAGCCATGCGTAAGATTCGTAACAGTCAAAATGCTCATGTAAGTACACCTATATCTGAGTTAGTATGGGTTCTGTCGCTGCACGCAACATGTCCTATTATATCTGGCAAGGCGCCAAAAGGGAATGATGATATCGTACTTTTCCATCGGGATCGCTCAGGCGTATAATAGATGGAATGAACTTTGTTGAAGGAGACTGTCCATGAATCCCTACTTGAGCCCGCTGGCCGCATCGCTGGTTCCCTATGTGCCGGGAGAACAGCCGAAAGATCAATCCTACGTCAAGCTGAACACGAACGAGAACCCGTACCCGCCGTCGCCGCGCGTGATCGCGGCAATCCGGGATGCCGCGAACGCGGACTTACGCCTGTATCCGGACCCGACCTGCAGCGGCTTGGCCGAGAAGGCGGCCGACTACTACGGCGTACACCCAAGCCAAATCTTCATCGGCAACGGATCGGATGAAATTCTCGGGTTCGCCTTCGCCGCCTTCTTCTCGCCCGACGGCCCCGCTATCCGGTTCCCGGACATCACGTACAGTTTCTATAAAGTTTATTCGGCCTTGTATCGGATCCCCTATGAAACCGTGCCGCTCGACGAGGAATTTCGCGTACCGCTTCACGGATTCGAGGGGGAGAGCGGGGGCATCGTACTGCCGAATCCGAACGCGCCGACCGGCCGCTACGTCGACACGGACGAGCTGGCTGCCTTGGCGACTCGCCATGCTGGCCGTGTCGTCATCCTGGATGAGGCTTACATCGATTTCGGCGGAAGCTCGGCTGTGCGGCTCGTGAACGATCACCCGAACCTGCTGGTCGTCCACACGCTATCGAAGTCGCGTTCGCTTGCGGGCTTGCGGGTAGGGGTCGCCATCGGGCATCCCGACCTGATCGACGGACTGAACAGGGTAAAAAACTCGTTCAATTCCTACACCGTCGACCGCCTGGCGCTAGCAGGCGCTACGGCAGCGTTCGAGGATACCGCCTACTTCCAGGAAACGACCCGCAAAGTGATCGCTACAAGAGAACGGACGGTTGCAGGTCTGCGGAACTTGGGCTTCCGGGTGATCGATTCGTCAGCGAACTTCGTGTTCGCGTCCCATCCGATTCATCGGGCCGAGCCTCTGTTCCTGGAGTTGAAGCGAAGGGGTGTGCTCGTGCGCTATTTCAAGCAGCCGCGGATCGACAACTTCCTGCGCATCAGCATCGGTACCGATGAAGAGATGGACTTATTCTTGAACAGAGTGGAGGAGATTCTCGCATGACGCAAGATCTGCGTTATCCGATCGGGAAATTCGTACAAGAGGGCGAGATCGCGCCTGAACAGAGAGAAGCCTGGATTCGCGACATCGAACTTCTGCCGGGGCAACTGGCGGCGGCGCTGGACGGATTGACGGACGAGCAGCTCGATACGCCGTACCGGGAAGGGGGTTGGACCGTCAGGCAAGTCGCGCATCATCTGACGGACAGCCACATGAATTGCATGATGCGTTTCAAGCTGGCTTTGACCGAAGAGGATCCGGTCATCAAGACTTACGATGAAGACGCGTGGGCGAAGCTGGCCGATTCCGACAGGGCGCCCGTCTCGCTGGCCGTTGAACAAGTAAGCGGGCTGCATGCCCGCTGGTCGCTGCTCCTGCGCGCGATGAACGATGCGGACTTCGCGAGAACGTACCGTTACCCGGAAGCTTCGCGTTCGTCGCGCCTTGACCGCACGCTCGGGTTGTACGCCTGGCATGGACGGCATCACGTCGCGCACATCACGTCGCTGCGCGATCGTAAGGGGTGGTCATGACGGCGTTCCCGGTGATAGTCCGGTCGGCGCGATCGAGATCGTGGAGCGCAGCTGCCTCTGCAGGTCAGGCTCGGGAATCGGCCTGCTGAACAGATAGCCTTGCGCGAAATCGCACTTCCACTGCTTCAGCCAATACAGTTGGTCATGCGACTCCAGTCCTTCCGCCAAAATGCCGTAACGCAGCTCCTTCACCCAGTCGATGAGCGACTTGGTCATGCGGTCGTCGTGGCTGCGGCCGATATCCTCGATGAAGCTGCGGTCGATCTTGATCAGGTCGAACGGCATGCGGCGCAAATAGCTGAGCGAGGAGTAGCCGACGCCGAAGTCGTCGAGCGCCAGCCGAATGCCCCATTGCTTGATGCGAAGCAGCTGCTTGGAAGCCTGCTCGAACGATTGGACGAGCGTGCTCTCGGTCAGTTCGAGCTCCAGACGTTCACCGCGCAGGCCGGTGATCTGCAGAATCTCGTGGACGCGGTCGGGAAAATCGGGCTCGAGCAATTGCACCGCGGAGACGTTGACCGCGATCGTCGTGCCCGTGTCGTTCAAGTTCATCCGCATCGCCATGGAGCACGCGGTTTTCAGCACCCATTCGCCGATCGGGATAATCAGCCGCGACTCCTCCGCGAGCGGAATGAATTCGGCGGGGGAGATTGCTCCCCAGTCGGGATGATTCCAGCGAATCAGCGCCTCGAAGCCGCGCAGCCTTCCGGTCTCCAGTTCGTATTGAGGTTGATAATGCAGTTGGAATTGGTCGCGTTCCAGCGCAAAGCCAAGATCTTTCTCGAGACTGGTCCGGTAGCGCAGCTGCTCTGTCAGGCGATCCTCGTAAGGAACGGTCTGATCCAGGCCGTTGTCCATCGCATAGCGCAATGCCGTATCGGCTTTCAGGCACAGTTCGTCCAAGGTCGCTTCATCGCCCTCGTATACGGCCAGGCCGGAGCTGAACGAAACAAGACATAGATTGCCTTGCACCGGATAGGGAGCGGACAGCAGCTTCTTCGTGTCGACAAGCCAGATCAACGCTTGAAGCATGTCGTAGTGCGGGAGGGTCACTGCGAAATCGCGTCCATTGTAGCGGCAGATCGTGGTGCCGGCAGGGACGTTCTGCCGAAGCCGGTTGCCGCATTCCTTCAGCAGCTCATTGGCCGCATGCACGCCGTGCATATCGTTCACGGTGCGCAGCCGCTCCACATTCAGGATGACGAGAGCGAAAGGCTTCCGACGCGCGATCGTTTGCTGCCATCGCTTCTTCAAGAAGTCCGATGTCGGCAGTCCGGTCACGCGGTCGAGCTGGGCATTCGTCAGTTTCACCCATTCGATTGTCAGGAAATAATGGAGGATAAGGCAAGCGGAGGGATAGACAAGCAAGAGCGGAATGGTAAATTGCTGCAGCAGCTCATTGCGGACTTCAGCCGGGAACATGGATGTAAGCGTCAATTGCATGACCGCGATCATCCAGCCGAACAAGACGGGCGCCCACCAGATCCGGCGAAGCGGCAACGACTGCTTCATATATTGAAGTCGCAGAAGCGCGCCGATGCCCGCGACCAATACAATGCAGATCAAGCCGGGCAGCATGCCGGCTCCACCCAGGTAAATCCGATAACCGCCGATCAGAAGAACAGCAATAAAGGCGGATAAGGATCCGCCCATCAAGCCGGACAAACCGGCCAGCACGCCCTTCAAATCGACGGTAATCCCGTCGCCCGCCTGGATCGGCATCTGCATCGAGAGCAGCCCCGCGATGCCGAACATCGCCCCGATGACGATGCGTCTTGCGGGTTCGTTCCAATGCAGGGTCCATCCGTAAATACGGTTTGCTATCATAATGAAGACAAGTATGTTTACGAAATTCTGCAGCAGATTAGGCAAGTGGATCATGGTGTATGTAGTCCCTCCACAGTGGTTCACCGTGAGTTTACTTGACAAAGATTTAGAAAGTTTGCGGTGAGATGTTAAGAGAGGGCTCAGCTGTCATTATGGAACATATTTATAGCCTACGCCCCATACGGTCTTGATGTATTGAGGCTGCTTCGGATTGTCCTCCAGCTTGCGCCGCAGGTTTGTCACATGGACGTCGATGGCGCGATCATTCACGAAAGAGTCGATGCCCCTGACGGCGCTGATCAATTCTTCGCGCGTATAAACCCGGCCCGGATGCTCGATGAACAGTTTCATAATCTCGTATTCGGAGAACGTCGTCTCAATCGGCTCGCCGTTGCGAACGAGCGTGCGGCGATCGATTTCCAGCACGATGCCCTTGCGCGGATCGGCCGCGGCTGCCGACATAGCGCCCCTCGGTCTTCCTGACGGGTCGACCGGATGATTGCGGCGCCTGAGCAGCGCTCCGATGCGCACCTTAAGCTCCTGCATGCTGAACGGCTTGACCAAATAATCGTCCGCGCCCGCGTCAATAGCCTGGATGCGATCCGCCACGGCGGTCTTCATCGATACGACGATGAGCGGAACGTCCGTCAGCTTCCTGAATTGGGCACACAGATCGGTGCCTTGGGAATCCGGAAGGATGAGATCGAGCAAAATGACGTCGGGATCGAACGATTCGACGGCAAGAAAGCCGTCCTTGGCTGTGCTCTCGCGCTGTACTTGAAACTGTTCCTCCGTTAAGTACATGGTGAGCATTTCGCCGATGATCTGGTCGTCTTCCACTACGAGAATCTTCGTCAAAAAGATCACCAACTTGGTCGAATTGTTTGGGAAACTCACAATTTGCTAACAAATAGCTGCAACTCTATTATATCTTGTCGACTTGCATCCGTCTAACTACTTTTTTTGTCTTAAAATGTCTTGAATCGCGAGAATGAGACGGCGCAGTCCGAGATCCAGCTTGACGAGCAGTTCCTGCATCGGTTCGTTCCGCACACAGGCCTCTTCCAGCAGATAAGCGTCCGAAGCGATCAGATTGGCCCCCAGGTGCGAGGCGGCGCCGCGAAACGAATGGAGCACGCGATGCAGCTTATCGGTATCGCCTTCCTGGCATAATTGCTGCAATCTGGCGGGCAAGTTGGCATACTCGTCCGCGAAACGTTCCAATAGTCGTAAATAGAGCCCGGTTTTGCCGTCGAGCCGGTGCAGCGCATGCGGAATGTCGAGCAATTCCGTGTCGGTCCACCAGCGGCCCGACTGTCCCGGATGTTCGGCAGGAGGCAGCCACTTGGTCAGCAGCCGGAACAGCGTATTCGGTTCGACGGGCTTGGGCAAGCGGTCGCTCATTCCGGCCAGTCTGGCTTGCTGCCAGATGGATTCTTCCTGCGCGCCCGATATGACGATGATCGGCATTTCGTTCCATCTGTCGTTGAGGCGGATGTGCTGCATGAGCGCCAAGCCGTTCGTGTCCTGCAGATGCAAATCCATCAATACCATATGGCAGGATTGGCGTTCGAGCAGGTGGATCGCTTCCGCAGCTTGTGTCGCTTCATAAACTTCGAGACCGAATTCCTTCAAAATCTCGGTCATGACCGTACGGCTGATCGGATCGTCTTCGACGACGAGCACCTTGCCCAGCAACTGCGGACGCGGTGAAGCTTCCGAAGCTGCTTCGCCGCCTTCGGCGCGATCGTGCTGCTTGCTGTCTTTCAAGCTGAGCAAGGCGTGCGCAATGCGCTGCTTGGCCGCAGGCTTGAGCAGGACGCCCGCTGGCCGCAACTGCTCCGGCAGCGACATCAACGCATCTCGGCCGTACAGGGAAGTGCTGCATAGCGTGGCGACGCCGAAGGCATCCGCCTCCGATTTCCATTCCGCCCAAGTCGTCTCTCCATGCATATCGTCCGCTTCCATGTCGGCGATCCAGACGTCCCAGCAGCCCAAGCTCATCAGCCTGCGCGTCTCTTGCCAGGTCGCGGCCGTACGAACCGAGCAGCCGAGCTGCGCCAGCGTTCTCTCCCAATGCGCGCGCATGGCGGCGCTGTCTTCAAGCACGAGCACGCGCATGTCGGTTGGCAAGATGCTGGCGCCGACGGACGTCGGGTCTGCCGGAAATTCCAATTCGAAGGTAAAGGTCGTCCCTTCGCCGTACCGGCTGGCGGCTTTTATGCCCGTTCCGCCCATGCGCTGGATCAGCGCCTGGCTGATCGCCAGTCCAAGTCCCGATCCGCCGGACATGCGGCCGGCGCCGCCGGCTGCCTGCACGAACGGGACGAACAGGGCGTCCAGCTGTTCAGGCGTCATGCCGATTCCGGTATCCGAGACGACGAAGTTAAGCCGCTTGCGCGTCTGCGATTCGCCGGACAGGGAAATATGCAGCTGGATGCTGCCGCTCTCCGTGAACTTGATCGCATTGCCGACCAGGTTCAGCAGCACTTGCTCGAGGCGGTTCGGATCCCCGTGCAGTTCGTCCGGTACGTCGGGTTCCGTATAAATGATCAGATCGACCGGCTTGGGCCCGAGCAGCACGGTGAACGTGCCGCTCAGCCGGTCGAGCGTATTCGCGAGTCGGAAAGGAATCTGCTCGATCGTCAGCTTGTCCGATTCGATGCGGGCGAAGTCGAGGATGTCGTTCAGAATATGCATCATCGTGCTGGAGGAAGTAGAGATAAGACGCAAATAATCTCGCTGCACGTCGTTTAGTTGGGTGCGTTGAAGCAGATGAGTCAGGCCGATGATGCCGTTCAGGGGCGTGCGAATTTCGTGGCTCATCCGCACGAGGAACCGGCTCTTCGTCTCGTTGGCTTCGTCTGCGGCTTGCTTGGCGAGCACCAGTTGACGCTCGATCTCTTTGCGTTCGGTAATATCGCGGGAAATTGTGGAATAGTAAGGTTCGTCGCCGTCCTCGGCAGGATGGGCGACAACGGTCTGCGAGGTGATGCGGATATCTCCGCTCTTCGTTATCCATTCGGATTCGTCTTGCCAGTAGCCTTGCTCCAGCGCGATCTTCAGGCCCCGGACCAGGCGGATCGTCGTCTCTTCCGACATGTACGTTTCGAGCTGCCCGTTCTTGCCTTGCAGGTTCGTAATGCCAAGAAAACGGTAGCCGGCGCGGTTGAGGTAGCGGATTTTGCCGCGCGGGTCGAAGGTGGCGATCATATCGTGCGCCGATTCCATAATGGCCAGATGACGGGCGTTGATCTTCTCCGTTCGTTTCATCCGGATTCCCCCGACTGTGATAGAGTAGCGCGCGAACGCAGACGCGTGCGCTTAGCGCTAGTGTATCACATTTCAAGGGCGCAGCGGCTCTTGAGCTTCTTCGGCGCGGCTGACCGCGGGAAGCGCGACCCGGAACGTCGTGCCTTCGCCGCTCCGGCTGCTTGCCGTTACGGACCCGTGATGCAGCTCGACGATCTTCTTGACGATGGACAAGCCCAGACCGCTGCCCCCGGCCGAGCGGCTGCGCGCTTTGTCGGCTTTGAAGAAGCGCTCGAACAGATGGGGCAGATCCTTTTCGGATACGCCGACGCCGGTATCGGTGACGGTAGCTTCGATGCGGTTATCCCGTTCGATCAGGCGAACGCAGATCGTGCCGCCCTCCGGCGTGAATTTGATCGCGTTGTGCACCAGATTGCTCCAAACCTGATTCAGGAGATCTTCGTCCGCGACGATCGACAGTTCGTCCAGATCGACGTCCAGCTCAAGCCGCTTGGCCTGCCACTGCGGCTCGCAGCCGAGAATGACCCGACGGATCTGGCGATCCAGGCGATAGGATCTGGCTTCGAACGGATGGTGGTTCGATTCGAGCGATGTCAGCTTGAGCAAGTTATCGCTGAGCTTGGATAATCTGGCGCTCTCGGATTCGATAATCCATAAGTAATGGCGGCGCGTATCCGGCGTCAGCTCTTCGTTCTGAAGGGCGCGCGCGAAGCCGCCAATCGAAGTAAGAGGGGACTGGAACTCGTGCGAGACGTTGGAAATGAACTCCTGGCGCATTCGTTCCATTTGACCGAGCTCTGTGGCCATTTCGTTAAAGCTGCGGACCAGGACGCCCATCTGCCCGAGGTGGCGGGGATCGGCATCGAGCGTGACGCTGAAGTCGCCCTTGGACATGCGGCGCATCGCGTCGATCCAAGCGATGAATAAATAAATTTGTTTGCGGCCGGGGTCGAATATCATACGGATTGCCGTCATCATCAGACCGAAGATGAACAGCATGATGACGACGGTCAGCAATTGCCGGCCGACCGAGGAGCCCGCTTCCGGGAACCAGTGGTCGTACACATAGGACATGATCCAATGGGCGAGCGCGTAATTTACGAGCATGGTCGAATACAGGATAACGATCCCGGTGACGACCCATTTGGCAGGAGGGCGGGGGGCTTTGTGCTTGTTGCGGCGGTTCGGATTGCGGCTAAGCTCCTCAGCGCCTTTGCGATAAAAATCCTCCTGCAGCGCGTGCAGCTGCTCATGTCTGGCCAGGTGCGCGCGGCGCATGCGTTGGTAAGCGGCAGACAGAAAACGGATCATTCGAGCGCCTCCAGCCGGTAGCCGAGTCCGCGGATCGTCGTGATGCGAAAGCCATATCGTTCATCGGGGAACCGTTCCCGAAGGCGCTTGATATGGACGTCCACCGTGCGTTCGTCGCCTTCGTAGTCGAAGCCCCAGATTTGCTCGATCAATTGCTCGCGCGCGAACGTGATGCCGGGATAACTCGCCAATTTGAACAGCAATTCGAACTCCTTGAGCGGAAGCGTCATGCGGCCGTCGGGCGCGATGACGGCGAACGCCTCCCGGTCGAGCAGCACGTTGCCGACGGATACTTGTTGGGAAATGGAAATGCGATACCGCTTCAGCAGCGCCTTGACCCTGACGACCAGCTCGTCGGGCTCGAACGGCTTGACGAGGTAATCGTCCGTGCCGAGCCGGAAACCTTTGACCTTCTGCGAAGTTTCTCCCTTGGCCGTCAGCATGAGCAGAGGGATGTCGTACTGCTCCCGCAGCTTCGCGCACAGCTCCCAGCCGTCCATGCGCGGCATCATGACATCGAGAACGACCAGATCGGCCGGGGTGCGTTCCATGGCTTCGAGCGCCGCGAGGCCGTCCTCCGCTTGCGTCACCTCGAAGCCTTCGCGGATCAGAAACAGTCCGACCAGCTCGCGGATATGGGCATCATCGTCTACGACCAGTATGTGTGTCATCGCTTGCGTTCGCCTCCTTGCGCGCGCCTTGTTGTACTCATTATGCAACAACGACAGCTTAACGAACAATTGTGAACGGAATATGAATCGCGTGGTACAATGGAAAATAATCGCAGGTTGGGTGACGCAGGAAAAAGGAGGCCAGGCAGGGGATGACAGAAGGAAGAGGCCGTGTCCGCGGCCGATTCGCGCCGACGCCATCGGGGCTGCTGCACCTGGGCAATGCGGGGACGGCGCTGCTGGCCTGGCTGCAGGCGAGGTCGGAGAATGGGGAAATCGTGCTGCGGATGGAGGACATCGACGTGCCGCGGTGCAAGCCGGAGTGGGCGGAATGCTGTTTGCGGGATATGCGCTGGCTCGGACTGGATTGGGATGAAGGGCCTGACACGTGCGGAGCTTGCGGGCCGTATGAACAAAGCAAGCGCGGAAAAGGGTACGAAGAAGCGATGGAGCGGCTGTTGGCGGAAGGAAGTCTATACCCGTGTTATTGCAGCCGAGCCGACTTGCTGGCCGCGGGCAGCGCGCCGCACGGCTTGCAGGCGGAAGGACCGGTGTATCCCGGCACTTGCCGCGGCTTAAGCGCGGCGGAACGTAAGGAGCGGGAAACGAAGAAGACGCCGTCGCTGCGGTTCGCCATGCCGGACAATCCTGTGAGCTTCGCGGACGGCATAGCGGGCTTGCAGTCGTTCGAGGCGCGGGCCGGCGGGGATTTCGTCGTGAAGCGGGCGGACGGGATCGTCGGCTATCAGCTTGCCGTCGTCGTGGACGATGCGGCGATGGGGATCACGGACGTGCTTCGCGGCTGGGATCTGCTCGATTCCACGCCAAGGCAGCTCATGCTGGCGGAAGCGCTTGGGGTGCAGCTGCCCCGCTATGCGCACGCGCCGCTGCTGCTCGGTCCGGATGGCAAGCGGCTGGCCAAACGGCACGGCGATATCGCGATAGCGGTGCTGCGGGAATCCGGTTATTGGCCGGAAGGGATCGTCGGCTTGCTCGGATGGCTGTACGGCCTGATCGATCGTCCGGAGCCTATGCGCGCACGGGAGTTGATTCCTGATTTCAAGCTGGAACTTATTCCGCACGGATCGGTGACGCTGCCGGACCATTGGCGTCAGCTGGCGTGCGGTTCGCAGGCGATATAGAAGAGAGAGGCGGAGCTGGGGTATGGAACAATGGAACAATGAGCGCATCACGCGTCAGATCGCGTTCATCGCGGAGATCGACAAGTTGAAGGGCGTGCTTCGGCAATCCCTGATCATGGACGGCAGCAGGCGGGAAAATACGGCGGAACACAGCTGGCATATTGCCGTATTCGCCTTGTTGATGCAGGAGCATACAGTGGAACCGCGCCCCGACATCGACCGCGTGATTCGCATGTTGCTGCTTCACGATATCGTGGAAGTGGATGCCGGCGACACGTTCGCTTATGACGCCGTTGGCTATGAAGATAAAGAGGCGCGTGAACAGGCTGCGGCTGACCGCTTGTTCGGCATGCTGCCGGAGGACCAGCGCGAGGAGTGGATCCAGCTGTGGCGTGAATTCGAAGCGGGGGAGACGGCTGAGGCGCGCTATGCAAACGCGATCGATCGGCTGCTGCCTCTGTTACACAATTACTATACGGGAGGCGTCAGCTGGAGGCGCAACGGCATCGTGCGCTCGCAGGTCGTCCACCGGATCGCGCCTGTGGAACGGATCGCGCCTCCGCTGTGGCATTTTGCGATGGATTTACTGGATCGGGCGATCGGGAAGGGAATTTTGCTGGAAGATCCTGTTCGGGAGGGAGATTGAGTTGCCAAGATTATATGGAAAACGCATCATGCTGCGCGAGTACCGCTCGGATGATCTGGAACCGATGCGGCAATGGGTGAACGATGCGGATATCGTCTGCCATCTGTCGGACATATTTCTGTACCCCCATCCGCTGCAAGCTTCCGAACAGTTTCTCGATGATATGCTCGAAGGCAGCTCGGACAGCCGCGGCTTCGTCATCGCGGACCCGGTAACCGAAGCGTACATCGGTCAAGTCAACCTCGACCGGATCGATTGGAAAAACCGCGTCGGCACGATCGGCATCGTCATCGGTGACGTGCATCAACTCGGCAAGGGATACGGCACAGAAGCTCTGAGACTGCTGGTCAATTTCGCGTTTCTCGAGATGAACCTGAACCGACTGGAGCTCGAAGTATACGACTTCAACGAGCGGGCATGCCGTAGCTACCGTTCCTGCGGATTCCAAGAGGAAGGCAGACTGAGGGAGAAGCAGTATAAAAACGGGCGATATGTCGACGTGATCGTAATGGGCCTGCTGAGGTCGGATTGGGAGCGGATGCAAGATAGTGGCGGAGAATCGGGCTGTGCAGGGTAGCATTATACCTTTACGATCCCATGTGAGTTTCTAGCAGAGTGCTGTCGAAATAACGTTATCATTACCTGCCATCTTGTCAAAACCCGGTTGCGATGTAGCGAACGAGTAAGCTGTTGGCTCTAACCGGACAAAACCCGGCTACAGCATCTCAGCCACTGCGCAAGTTGGTTCTAACCGGGCAAAAACCGGCTGCGGATCTTTAGGATGCCAACGGGATTGGAAAACCGGATATTGTAATGGCAAAGAGAGTTGGATAAATTCGAAGACAGCACTAGCATCATATAACATCGTTTTCTCGCGACGGGCCTTACGGCTATAAGCCACAGATGGAAATAATATTATCGAACCATAACGGGAGGAATATCCATGCCGTATATTAATCTACAAATCACTAAAGGAGCAGATCGTGAGCAAAAAGCGCAAATAGTAAGGGAATTTACAGGAACTTTAGTTAAAGTACTTGGCAAGAAACCAGAACACATTCATATCGTGATTCAGGAAATTGAAGAAGAAGATTGGGGCTTTTCAGGAATGCTAACAGATGAATATAGAAAATCAATGAATAAAACAGAATAATACTTTCAAGCTTATTGGATCAAGGCGAGTCCAGCAAATTACAAGGGAGCGTAACATGGAGGTAGTAATAAAGAAATTAGAATCGATGGATAAGGTGCCAATGGATCTTTTGTTATTGGCAGATCCATCAATTGAGCATATTAAACAATATTTGGATGGAAGTTTTATATTTGTTGCCATATACGATGAACTCACAGTTGGTGTTGTCGTTGTATGGAGACTTGATGAATCCACAATGGAGATTATTAATGTTTCAGTAAATGAAGATTATCAAGGTATGGGAATTGGTAAGAAACTAATTCAAAAAGCAATTGATTTGTGTAGGGAATTGAATGCACACCGAATAGAAATAGGCACAGGAAACTCGAGTTTGACGCAGCTTGGTTTTTATCAGAAATGTGGATTTAGAATTCATGAAATATGGGAAGATCATTTTATAAAAAATTACGAAGAAGAGATATATGAGAATGGAATTCAGTGTAAAGACATGATAAGACTGAAGATAGATTTGTGAGATATTTGAAGAAAGCGGGAACGTTATGAAAGGGCTGAAAGGCGATTGAAAATCATTAGATTTAAATTACTATTCATCCTCTTGGCAATTGCTTCTTTGACTTTTATATCCATAAAATATTTAAAACCGATGTACACCTATACAATCAAAAATAATGAAGGAGCTATAAGTAAATCTATCAGTCAGATGGTCAATAATGAAATTGAAATTATCCTTATAAAGGATATTGATAATCGCAGAATTATATTATTTAAGATGGACTCTCAAATAGGTGAAGCGCGCCTCACTAAAGGATCGAATAATCAATTCAAACTGGATTCGACTGGGCATGGAACTAATGAGGTTAGATATAGGATTTGGAGTACTGATAAAGGGCAATACGTCGTATTCATGGGTAGAAATAACGAAAATATATCTGAAATACTGACGTTTGTTGACGGGGAGAAATATAAATTGATTGTACCGGATAATGAGGAATATTTTATTGCTTATTCACCGTTACAAAGAAAAACAGAAAGTAGTTTTCCATCGGGTTCCGTTTGGTATGATAAGGAAGGTAATGAAATTATAAGAATAGGTATTTCCAAAGATTATATTTTGTAAATGGTTCAGGACGTCAGTCCCTTCGTGACTGCTGGGTCGTCAGAGGCAATTCGGAGAATTGAAAAGCAGGAAATCTATCATTTTAAACGATGTCCGTGCACCCGGGAGGGCGGAATGAACTGTTTCTTTCACGATACGCAACCGTCAAACCGAGCATGCGCCCGTTGCCGAAAGCAGCTGTGCGAGGATTGCTATCACACGACTTATCCGAATTACTGTTGGGGCTGCGGGCTAGACTTCGATAATAAGCTGGAAGAAAGCGAGCAGGGGATGGTGCTGCCCCAGTGGCTTCAGGGCGCTCCCGCTCAGTATGCGATTGTCAAGTTGGCCGCGGCGGGAGGTTCGTGGATCGGTGTGACGGTAGTCGGAAGCTTCGTGCTTGGATTGTTCGGCGCACTTGTCGGTTTTGCAGCAGTATTCTTGGCGATCTTCTCGATCTGGGTCGTATATACATATGGCTTGTCATGTGCGGTGTTGGTGGATTTGGCCGGCAAGTTCACCTTGAAAATGTCCAACATCGTGCGTATGGTCGTGTATGCGGTGCTCGGTGCCGCGTTCCCATGGCTGACGACCTTGTTCAGCGACGGCAACGGCTTGTACCATCATCCGCTCAACACCTTATTCGGCAGCGTTGCCGCCTTGCTGTTCTGGGGCGTCGAGCGGCTAAGACACAAAACATCGTTGATTCATGCACTTGCGATCGTAAGCTTGATTGTTATCCTAATTATGCTCGCCATGATTATTAATGGAGAAATGCTTATATGGGAGGCGGGATTCAAGGGGTGGCGCAGAGGTGATTGACCTGGGATTATGCTTTCGCATAGACATCCGACGTCGAATTAGCTCGTAGTGATTGAAGACTACTACCAGGAGGTGAGCACTTGATCATCTGGCTGAACGGCGCGTTCGGCTCGGGCAAAACGACCAGCGCGTTCGAGTTGCATCGCAGATTGCCTCATTCGTTCGTCTACGATCCGGAAAATATCGGTTATTTCATCCGGAGGAACACGCCCAAGGAAACGCACAAAGCCGATTTTCAGGATTACGAACAGTGGCGGGCGTTCAATTACGAGATGCTGGGGCGCATTTCCTCGGAATACGCCGGCACGCTCATCGTTCCGATGACGATCAACAATCGTCAATATTACGACGAGATCGTCGGACGGCTTAAGTCGGACGGGGTCCCGTTGCAGCATTACATCCTGTATGCAGACAAGGAAACGATCGTCAAGCGCTTGAACAAGCGGCTTGCAAGTGGCGAGACTTGGGCGAAGGCGCAGATCGATCGTTGCCTTCATGCGTTCAATACGGACATTACCGAGGAGAAAATCATCACGGACAACAGAAGCGTCGAATCCATCGTCGAAGAGGTGGCACGTCGGAGCGGCTTCTCGCTGCTGCCGGACAACAGATCGTTCATCAAGAAAAGGATTGATCGCGTGATGACGTTGGTGAAGCATATTCGGTAAGCTGGGAGGAACCCGTTAATGGATATGGAGAAGATTTACCTGATTACCGACATACCCGGCTACTCCCCGCAAATCAGCCGATTGCTGTCCATGATGAACTACGCGAGGTTTACGACGATGGCAGCGGTAAAAGGGCTGACTATCGAGGAATTGGATACTTTGATCGATCCCGAAAGCAATTCGATTGGCGCGCTGTTGCTGCATATGGCGGCGGTAGAATATGCGTACCAGGTCAAAACGTTTGAAGAGCGGGATTTGTCCGATATCGAAGAGACCGTATGGGGACCGGCGCTGGACCTGGGGGACCAAGGACGTCTTTATATTAAAGGGAATGACTTGGACTACTATCTCGACCGTCTGAATGCCGTCAGACAGCGAACGCTCGACTTTTTGCGAACGGTCGGCGACGATTGGCTGGCTCGCGAGGAAACATTCTGGTACGGTAAGCAGGCGAATTTTTATTTCATGTGGTTTCACGTCTATGAAGACGAGATCAATCACCGCGGGCAAATCCGAATCATCCGAAAGAAATTGAGCAGCTGAACAAGATTATTGAGCGATGCGATGATTAGTTCTGAGTCAATAAGAATACAAACTTATCCCACCAACTCCGTGAACCGCCTGGCGGCGACGGACAGCGGCATGTTGCGCATCGTCATAATGCCCACCCGGGAAGGCGGCAGCTGCACGTCCAGCCGGATCTCGAACAGCGAGCCTTCCTGCAGCTCCTTGGATACGAATTCCCGCGTGACGTAGGAGATGCCGAGCCCGCGCTTGGCGAATTCAATCAGCAAATCGACGCTGCCGACCTCGATCTCGGGCTTGAGCGTATGTCCGTAGCTATGGAACAGTTCCGTAATGGCCATGCGGGCCCGGCTGTTGCGCGAGAACAGGATGACAGGGTACTCCTGCAGCTTGTCCAGCGACATAATTTCATTCTTCAACGCGTCATACCCGGCTCCCGCCACGAAGCAATCCTGCAGTTGGATGCTTTCCTTGACTTCCAATTGATCGTCACCGATCGGCATGCGCACGACGCCGAGATCGACTTTGCCTTCCTTCAAATACGTCATCACTTCCGGAGTCGTCCCGTGTATGAGATGAAGCCCGATACCGGGATGACGCCGATGATACTCTTCCAAATACGGCAGCAAATAGTGCTTGAACAGCGAATCGCTACCGCCGATGCGCAGCTCGCCGCTATCCAGGTTTTTCAGCGCGGCCAATTTCTCCTCCGCGAGGGAAATGAACATTTGGGATTGCTCGATATAGGAATACAGGACGGCGCCTTCCTGCGTCAGCTCGACTCCCTTGGTATTGCGATAGAACAACGTGAGGCCGACGCTGTCTTCCAACTGCTTGATCGCGTGGCTTATGCTTGGTTGCGTCAGGTACAGGGCTTTGGCAGCTTGGGTCAAGCTGCCCGTCTTGGCGGCCCAATAAAACACTTTGTACAGCTCGTGATTACTGGTTATAGACACCATCTATCGCTCCTATCAAATATATCGATTATATATATGGCTGCATTTCGTATTATAGTGATCTTATGCGTATTATGCCAGTGCTTGCATATGGAGGACGCTGGGAAGGAGCGGTGCGAATGGAACCTGTATCGCTGGTGCTGTTCGGAGCGACGGGGGATTTGGCCAAACGTAAAATATATCCTGCTTTGTATAACTTGTTCGTCGAAGGGAAGCTGCCGCAGCCATTCTCCCTGATCGGGCTGGGCAGGAGGGAATGGACGGACGAGATTTTCCAGACGAACGTCCGGCAATCGATCCGGCAATTCTCCAGACGCCGTGGGGAAGACGAGGGAGCCGTCAATGCATTCGTGCGCGCATTCCGCTACTGCGTGCTGGATATCGGCCATCGCGACGATTACGAGAAGCTGTTGAATTTGGTGCGGCAGCGGGAAGACGAGCTGCAAATGCCGCAGAACCGCTTGTTCTACCTGTCCGTCGGGCCGGAATATTTCGAGACGATCGCATCGCAGATCGAGGCGAGCGGTCTTGGCGACGCGTCCGGTTGGAAGCGTCTGGTCATCGAAAAGCCGTTCGGCCATGACTTGCCGTCGGCCCGTGATCTCAACCGGACGCTGAACCATACGTTCGCGGAAGAGGAGATCTTCCGGATCGATCATTATTTGGGCAAGCCGATGGTGCAGATGCTGGGCGCGGTGCAACAGGCAAACCCGATGCTGCAAGCGCTGTGGAGCAACCGCTCGATCGCGAACGTGCAGATTACGGCCAGCGAGACGGTCGGCGTGGAAGAGCGCGCCGGCTATTACGATCATGTCGGTGCCGTTCGGGACATGTTCCAGAATCATATGCTGCAGCTGTTGATGATGACGGCGATTCGCTTGCCGCATGAGAGTTCTCCCGATATCGTGCGCGATCGGAAGACGAAGGCGATGGGCGCTGTCAAGCCGCTGTCCAAGTCGAATGTCGGCCAGAGCGTCGTTCGCGGCCAGTACACGGACGGCGAGGTGCAGGGCAAGACGGCCGCGGGCTACACGTCCGAGCCCGGCATCGCGCCGGGTTCGATGAACGACACGTTCATCGCCGCCAGGCTGGAGATCGACAATGGCGATTGGCGAGGCGTGCCGTTCTATATCCGCACCGGCAAGCGGATGCTGGAGAAGTCCACGCGCATCGTCGTGGAGTTCAAGGACCCGAACATCGCGGCCGACCCGGCGCACGCGGACCGCAACGTGCCCAACCTGCTCATCATCGAGATTGGACCGAGCGAATCGATCACGCTGCAGCTTAACGCGAAGGACGATCGCCAGGCGGGGAAGTTCAGGCCCGTCCATATCGACCTGGACCTGTTCGCCGGCCGCGAAGACGTGCCCGAAGCTTACGAGAACTTGATCCACGACGCGATGCTCGGCGACGCGACGTTCTTCGCGCACTGGGACGAAGTGGAATTGTCCTGGCAATGGGTACAGCCGATCCTGGACGCGTTCGCGGACAATCTCGTGCCGCTGTACAAGTACGCAGCGGGCTCCTACGGACCGGCCGAGTCGGACGCGCTGCTGGCGCAGGACGGCTTCCACTGGTGGTTCGATGCCAAGCCGGAACAACAATCTCATATCGAAGAAGGAGAATCCAACTATGCCTACCACACAAACCATTGACCAACTTGCAATCGATACGATCCGTACCTTGTCCATTGACGCCGTAAACGCCGCCAATTCCGGCCATCCGGGATTGCCGATGGGCGCCGCGCCGATGGCTTACGCCCTATGGGCGCAGCACCTGAATCACCACCCGGGCAACGCCAAGTGGTTCAACCGCGACCGCTTCGTGCTGTCGGCGGGGCACGGCTCGGCGCTCTTATACAGCCTGCTGCATCTGACCGGCTATCAGGTGTCGATCGACGATCTGAAGCAATTCCGCAAGCTGAACAGCCGCACGCCGGGCCATCCCGAATTCGGACATACGGACGGCGTGGACGCGACGACGGGTCCGCTCGGTCAAGGGGTCGCGATGGCGGTCGGCATGGCCATGGCGGAAGCGCACTTGGCGGCGAAGTTCAATCGCGACGGCTTCCCGGTCGTCGACCACTATACGTATGCGCTTGTCGGTGACGGCTGCTTGATGGAGGGGATCTCCTATGAAGCGATGTCGATGGCCGGCCATATGAAGCTGGGCAAACTGATCGTGCTGTATGATTCCAACGATATCTCCCTGGACGGGGATCTGGGCATGTCGTTCTCTGAAAATGTACGTCAACGTGCGGAATCGTCGAATTGGCATTACTTGCGCGTGGAAGATGGCAACGATGTCACGGCGATCTCCGCAGCGATCACGGCGGCGAAGGGCCATGACGCACAGCCGACGATCATCGAGGTGCGCACCGTGATCGGCTATGGCAGCAAGGCGGCGGGCACGAACAAGGTGCACGGCAATCCGCTCGGCAAGGACGAGGCCAAGGCGACAAAGGCGGTATACGGCTGGCCGCACGAGGAAGAGTTTACCGTGCCGGACGCAGTCAGGGCGCATTTCGAGCAATTGAAGCAGCAGGGCGCGGACAAGGAAGCGGCATGGAACCGGCTGGTGGCGGGCTACACGGCGCAGCATCCCGCGCAAGGCAAGGAGTTTGCGGCGGCGGTTGACGGCAAGGTGCTTATCGATGCTTCCGATATTCTGACGTTCGATGCGGCGAAGTCCGTCTCCACGCGCGTCGCAAGCGGCGAATCGATCAACCACTACGTGAAGCTCGTGCCGTCGATCTTCGGCGGCAGCGCCGATCTGTCCGGATCTACGATGACGGACATCAAGGGCGAACCGAAGTTTGCCATAGATTCGTATGCGGGCCGCAACGTGTACTTCGGCGTTCGCGAGCACGCGATGGGCGCGGCCGGCAACGGCATGGCGCTGCATGGCGGGGTGAAGCCGTTCGTCAGCACGTTCTTCGTGTTCTGCGACTACTTGCGTCCTTCGATCCGGCTGGCGGCGCTGCAGAAGCTGCCTGTTATCTACGTGTTCACGCACGATTCGATCGCCGTCGGGGAAGATGGGCCGACGCACGAGCCGGTCGAGCATCTGGCCGCGCTGCGCACGATTCCGGGCCTGACGGTGATCCGGCCGTCCGATGCGAATGAGACGGCGAGCGCGTGGGCGTATGCGCTGGAACAGCAGGAAGGACCGGTCGCGCTCGTGCTGAGCCGGCAAAACCTGCCAATCTACGAGGAGACGAAGGCGGTCAAGGAAGAAGTTGCGAAAGGCGGCTATATTCTCGCGGAAACGAATGCGCAGCCGGACGTCATTCTGATCGCCACAGGATCGGAAGTGTCGCTGGCCGTGAACGCGAAGGCGGAGCTGGAGAAGGATGGCGCGTCCGTGCGCGTCGTGGCGATGCCGTGCCGCGAGCTGTTCGACAGGCAGCCGGAGGCTTACCGGGCAAGCGTGCTGCCGGATGCCGTGACCAAGCGGATCACGATCGAAGCCGGCATCGCGCTCGGCTGGGATCGGTATGCAGGCCGCGGCGGCAAGGTGTTGTCGATCGACACGTTCGGCGCTTCCGGCCCGGGCGGCGAAGTGCTCGCTTACTTCGGATTCACGACCGCGAACGTCGTCCGTCTGGCGAAGGAATTGCTTGGCTGACTGATGGGCTTCCGCTGAACGCGGATTCCCTGTATAATCGTAGAAGATGCTGCTAACGAAAGAAGACCCTGCCCAAGATTGCGAACATCTGCGGCAGGGTCTTGCTATATTTCGACGGTGAAAGTTCGGCGGTCCACGCCGCCAGAGGTGGCTATCCGCGGCCTTGCGCCAGCGTATCGATGAGGCGGTCGACGGCTTTCCGGGCGGATTTCTGCTTGATGAGTCCTTCTTTGGCGACCGCGGACAGATGGATTGCCGTCGCCTCATCGTCTTCGGGCTCGAAAGTCGCGGTCACGATCGTTGGATTCATATTCAGGAATCCGCTGCCGACGACGGCGGCTAAGCCGAGAGGTTCATCCGATGTTTCGATGATTTCGCCCATGCCGGAGAGAATCTCGTAGACGTCCTGGCAAGCGGTATCGATGTCGACGGTGTAAACGATGCTTCTGTCGTACCGCTCGGATTTCAGTCGTTTGGCGGCCCATTCCGCACCCAGACGCCCTCCTGCCGCTTGACTGAAGAAATCGAGCCGGAAGTCCGAATGTCCATCCTGCCATCGGCCCGCTCTTTCTCCTGCATCGCCGATTCGCTGCTCCAAAATCCGGTTCTTCGATTGCTCGTCGAGCATGTACGCGCACCCTCTCTATCGATCGGTAATCGGTTCTAGTAAACTCTATGATAGAAAATGGGATATGTCAATGTTTGTAAATAAATAGGGGATAAACGATACGTGCGGATAACGCGGATAGGAGATTAGCGAATACATGGGATACATCCTGGATTTGCGCAAGCATGTTGGCTCACGGCCGCTGATCATGGCAGGGGCGTGCGTGCTCGTGTTTAACGGGGAAAGGCAACTGCTCTTGCAACAAAGATCGGACAGTTTCGATTGGGGCACGATCGGCGGGGCGCTGGAGCTTGGCGACTCGTTCGAAGAGGCGGCCAGGCGAGAACTGATGGAGGAAGCGGGACTTACAGCGGATTCGATGAGGTTTGTCACGCTGCTCTCCGGCAAGGACATGTACTACCGTTATCCGAACGGGGACGAAGTGTACAATGCGACGGTCGTGTACGAAGCCGTGAACGTGCAGGGAGAGCCGCAGATCAACGATCACGAAGGGCTTGAGCTTCGCTACTTCTCGCTGGATGAGCCGATACCGGATCTGAATCCTTTCTCGGAAATCATCCTGAGAAGAGCCGGATATATTCAAAAGTGGTAGTCAACAGGGAATGAGGGATCGTGTATGGCGATGGACGTGAACGTTCAAATGCTAACTTTATGCATGGTGCGAAGCCGGGATCGGATCTTGTTGATCAATCGCCCGTCAAGATTGGGGTTTCCGGGCTATATCGCGCCAGGCGGGAAGGTCGATTTTCCGGAAAGTATCGTAGACGGAGCCATTCGAGAGGTGAAAGAAGAAACCGGGTTGATGGCAACCGAAATCGTGTACAAGGGCTTGAACGAATTTTGCGACATCAGCTCGGGGCTGCGGTACATGGTGTTCAATTATTTAATCGATTCCTTCGAGGGTGAATTGCTGGAGCAGCCTCCGGAAGGGGAATTGCGTTGGGTGCACTTGAACGAACTCGACGGTCTGCCGATGCAAGATTGGTTCCGAGAACGAATTCCGTTATTTTTCCAACCTGGCGTATTCGAATACAGCACGATCTGGGACAAAGCGAACGATGTCACAGTGAATAAGACGGTTAAACATTATGTGTGATCTATGCAGGTACTTAAAAATGTGATGAGGTGATCAAGTGGCGTTATTCTTCGGATTCATCCTCTGGATCTTCTTCGGGGCCTTGTTCTTCTTCATCTTATATCATGTCATCTATGCGGCGATCAACGCGGCGAACAAAGATTCGGAGTTGCTGAGAGACGTGCGGGAAATCAAGGAGCTGCTGGCCAGCCGTCTCGCGGAATCGTCTGCACAGACGCAAGCGGGGCCGCCGATTGATCCGTCGCTGACGGAAATCTGCCCCGGTTGCGGGAATCGCGTACATCCGCAGGACACGAGATGTCCGGAATGCGAATTATTGCTTCGTTGACCCGGATCTTCAGCCGAATGGGTCGCTCCGGATCGGAGTTATGCCGAGTGGATCGGCTCAGATCCGGCACACTTCCGGCGAGCACCCCGGGCAAGCCGGGCATTGACAAGTCGCACGCAGTGCAGACAGATTCAAGATGAAGAGATAGCCTTTGCGCAGGTCGATGATGCCTTCATCCCGGAAGCCCGCAAGCATCCGGTTGACGCTCTCGCGGGTCGTGCCGATGAACGCGGCGAGCTCGCTGTTGGTCAATTTCATATTGATCTTGATGCCGTCCGCATGCATGACGCCGTACGAGTTGCCTAGCCGGATCAGCGTCGAAGCGAGCGCGCCCGGCTTGCCGAAGAGCAGCAGATCGCGGAATTTGGATTCCGATACGCGACGGGAGAGCGCCATCCAGTTCATGAAACGAATCGCGAAGTCGCCGTGACGGTAGAGCAGAATTTCGAGGTCGGTCCATTGAATAACCCCGAGCTTCGCTTCGTCGATCACTTCGGCGCTATAGCTGTATTTCACGGTGTTTAAGCCGTCGTCCGGTTCGCACAGCAAGTCGCCGGCTTGCAGGATCGACAGGATGAACTCTTTGCCGTCCTCCATGACTTTCCTTAACTTAACCCGTCCGGACTGAATATAGTACAACTTGTCCGCGGGCTCGCCTTCCCAGAACAAATAACTGCCCGCTTCGACGCGCTTCGGATACATCAATTCCTTCAGGCGAGCGAATTGCTCCTCGTTGAAGAAATTCGTGATCGCCTGCGCGTTGTTCCGTTTCGTTGCCATCGAATGATTTTCCGCCGCAGCCCCAGTCCCAGCCGTGGATTTCTCCGTCGCCACCGCCATCGTCTCCCACTCCTTTGCAAGTCGTGCCTCGTATCTGATATTTTCATCATACCGGCAAGCCGCCCGTGATGTTATCGGGGAATCTCCTGAATGACGGGGGGAATTTCCCTGAAAAATGTGTGAGGTAAATCACACTTGGCGGTCATATCCGGCATTTCCCTGACCCGGAATTCAGGGAGTTCCCTTACAGACATCGCCGCTGTGCGACTTTACACTGAAAGCAAGTAGATATTCGGGAAGAGGGAAATGCCGGTGACGAATTTGGAGCGGGAACGGTTGCTTGAGTGTGAGCGAATGCAGGAGGAGGCCATCCGGCTGGAAATGGACCGGCTGCTTGCCGACATCGGGAGCGATCTCTGCGTGCTCGGCCTGCTGGAGCCGGGAACCGGAGAACTGGTCTGGAAGACCGCTGCAGGCAATTTGAGCGACCGGTATCAGCGCATGGCAACCCGTCCGGGCAAAGGCTTGAACGGCTCCGTGGTGAAAGTGGGGCGCGGCGCGACGCTGCACGTAGCGGAGTTGATCGCAAAGCGCGAGCTGCATGAGTATCCGATCCTGCTGGCTGAGAAGCTGCGGTCCGCCTACGCAGCGCCGGTCATGCCGGACGATAAAGTGCGCGGCGTGCTGCTCGTTGGGGACCGCGTCAAGCGCATCTACCGGCCGGATGACCGTGAGAGCATCTCCGCGGCAGCAGGGAGAATCGCCAAGGTGCTTGATACAGAATTTGTATAAACGGGATCCCGACCGGACAATACGCGCGTTTATGTCCGGACACCGGATGTGTCCGGGACTTCCGCATGTCCGAATGCCGGCATCGATGTGCTACAATATAGCCAAACGATTGCGCGCAACTGGAGAGGAGAACGCGAATGGTTCGCATTATGGTCGTGGACGATCATGCTGTCGTCCGATCAGGTCTGAAGCTGCTATTGGACGGCAAGCACGGCATGACGGTCGTCGGGGAAGCCGCCGACGGCGAGGAGGCGCTTTTGAAGGCGCCGGAGCTCGCTCCAAACGTCATCTTGATGGATCTTAGCATGCCTCATGGCAAAGACGGCTTGTCGACGACCGCGGAATTGAAGAAGCTGCTGCCGGATATGGCGGTGCTCATCTTGACGATGCACGACGATGAGGAATATTTATTCCGGGCGATCCACGCCGGAGCTTCCGGCTACGTTCTGAAGAGCGCGCCGCACGAAGAACTTCTAACCGCCATTCAGCATATCGCGGCAGGCAATGCCTACTTGCATCCTTCCGCTACCAAGCGCCTTATGAGCGATTATTTGGACAAATTCAAGAACGGGGAGCATATCGGCACTTATGAATCGCTGACGGAACGCGAGCGGGAAATTCTGGCCAAGGTGGCACAGGGTTATTCCAACAAGGAAATCGCCGAACAGCTCATCATCAGCGTGAAGACGGTGGAGACGCATAAGAGCAATCTGATGGAGAAGCTGGATCTGAAGACGAGGCCGGACCTGGTCAAGTTCGCGATGAAGAAGGGGTTGCTGAGCTTTGAATGAGTGGGAGTCGGATTCGCAGCATTCCCTCAAGCAGCTGGCTGACGTGAAATACGCGCTGGACGCATCCGCGATCGTGGCCGTGACGGACCGCGCGGGCAAAATCCAGTACGTGAACGACAAGTTCTGCGAAATTTCGGGCTACAGTCCGGACGAGCTGATCGGCCAGGATCATCGGATCATCAATTCAGGCTATCATAACCGGGCATTCATGCGCGATTTGTGGGCTACGATCGCGTCGGGGCGGGTGTGGCATGGCGAAATCCGCAACCGCAGCAAGACCGGACGCTACTATTGGGTCGATACGACGATCGTTCCTTTCCTGGACGAATCGGGCAAGCCGTATCAATATTTGGCCATCCGGCACGAAGTGACGCGGCTCAAGGAAGCCGAGGAACAATTGCAGCACATGATGGCGCAGCTGATGCAGGTTCAGGAGGAGGAACGGCGGCGATTCTCCCGCGAGCTGCATGACGGCATCGGCCAAAGCTTGTTCTCGCTGAAGATCGCCATCGACAGCATGATCGCCGGCGGCAGCGATTCGGGCCTGCGTGCGCTTGGCGAGGACGTGGCGCGGTTGATGACGGAAGTGCGCGGGCTCGCCTGGGAGCTTCGTCCTTCCGTGCTGGACGATCTGGGCGTCGTGCCGGCGCTGCGCACGTATATCGACAATTTCGCGCGGTATTACGGTATTCGCGTGAGGTTCGAGACGAATCTGCGCAGAAGACCGGAGCTGCTGGCGGAGACGACGATCTATCGCATCGTGCAGGAGGCGCTCACCAATATCGCCAAATACGCGGGCGTGTCGGAGGCGGCCGTGGCGCTGCGGGACGAAGGGACATACTGGGAAGTCGTCATAGAGGACGACGGAGTCGGCTTTGCGCCGGAAGAGCAAGGGAGCGGTGTCGGTCTGTTCAGCATGGAGGAGCGGGCGCGAGCCGTCTCGGGGGAATTGCGCGTGCACTCGGTCCCGGGACAAGGCACGACCGTCACGCTGCAGGTGCCTGCCGAGCTGGAATCTTGACCATTGACGAGTCGAGTGCGGATGCCATCCGATTTGATGGCTGGACAGGCGGCGCGGCCGGTATCTGCCAAACGAAATGCTAGAAGGGCAGCACCAGCGAGTCGAGAGCGGCAAGGACATTTGCCCGGCGAATCGGCGTGGATTGTGACGGTTGTGTGGCAGCTGCTAGATTGTGAGGTAAATCACAGTTCGATGGGGTAATATAAGATTAAGATAGAGACAATCAGATATACAGAGGAGGAACCATACGATGAACAAGGCAACGAAAAAATGGTTGTATGCAGGCGGATTGATCGTATCGGCGGCCATGATCGCCACCGGTTGCGGAGGCGGCAAGAGCGAAAGCTCGCCATCCCCAAGCCAGGCAGCCGGCGGTGACAACGGCGCAGCTACCGCGATCACGGTGGACGCGAAGAACTTCGAGTTCGATCAGAAGGAAATCAAAGTGAAGAAGGGCGAGACGGTCGCCATCACGCTCAATAACACGCAAGGCAATCACGCCATGAAGATCGAAGGCTACAACAAGGAAATCAAGAACAAGCAGACTGTGACGTTCACGGCTGACAAAGCGGGCGAGTTCAACTTCGAATGTTCGATCATGTGCGGCGCAGGACATGCCGATATGGTTGGCAAGTTCATCGTCGAATAACGGGAATAGAAACGATGCTTCACCGCTTGAATGGCAAGATGATGCGGCCCGGTTCATCCGGGCTTCATCTTCCCGAAATTATGTGATTAATTTCACATACATGACGCTCGAAATGATCTACACTGGAACCAAGGAAGACGAAGGAGGCATCCGAGATGGGGACGATGGAAACGATGATGGAATACCCGGACGCCATGGATCGCAAAATTCCGCCCGCCGACATTCGAGAGCTGCTGCTGGAGACAGCGGTCGTCAGAGCGAGACAGGAGCATGAGGAATTGCGCGAAGCGCTGGCCGACATGTACGAGCAAGTCTGTCTGGTGAGAGTCGGAGCCGAGCAGAACCGATTGAATCGGGAACTGCGCAAGCTGAAGGAGCTCGTCAAGCAGTTTCAGGTCAAGTGGGAAGCGCACATTCGGTGGGAAGAGAACGAGCTGTTCCCATACTCCGCTTGGTATTTCGGCGAAGACCCGGACTTGTTCGCTTACATGGAGCAGGAATACGAGCTGGCGGAACAGTACTTGCAAGCCTTCCTGCACACGCTCGATCGATCCGTGATCCCGATTGCGGCAGATGAAGCCAGACGCATGACTTCCTACTTAATGCAAGCTTACGCATTCTTGAAAAACCGCTTCGACGAGGAAGAGGAAATATTGACGGCATTGACGGACCACTCGAACGGTTTCGACTACTAATAAATTTTTTTCGAAAATTATGTGAAATTATTCACAAAATAAGTTGAACACAGTGATAAACGTCACAGGCAATCGCGGCATCCTCCTCCATACTGGGGGTGCAACATACAAGAATCACCAACTAAATCTCTAAGGGAGATGAACGTCATGTTATTGAAATGGTTCAGAGAAAACGTGTGGGCTGCCGTCGCTGTCACCCTCGTTCGCGTATACATCGGATGGGAATGGATGCATCACGGTTGGGAGAAGATGGTAGGCGGATTCGACGCCGGGGGCTTCCTGAATAATGCGGTCGCCAAGCCGGTCATCGACAGAGGCACGGAAGCGGTACTGTATCCGAACTTCACGAACTTCCTGGAGCACTTCGCGGTGCCGAACGTGAAGCTGATCAACTTCCTGATCCCGCTCGGCGAGTTCCTGATCGGCGTCGGCCTCATCCTCGGCGGACTGACGCTCACGGCCACCTTCTTCGCGATGATGCTGAACTTCATGTTCCTCTTCGCCGGGACGGTAAGCACGAACCCGTGGATGCTCATGATCGGCGTCATCATCTTCGCGGCAGGCGCCAATGCCGGACGCTTCGGACTTGACGGGTACGTGTTCCCGATCATCCGCAAGAAAATCGCGAAGCTGCTAGGCCGCAAAGGCGGAGACAAACCGCGCGGCGTCGGCGGTACGGTCGTCCCGCACTGACGGCAGAGAGGCAGCGAGTTGAAACGGAATGGCCATCGGGAGGCGCGCGAATTGCGCGCTTTCCGCTTGCACGGCGCCGGATCGCAAACATAAGCAGGAGGGATTGACCATGGCAACGGCAGAACGCGAAGTGCGGGGAACATCATTGGCAGGTGAAGGAGAACGGCACGCATGGCAGGGGTTCGCCCGCGGGCGCTGGCAGCGGCTGATCGACGTGAACGATTTTATCGGGTTGAACTTGACGCCGTATGAAGGGGACGAGCGATTCCTGGCGGCGCCGACGGAAGCGACGAGGCAGCTGTGGGATGCGATTCTGCAGTTGATGAAGCAGGAACGCGAGAATGGCGGCGTGCTGGACATCGATACCGGGACGATATCGACCATCACTTCGCACGGGCCGGGCTACATCGATCGCGAGCGCGAGAAGATCGTCGGCTTGCAGACGGATGCGCCGCTCAAGCGGTCCGTACAGCCGTTCGGGGGAATCCGGATGGTCATCGATGCCTGCGAAGCATATGGCTACAAGCTGCCGGAGGAGATCGTCCGTACGTTCACCGACATCCGCAAGACGCACAACCAGGGCGTGTTCGACGCTTATACGGCCGAGATGCGGCTGGCGCGCAAAGCCGGGATCGTCACCGGGCTGCCAGATGCGTACGGTCGCGGGCGCATCATCGGCGACTATCGCCGCGTAGCGCTGTACGGCGTAGATCGGTTGATCAAAGCGAAACAAGCTGACCTGGCGCTGCTGGAGACGGACGTCATGAATGAAGGGACGATCCGTGCACGGGAGGAAGTATCCGAACAGATTCGCAGCTTGGGCGAGTTGAAACGGATGGCGGCAGCTTATGGTTACGATATCAGCCGGCCGGCCGAGACCGCTCGGGAAGCGGTGCAATGGCTGTACTTCGCGTATCTGGCCGCGATCAAGGAGCAGAATGGCGCCGCGATGAGTCTGGGGCGCGTATCGAGCTTCCTCGACATCTACGTGGAGAGGGATTTGCAAGAAGGGCGGATCGCGGAGGAGGAGGCGCAGGAGCTGGTGGACCATTTCGTCATGAAGCTCCGCTTGGTCAAGTTCCTCCGCACACCCGATTACAACGAGCTGTTCAGCGGGGACCCGACCTGGGTGACCGAGTCAATCGGCGGGATGGGCCACGACGGGCGCACTCGCGTGACGCGCACCTCGTTCCGGTTCCTGCACACGCTATACAATCTCGGCCCGGCGCCGGAGCCGAACTTGACGGTGCTCTGGTCGACACGGCTGCCGCAAGGCTTCAAGGACTATTGCGCCAAGGTGTCGATCGATACGAGCTCGATCCAGTACGAGAATGACGACATCATGCGTCCACAATACGGCGACGACTACGGCATCGCCTGCTGCGTGTCGGCGATGCGGATCGGCAAGCAGATGCAGTTCTTCGGCGCGCGGGCCAACCTGGCGAAGGCGCTGCTGTACGCGATCAACGGGGGGGTGGACGAGAAGCTCGGCGTGCAGGTCGGGCCGGCGCTCGCTCCCCTGACCGGCGACACGCTGGATTACGCGGAAGTCATGAAGCGATACGACGACATGCTGGAATGGCTCGCGAGGCTGTACATGAACACGCTGAACGTGATCCATTACATGCATGACAAGTATTGCTACGAACGGCTTGAGATGGCCCTGCACGATACGGAGATCATACGCACGATGGCTTGCGGCATCGCCGGCTTGTCGGTCGTCGCCGACTCGCTCTCCGCGATCCAATACACGCGCGTCCGTCCGATCCGGGACGAGCGGGGGCTGGCGGTCGATTTCGCGATCGAGGGCGAATTCCCGCAATACGGCAACAACGACAGCCGCGTCGACGAGATCGCCGTGCAGCTGACGGAGACGTTCATGAACAAGCTGCGCAAGCATCGGGCTTATCGCGATGCGATTCCGACGCAGTCGGTGCTAACGATCACGTCGAACGTCGTCTATGGCAATAAGACCGGCAGTACGCCGGACGGCCGCAAGGCGGGCGAGCCGTTCGCGCCGGGAGCGAATCCGATGCATGGGCGGGACCGCAAAGGCGCGCTCGCCTCGCTTGCATCGGTCGCGAAAATTCCTTATGCGAGCTGCCAGGACGGTGTCTCGAACACATTTTCGATCGTGCCTGCGGCCTTGGGCCGGGAAGCGGACGCGCGGGTGCATAACCTGACGGCGCTGCTCGACGGTTACGCCGCGCAGCAAGGGCATCACTTGAACATCAACGTGTTCAACCGGGAACAGCTGCTGGACGCGATGGAGCATCCCGAAGCGTATCCGCAGATGACGATCCGGGTGTCGGGTTATGCCGTCCACTTCATCAAGCTGACGCGGGAGCAGCAGCTTGATGTCATCAACCGCACGTTCCACGGCGCGATCTGACTGACAAGCGATCAAGGTCTGCAGGTGTGCGCAATAAGGATCGGCGGATGAAGCAAACCAGCGAATTTCGGGCAAATACAGTTTGAGGCGAAGGACGAGAGGAAGGCGAGGATGGCGGAACGGCGCCGTCCTCGCAAGAGGAGGCAGACGACCATGCACCAACCAACCGGGAGAATCCACTCAATCGAAACGTTCGGCACCGTAGACGGTCCCGGCATTCGTTTCGTCCTGTTCCTGCAAGGCTGCGCACTTCGTTGCCACTATTGCCATAACCCGGATTCCTGGGATACGGGGGCCGGTACGCCGCGAACCGTGGAGGAAGTGATGGCTGAAATCGAGCCTTATATCGACTACTATAAGCGCTCCGGCGGCGGCATTACGGTGACGGGCGGGGAGCCGACGCTGCAAGCGCCGTTCGTGGCAGCCTTGTTCCGGGCCTGCAAGGATCGCTGGGGGCTGCATACGGCGCTCGATTCGTCCGGATTTTGCGAACCGTCCCATGTCGAGGAGCTGCTGGCGGTGACTGACCTGGTGCTACTCGATTTGAAGCTGATGAACCGGGCTTCGCACGTGGAGCTGGCGGGGCAGCCGAATGATCGCATACTCGCCTTTGCCAAATATTTGTCGAAGAGAGGATCGCGGATGTGGATTCGGCGCGTGCTCGTCCCGGGATGGACGGACGGCATGGACGATCTGATGGACATGGGATTGTTTCTTGAAGAGCTTGACGGCGTCGACAAAGTCGAAGTGCTTCCCTACCACCGCATGGGTGTATATAAATGGCGCCAGCTCGGGCTCCGCTATCCGCTGGGCGATGTCATGGAACCGAGCAGCCGTGACGTTGAACGCGCCTATCAATTGATCGAGCAAGGCCGCAGGCTGGCCAAAGCCGCTGTCGTCCGGTAACGATCGCAAGCTATAAGGGAGGGTGCTGCAGATGAAAACCATGCCGATGACCGGCGCGATTTTGGCAGGAGGCTTGCTTGGCGGGGAGCCGTGGGCGCAGCGCGCTTTGATGGAAATCGACGGGGAAGCGGTGATCGACAGGCAAATTCGTTCGATGCGGGAATTGTGCCGCGAAATCATCGTCGTCACGGATTCGCCCCGACCGCTCTTGAAAGCGCTCGATGCTTCGATTCGACTCATTACGGATTACCATACCGAACGCGGGCCGCTGGGCGGCATCCATGCCGCGCTTTATTTGTCGAAGTACGAACAAATCTGGATCGCCGCTTGCAATCTGCCGGATCTGTCGGCCGCGGCTGCCCGTAAATTGTGGGAACACCGTACGCCTGCGGCCCGCGCCGTAATCCCGATCGTGCGTTCTCAGCCGATTCCCCTGCACGGCATCTATGACAAATCGTGCGCCGAAGCCGTAAACCGGCAATTGTCGCTGAACCAGACGAGCCTTGCCGGCTTCCTCGGCCGAATCGAATGGCAAGGCGTGCCTGCGGACAACTGGCTCGCCGATCCTGCCATCGGCGATTTCACGAGAAAGCTGTCCGGGTCTGCGCCGATGGGGCGAGCGGATGCGGGCAGTGCTATTTGTCACGGGATGTCCACATCTGTCGAACGTACACGGTGACAAATGTCACAGTGGATCGCGGGCACGGAATCTACAATAGAAACCAATACGATAACCGGGGAGTGAATTGGCATGCATAAGAAGGACGAGCCGTCCCTGAAAGGCACGTTCGTCTCCGTCCTCTTGCTGGGAGCGTTCATACTCGTCTCTTGGCTGGGGGTATTTTTCCTGTTTATGGCACGCAACTAATCGCCTGAGCGACAAGGAGTTGACGCATTTATGCATCTGCATCGATTGGAGAAAATCTGGCTCAGCATCGGCATCGGCATGCTGGCCGTCTTTCTGATCGTGATCGGCACGATGGCATTCAGCATGGGGATGAAGCCGCCAAGCGAGCACCATCATACGATCGACCCGACGAAAGTGTCGGAGACGGCGCCGTTCGATCAGCCGGGCCTTAGGCAGACCGGAGACAACCGCTATGAAGCCGTCATGGTCGCATACGCGTTCGGTTATGACCCGGAGAAGATGGAAGTGCCCGTTGGCGCGACCGTGGATTTCACGGTAACCACTTCGGACGTCGTGCACGGATTTTATGTGGTGGGCACGAACATCAACCTCATGGTCGTCCCCGGCGAGATCAGCCATCTCAGCCACACGTTCGACAAGCCAGGCGAGTATTTGATCCTGTGTAATGAATATTGCGGCACCGGACATGAATACATGGCGACGACCATTGTCGTGAAGTAGGAGGATTAGCGGATGAAATCATTTGACAGAAGCGACGGCAAACTGGTCCTCGCCCACATCTTGTTCGCGTTCGCGGCGCTGCTCATTGGCGGCCTTGCGGGGATGCTGCAAGGGGCGGTGCGCGGCGGCACCCTTACGCTGCCGGCGAATATCGGCTACTATGAGCTGTTGACCGCGCACGGCGTATTGATGGGCCTTATATTCACCACCTATTTCATCATCGGGTTCTTGTATTCCGGCATCTCGCACACGCTGGGCGGCAAGCTGTTGCCTGCGGTGAAGAAGCTGGGATGGATCGGATATATCGTCATGTCGGTCGGCACGATCATCGGCGTCATCGTCATTCTGCTCGGCAAAGCTTCCGTACTGTATACGTTCTACGCGCCGATGAAGGCGTCTCCGTGGTTCTATATCGCGCTTGCGCTCGTCGTCATCGGCAGCTGGCTGAGCGGCTTCGGGATTTTCTATCAATATCGGAAATGGAAGAAGACGAATTCCGGCAAGCTGTCTCCGTTGTTCGGGTATATGTCCGTGGTGACGATGCTGCTCTGGCAGATCGCGACGATCGGCGTAGCCGTCGAGGTCGTCGTACAGCTCATCCCGTGGTCGTTCGGCTGGGTCGAGCAAGTGAACGTCGTGCTGAGCCGGACGCTATTCTGGTATTTCGGACACCCGCTCGTGTACTTCTGGCTGCTGCCGGCTTACATTTGCTGGTATGTCGTCATTCCGAAGATTATCGGCGGTCGCATCTTCAGCGACTCGTTGGCGCGCTTATCGTTCATGCTGTTCCTGCTGTTCTCGATTCCGGTCGGATTCCATCATCAGTTGATGGAGCCGGGCATCTCGTCGTTTTGGAAGTTTCTGCAGGTCGTCCTGACGTTCATGGTTATCGTGCCCTCGCTCATGACGGCATTCTCCATGTTCGCTATGTTCGAGTTGAACGGCCGGGCGAAAGGGACAAAGGGCTTGTTCGGATGGGTCAAGGTGCTGCCGTGGAAGGACGTTCGTTTCTTCGCTCCGTTCATGGGGATGTTGATCTTCATTCCGGCAGGCGCAGGCGGCATTATCAACGCGAGCAATCAGATGAATGCGGTCGTGCACAATACGCTGTGGGTCACCGGCCACTTCCACTTGACAGTGGCGACCAGCGTGGCGCTTACGTTCTTCGGCATTACGTATTGGCTCATACCGACGGTAATGGGGCGCGTGTTGACGCCGCGGATGAACCGGCTCGGCATTATCCAGACGATTCTCTGGTGCATCGGCATGTTCTTCATGTCAGGCTCCATGCATACGGTCGGCCTGCTCGGCTCGCCACGCCGTACCGCCTACACGACGTATAATGATCATCCGGACGCCATATTGTGGATGCCGTACCATGTGGCCATGGCGATCGGTGGCTTCATCCTGCTGGCTGCCGTGCTGCTCATCGTATATAACGTCATTGCGCTGATGCGGGCGCCGAAAGGCGAAACCGAGTATCCGATCGGCGAAGTATCCGATGCTTCCGAACCGACGCCGCGCTTCCTCGAACGCTGGGGCATGTGGATCGGCATTGCGGTGGCGCTGATCTTGTTCGCATACACGATACCGCTCATCGATATGTTGAACACGACAGTGACATCTCCGGGGTATGTGACCTGGTGATGGTGTGAATGAAGTAAGTTTTTGGAGGTTTTGGATTTTGGATTTGGGGAAGGACACAGGCTCGGATTTCCGGGTCTGTGTTTTTTGTTTGGTTGGAGGTGTGACAAGCGCCAAAATTTGGTATAGTAATCCCTAGAACGAAAGAGGGGGAATGCAGGACATGAGTTCGTCTATACTGTCAGGAGGCAAGAGCAGCATTATCCGGTTGGAAATGCAGACCGATCATAATTATTTCGGCCAAGTGGCCGGCGTGATTGCCGAAGGTGGGGGCGACATCGTCGCGATCGACGTGATCCAGACAAGCCGTCAAGTTACGGTTCGCGACCTGACGGTCGTGGCGGATCAGGATCAGCTGCAGCGGATCGTGGCAGGCTTGGGTTTGCTTGCCGGCGTGCGGATCGTGAATATTTCGGACCGGACCTTCCTGCTTCACCTGGGAGGCAAGATCGCCATCGCGGCGAAGACGCCGATCCAGAATCGGGACGATCTGTCTCGCGTGTATACGCCGGACGTGGCGCGCGTCTGTCTGGCCATTCAGGAGGACCCGAAGAAGGCGTATTCGTTGACGATCAAGCGGAACACAGTCGCAGTCGTATCTGACGGAACGGCCGTGCTGGGACTGGGCAACATCGGCCCGCATGCGGCGATGCCGGTCATGGAAGGCAAGGCGATGCTGTTCAAGCAGTTCGCCGACGTCGACGCATTCCCGATCTGCCTGGATACGCAAGATACGGAAGAGATCATTCGCCATGTGAAAGCGATCGCGCCGGCGTTCGGCGGCATTAATCTGGAGGACATCTCCTCGCCGCGCTGCTTCGAGATCGAGCGCAGGCTGCGGGAGGAGCTGGACATTCCCGTCTTTCACGACGACCAGCACGGAACGGCCGTTGTGCTGTATGCGAGTTTGATCAGCGCTTTGAAAGTTGTTGGCAAGTCGCTGGAAGACGTTCGGGTCGTCGTCTGCGGCATCGGCGCGGCGGGGGTGGCATGCAGCAAAATTTTGCTCGCGGCTGGCGTAGGCGAAGTGATCGGCGTGGATCGAGAGGGCATCTTGTCGGCGGACAAGGATTATGGCGACAGGCAGATCTGGCAATGGTACGCGTCGCAGACGAATCCGCGGCGGGTGAGCGGGGGGCTGCGCGAGGCGGTTGAGGGCGCGGACGTGTTCATCGGTCTGTCGGCGGGCGGCATCCTGAAGCGGGATCATGTGCTGTCGATGGCACGCGATCCGATCATTTTCGCTATGGCCAATCCGACGCCGGAGATCGCACCTGAGGAAGTCGAGGACATCGCCAGCGTCGTCGCGACCGGGCGATCCGATTATCCGAACCAGATCAACAACGTGCTGTGCTTCCCCGGGATCTTCCGCGGCGCGCTGGATTGCCGAGCATCCGAGATCAACGAAGCGATGAAGCTGGCTGCGGCGGAGGCGATCGCATCGGTCATCCGCGACGAGGAGCGGGGCAAGCTGTACATCATCCCGAGCGTGTTCAATCCGGACATCGTGAAGTCGATCCGCGACCGCGTCGTCGAAGCTGCGATCCGCACCGGCGTCGCCCGCCGCATCCCGCGCGAATACAGATGAGCAGGCTGGCGGACTCGTCGGCGTATCATTCTAGTACATCGATCCCGAAGTAACATTACTCAAGCTCCGTAACCGGGTTTTGTCTGGTTAGGGGCAACGTGCGTAGTGGCTGAGCTGCCGTAACCGGGTTTTGTCCGGTTAGAGGCGATTTATAACGCTATTTCAGCAGCACTCTACTAGTTGGGTGTCAATCATGCCATTATCCCTTTCCCTCAGATGAGGGCAATCTGAACGAAGGGGATAATGGCATTATGTGCACGTACTGAGCGGATGGGATAATGGCATGAGGCAGGGCCAGGAGCATGGTGGTGTCAGGATCGACGTGACAAGTTCCCGCGTACGGCATGCCACATATCCAGGTGGGAATCGAGCAGCGAGATCAATTTGTTAACGTCATTAATTAGTTGTTCGTGTCTTGGCTGATCTTGTGTGAGGTCCGCGAGTTTGCGCTCGATGACGGCGGGTTGGAGTTCCGGCTTGGCTTCGGACAAAAGAGCAAGCAATCGACTTAGCGGCGCTTCGATCATGGTCGAGACCTCGTCGGAAACGCCGCTATGAACGGACGCTGCCGAACCGTGAGCAGACGATGCTTCCGCAGCCGGATTTTCCGCCGGAGCAGTCGTCGCGTTTAACCCGTCTACAGGCGATGAAGCAGCTTGAGTCACGTTTAACCCGTCTACATGCGTAGAGGATGCTGCGTGGTCCGTGACCGCAGCACCGGTCGAGTGGTTGCCTGCGTTTGGTACAGATGATACGGCTTGGGCTGTTTTCGCGGCGGCTTCGGCTTCCTCTGCTTCTTCCGCAGCCCGGCGGGCGCGTTCGGCCCGTTCTTTGCGGTTCATCTCGTAGGTCGACCAGGTCTGAAGCAGTTCGTAGCCGGATTTGTAGAGCAGTTTGTCTTTCGTTCCCGCCGAAATGTCCGGGGACTTGAACAGCTTGGCGATCTTCTTGACGTCGCTGACCGGCAGTTCTTCGCGTGCGGCGAGCAAGGCGAGGGCATCGCGATGCTCCATCGGCAAGTCTTTAAGCGGCAACAACTGGTCTTCCGTCAGCTTGTCCTTGCGAATGTCCGTGCCGCTGACGACGAGTCTGCGGACTTTGACGTCGAATTTTAACAGTTCCAGCTTGTTCTTGATATACGTCTCCGGCTTGCCGAGTTTGCTGGACAGGAATTTGGTCGAGCTGCTGAACTTCGGATCGTTCATCAGCTTGTGGAACGCTTCGGCTTCCTCTACCGGCGTAAAGCCTTCCCGGGTCAAATTTTCCGCGATCTGCTCCAGGTAAATTTCAAGTTCGTCCGTTATGTTCGATACGATGCACGGGATCGTCCGCAGGCCCAAATTTTTCGAAGCTTTATAGCGGCGATTGCCGTATATGATCTTATAGCGTCCGCTGTCCAGTTTTCTTACTTTGATAGGGGACAGCAGGCCGAGCTCCGCGATGCTGTTCATCAATTCCTGGATCGCTTCGTCATCGAATTGATAACGGGGCTGGTCGGTATCTTCATCGATCAGGTGCAGGGGCAGCTCTACCATTTCCATTCTCGTATCCATGTCGGAATTCTCCTGTTCTTCTAGTATCGATCCGTTGTCTATATCATCTAGCAAACCATGTAACAACTTCCGAGTCAATACATGCTGTATAATTGAAGCAAGCGGGCTAAGGCCGGAATGAAGAGCGAATGAGGAGGCTGATGAAATGGCATTCGAAAATGAACATGTACTCGTATCGGAGACTGCGCTGGGCGTACGCGACCGGATTCGCGACATCTGTGCAGTTCTTCCTGAAGCGGAGGAGAAGATCGACGGATTCGGGCATACGGTGTTCCGAGTGCGGAACAAATCGTTCGTCATGATGAGCGAAGGCGAGCGGGGCTGGGGCGGCAACTGTTTCATCAAGAGCGATAAGGAAACGCAGCAAATGCTCGTTCAGCAGGGACCTTACATTCGCGCGCCTTACATCGGCCAGCACGGCTGGGTGTTGATCAAGAACGCGGAGATCGAAGATTGGGAGGAATTTCGCACATTGATCGTGGAAGCGTATTTGCGAACGGCGCCGAAGAAGCTCGTGCTAGCGTATCGCAACAGGGGCGGCGGCGGTTCCTGATCGCTGGGGATCAGATCACGGGATGCACAATCGTGAATTGAGGGGAAACAACGAGAGAGGAGCGTGCGAGCGTTTGGAGACTTTCGGCAGAGGCTGTTTGTACTTGATTCTGGGCGTCGTAGCTTTAACAATCATTGCCTTCTTGACCCGAAGTACAATTAACATCTCATGGTTTGTCATCATCCCGGTCGTGATTCTCGTATTTTGGTTAGCTTCCAAGCAGAGCAGAAAATAACCGGAAACGGCCGAGCAGCCAAGCGGTCTGGAACGGTCGTGATCAAATAGACAGAAATAGCCGAGTAAGTAAGAGGGGAGGAATCGAGGATTTCTCCCTGTTTGCCGCTGTCCCGCTTATCTGCGATCGATCGCTTCTTCCATCGTCTTATCGGTCAGGTGGGCGTAAATTTGCGTCGTCTCCGGAGACGCGTGGCCTAGCTGCTCCTGCGTTTTGTACAAGTCGTTGCGCAAATAATAGTCGGTAGCAAAAGAGTGTCGCAGTTTATGTACGGACAGATACGGTTTTCCGAAACGTTTGGCGTACTTGACGACCATCTCCTGTATGGCCCGCTTCGTCATCCGCGAACCTTCCTTGCGTCCGTTGGCGATGGCGAGGAACAGCGCTTTCTCGCGTTTCGGCGCTTTATACCGGATCTCGCGCTGGGCCAAATATTGCTCAAGGTCGGCGATCGCGTCCTGACGGAAATAGACGGGCGTCTTGAACGTGTCGTCGTTCTTGCCTTTGCGGTAAACGTGAGCGAGCTTGCGCTTGAGGTCCAGGTCGTCGAGATTCAAGTTGACGAGTTCGGACACGCGCAGGCCGGAATTCAGGATGAGGCTGACGATGCAGCAGTCGCGGATCCGGTTTAATTCATGGGCATAAGTCGCCTGCTTGCTCGCGGCTACGTCATGCGCATAATCGCTGCGGATGTACTGGATGAATTCGCTGATCTCCGACTCTTGCAGCAGCTTGCCCTCGAGTCTTGCGGCGGTGTCTTTCGGTTTCTGTGTGCGCTTGACCGACACCTTGGCCATCACGTTGCGCTTGAGCAGCGGATAGAAGTGGTCGTCTTCGGCAATCTGGCTCAAATAATGAAACAAAGACCTCAGCGAAGAAAGCTTGCGGCTGATCGTCGTGCGACTGTTGGCCTTGTCCTTGTTCGTGGCGAGAAACATACGATAATTGTCGATACTATCCATATGCAGCCGCTCCAGGTCCTCGATCGGAATGGTGCGGATGGCTTCGCCGCTCGTCAGCCCCTCCGCAAGCAGCCAAGAAAAGAACGTCTCGTAATCCCGCACGTATTCGAGCAAGGAGGACGGGGACAGGTCGGGCAGTTTATAGTTGATAAATTTCTCGACATACCAGGGCATGCCGGGAATATGTTTGTCCAGCTCTTCGCGATCTTTCTTCTTCTGCACGTTCATGCGACATTCACCTCTATAGGATAGAGTACCCGGGGAGCGGGCGTTCTGGCAAGAGCTGCCGCTGTTCGCAACAATAGGTTCAAGTGAATCGTCTGAATGTAGAAGAGTTGATATTCCGACAAACGAAACAGGAGGGGGCAAATGGCATGGAGGCTGCGCCAAAGAAGAGGCGATGGATCGGAATGCCGGGGCTGATCGTCTGTCTGGCGCTGCTGGCAGCCGGCTGCGGCGTACGGGAGGAGCAGATGAGCACGCACCCGCAAGACCTGAAGGCGTTTGCGGAAAGGTTAATCTCGTTACAAACGTATGGCAAATTCGAACTGCAGCACTTGTCTTCGGGTGCCTACGCCGATTCCGTCCATTTGCAGGTCCGCAAGTTGAAGGACTTCGAGAAGCCGGCTACGGATGCGGACAAAGAGCGAATCGTTAATGCGATCTACGAAGAAATCGGTTTTCGCGTCCCATTGGAGCTTGAGGTGTATACGGTAGGGCAGACACCGGCGATCACGGGCAAGCTTACGGCGCTGGATAACGGCAGATTGCTGATCGTATCCACGGATACATGGATCGGGCAGGAGCCGAAGATGCCGGACGCACTATGGCTGGACATGGCCGAAGATGGCGTCATCGTGGAGGACGGTAAGACGATCGGCTTCGCGGACTTGCGGGTCGGCAGCGAGGTCAAGGGGTGGAATGCCGGTCTGGTGCTTACGAGTTATCCGGGGCAGACAACCGGGCTAAAAGTGGAAGTAACCGGAGACGGCACCTCCATTAGCGGGGATCTGTCCGGCACGGTCGACGAAATCGTAATCGATGCGCAAAATCCGGATTCGGTTGGCTTCATGATCATCGACGGGCAAAAGTACGAATGGGTGAATTCCGTACAGGTGCTCGACGGTGAAAACCGTCGTCTTGCAGCCATATCCGACGTGCAAGCCGGAGACGTCGTGCTTGTCTGGTTCGCGGGTTATGGCGGTGAAGGCGAGCCCATGCAGAGGTTGATAACGCAAATCGCGATTCAATCTTAACATAACCTTTAGCGACTTCTTGCTCTCCTTTTAGTAGAATGAATAGGAGATACTTGGATAGAGGGATGACCGAGAGGAGCTGCGGCGGTGACGTTGCGATGGAGTGGAAATAGGAATTGGCGGCCGCTCTTGGCGGTCATCTTGATGGCGGGTTTGCTGTCAGGGGTTTGGACGGCTTGGCCCGGACCTGCGGTTGCGGCGCCAGCGGATGGCATCGGAATTCGCGCAGAGATCGGTCTGGCCGGCGCCGTTAAGGAGAACCGGTGGACACGCTTGCGCTTCACGGTGACGAATAAGACGGGAAAGGATCTATCAGGAGAACTGCAATTCACGATGATCCAGCCGAACGGGGGATACAACCAGCAATTCGCCGTCGAGGCGCAGCTGCCGGCCGGGTCGCCGGTCGTCATCGAGATGACGGTTCCCGGTATTTCGTATAACAAGAACAACAATCGGATCCGCTTCGTACAGACGAAAGGGACGGATCAAGTCGTACCGATCACGGAAGGCGCCGCGTTCATCGATTCGTACGTCCAGAACGATACGCTGATCGGCGTTGTCGCGCGCGATCCGGATACGTTCAATTTCATGCCGCTATTGAACCAACAAGGGCTCCGGCTTAAAGTTCAGCCGATATCGCCGGACGAGCTTCCGCAGCGGGCTTTGCAGCTGGATGGACTCGACATGCTGCTGCTCAACGATACAGCAACGGGCTCATGGAACGAGGAGCGGATTCGCGCGATTCGCGGGTGGGTGCAGCAAGGCGGCACCTTGATCGTGGCCGGCGGAGCGGGCTATGCCAAGACGGCGGAAGCGTTCGCCGACATCGTTCCCCTCGCGTCCGGGGGCACCTCCGAGTGGAAAAATCCGGCCAAGCTTATCGATTGGGGTGACCAAAAACCGCTGGATGCAGGCACAGCCGTGACGGTGTCGACCGGGAGGCTGCAAGCCGGCCAAATCATACTAGCGGACGCCGGGCAGATCATGGCGGCCAGCCGAACGTTCGGCAGCGGGCAGGTCGTCTACGCGGCCTTCGATCCTTCGCTTGCCCCGCTGGCAACCTGGTCGGGCAGCCCAGCGCTATGGTCGCGCATTCTGGGCAGCACGCTGGGCCAACCGTTGAACCAGATGGCCGGCATCGCGTTAGGTTACAGCAACGGTTACTGGGAACTCGACAATGCGATCAAACAATTTCCTTCAATCAAGCAGCCGCCTATGGGGATGCTGGTGCTGTTCTTCGCTCTCTATATTCTCGTCGTCGCTCCGGTGCTGTTCCTCATTCTGAGGGCTTTCGACCGCCGCGAATGGGCATGGTGGATTATTCCGATCGTGTCGATTGCGTGCAGCTTCGTGATCTTCAATGTCGGGGCGGCAGACAAGAACCAGACGCTCGCGCACAGCTTGCGGATGGTGGAGCTTGCCGGCAACGGGGAAGCGGTTCGCTCCGCCACCGTTGGCGTGTTCGTGCCGAAGGGCGGGAATGTGCGGGCTGCTTTCGAGTCGGATGCGACGTTGATGCCATACCCGGATTCTTCCGGCGGAGGCACAGGCAACGTCGATGCGAATGAAACGCTGCAAGGCGTTCGAATGAACGGAGAAGCAGTGACGGCGGTATGGCGCGATGTGCCATATTGGTCGGTGCGCAAAGCCTGGCTGCAGTTCGAAGCTTCGGCAGGCCACGGCCAGTTCACGGTTGCCGCGAAATCCGTTTCCACAGGCAATCTTGAACTGGAAATTCGCAACGATACGCGAGTCGACTTGACAAGCATATCGATCTTAACTGGCAGCGCGGCGTTCCCGGTAGGCGATCTGAAGGCAGGCGAATCCGGTTCGGTCACGCTGTCTGCTGCGGCGTTAAGCAACATCTACACAGGCTGGAACGATTACGGGAGCTTCGTGTTCCCGCGCCAGTCGGGACAAGGCGATCCTTACAGCAGGGAGCGCGGATTGTTGAACGGATACATGAATGACGAAGGCCGCGACCTGGGCGAGCGGAAACCGCTGATTGTCGGTTTCAGCAAAGATCAGACGAGCTGGTTTACGATCCAGGGCAAGCAGGCGAAGTCCGATAATTTGACCCTATGGGTGCAACCGCTCGATTGGCTCGCTGCTGCGGGGTATGACGTCATTTTGCCGGGGATGATTCAGCCTGTCGTCACCAAGCAAGAGATGCAAACGCTCGGACGGGATTATCCTTCGAACCGGTTGAATCTGTCGCAAGGCAGTCTTGAATTCGAATACCCGCTGCCGGTGCTGCAAGACGGCACGACCGGGCTGACGGCCGGCGGCACGCTGACGATCTATCCGGCGGACCGGGCTTCCGGCGCGATTGCGCTGTTCATCTGGAATGAAGCGAAGGGCGAATGGGAAACGGTGCCGGCTTCGCAGGCCGCGGTAAATCTCATCGATGAAGCCGGGGCGTATGTGACGAGCGGCAACACGGTGCGCATGAAGCTGGAAGCGCAAGCGCCGGTCGACTATGCCTGGCCCGGGATCGGTTGGGAAAGGGAGGTGCGGTAATGGAAGCTCGGGATAATGGCGGGGTTGCGGGGGCAGTGGGAATACCGGAAGAAGTGCAGACGACCGGTTCTTCAGTGACGCCGATGATCGAAATCCGCGGCTTGACCAAGCAGTTCGGCAGCTTTCACGCGCTCCGCGGCATCGACCTGACCATTGGGCGCGGGACGGTATTCGGGTTCGTGGGGCCCAATGGAGCGGGCAAGTCGACGACGATGTCGATCCTGGCCACGCTGCTTGCGCCGACGAGCGGCATCGCGAAGGTGGACGGTATCGATGTGACGGCGCATCCGAAGGAAATTCGGCGGCGAATCGGCTATATGCCGGATTTCTTCGGGGTGTACGACCGGTTCAAGACGACAGAATACTTGCATTTCTATGGGGCCAGCTACGGCATTCCGAAGGCTGAGCGAGTCAAGCTGATTCCGCAGCTGCTCGAGCTTGTCAACCTGCAGGACAAACAGGAGACGTACGTCGATTCGCTGTCGCGGGGCATGAAGCAGCGTCTGTGCCTGGCCCGTTGTCTCGTGCACGATCCGCAGCTGCTCATTCTCGACGAGCCCGCTTCCGGCCTCGACCCGCGCGCCCGCATCGAGATGCGGGAAATTCTGAAAGAGCTGAAGGACATGGGCAAGACGATCATCATCTCTTCGCATATTTTGCCGGAGCTGGCCGAGATGGTGGACGAGATCGGCGTGATCGAGCACGGGCTCATGGTGGCGCAAGGGAAAGTGGCGGACATACAAAGCAGGCTGCGGGTGAAACGGATTCTGCTCGTGCGAACGGCGGGCCAGGATGCGGAAGCGGAGACGTTCATCGCGGGAAGGCCGCACGTGAACCGGCTGATGCGCGACGAGAAGGGCGTGCATATTCACTTCGGCGGGCAGGATGACCAGCAGTCGGAGCTGCTGCATGATTTGATCGGGCACGGATTTCGGCTGATTTCGTTCAGCGAGGCCCAGACCAATCTCGAAGATGTGTTCCTCGAAATCACCAAGGGAAGCGGGGTGGGCGAATGAGCGGGAATACGGAAGGCCGCGCGGGTGAAGGCACGGGAGCGGACGTGGCAGGTGCAGGAGGCGCAGGGGATCGTCCGGGGAAAAGCATGGCTGTGGCGGACGGCGCTGACAGGAGTGCAGGGGCGATAGCGGCGGGCGACGTGGGTGAGCGCGCTAACCGAGACGCTGCCGGCAAGTTCGATTGGCGCAGGGTGTTCATCAATCCGGTGCTGGGCAAGGAGATTACGCTGCGCATGCGGACGGTCCGCTCGATGTGGGCGATCTTCTTTTATCTTGTCGCCATTGGCATCGGCGCGCTCGGATTTCTGTACGTCACCCAGATGAACAACAGTCAAAACGTGTTCAACCCGGACGCGAGCCGAATGATGTTCATCTTCATCAGCATGGCACAGCTCGGCCTTATTGCCTTCATGGCGCCCGGGCTGACTGCCGGCATCGTAAGCGGGGAGCGGGAGCGGCAGACGTTGAACTTGCTGCTGACGACACAGCAGTCTTCATCGGCGATCATTCTGAGCAAGCTGGCAGCCGCGCTCGCCTTCATGGTGTTGATCGTGGTGGCGACGATGCCGGTGTACAGTATCGTTTTTCTGTTCGGGGGGATCTCGCCTTCTCAGCTGGCGATGGTGTTTCTGTTCTATCTGTTCGTCATGCTCGCGTTCGGCGCGTTCGGCATTCTGTTCTCGACGCTGTTCAAACGGACGATGCTATCGGTGATTGTCACATATGGCGTCATGCTGTTTTCGTTCGGCGGCACGGCGTTTCTGTATTTGATTCTGAATTCAATCATGCAAAACGCTTACCGGGGCACGAGTGTGAACTACGGCTGGATCGGCCATCTCATGGGCCTCAATCCGGTGGCGGCCATGTATAGTTTGTTCGACCCGGGTTTCTCGCGATCGGTGTTCCGCTCATTCGCGGTGATGGGCGGAAGCGGAGGAGCGCAAGGGGCGCCGATCCAGCTGTGGGCGGAGTTTTTGATTGTATACAGCGTGTTGACCGTGCTGGCTGTGGTCGTCAGCATTCGGCGCATTCGTCCACGTTTGAAGCGGGGGAAACAGGCGAAATAGGCATAGGAGGTGGGAACATGCAAGGTAAGAGCAAGCTGGAAATACTGCTGCAGCCCGTTCGGCGCCGGATGATGCGGATGCGTCTTGTCCGGTCGGCAGCGGTGGGTTTGCTGGCAGGCAGCGGTGCCGCGCTGTTTATGCTGGCGGCTTGCCGCATGTTCCCGCTTCCAGGTGGCCAATGGTTTGCGCTCGGCCTCTTGGGGATCGGACTCGCAGGTGGGTTGGCTTATGGTTGGTTAGGTTTGCGAGTGACGGAGCGAGATGCCGCCAGGACGATGGATCTGCAGGAGACGTCGGATGCGGTGATGACGGCACTGGGCCATCTTGCAAGCGATCGTCCGGTGGCGCTGCTGCAGCGGGAAGATGCGGAACGGGCAGCGGACCGGTATTTGAAGCGGTTGAAGGAGCATATCCCGTGGCCTGGCCGCACGGCTGTATCGCGCTACGCCATCGTGTTGGCCGTGCTGTGGATCGGAGCGGTTGTACTCGTATTCGTACCGAATCCGATGGATGAGCGGATCGCGGCGAAGGCGGCGGCTGAACGGCAGTTGGATGAGCTGGATGAACAAGTTGCAGAACTTGCGGATGCTGCGAAGCGAGTCGAGGAGGATACGACCGGCAGTCGGAAGCTTGGCGAGACGTTGGATGCGTTGCGGGATCGGTTTGCGGATGTGAAGGATCCCGGCGAAGCGCTTCGCGAGCTGGAGTCGGCTCAGCAGGAGCTGGCACGGCTGGGTGCCGATATGCGCAATCGAGCGGCTGAACTAGGGGATCTGGCAGAGAAGATGCAGGTTTCCCCGGAGTTGCGGGCATTGGGGCAGGCGTTGGAGCGCAAGGATGCGGATGCGTTGAAGCAAGCGATGGACGGCCTGAGGGGCGAGACGGCGCGGCTGAGCCCGGAGGATCGGCGAGATTTGGCGGATAAGCTGCGGGAATTGGCAGGGAAATCGGTGGAATCCGGTGACGGGACTGGGTCGGAGCAGGCGGAAGCGCTCAAGAGCGCGCTTGAGGCAGCCGCCAATGCGATGGAGAACGGCGGCGATTCCGATGGCGCGAGCGGGGATGCATTCGATGCGCTGGAGAAGGCGCTGGCGGACGGGCTGACCGCCGAACAGATCGAAGCGCTGGCGCGGCAGATGGCGGAGCAGCTCGGGCAGCAAGCTGCAGCGCTCGGCAGCCGGCTCGGCGGGAGCGAAAGTGGGCCGCAGCCGGGGTGGTCGCCGGGCGGTTCAGCCGGCCAAGGCGGAGAAGCAGGCGGCGCCGGGGAAGGTCTTGCTGGAGGTGGGCAGGACGGTGGACAGAATGGACAAAATGGCGGACAGAACGGGCAGAGTGGTGGACAAGGTGGGCAGAATGGTCAGGGCGGACAAAATGGACAAAACAGCGGACAGGGTGCCCAGAGCGGCCAGAGCGGACAAAACAGCGGACAGGGTGGACAGAACGGGCAGAGTGGTGGGCAAGGTGGGCAGAATGGTCAGAGTGGACAGAATGGACAAAGCGGCCAGAACGGTCAGAACGGTCAGAACGGTCAGAACGGTCAGAACGGGCAGAGTGGCGGCTCCGGCACCGGTCAAGGTAATGGTTCAGGTATCGGGCAAGGGTCAGGTCAAGGTTCCGGACAAAGTTCGGGTCAAGGCGGCGCCGGCTCTGGAGCAGGCCAGGGAAGCGGTGTCGGCTCCGGTTCGGGCAGCGGCACGGGTGGGCTCGCCGGGGGGAGCGGCAATGGCAGCCGCGGCCTCGTCACAACACCACGTTCGCTTGAAGGTACGGGGAATGTAGAGCACGATGGCGGGCCTTCGCAAGGCGGGCAAGTGTCCGATGATGGCAATGCCCCGGTGCTGGACGGCGGTTTCCAATCCTATGAGGAGGTATACGCCTCCTATGCCGCCGAAGCGCGGCAATCGCTGAACCGCAGCCCGCTCCCGCCATCCATGCAGCAGCGGGTCCGCGACTATTTCAACGAGATCCAGCCCAACAGGTAGCATGTTATGCGGCAAGATGAGAACGATCGTCTACTCGCGCAGCTTCGAGCGAACGATGACAGGCAGGCTGTCATTTGTGGCGGATTTGCGTAAGCAGGGTGTCGATCATATGAATTATGAAATGAGGCTCGAACGAGCAGGCGGAGGGTATCCATGATCGAATCGAAAGCGCAGATCGAAGAAGCTGTCGAACGGTTCGAGCGGCTGCGAACAGAGATCGAAAAAGTCATCGTCGGCCAGCGAGAGGTCGTAGAACAGTTGCTGTGGTGCATCGTAGCAGGCGGACATGCGCTGCTGGAGGGCATTCCCGGCCTCGGCAAAACGATGCTCGTACGAACGGTTGCCGATGCGCTTGACCTGCGGTTTTCGCGGATTCAGTTTACGCCGGATTTGATGCCTTCGGACATTACCGGCACCCAGCTGGTCGAATTCGGGACGCAAGGGCAAACCTCATACCGCTTCCAAGCGGGCCCGATCTTCGGTCACCTGGTGCTGGCCGACGAGATCAACCGGGCGACGCCCAAGACGCAGAGCGCTCTGCTGGAAGCGATGCAGGAGCGGACCGTAACTGCCGGGGGAGAGACGCATGCATTGCCGTCCCCGTTCTTCGTGCTTGCCACGCAAAACCCGGTGGAGCAGGAGGGGACGTATCCGCTGCCGGAGGCGCAGCTCGACCGGTTTCTGCTAAAAATCCATGTTACGTATCCGAATCGTGAGGAATTGAAGGAGATCATCCGTCGCACCACATCCGCTGAATCGGTGCAGGCCAGCCGCGTCGCCGATGCCGACATGTTGCTGACTTTGCAGGGATACGCCAAAGAAGTGCTGGTGTCGGAGGAAGTGCTGGACGCGGCGATTCGTTTGCTCATGATGACACACCCCGCCGAGCCGGACGCACCCGAGCCGGTAAGACGATACGTTCGCTTCGGCGCGGGTCCGCGAGGCTTGCAGGCGATGATCGCGGTTGCCAAAGTCAAGGCATTGCTTGCCGGTCGATTGCACGTCTCTTGGCAGGATATCCGGGAAGTCGCTCCTTCTGCGCTACGTCATCGCCTGGTGCTCGGCTATGAAGGGCTGGCCTCCGGCGTTGCCGCGGATGAGATCGTGTCTTCCCTCCTCGAAGCGGCAGAGGCCGTCCGATGATGCAGGCAGGCTGGTTGTTCCCGGACCCGGCCCAGCTGCATCGCCTGGAACGGTTGACGATCGCGGCCAAAGGCCGGATCAGGGGCACGATGCAGGGCAAGCGGCGATCCCGGCTGCTCGGAAGCTCGCTGGAATTCGCCGACTATCGTCCGTATGCGCCGGGAGATGATATTCGCCGGCTGGACTGGAACGTATACGGCAGGACAGGCAAAGCGTTCATAAGGCAGTTCTGGGACGAGCAGGAGATGAGCTTGCGGCTGTATGTCGACGCTTCGCTGTCCATGCGCTTCGGGCTCGCGTCCGGCGGCATTGCCGGAGGCGCCGGGATGCCTCCGCCTGCGAATAAGCTGGCATGTGCTCTGAGGCTTGCGGCATGTGTCGGTTACGCGGCATTGGCCGGGGAGGATCGGGTGTCGGCATGCGTGTTCGCGGACCGGGTTGTCTCTTCGCTTCCGACTGTTCGAGGCAAAGGCGCCGCCCTGCGACTGTTTGATTATCTCGCGGGCGAGATTGCACGCACGGACGGGGAATGGCCGGGGACCGACGACATAAGTCTCCCGTTCTCCGCTTCCGGGGCGTATCCACGCTTGCCGGGGCAATGCTGGCTTTTTACGGATGGGCTGTATGAGCGGGGAGTGGAGCAGGCGCTGAACGGGTTTGCTGCAGCCGGGCAGCATTTGGTGGTCGTTCAAGTTCTGGGCCCTGAAGAGTTATTGCCTGACCTGGTCGGAGAGTTGAAGCTTATCGACTCGGAAACAGGCACGACAAAGGAGGTCGCAATCGGCAAAGGCGTGCGGGAAGCCTATCAGGCGGCGCTGCAGGCGCATATCGCCGCCCTTCGCCGCATGTGCGCAGAACGCGGATTCGGCTATGTGCTTGCAGATTCGTCGGCACCGGCTGTCGATACTGCTGTCCGAACCTTGCTGGGAGACGGCTGAGCTCATCGGTGCCAGTCGGCAATGGTCAATCCTCGTAGCGGCTTTCGTTGGACGGCGCATCCCTTTGCAAATGAATCGTTGACCGGGAGAAAGGAGGGGCGGTTCCATGTGGTTTCAATCGTTGTCGTCACTGGGATTCGCTCTGGCGCTCCCGGTCATCGTCGGGATGTATTTGTTGAAACGAACGTATATCGACACCCCTGTCGCCAGCAACCTGTTGTGGAGGAAAGCGCTGCGCGAGCAAGAGGCGAACCGTCCGTGGCAGCGGCTCAGACGTCAATTGCTCTTATGGTTGCAGCTGGCGGCGGCGGCATTGCTCGTTCTGGCGTTGATGGGCCCACTCGTGAAAGGGCAGGCTGCTGCGGGGCGGGAAGTCGTCGTCGTGCTGGATACGTCGGCCAGCATGACCGGTATGAATGGGAATGACAGCCTGTTCGATCAGGCCCGGGCATCGCTGCGAGAGTGGCTCGAGGAACGCGGCGGCCAGACGCGCGTCACCTTGATCACAACGGGCGAGGACCCGAAGGTGGAGACGTCCGGCAGTCCGAAGACGGTGATTGAAGCGCTCGCGGGTATTCGTCCGAATTTTGGACAGGCGGATATCGCTGCCGCCGTGACATTGGCCGATGCGACTTTGCGCGGAGATCCGGATTTGGAGATCGTGTTTGTGACGGATGATCGCACCGGCGTGTTCGAAGCGGCCCGTGTGAAGGTATCCAAACCATTGCAAGCGTTGACTGTGCCTGCCGTGTCCGCGAATACGGCGATTGCCGCTTTCGGCGTTCGGGGCAACACGGAGACGGGACGATCGGCCGTCGTCACATTGATCAACGAGGGCGAGCAAGCGGTGTCCGGCATGCTCACGATCGAGGCGGTCGGAATTGGCGGAGGATCGAAGCCGCTTGAAGATCAGCAGTCGACCGCCAATTCGTTGCAGTCTCGCAAAGTGGAGCAGTCGACAGGCTATACGTGGCAGTCTAGCGAACAACAGTCGGCTGTCGATCTGACGCTGTCTCGTGAGCAGCAGTCGATCTCCTATCGATTGCAGCCGGACGAGCAGCGCACGTTTCGTGCCGATTTGCCGGATGAAGCCGTCTACTACCGGGCCGCGATCGTCTCCGGATCGGGGGATCGATACGCGGCTGACGATACGGCTTACGCTGTAGGTGAGGCTGCGATCGGGGAGCAGCGCAGGGCGCTTCTCGTCGGCAGCGGCAATCTGTTCATGGACAAGGCATTGAGACTGGCTGGGGTGCAGACCGTATGGGCCAATGCTCAGACGTTCGAACCGGACGAAGACACGCTGCAATCGATCGATTGGGTGCTGCTGGACGGAGATGTTCGCGAAGCGGATGTCAGATCCGAGGCATGGCGCCGTTTGCTGGCAGCCAAGCCCGTGTGGCGCATATGGTCAGCAGGCGCAGGCCATGATGACACAGGCGGAGCTGGCGAAAACGCAGACAATGGTGGCGCGATCGGAGTTGGCGCCAACGCAGGCGATCTTGACTCAATCGGAGCTGGCACAAACACAGGCAATGACGGCGCAATTGGACCTGACGCAAGCGGCCGACAAGATGATGGGCAAGTTGCGCAAGCGGGGCGCGATCGGTCGTCGGCTGGCGAGTACGTCGTCCCCGAATCCGGCGATGTGTCCGTAACGGAGCATCCGGTTGTGCGTTATTTGACCTTCCGGGAGGTTCACTTCGCCAAGCTGGCGAAGACCGGCGCGGAAGCCGCGCTCGGCGATCCGATCGTGAAGGTTGGCGGAGTGCCGGCGATCTATGCAGGTGTAGAGAAGGGCAAGCCGGGCATCGTATTCGCGTTCGATATCAAGGATACGGACTTGCCGTTGCGGCCGGAATTTCCGATATTGATCGCGCAAGCGGCGGATTGGATGAGCGGCGGGATAGCCGGGCATCTGGGACAGGCGGTGGCCGGCAGTTTCCTCGATATCCAGCATCAGACGGACAGCGCTTCTTCCGCATGGATTCCGGTGGAAGTGCTGGCCGGCTATGGCGATTTGAAGTCGGCGATTCAGGGGGCCATTGACGAGAATGGCATGCCAGCGGGAGAACAGGCGGTGCCCGGCGTGCCGGGATTGTACCGTTACGTGGAATATGATGGAAACGGGAACGCATCGGCCGGCCGGTTGTTGACGGTGACGGCGGACCCGCTGGAGGGTAGAATCTCGCAGAAGGCTGGTGCCGAAAATGGCGCCGGTGCAGCGGATAACCAAACAAATGCCGGAGAAACGCCGGAGATTGCGAACGGTAAGGATGACGGGAAAACGACGAATTCCCGCCTCGAAGCGGAGCGTCTGCCCTTGACACCTTGGATTGCCGCGCTGTTGTTGCTGTTTATCGCGGCTGAATGGGAGGTGTACCGCCGTGGGTTTGCACGTTGATCAGCCTTGGGCGCTGCTGTTGCTCATTCCGATCGCCTTATTCACATGGCTGATGATCCGGGGGACGATGCGTCTTACCGGCCTGCGCAGGGCTTCGGCGATAACGGTTCGTGTCCTGATCATGCTGCTGTTGATCGCAGTCGTAGCCGGCGTAACTCCTTATCAGCGGACGGAACAGCGCAACGTCATTTTCGTGGCGGATCGATCGGCCAGTCTGGACAACGACGAAGCTTTGGCGCAATGGGTGAATGCTGCAATCGAAGGCAAAGCGGAGCGAGACCGTGCTGCCGTCGTCTCGTTCGGGCTGCACGCGGCGGTAGACCGTGCGCTGACGGAGGAACAAGCAGGGGGTTTCGCGCTTCGCACCGAGGTGAACCGGTCGTTCAGCCATATTTCCGGTGGTTTGCAGCTTGCTGCAGGTCTGTTGCCGGATGGCGGACGCCTCGTGCTGCTCTCGGATGGGGAGGAGAATACCGGAGATCTGCTCAAGCAGGGCAGAAGATTGCGCGATCTGGGCATTGCCGTTGACGTCGTCTACCTGCCCAAGCATACGGCTGCAGATGCGGCGCTGGAGTCGCTGCGGGTACCGTCCGCGCTGAAGCTGGGGGAGAAGTTCGCCTTCGAAATTGCCGTGATGAGCACGTTCGCGGGGGAAGCGGAGCTTAGGCTGTACGAAGACAATGCGGAGAAAGCCAAGGTCGTTGTTCAGTTGGAAGCGGGGGAGAATCGATTCGCGCTGCAAAGCGTTGCGAACGAACCAGGCTTCCATCGTTATCGCGCGGAGATTTATGCAGCCGAAGACCGACAGGCACAGAACAATACGGCTTACGCCTTCAGTCGCGTCGACGGGCCGCCCCGCGTGCTCGTCGTCGAGGGTGCGGCGAACAGCTCCGGCAATATCGCATCCGCACTACAAGCCTCTTTCATTCCGTATGACGTCATTTTACCCGAGCAATTGCCCGTGGAGCTTGCCGACTACGCCCGCTACGATAGCCTGATTCTGAACAACGTCCCGGCAACGCGGATCGCCGAGGCGCCGATGCGGAATTTGGAAACGGCGGTGGCCGATTACGGCATCGGGCTCGTGGCGATCGGCGGCAAGGACAGTTACGGGCTTGGCGGTTACTACAAGACGCCAGTCGAGAAGGCGCTGCCGGTCTATATGGACCTGAAGGGCAAGCGCCAGCTTCCGTCGCTAGGGCTTATTCTGGTTATCGACAAATCCGGCAGCATGGACGGAGGCAAGCTCGAACTGGCCAAGGAAGCGGCGCTGCGTACGGTCGAACTGCTGCGGGACCAGGATACCGTCGGCGTCATCGCCTTTGACAGCTCGCCCTGGTGGGTAGTGGAGCCCGTGCAGCTGAATGAACGGGATCGTGTCATGAGCGCAATTCAGGGGATTCAACCTAGCGGCGGGACGGAAATCTATACCGCTGTCGAAACCGGGTTGAATCGCATGCTGGACGTGAAGGCGCAGCGCAAGCACATCATCTTGTTGACGGATGGCCAATCCGGGAGCAGGTCCGGTTATGGCGGACTTACCTCTGCAATGAGGGAGAACGACATTACGATGTCCACGGTCGCGGTTGGAGACGGAGCCGATACGGCGCTGCTCGAAAGCTTGGCCCGGGATGCACAAGGGCGATATTATTTCACGAACGATCAGAGCACAATTCCGGCAATATTCAGCCGCGAGACGACCATGATGTCCCGTACGTATATCGTCGAGAACCGGTTCACGCCTGCGGTCGGCCAAGCAGGCGATTGGGCAGAGTTATTGTCCCGCGGCTTGCCGGCCGTGGACGCTTACGTGGCGACAACGCCGAAAGAGACAGCCGAGCGCGTGCTCGTCTCGCCGCTGGGGGATCCGCTGCTGGCACGCTGGCAGTATGGTTCCGGCCGAACAGTCGCTTGGACAAGCGATCTGACTGGGCAATGGGCGAAGGATTGGGCGGCATGGGAGGATTTTCCCGATGTGTTCGCGCAGTGGGTCAAGTGGACGTTTCCGCAATTTGCGGGAGAGCCTTACGAGGTAGCCGCGGAATGGCAGGGCGGAGAAGCGAAACTTCGCATCCGGGAATCGTCGGGTGATGGCGAACTGGCTGACGATTTGCACGCAGTCGTAACGGACGAGCACGGGGGGAGAAGCGAACTGGCGCCGATTCCGGTCGCACCTGGCGAGTACGAGGCGCATGTGAAGGTAGAGGGGCCAGGCGTCTATCTGACACAAATCGGCGGCTCGCTATCCGGGTTCGTCATTCCGTATTCGCCTGAATATCGTGTGTCCGATGCCGGGGGCAAGGAGAAGCTTGAACAGCTGGCCGCCGTCACGGGCGGGCGAATGCTTGTTCTTGAGCGGCCGGAAGCCGCGTTCGAAGGGCCACGGACGGTAACGAAGCAGTACCGGGACATGACGCGGCCGATGCTCATTCTCGCGCTTCTCCTGTGGCTAGCGGATATTGCGATCCGGAGATTATCGATTCCCTGGGCTCGGTGGGGAACCTATGTCGCGCGCTTGTTGCCTTGGCGCTCGGCGAAAGGTACGGGAGTTGTTGGCGCGGCATCCACGGCGGAAGCTGCGCTTGGACGGCTGCAGGTTCGCAGGAAGAAGGCGGATGACTTCTACGCAGGGGACCGCGGCGGCAACGGGATGCAAGTTCCACTGTCAGGCGATCGGCTTGCGGCAACGAGAGGCTCGGGCGTTGCCGGATTCGCAGAATCGGCAGATACTTCTGCTACTAGCGCGCTTACTGATTCTGCGGAGGCGAACGTTCCTTCGGAACGGGCAGAGTTGAAACGTTCGCCTCGCACGGATTCAGTTATACCGTCGAATGCACCTTCTGCCGAAATCAGCAAGATGAATCTCCAATCGAAGGATTCGCCCGACTCGACTGGCGAATTGTCGGCAAGCTCCATCGGCAAGCTGTTGGAAGCGAAGCGGCGTAAAGGCAGGCTCTAAATCTAACCTGTAATGGGTCGAATTCATTGCACCTTCCTGCGAGGAGATTCACTCTCTCCTGGGCGAATTTCCTGCAGCTTGCTGTTTTGAACGAATTCGATGCAAGAGAGGTACCTCTCAGCTTCCTGTGTGGATTCATTAGCATTCAAAATAATCAAATATGCGGATATACCATTCGCTCAGGACGGACCGCTTCGTCGAACTGCGCTTCCGTCAAATAGCCGCTGCGCATGGCGGCTTCTTTGAGTGTCAGCCCTTCTTTATGCGCGGTTTTGGCGATCGATGCCGCTTTCTCGTAGCCGATCAGCGGATTCAGCGCGGTTACGAGCATCAGCGAACGGTTCAAGTGGTCTTGAATGACTGGCAAGTTCGGCTCGATTCCGATCGCGCAATGTTCGTTGAAAGAACGCATCGCATCGGACAAGAGGCGCGCGCTTTGCAGGAACGCGTGCGCGATCACCGGCTTGAACACGTTGAGCTCGAAATTGCCCTGACTCGCGGCGAATCCGATCGCGGCATCGTTGCCCATCACCTGGCAGACGACCATCGTCATCGCTTCCGCCTGAGTTGGATTGACTTTGCCCGGCATGATCGAGCTGCCCGGCTCGTTCGCCGGAATCGTGATTTCGCCGATACCGCTGCGCGGTCCGCTGGCCAGCCACCTGACGTCGTTGGCGATCTTCATCAGGTCGGCGGCAAGCGCTTTGAGTGCGCCATGAACGAATACGAGTTCGTCATGGCTCGTGAGAGCATGGAACTTGTTCGACGCGGATACGAAATGCCGGCCGGTAAGGCGTGCGATCTCCGCCGCGACTCGGTCGCCGAATTCCGGATGCGCGTTAATGCCTGTGCCGACCGCCGTGCCGCCGATGGCGAGCTCGCGGAGCGATTCGGAAGCCGTACGGATCATACCTTTGCTTTTCTCGAGCATGCGGACCCAGCCACTGATCTCTTGACCGAGCGTGAGCGGCGTCGCGTCCTGCAGATGGGTTCGGCCGATTTTGACGATGTCAGCGAATTGCTTGCTCTTGCCGGCGAGTGTTTCCTTCAATAAGTTGATAGCCGGAAGCACTTGATCTTCGATCGCCGTTAATGCGGCGATGTGCATGGCGGTAGGAAACGTGTCATTCGAACTTTGCGACATGTTCACGTCATCGTTCGGATGTATGCGCATGTCGCTGCCAACGGTAGTGGATGCGAGATGCGCGATCACTTCATTGACGTTCATGTTCGATTGCGTGCCGCTTCCCGTCTGCCAAACAACAAGCGGGAAGTGATCGTCCCATTTGCCGGCTATGATCTCGTCTGCCGTCTGGATGATCGCTGCGGCTTTGTCCGTATGCAGCTTGCCAAGGTCACGATTGACGGCTGCGGCACTCTTCTTGAGCAGTGCGAGCGCATGAACCAATTCGAGCGGCATACGCTCCGTGCCGATTCGGAAGTTCAACTTGCTCCGCTGCGTTTGCGCACCCCACATCCGATCCGCCGGTACCGCAATTTCCCCAATCGTATCTTTTTCCACCCGGTATTCCATTTTCAGAAGCCTCCCTTGAACATTCTCTTGCGAATAAATGGCGTTACCTATAGAATACCTCTTAAACGGCTGTGTCACACCATTATAAGGAAGTGAAATTTCGCATGGCAATCGCACAAGTGACGATTGTGCCGATCGGGACGGGCTCGACGAGTCTGAGCGATTATGTGGCGGATCTGTACCGGGTGCTGGAGCCCGCGGGCGATGCGGTTCGGTACGAGCTGACGGCGATGAGTACGATTATCGAGGGAGAGCTGGACACGATCTTGCGGATCGTCCGACTGATGCACGAGTCGCCGTTCGGCCGCGGAGCGCTGCGGGTGTCAACGACGATCACGATCGACGACCGCCGGGACCGGGCAGGATCGATAGCGCAAAAAGTCGCATCGGTGGAGGAGAAGCTTCGGCGCGGCGGTTGATCCGCTTTTTGGAGTTATGATAAGATTGGGGTAATGAATGGAACAAATTCCGAAAGCATCGGAGACAGCTGCCGTGAGGCGGTCTGTCTCTTTTTGTTTTACGGAAGTGGAGGGGCGGAAATGGGAGTTGCGCGCTCAGAGGGACAGGGTTATATCGTTGTGGAAAAGGCCATTGATGGGGAGTTATTGGTATTGTTGAGGATGATGGATTGTTCGAGCGATCTATTTTGTTTGTTCGATTAAGAAATCGAGACGTATGGGCATCGCTGGAGAAATTGGTCACGACGCTCAGGCTGAAAGGGTACAGCAGAAGTACAGAAAAGGCATATTTGGGGCATGTGAATCGGTTCTTGGACAGTTTGAATGTTCGATATTGCGATCTGCAGCCCGAGCATGTGCGTTCGTATATTCGGGGATTGCTGCAGGAGGATAAATCGCATATTTATGTAAGCCAGGCGATTAGCGCGTTGCGGTTCTGGATTTGGGAGGTTGAGAAGAGGGTCGGATCTCGGCAAATATGGGTTTTTCCGAAGCGTGAGAAAAAGTTGCCTACAGTGCTTTCTATGAATGAGGTCAAACGGCTATTGGATGCGGTGCCGAATGTGAAGCATCGTGCCATTCTAGCTCTCGTATATTCGTCGGGGTTGCGAATCGGGGAAGTCGTGAAACTGAAGCGTCAAGATGTCGATCCGGTCAGGCGGACGTTACATATTCGGCAGGCCAAAGGGAAAAAGGACCGATATACGGTGCTGTCCGGTGCGGCTTATCAAATGTTGGACCACTATTTGCAGCGGTATTCGGTGGATGCGTATTTGTTCCCGAGTGGGGACAATTTGGAGAGGCCATTATCAGTTCGTTCAGTGCAGCACGTATTTGACCGAGCGAAGCGACAGGCTGGTATTACGAAGCCCGCGACCGTTCACACGTTAAGGCATTCTTTTGCCACGCATTTGCTGGAAGAAGGTACGGATCTGCGCTATATCCAGGAATTGCTCGGCCATGCCAGCTCCAAAACTACTGAAATCTATACCCATGTAAGTATTAAGGATATCCGTCGGATCAAGAGTCCACTGGACCAAATGGGGGATCTAGGTGAGCATGATGCATTTGATAGGTAAGACTATCCAGGAAAAAGCAGGGAAATGTTGAAATAAGGCGAATACGTATTAAAGATTTATTCTGAATTTCGTGGATTAGGAGTTAGACGACATGGCCGGGAAGAGCTTTGATTTTTGAAACCGGTAAAGCATTTAAGGGCTGAGGGAATATTCGAGGATGCCCCCGGCCACGTCGTCTAACATCGCATTCACGCATCGCAGCCTGGTGGCTGCTCGGTCGCCAGAAGTATTTCAAGGAAGTGGACTCAGGCGACAACCCTGCGAACCTAACCGCATCGCGGCCGCCCCCGTTGGGGGCTTAAGGTTCTCGGGTTCGTGAATACGAGGAACGTTATCTGAAAGAACTGTAATGCAAAAACTCAAAATAAGAGGTGCGTTCATGAACACATCATTGCTCTTTAAGAACAATCCTATTTTTGAAACTAGTAGATTGGTTTTACGTAAACTTGAAGTTCAAGACGCAACAGAATATTTTGACATATTATCTGACCCAGAAACAATCAGACATACGCGTTGGGGATTATCGCAAGAAGTCAAAGATACGATTACTTATCTAGAGTATCTTGAACAGAAATACCAGTTAAAACAAGCTTATCACTGGGGAGTTGTAGACAAAGAATCACAGAAGTTAATAGGGAGAGTGGCATTTATTAGTTTTGATAAAGAAAACGATCGAACCGAAATTGGTTATGTAATATCAAGACTTTATTGGAATAAAGGATTGATTACTGAAGCTGCCAAAGAATTGATTGATTATGGATTCAATGAACTAGAAGTAAACAGAATAGAAGCAAAATGTAATGAAGATAATTTAGGATCCGAAAGAGTGATGCAAAAAATTGGAATGAAATTAGAAGGAATATTAAGAGAACAACTTAAAATGAATGGGAAGTATCACAATCAGAAGATGTATTCATTAATTAAAAGTGATTGTAAGCAGATCGATGAAGACAGTTCCTTCAGATAACATTGCATTCACGCATCGCAGCCTTACGGCTGCTCGGTCGCTGAGAGGCATTTCGAGGAAGCGGATTCAGGCGACAACCCTGCGAACCTAACCGCGTTGCGGCCGGCCCCGTTGGGGCCTTAAGGTTCTCGGGTTCGTGAATGCGGGAACGTTATCAGACATTGGTGGAAATCGAGTAAAATCAAAAAACAATAAAGACTGAATGACCTATTTATGTATAATGGAAATGCATGGAACTACCTTGATCGCTTTCAGTGGATCCTAGTATTTTGAAGTGCTTTGGCTGCCTGCGGCGGCTTGGATGGTTTAAAATCAATATATATAGCCAGATTGAAACTCTTGGCTGCAGAGACCTATTTATATGGCTTGCCTTCGGCAGGGAACAATCAAAGAACATTGGATTTGCCCGGAAATTGGTTTTAATCTTGCATGCAGCGCTTATATATTTTGGGGGAAAATCTGAACCTATGATACTCGGAATGAAAATCTAATACATATATGAGTTTATTAAACGAGATCGGTGAGAGAAAATTCGAAGAAGCCACCAACATCTGATAACAATGCATTCACGCGGCGGGCCTTACGGCCCTGGGTCGCCAGAGGCATTTCGAGGAAGCGAATTCAGGCGACAACCCTGCGAACCTAACCGCGTCGCGGCCGCCCCCGCTGGGGGCTTAAGGTTCTCGGGTTCGTGAATGCGGGAACGTTATACGCCATCGCTTATTCGAAGAAGTTAATAAGGAGAGCAACCAACATTGAAGATTTATATAGTCGATGCATTTACAGATAAACCTTATAAAGGAAATCCAGCAGCAGTGTGTATTTTGGAATCAGAAAAATCTGTCGACTGGATGCAAGATATTGCAAATGAAATGAATTTATCAGAGACAGCCTATTTGCTTAGGCAGGGAGAAGATTTTTCCTTAAGATGGTTTACACCAGAAGCTGAAGTGGACTTATGTGGACATGCCACTTTAGCAAGTGCACATATACTATGGGAAGAACAATTTTTCAAAGATAATGAAATCAGATTTAATACAAAGAGCGGATTATTAACTGCAACTAAAGAGGGAAACTGGATTCAAATGAATTTTCCTTTGGAGGTTGAACATGAAAGTATTGCTCCAATTGAGTTAGCCGAAGGATTGGGTATTAATTATAAATATATTGGAAAAAACAGGTTTGATTATATTGTAGAAGTTGCGGACGAGGAAGCAGTACGAAATCTACAACCCAATTTTAATTTATGGAAATCTGTGAAATCTAGAGGCATTATTGTAACAAGTAAGTCAAACCGATCGAATATTGATTTTGTCTCCAGATGTTTTTATCCAGCACTTGGAGTAAATGAAGACCCTGTAACTGGATCTGCACATTGCTGTTTGGGGCCATACTGGCAAAGAAAACTTAAAAAGAATGAATTAATAGCCGTTCAATTATCCAAAAGAGAAGGTTTACTAAAATTAAATATTCTAGAAGGGCGTATTTTAATTCTTGGTCAAGCTGTAACCACTTTAAGGGGACAATTACTTTCAGAGAAGAGCGACGGCGTATAACAATGCATTCACGCATCGCAGCCTTACGGCTGCTCGGTCGCCAGAGGCATTTCGAGGAAGATTATTCAGGCGACAACCCTGCGAACCTAACCGCGTCGCGGCCGCCCCGTTGGGGCTTAAGGTTCTCGGGTTCGTGAATACGGGAACGTTATCGGAAATCAATGCAAAACCAAAGTTTCTCTTTACTCAACTAAAGAAGCAAGGTTAGTTTAAATACTTTCTTGACCATTTGGTTAAATTTGGCGTATCATCATAGAGAACATATATTCTTATTGAGATGGAGTGAATGGTTATGTGGAAAAGAATTGAATGCGTTGCAATATACACGGAAAACATCGAAAAATCAATAGAATTTTATCAATCACTTGGTCTTAAGAAGGCTTGGGAGGCTTTTCAGGATGAAGAAAAAAGTGGAGACTTATTGGTATGAGTTATCCTGAAGGAAATTCACAGCTAGTTCTAAGGAATAACCCAAACCTTAATTTTGTTGAAACAGAAGTAGTCGTTGAAGATGTTGTGCGTACTTATGAATCTTTGAAATCAAATATAGATGTAAAATGGACTCGAACTCCATTCCGTAATCCTAATGGCGGACACGTAGCTGTAATGTAGGCACCAGACAAAAATATTTTCGTTTTAGTTGGTAAATAGCGTGAATGGAAAGTAAGCTATTCGGGGAAGTGGTAAAAATTGAACCTAGATTTGCCGTGATAGAAGATATTAAACAACTTGAGTCGTTTTTCTCAAAACATGTCACTCGTGAGAATAAGGCGGTGTACAATGAGGAATTTATTTGCCCCTTAGGACTTCGAGCGGCTGTAAAAAAACGATCTGTTGTTGTTATGAGCATGGATGACATCATTATCGCAGCAGCAAGAATCTACCTAAAGAAAAATGGTACAATCTCTCTTTATCAGTTTGCCGTTGCGGAACGGTATCGTCATAAGAATCTCATGAGATATCTTCTATCACAAATTGGTTACCCTGTATTCTCCTCATGCCCGTCAAATCTTAAGTTCAATAATTATTATATGGATTCGAAGTGGTCGTTTATTGAGACGAAAAAGGGAATGAATATTTGGAAGCTTGAACCAGACATACTTTCTGAGTCGACCTTTCCAAATATATCGTTGAAGTGACGGGTACGGTAGTTGAATCGAGGAAGGCATTGACATCCGATAACAATGCATTCACGCGGCGGATCGGCAAGCCGATCCTGGGTCGCCAGAGGCATTTCGGGGAAGCAGATTCAGGCGACAACCCTGCGAACCTAACCGCGTCGCGGCCGCCCCCGTTGGGGGCTTAAGGTTCTCGGGTTCGTGAATGCGGGAACGTTATCGGAAATTCGTGGAAACCATTGTTTAAAACCTTGAGTCTTACCATCAAAGAATGAATAAAACATAATCTGTATAATTTGATATAATGGAAAACAATGGAACTACCTTAATCGCTTTCAGACTGATCTAGTTATTTGAAAGAACATTATCTGCCTGCGGCCGCTCATGTGGGATAAGAATAATCAATCTACATGGCCGGCTTCGATTCCGGCCGCAGCGACCCAATTAAATATCTTGCCTGCGGCGGGAAATACATAAGGAACAAACAATGATTTATCGGAGAAACGGATTTCATCGTGTATGCAGCGCTTATATGTTCTAGAATAAATATATCAATCTATGTGATGGTTGAATAAAAGGCTCTAATCTATATGATTTCGACAGAAAAGATTGATGAAAGTTAATTCGAAGAAGCCACGAACATCCGATAACATCGCATTCACGCAGCGGGCCTTACGGCCCTTGGTCCACCCGAGGCATTTCGAGGAAGCGTATTCAGGTGGACAACCCTGCGAACCTAACCGCGCTGCGGCCGCCCCGCTGGGGCTTAAGGTTCTCGGGTTCGTGAATGCGGGAACGTTATAGGAAATCTGCGCAAACCATCAAATCTATCCAAACCAAAAAATATAGGGAAATACCAAAGGGGGAATGACAAATTGCTTACACCGCACGACTCACAAAAAAAATTAGAAGAATTATTATTTTTAGCTGAGAAGCGAGAAATATTATATGACGATATACCAAGATTACATTTAAAGTGGACTTCTGAAAATTATGATAAGTTTGATGAAGATGGACAAAAACAAATAAATGAAATGTTTCATAATCTATTTGATGTTGCTCAAAAGAACATTAGAAGTATGCCGGATTCAATAACAAATAGAAAATTATATAGGTCAGCACGTACGGGAAAAGGAGAACATTACAATTACGAAAACCTATTTAATGTTCTTGCAACTAAACCTATCCTAGATAGTATTCAAAGCGAAGGAGAAGCTATTGCCGTTTCCGGAATACAATCCATTCTAGATTTATTACACGATATGAGTGAGCGAGAAAAATCTGATCTTAAACGAGTTGTACCTATAAGTTTAGTATATGGATGTATTGACGAATTTTCATCAGCACTACACCTGGCTAGACATCATTATTATTTGCAAGCTAATACACATTTACGATCAATACTCGAAACATTGGATAAGGTTTCGCTATTTATAAAATTTCCTGAATATATAGATATCTTCCTTGATGATAATCAAGAGAAAGCAAGGAAGGAACTTTCACCGGCAAATGTCAGAACTAAATTGGGCTCAAAAAAACGATTTGATTTGTTCTATAATTTTCTAAGTTCTCATGGCCCACACCCTTCGCTTAGAACTGTTCAATCACGAACATCGATAAAGCTTAATAATAATTCAAAGAAATTAGTTATCAAAATTGGCGGAACGAATTTCCCTCATTTAAAAACATGGTATTACTTTTCATGTTTAATGGTTATAAATTTTACTCTATATCGTACAATTGATTTGGCAATAAATTCAATTAATCACCAAGAGGCAATGGAGATGATGGAAAACGAAAGTAAAAAATTCTTAGAATTTATCAATATTCATCTGTTACCCTGGGCTGTAGGTGAGGGCATTGATACAAAAGAAGTATTGGATGCTTTGGAACGGTTTCCTTTTGGAGAAGATGATGAATTATAAGATGCTCTCTTTAAGATTGAAAGGTAGAGCCTGTTAGCGACTCAGGAAGGCGCAGACATCCTATAACAAAGCATTCACGCATCGCAGCCTTACGGCTGCTCGGTCGCCGAGAGGCATTTCGGGGAAGCGGACTCAGGCGACAACCCTGCGAACCTAACCGCGTCGCGGCCGCCCCGTTGGGGCTTAAGGTTCTCGGG
>JAEWAQ010000031.1 GCA_023391635.1 Bacillota bacterium | reverse complement strand
CCGCAATACTTGGTGCTGCCGCTCGTGTTGATCTCCAGCGCGATATCGTTGTCCGCCACTGCTTGCAGCACGGCGTCGACATCGGCTTCCGCGCCGCGGATGTCGGAGAATTCCGGGTAGTAACCTTTCATCGCATCGATATGGCCGAGCACCTGGAACAGGCCGGCGCGTGCGGAACCAAGAATGAGGCGGTAGTATTCCCGCTTGTCCGCAAGCTGTCCTTCTGCGTCAAGCTTCTTCCAGCGGCTCTTGTTGAAGATGCTGACATCCCGCGTATGATGCACGGAGCCGATGATGTAATCGAACGGGTATTGGGCATAGATATCACGGTAGAGCGCCACGTCGTGCTCGAAATAATCCGATTCGACGCCGAGCAGCACTTCGATGCGCCCGGCGTACTTTTCTTTCAACCGCAGCACTTCCTGGACATAGTTGCCGAATTCGCTCTTGGCCATCGCGATGCCCGGATGCAAATGGTCTTCCTCATGGGCGAAATAGGGAGAGTGGTCCGAGATGCCGATAGCGGACAGTCCCGCGTCGACCGCCGCTTGAATGTAGTCCTCGATGCTTCCGGCTGCGTGGCCGCAGCGGTCGTGATGCGTGTGCAAATCAAACTTCATGGGATTGCTCCTTCCCGGCAGAGTTCGTGTCATATCGTCTTATTCGCTGCCGATGAACTGGTCTTCCGGCATGCCTTTCAAATCGCTCAAAAACTGTCTCATCGCGCTGTTGACGTACCTGCCGGACTTGGTCATGACGCCGACGGGATGCGTCTTCTCCAACTCAACGACCGGAATCATTTTCAGTGTGCCCCGCTTCACTTCCCCGGCAATCGACAGCTTGGAGACGATCGCGGCGCCCAAGTTCAGCTCGACGAGCCGCTTCACTTCCTCGCTGCTGTTCAGTTCCATCGCGATATGCGGCTGGATCTGATATTCGCGGAAAATCTCGTCCACGAACCGACGGCCCACCGTATCCGGTGTCAGCAGGATGAGCGGAACGTCCTTCAGCATGTCGACGGTCACATTGGGAACCGACGAGAGCGGATGGTCGGGAGATGCGACGAGCTCGAACGTGTCGTAATACAGAACCGAGGTTTCCACCTGCGGGCTCTTGTCAGTCAAGTAGCCGATGCCGATGTCGACGTTGCCGTTCTCTACATGGGCGAGCACTTGGGAGGAGGACATCGTGAAGATGGACGTCTTGATCAACGGGAATTGATCCTGAAAGTAGGAGAGCACGCGCGGCAAAATTTGAATGGCGATCGATGTAGTCGTTCCAAGTACGAAGTGTCCTTGCGGCACTTGGTCCAAGTCGGACAGCTTCATCTTGAGCTCTTCCACGATGCCGAGGATCCGCTCCGCATGCTCCAGGAATACTTTCCCCCTGTCGGTCAGCGTCACCGGTTGATTGCGATCGACGAGCACCGTCTTGAATTCGTCCTCCAGGCTCTTGATCTGGGCGGATACGGCGGGCTGCGTCAAATTGAGAAGCTCTCCGGCTTTACGGAAGCTGAGCGTCCGGGAAATCGTGAGCAAGGTCTCGAGCTGGTTGATGTTCATGCCGTATCGCCTCCTTGAACGGGGATGAACTGCAAAGTCGAATCTGACGTACCGAAAGTTAAGTTGCTCTATATTATAGGGTAATTTTGCTGGTGTCGCAAAACAAAGTTGCACGGAGGCAGAGCATAACAGATGAAGGACCCGGCGCAACGTCCGATGGAGGCGTGCGTGCCGCTTCCGGCTGACATAAAGCGTGCTCACTTCGGCGTATGAATGGAGGAGGTAGAAAAGTTCGGCCGGCGAACAAGGAAATGCGCGTGATTTGTCGAATTCAGAACGTCAGGAACGGCCTGATCGGGGCGGAAGGGACAACTCACATGTGGGACGATCGCAAGTCGGTAAGATCATGGGTCATGTACGATTGGGCCAACTCGGCATTCGCCACGACGATTATGGCGGCGATCATGCCGATCTATTACCAGAGTGCCCTGGGCGGAACGGATGCGGGATGGGCGTTCACCCAGACGGCAGCGGCCATCGTGATCGCGGTGCTGGCGCCGCTGCTCGGCGCGATGGCGGACCATACCGGGAACAAGAAAGGATACTTGCGTTTCTTCTCGCTTGTCGGCGCGGCAGCCAGCATCAGTCTGGTCATTCCCGGCAAGGGGCAGATCGTTTTTGCATCTCTGCTCGTCATTTTGGGAATGATCGGCTTTGGCGGCGGAAACAGCTTCTACGACGCTCTATTGAACGATGTGGCGTCTCCGGCGAAACGGGAACAGATCAGCGCGCGCGGCTACGCGATGGGCTATCTGGGCGGTGGAATTCTGCTGGCGTTCAACTTGCTTGTGATCATGAAACCGGGGATGTTCGGGCTCGAGGATACGCCGCTGACTTCGCAGATCGCGTTCGTGACGGTCGGTATCTGGTGGTTCGTGTTCTCGCTGCCGATCTTCCGGCATGTGAAGGAAGCGCCGGTGCCGAAGCCGGAACACCGATTGTCCGAACGGGTCCGCGAAGGGGCACGCAGGCTCGGCGCCACGTTCCGGCAGCTGAGGCATTACCCTGAGTTGTGGAAGTTCATGCTCGCGTACTGGTTCTTCTTCGACGGGGTCAACACCGTCATCGTAATGGCGACGAGCTACGGGACGACGATCGGGATTGAGAGTAAGGACTTGATCGCGGCGCTCTTGATCACCCAGTTCGTCGGATTCCCGGCATCGTATGCTTTCGGATCGCTTGCGCGCAAGCTGGGCAGCAAGCGCATGCTGATGGGATCGATGGCGCTGTACGTGATTATCGTGCTGCTCGGCTTTTTCATGCAGAACGCGATGCACTTCTACATTCTCGCTGCTATGGTCGGCCTGGTGCAAGGCGGTTCGCAGGCGACGGCCCGGGCGATCTACAGCCGGCTTATTCCGCCGGACCGCACGGGCGAATTCAATGGCTTCCTGTCTTTCACCAGCCGCTTTTTCTCGTTCGGCGGTCCGCTCGTATTTGGTCTGGTCAAAGTGTTTACAGACTCAAGTCGGTACGCGATTCTCGCCGTGGCGTTCTTCTTCATCGTGGCGATGATCATCATGACATTCGTCAACGTCGCTAAGGGCGAGCAGGAAGCGACCCACCGCTACGGCGGCTGACGGGAATGTCGCCGCAACGTGCGACTCGTACGGAGTTACCCAACGAGATCGGGTAACTCACCCGCAAGATGCCAATTCGCGGCCAGTAACCCAACGAGGTTGGGTTACTTCTTGTAAAAGTGGCCGCTTCCCCCGAAATACCCGGCGATATTGGGTATTTCTACTCACAAAGGCTAGATGGGAACTACAGAGTCCGCATACGTGATCCAGGCGGTGCCGCAGGCACGCCCGGTCTCGTAGGAGACGTCGCCCAGCGCACCGGCGAAAGCCGTGCGCAGCCGGGCGGCGTTTTCGCGTGGGGCCGCTGCCGAGGGAACTGCGACAGAAACTTGCCCATCGGCTGCGGAGTCGCTTGGTTGCTTGGCAGTTGTGGTGCTTTTGACATGCGCATCGGTTACGGAGTCACTGAGAAACTCGGCAGTCGTGCTGCTTTTGACTTGACCGGCGGTCGTGGCGTCATTGAATTGCCCGTTTGTTGCAGAACCTTCCGGTTGCCCGGCTGTCTCCGAAGAACGGCCAGCATCGCTTCTATTGGCGGTCAACCACGCCAGCGCGGCGCCGGCGGTCGTGCGCGCGTCCGCTAGCGCGGCTTCCCACAGCTCATCCGAACTGGCAGTCAGGATCGCCGTTCGGTCGCACGGATCCACCCACGGCGCATGCGCATCGTTCAATACATCCCAATCCGGCAACCGGCGGGGCGGCGAGAAGGGGGCGATCTGTCCCATCAGCAGCTTGCTCTTCCACCCGCGCGGATCGAAGAACAGCCGCTGCGCGCGGATCATGTCGCGGACAGCTTCGTTCAGCTGCTCCGGCGCGATCTGCGCGGCCAGCACCGGGTAATGCTCGCTGACGAGCCGGTGGAAGTCCGTCGTGAAGCCGCCGGGCACGCGGTCATCTGTATCGATCTCCGGCGCGACCGGCGTGCGGCCCGTGTCGATGCTCGCCCTGCGGTGCATGACGACGGCGTCCATCGCCGTCTCGAAGCGCTGGTGGTGCCACTTGCGGAACCCCGACCTGCTGAAGACGAACGGATGCAGGTTCCGGTCAAGGATATGGTGCAGCAGAAATCCGTAAGCGAATCCGAAGGCGGGATCGGAGAATGGTTTGACGCTGACCGCGTCCAGCAGGGACAGCAGGAAAGGACCGCAATGCACGCTGTGCATTTGGCTGCCCAGGCGGTTGACCGCCGTCTTGGCCTGCCAGGGGAGAAAACGATGGTAAAATAAAAAATCAGGCCCCTGACATCCGAGCTGGAACGCGCGTTTCCACGCCCCGTCCGGCGATTGCAAGTATTTCCCGACCACCGCATGCTGCTCCTGCAATACTTCCCGGCCGAATTGGATATGCGCCCAAATATTCGGCATGATTCGTCGGCTCCTTCACGCTGAATTGACTGTCATAATGGCGATAATCCGGGACTTTCTGCTTGGTCGACTGAAACAGAAGACCCGTATCTTTCGCAAAAAGTGTATACTTGCGTGCTCGATTTCAGTATAATGGACGTAAGCGATTACGGCTAGCGTGGAACATTTGGTGTCGATGGAGGGGGAACCGGTTACGCATGAAGGCTGAATACATCAATCCGTTTTTGGAATCCGCCCGGATGGTCATCGAACAAATGATTCAAATCCGCCCCAGCACAGGGCAGTTGACTTTGAAGGATATCAAGTTCGTGGACCATTACGTGTGGATCCAGATCGGATTGACAGGCCAAATGAATGGGGACATCGTATTCGGACTCAGTGAATCCGTGGCGATGAAGATGATTTCTGCAATGATGGGCGGCTTTGTCATTACGGAAATTGACGAGATGGGCAAGAGCGCGATTTCGGAACTCGGCAACATGATAAGCGGGAATGCCAGCACGATGCTGTACAATCAAGGCGTCCACGTGGACATCACGCCGCCGCGCGTCGTTGATTTGAGCGGCATTAATGCCCGCAGAGCGCTGACGGTTCCGCTTATTATGGAAGGCATTGGAGAAATGGAAATTCAGGTGCTGATCGCGTAGAATGATACATACGACAGGCTGTGCGCCCCTGCGGGGGCGTTTTTCTTTACGGGAGGGCGAACAGATCGATAACGCGTCTTCGAAGACGGGAGTGATCGATAATGAAAATATCGCTGCAGGGCAAGATCGTCCTGATTACCGGGGCTTCCAGCGGCATCGGCGCCTTGACGGCAAAGCTGCTCGCGGAGAAGGGGGCGATCCCGGTGCTGACGGCGCGTTCGGCGGACAAGCTGCGGGAATGGTCGCAGCGGGTGCCGGGCGAACATGCGGCGTATCCAATGGACGTGACAGATGCCGCGCAGGTGCAGGCAACGGCGGCGCAGGTGCGTGAGCGATTCGGCCGGATCGACGTATTGGTGAACAATGCCGGGTACGGGGAGTTCGTTCCTTTCGTCGAAGCGGATTTGGCTCATTTTGAAGATATGATGGATGTGAATTATTTAGGCGTGGTGCGGTGTACGCAAGCGGTGCTTCCCGAGATGCTGCGAGCGGGAGGCGGGCACATCGTCAACGTCGCGTCGCTGGCGGGCAAGATCGGCACGGCGAGATCGAGCGCCTATACGGCCACGAAGCATGCCGTCATCGGGTTGACGGAATCGCTGCGGCTCGAGCTGCGCGGCACCGGGGTGCTCGTCTCGGCCGTCAACCCTGGGCCGATCGCGACGCCGTTCTTTGATCGAGCAGACCCGGACGGCACCTATTTGCGCAATCTGGGCAAGTTCGTCATGCCGCCGGAACAGGCGGCGGGCGCGATTGTGCGTGTCATCGAGCGCCGCCTGCCCGAGATGGACCTGCCGCGGCTCGCGGCGGTCGGGGTGCGCATCCGCAGGCTGTTTCCCCGCTGGACGGATGCGATCGCGGCGCGATTGCTCGACAAGAAATGAGCAAGGTATGTGCATCGATAAGAGACGAGCAGCATATGCGTGCCGGCAAGAAGCGAGTAGCTTATGAGTAGTGAAGGAGCGATGACGGGTGAATGAACGGCCGCTGGATACGTTCGAACGATTGGGATTGGTTCCGGCATTGGTTGACGGTCTCGGCGATGCCGGCATTGGCGTGCCGACATCCGTGCAGACCAGTGTCATTCCTGCGCTGCTGGAAGGCAGAGACGGCGTCATTGTGTCGCCGACCGGGACCGGGAAGACGCTGGCTTATTTGCTGCCGATTCTGCAGCGGCTGGATGGTGCGCGCCGGGAGACGCAAGCGATTATACTGGCCCCGACGCAGGAATTGGCGATGCAGATCGTACGCGAGGCCCAGCGGTATGGGGAGCCGCTCGGGATCAAGACGGTGGCGCTGATTGGCGGAGCCGCGCTGTCGCGGCAGCTCGAGCGGATGAAGGCGAAGCCGGCGCTTGTCGTCGGCACGCCGGGCCGCGTGCGGGAAGTCGTCTCGCTGCGGAAGTTGAGCCTGCCCGGCGTCCGGCATTTCGTCGTGGACGAGACGGATCGGGTGTTCTCTCTGGGCGGAAGAACCGATGTGGAGAAGCTGCTGCGGCAATGCGCGAAGGATCGCCAGACAGTGTTCGTATCCGCTACACGCACCGATGCGATGCGGGAAGCGGAGCAGTCGTGGTTAAGCAACCCGTGGGTGAATTCTGACGAATCGATGGCTGCGTCTGGTGCAGGCGGAGGCGAGGGCGAGCAGAGCGGCGGTCTCCCGGATACGATCAAGCATTGGTACTTCGTCGAGGATCGTCGCAGCAAGGTGGACCTGGTGCGTCGCCTGCTTCGGCATATGAAGACGAAGCCTGCGCTGTTGTTCGTGAACGATACGGAGAAGATTGGCGAGCTGTCCGCCAAGTTGAAATATGAAGGCGTGTTGGTCGACACGTTGTACGGAGATACGGCAGGCAGGGAGCGGGGGGAAGCGCTGCGGCGTTTTCGCTCGGGTAAGACCGCTCTGCTCATCGCTACGGACTTGGCCGCCCGCGGGCTGGACGTGCCGGGCCTGCCCCTTGTCATCCAGTTCGAGCCTGCGCTGGATGCCGACCATTACGTGCATCGCGCCGGGCGAACGGGCCGGATGGGCAAGGAAGGCGTGTCGGTGACGATTGTGACGCCGCAGGAGCTGTTCATTGTCGAGAAGCTGGCGAAACAACTGGGCATACGCATGGAACGGAAGGCTCTGTACGAGGGGCGCGTCGTTGCGGCCGAGGAAGCCGGTGCGGGCAAGCGTGGTGCAGAATCGGAGCGAACCGTTGCGGACAAGCGCGGGAAAAATGGCAAAGAAGGCGAGTTAACGTCGTCACTATCTGCAGGGGCGCCGAAAGCGAAGACGCTGGACCGGCAGGCTAAAGGCGCGATTTCTACCGCGGGGGCGCCGGGCCAGCGATCCAAGGGCGCAGTCGCCGCGAACGCGGAATCCTCCGTCGGATCGCGCCACCCGACTGCTCCGCGCCAAACGGCGCCTGCAAAGCGTGCGGGCAAAGACAAGCAAGAACGGGAACGCGACCGTAAAAACAAAGGAGCTCCCCGCTGGCTGAAGCAGAAGCGGGAAAGCGGCTCAGATTCCGGAAAAGACCGCTAACCCGCCAGCCCCCCTCAACGGGGGGCGATTTTCCTGATTCCACCGACCGGCAGGTCGCGGCATTCTAGGTCCATCGTCTCAAAAATCGCGGTCACCCCCCAAATCCAGACGTTACTCCCGAATCTTGTAGGCGTACGGTTAAATCCGTGAACAACGATAAAGGAGTGGGCGTACTTATGAAATCAACCGGATCCGCATGGAGAAAAACAGCCGTTGCCGTACTGGCGGTCAGCATGCTGGCAGGAAGCGCGACGGGAATCGCATCTGCGAAAAATAACAAGGGCCACGATAACGGCAACAACGGCAACAAAGGAAACAAAGGCAAAATCGAAGCGAAGTACAATTTCAACTTCAAGGATTTGGACGAGGAGCAGTGGAAATGGGCTTATGCCCACATCATCCGTCTTGTCTCGCAGGGCGTCTTCAAGGGATATGACGATGGCAGCTTCAAGCCGCAGAACAACATCTCCCGGATCGAGACGGTTGTAGCGGCCGTACGCTTGCTCGGGCTGGAAGCGGAAGCCCAGAAGCCCGAGAACATGAACGCCAATCTCAACTTCAAAGATTTCGATCAGTTGAAGAAGAAATATCCTCAAGCCATCGGCTACGTCGCTGTGGCGCTGAAGAACGATTTGTTCGCCGAGAACGAGAACATGATCCAGCCGGAGAAGCCGGCGACGCGTCTGTGGGCATCGGTGCTGCTGGTCAAAGGGCTGAAGCTGGAGGCAGAAGCCAAAGCCCGCATGAATGTAGATTTGCCGTTCAAGGATGAGAATGAAATTCCGGCAGGATCGGTCGGTTACGTAGCCATCGCCGTAGAGAGAGGCGTCATCTCCGGCTACACGGACAAGACGTTCCAGCCGAACAAGCCGGTCACCCGCGCCGAGCTGGCTTCCATCCTCGATCGGCTTGGCGTGCAGCTGCCTGATCAAGGCAACCAGGATCAAGACAACAAGCCGGTTACGGGGACGATCACCGTATCGGCGAATAATTCGATTACCGTGCTGAAACCCGACAATACGGCCGTCAGCATTCCGCTGGATGCAGGCGTGTTCATTTTCCGCAATGAAGTGAAATCGACCGCCTCCGCTCTCAAGCCAGGCGATCAAGTTCTCGTACGTACGTATCAAGGAAAGGCTGTATTCATCGAAGTGACGAAGATGGCGGATGAGAATGTCGCATTCGCGGATTCGGGCAAGATCAACACGATCACCTTTAACGAACAGGGAAAAATCGCAACGATCGCGATCGACCATGACGTCAATGGCTCGAATTCTACGGTTGCATACAATGTAGCTGCCAATTTGACCATCACGGGCGGCAATGGCGTGTTGGCCAAGGGGCTAATCGTTATCGTCAAAGGCGATAACCACGTTGTCAAGGAGATTCAAGTGATCGGCAATTAATCCCATCATGGAACGCGTTGCAAGGGCCCTTATCCCCAATTCGGAGGATAAGGGCCCTTGCCGCATTTCTCCATTCAAGCGGACTTGCGTGATTTGCTCATTAAAATATAGTACGCAAAGACGAGATAACAGAGACCCCAGGCGACTGAGCCAAGATCGGATACGACGGGCAAGAAGTAGATGCCGGGATATACGATGAACAGGACCAGGCTCCAAACCGGGTAGACACGGGCGCGAATTGCCGTCACGCTGAACAAAATTTGCCCGACCAACGTCAAGGCGGAGTTGAAGGGCAGCAGCATACCGATATACTCGTGATCCTCCGGCAACAAGCCCAGCATGTTGTTCCAGACGAGCGCCGCGGTCAGCGTGCCGCTAATGGCGAGCAGAAGCATGGAGATCAGCCCCAGGACGCCGCTTCTAGGCGCTTGATACAGATAAACTCCGATGATGCCGATCCCCATGAATACGCAAGCAATGAACCCGCACAACAACTCCGCCATACTGTCATGTCCCCAAATGTAGGCGGAAGGAGCCATGCAAATACGCGCGATTCCTCCCAGCAGGGCAACGATGCCCAAACTTCTCACTACCTGTGCAACTTCCATAATCGGAATCCTCCTTAATTTGTATGCGAATCATGGTCTGCCCAACGATCAAGCTCGGCAGAAATCCAATAGCAATCATAAGACTTATTTCCTAGAGAGGATAGTGACGACTTGTCATCGGATTCGTCATACGTGTCATGATTGTTTCCGTTCCCCTATGCGGTTACGTCGGCGTTTGATACACTTGACTCGAAGAATAAAGCGGGAATGCAAAGGATGGGATGATTTGATTTCCATCGTCATTGTAGATGACCAAAGCCTCCTGCGAGAAGGCTTGCAAACCCTTCTGCAAGCAGAAGAGGGGTTTCAGGTTGTGGCGGCTTGCGCGGACGGGAAGGAAGCCCTCCAAGCGGTGAATCGGCTTAAACCGGACATCGTGCTCATGGATATCAAAATGTCCGGAATGGATGGCATCGAGGCGATGAAAAGGATCAAGCAGGAGCATCCAGGCACCGTGGTGCTGATGTTGACGACTTTCGCGGAGGAGCGTTTTATCGTCGACGCGATGGCTTGCGGAGCGAATGGATTTCTCCTGAAGGATATGTCGTCCAAGGTCATCGTTCGGACCATCCGAGACGCGATGAACGGCGAGGTGATCCTGCCGGCGCAGATCGCATCGAAGCTTGCCGCCAAGCTGTCCATTCTGTCAGACGCTTGCGCCGACACCTTCGACGAGAACAAGCTAAGGGAAAGCGGGTACAACTTCACGGCGCGCGAACGGAAGATCGTCGAACTCATGATTGAAGGTTATTCGAATCGGCAAATCTCATCTACGTTATTCATGGGCGAGGGGACCGTTCGGAACTATATCAGCGTCATATACAATAAAATCGGTACGAACGACAGGCAAGCCGCGATTTCGATCCTGGAGGGTCTGCTGCTGGAAGACGCATAATTTGGCAACATGATCCGACAATAGCTGCAGCCGCTTCCGTCGATAGACGCGAAGCGGTTTTTTGCCGCGCTTGCACGTCATCCGGACGCTTGTGCCATGACAATTATGGTGACAGTCTGTAACTACCTGGATCCGGCTTTGTCTCCTAGAATGGGAGTGTTACAAACAGGAAGGGAGCATTGTGAATGGGTGCGATTGTAAAAGCGAAAGGCCGTTCGAAAATGGCGGTACTGTTGGCGACGGCGCTGCTGTGCGTTCAGTTGACGATTCCCGGAGAGCGATCTTTCGGTGCGGAGGCCGTCAACCTGAACGTGTTCGACGACCGATTGGAGGAGTCGTTTCACAACAACAGCTGGGCAGGCGTCAGTCTGGATGAGACGGAGACGGTCTACGAGGGAAGCCGTTCGATTCGGTTCGAAGCGAGCGAAGGGCAGGCCGTCTATTTGTACAAGGATCGCATCATGAATGCGGGCGAGTACGACGATTTCAGCTTCTGGCTGCGCGGAAGCGGAGGAGGAGGCCAATCGTTCCAGCTTGTTTTTACGCTCGGTGGACAGGCCCTTGCAACGTTGGACTCTGCCGTGTTGTTGCCTGACGGCATCCCTGCGAATGAATGGGTGCAGGTGACCGTACCGCTTGGCGCTGCCGGCGTGCAAGGGTTGATGGACGGCATCCTCATTTGGGGTGCGGGCCAGCAAGGGCCGTTGTTTTTCGACAACCTTGTCTTTGGCGGCAAGGCGGGAGGAGAAGAACCTGGCGGAGAGCCGGGCGAGGAGCCTGGAGGAGAACCTGGAGGAGAACCTGGAGGAGAACCTGGTGGTGAAGAACCGGGAGAGGAGCCGGGCAATGAAGAGCCCGGAGATCCGATCGAGCCGGTCGCGGGATTTTACCTGTACGACGACAAGCTGGCGGATACGGTAACGAACAACAGCTGGGGACAGGTCAACATGACAGACCGTTCGGTGAAGAGGACGGGCACAAGCTCCATCCGCTTTACTCCAAACGGTGACGGGGCGCTGTACTTGGTCAGCACCCAACTGTTGTTGGTGAATGATTATGACAAGCTGAGATTGTGGGTGCACGGAGGAGCCGAAGGCGGGCAGCAGGTGCAATTCGCGTTGACGGCGGGGGGCGTTGCGGCTTTCGAGCGTCCGCTCGGCGACTTGCTGCCGGAAGGAGTTCCGGCGAACGAATGGGCGCTGATCGAATTGGATCTGGCGGAGCTGGGGCTGGAGCATCGACTGTTCGACGGCATTCGTTTGACCGGATCGCTGCCGGGCAAGCAAGCGCCGATCTATCTAGACGACATTGCGATCACCTCCAGGCAAGCGGCGCAAGCCGCCGTGCTTGAGCTTAGAATCGACCAGCCGCGTCTGGTGATGATGCCGGGAGAGCGCCGCCAGATTCAGGCGGAGACGCTCCTGCAATCCGGGGACACCGCTATCGTGACGGACGAGACGCAATGGTCGGTAGACCGGCCGGAGCTTCTGTCCGTCGAAGGCGGGGAACTGCGGGCGCTGCAGCCGGGCATCGCGAAGATTACGATTTCCCACAACAATTTTACGACCGACGGATTCGTGCAGATTACGGACGTGTTGGCAGAGCCAGTGTACGAGGAATCGCTTGCCGCAGGCTTCCGCAACTATAGCTGGCATGAGAAGGACTTCGCTAGTGTCGAGCAGGCGAGAAGCGGCAGCCGCTCGATCAAGTTCGAGCCGGACGGCTGGGACGGCGTATGGATTTCCGGCGAGTCGAAGAAGTTCGTCGAGGATTATTACGGCATCCGGTTCTGGATCCATGGGGGCAATGCCGGCGGCCAGAAGCTGCTATTCCATTTCTACAACGGCAATCAATCGATCGGAGCGATCGACTTAAGCGAACTGCTCCCGAATCATTCGCTTCCGGCAGGGCAATGGACGGAGGTTACGGTCAGCATGGCCGATCTTGGACTGGACCTCGGATATTTCGACGGCTTTATTGTTCAAGCAGCGACACAGGACAATCAAGAGGCGGTTTATATCGACGACATTGCGCTCCTGGCCAATCCGAATGCGGGCCAACTGCCGGAGCCGGAGCTCCCGCTCGTCACCGTGTCCGTCGATCAGAGTTCGGAGCGGAAGCCGATCAGTAACGATATTTATGGCATTAACTATGATGAAGGCAATCCGACGACCTCCACCCTGCCTTTTACGGTGGAACGTTGGGGAGGCAATCAGACGACGCGCTACAACTGGCAGCTCAATGCGGCGAACCGCGCAAGCGACTGGTTCTTCATTAACTATCCATACGATGGCCCGGATTGGGAGCCTTCTCAGGGCTCGTTGTCGGATCGTTTTATCGACCGGGTGCTCGGGCGAGGGGATCAGGTGCTGATGACGATCCCGACGATCGGTTGGACACCGAAGGACCGTACGGTCAGCTACGGATTCTCTCAGGATCTATACGGAATCCAGCAAGAGTCGGCATGGGAGCTGGATGATGCGGGCAACGGCGTGCTCGAAGACGGTACGCTGGTGACGAACAACGAACCTGAGGACACTTCGGTTCGCGTCGGTACGGAGTTCGCCACAGATTGGGTTCGTCATATGGCCGAAAGATCGAACGACCAAGTCCGCCTGTACGCGCTGGACAATGAGCCGGATTTGTGGAATTCGACGCATCGGGACGTTCATCCCGAGGCTCCGACATACGACGAGCTATGGAATAAAACAGTAGAGTACGGCACGGCGATTAAAGAAGCCGATCCCGACGCGCTGCTGCTGGGACCCGTCTCTTGGGGATGGTGCGGCTACTTCTATTCTTCGGCGGACGTGTGCGCGGACGGCCCGGACCGCCAGGCTCACGGCGGAACGCCTTTCCTGGAGTGGTATTTGCAGCAGGTGAGCAACCATGAACAGGAGACGGGCGTGCAGTTGGTCGATTACTTGACCATTCACTACTACTCACAGGAGGGCGGGGTTCCGTCCGAAAATGAAAGCCCGCAGGTCTCGAAACGCCGCTTCCAGGCGCTGAAGGCTCTGTACGATGATCGATTCGTCGATCAATCCTGGATTCGCGAGCCGATCCGACTCATCCCGCGCATGAAGGAAATCATTGAGCGCAACCGGCCGGGCCTGAAGCTGGCCATTACGGAGTACAACTTCGGCAACGGCTTCGGCGTTACGGCAGGGCTGGCGCAGGCGGAAGCGCTCGCGATCTTCGGCCGGGAAGGCGTCGATCTGGCCACGCGCTTCGGCAACTTCCAGGCGGATACGCCGATCGAGGATGCGTTTAAGCTGTACCTGGACTATGACGGCCAAGGCTCCAAAATCGAAGGAAGCAGCGTTCGCACCGACTCTTCGCGATTCGATGCGGTGGGCGCTTATACGATTGAGGGGAATGACGGCAAATCTTACGTCTTGCTCTTCAATAAAGACACGTTAAGCAGGGATGTTCAGCTTGAGATCGGCGCAGGTTTTGCCGCTGCCCGGATTTACGCTTTCAATGCGATCCAGCGGCTGGATAAAATCGGGGACATCGGTACAAGCGAAGACGGCAGTGTATCTCTGAAGCTGCCAAAACGTTCGGCAACGCTTCTCGTCGTGGAAAGCCCGAACTAATCTCGGTTCTTTCATAAGGAGGAGCGTTCAAATGGTATTCAAACAGCAGCACAAGAAGGCGATGCTACGCTTGATCGCAATCATGATGGCGATCTGCATGTTAAGCACCGCATTGCTGGAGAGAGCCGCTTCGGCGGCTTCTTCTCCTGCGGATATTCGCGGAGCCTGGTCGGAGCGGACCTTGTTGGAATGGATGGCGAAGGGTTGGCTGAGCGGCTATCCGGACGGAACGGTGAAGCCCGCGCAAGAAGTAACGAGAGCCGAATTTTTCACGCTGGCGAATCGTTCGCTCGGATTTGTCGATGAAGCGGCCGTCTCGTTCCGCGACGTACAAACGGGAACCTGGATCGCAAAGCAAGTCGCGATTGCGGTCAAGGCCGGATATGCCGAAGGTTATCCGGACGGTACGATGCAACCCGATCGCAAGGTCACCCGCGAAGAAGTATCGATAATGGTGGCGAAAGCGTATGACCTGCAGCTTCGACCTGGTGAAACGTCCAAGTTTACGGATGCGGCGTCCATCTCAAGCGCCGGTCAAGGCGCGGTCGGCGCCTTGATGGCAGGCGGGGTGTTGACAGGTTATCCGGACGGATCGTTCAAACCTGGCAAGGTGATTACCCGCGAGGAAGCGGTCGTGATTCTGGATGGCGCGCTGAAGAAGCTGGAGCGCAAGAGCGACAAGGATCGCATCTTCTCCGCTGCCGGCACTTACGGTCCGGCTGCCGGTACGGAAACGATTGCGGGTGACGTTGTTGTTTCGGTTAGCGGTGTTGCCCTTCGGAATATGGTCATTCAGGGAGATTTGCTGCTGTCCGCAGGCATCGGCGAGGGCGAAGCTTCTCTGGACAACGTCATGGTGAAGGGCACTGTCACCGTCAATGGCGGCGGCCCGAACTCCATTCATCTGACGAATGCCGAGCTCGGCACGCTGATCATTGACAAGAAGAACGGCAATGTTCGCATCGTGGCGAAGGGAAGCACGATGGTGAAGCGGGTGGACCTGCGTTCCGGCGCCAAGCTGGAATCGGCTGCCGACGAAGGCAAAGGCTTCGGGGCGGTTCATTTGACGAAGGAAATGCCTGCCGGATCGAAAGCGGTTCTGCAAGGCGAATTCGCGGAGACGAATGTGGCTTCCTCTCGCGTTGAAATCGATCTGATCCAAGGTACGATCCAGGAGTTTCACGTGCAGCCCGGCGCTTCCGGGAATGCGCTGAAGCTGGATGACGACACGAGGATTATCGATCTGTCGCTCGATGAGGAAACTGCCGTGCAAGGACAAGGCTCGGTCGATCGCGCGATCATCGGCGAACATGCGAAGGGATCGACGTTCGAGCGCGTGCCCGGCAAGCTGGAAGGCGAAGGCGCTCCGTCTCCGACAACCGGCGCCGGCGGCAGCGGAGGTGGAGACGACGAAAACCGGGATACGACGCCTCCGGCCGCTCCTGACGTAATGGGCGTGCAGTACGGGCAGATTTATGTCGGTCCGGTGACTCCGTATTGGAAAGATGCGCGAGGCACGACGAGCACTGCAACGCTGATCAAGGATGGTTCCGGCAAAGACGACTATACGAAGAATACCGAGATCGCTGAAGACGGGGATTATATCTTGACCGTTACGGCGAGGAAAAGTTCGAATGGTCTGAGAGCTTCGACGACGATCCGCTTTACGATCGATTCCGCTCCTCCGGCAGCCCCTGCGATCGAAAATATTGCCGACGGCGGCCGGTACTTCTCCGCTTTGCCAAGCTGGACGGATGCGCCGGGCACAGTCAGTGAAGCGATGCTCAGCAAGGACGGTCATGGAGCCGTACCTTACGAACGTGAAACGTTAATTGACGAGGAAGGCGACTATGTCCTCACGGTAAAGGCGACGAAGACAAGCAACGGATTAACGGCTTCGACGACGATTCGTTTCGCGATCGATTCTGCCGGCGCTGTGCCGGCGGTCATTGAAGGCGTGCAAGAAGGACGCACGTACCCGTCTGCAATCGTAACCTGGACGGATGCGCTTGGTATGCAAAGCACGGCTACGCTTGCCAAAGACGGAGGCGCAGCCAACCCGTTCGTTAGCGGAACTGCGATCACGGAGGATGGCGACTATATCCTGACCGTAACGACCCGGAATATGCTTAGCTATCAAACGGCAGAGCAGCAGATTCATTTTACGATCAACGCCGAACTGCCTGCCGCTGCCGAAATTGCGGGCATTGAAGAGGGCGGCACGTATGTCAGCGCGGTCGTGAGCTGGTTGGATGCGCCTGATATGGTGAGCACAGCAACGCTTGCCAAAGACGGCGGTGCAGCCGACCCGTTCGTTAGCGGAACCGCTGTAACGGAAGATGGCAGCTATGTCCTGACCGTTACAACGGGCTGGAATGTGAACGCGAAAACCGTTCAGCAACGGATTGCCTTTACGATCGATTCCGTTCCGCCGCTGCCGGTGCAGATCGGATTGACAGGCGTTCAAATAAACAACCGACCGGGAGTCTATCATAACGCCAAGCTGCATTGGACGGATGTGTACGGTACGCAAAGCGCTGCCACGCTGCAAAAGGATGGCGCCGAGCCGGTTCCGTACGAGATGAACAGTCTGGTCGAACTGGATGGAGAATTTGTGTTGACCGTTACGACAACGAAGTTGTCCAACGGCTTGACGGCAACGGCCACTCGGAGCTTCGCAGTGGACGTAGGACCTGCGCGACCGATCGTGTCGGGCTTCGCGGATAAGGGGATCTATTTCGAGCCGGTTACCATGTCATGGGAACCCTATGTAAATACGACCATCCTTGAAACGAGGCTGACGAATTTGACTACGGGAGAGTACAATGATGACTTCCCGAACCATACTACCCTCGCCAGCGATGGCACGTACCGCTTCTTAGTAGGAGTGAAGAGGGACGGTTGGACCAGCACATACGGATACAATTTTGTCATTGCTGGTATCAAGGGTGTATCCGAGGGAAGCACTTATCGGAGTGTGAAGCCGAATTGGATAGAGCCGCTTGAATTCAACGGGGCCAGCTACACCAGAGCAACGCTGAGCAGAGACGGAGGAGCGGCTGAACCGTATACGAAGGGTACTGTGATCGATGAACGCGGCGAGTATGAATTATCGGTAACCTGGCATACGGGCACAGAGAGCGAGGACCGTGCATCGAAATCGGTTCGCTTCACGATTGATTCCGATGCGCCCATGCCGGTTGAAGTAACCGGCGTAGAACATGGCCGTACGTATCTCTCCGCAACACCGGCATGGCAAGATACGCCTGGCATGACAAGTACGGCAACGCTTGTCGAAGGTGTGGGCGATGCGGTGCCTTACGCAAGCGGCACCGAGATTACCGAGAACGGCAATTACGTGCTGAAGGTGATTACGCGTCAGGATTCGAATGGCCAGATGGTTGAGCAGGAAATCCCGTTTGTGATCGACGCTGATCGTCCGGCACCTGTCGGTATAAGTCTTGGATTAGATCGCAGACAATTGCCGTCTGGGGAACTCCTTTATTACACGGCTAAGCCTTCTTGGACGGATTGGAAACAAACGTCCAGTACGGCTATGCTCAGTAAAAATGGTTCCGCCCCCGAGCCTTTCACGAACGAAACCGTTATTAATTTGGACGGGGACTATGAGCTGACCGTTACTACGACGAAGTTGACCAACGGGCTTACGGCTACGGCTACAATCAGCTTCAAGGTAGATGTAGGAGCTGCGGCCCCGATCCTATCAGGCTTTGCGGACAAGGGGATCTATTTCGCACCGGTTACACTGTCATGGATGGCGTTCCCTGGAACAACCATTGTTGAGGTTTCAATGGTGGACGTGGGAACGGGCGAAGTCACGAATGACTTCCCGAGCGGAACGACAATTGCCGATGACGGCACGTATGAGCTGGCGGTGAAAGTGCAGAAGGACACCGTCACTAATATTCACAAGTATCGTTTTAGCATTACTGGCATCCGAGGCGTAGCCGACGGGCAAACGTATGTGAGCGCAGCAGCCGATTGGCTGGAACCGATTGGCTTCGGCAGTAGCGTAGCTTTAATAGAACCAGTCGGGAGTTACAATAGGCAATATACGAAGGGAACGCCGATTGTTGAGAACGGCGAGTATATTTTGAAGGTAACCTGGCGCGTGGCAGTCAACAATCAACCTTCGCAAACGGTCCGCTTCACGATCGATTCCGTTCCTCCGGGTGAAGCAACAATTACCATTGGGGGCAATCCCAGAGAAGTGTCGGGGGTAACGGCATATTATAACGCAACCCTGAACTGGACGGAGCCGACCGGCACAACCACCACGGCTATGCTGCGAAAGGATGGCGCAGAGCCTGTCCCGTACACGATGGGCACTCTCATTGATCGAGACGGGGACTATGAACTCATCGTGACGACAATGAAGCTGTCCAACGGGTTGACTTCAACGGCCACGCGGGCGTTTCATGTGGACACCGGGCCTGCTCAGCCTGCTCTGACGGGTTTCTCGGATAACGCGATCCTATTCGGCCCGGCAGAAATAGCCTGGACGCCCCAAGAGGGAACGCAGATCGATTGGGCCAGATTGCTGAATAGGATTACAGGTGAAAGTAACAATTCCCCAGTGAGCCCGATGACTCTTGAAACATTTGGCGAATACGTGTTCAGTTTGGGAATAAGAAAAGTCGGGGAAATCGACTCCTACGACTATAGCTTCATCGTTGCCGGGATCAACGGCATTGAAGAAGGAGGCGTGTACGCCGGTGCGACAGCGGAATGGTTCGATCCGGTAGATTTTGGCGAGGATGAAGCAGTGCTAACCAAGGACGGGGTACCGGTTGTGTATTATGCGAATGGCGATCGGATCACCGAACCGGGTGAATATGTTCTGACCGTAACCTGGCGCAATGATGCAGGCAATACAGCGTCGAAATCGGTCAGCTTCACGATCGATTACGGGCCTCCCGCACCCGTTACGGTGACCGGCGTCGTATATGGCGGCATCTATCCTTCCGCCTCGCCGACTTGGGACGATATAGCTGGCTTGACCATTACCGCCACGTTGAGCAAAGACGGCGGCGCTTCGGAAGCTTATGAGAAAGGGACACCAATCTCTGAAGTTGGCGACTACGTCTTGACGGTCACTGCTGCGAGAGGAGACGGACAGACCGCCGTGACGGAAATTGCCTTCACGATCGGGGAGGTAGGTCCGGAGGCGCCGGCGATTGATGTGGATGGCGAACCGAACGGTGATCCGAACGGCAGTATTTACAAGAGGTTCATGGCTACTTGGACGAATGCAGAAGGTACGACAAGTACAGCGACGTTAACGAGGACCTGGGACGATGAAGAACCTGTCACGTCCTCGTACGAGAGTGGAACGCTGATTGATGAGGAAGGTGATTACGTCCTGACTGTGACCACGACCAAGACGTCGAATGGCTTAACGGCTACGACGACAGTTACCTTTAGGGTCACCACGGAAACCTAAATGCCTTAAACAAGCAATTCCGCACCATAAGCGGCTCAAGAAGCAAAGAAGCAACACAAAGCGGCTGCTCGCCCGTTAGTTTTGATGGGGAGCAGCGCTTCTGTGCTTCGTCGTAAAGTTCACGTAGCCTCTTCGGCAGTTTCGGTTACGTAAAAATCCGTCGCTGCCAGTTCTATGCCGTTGAAGCTGCCGAAACGCTCAGCGACGCTTCTTGTCGTGTAGCCTTAGAACTAAATTCGGAAGGACGAGGACAATGACGTTAACGAAAATGAGGAAGTCGATGGGGTTTATCACGCTTGTGATGGCCGTCTGCATGATCGTCTCACTCTTTATGATTTTCAAAACCGAGGCTTTGGCAGCCTCTGCCCCTACTATCGCGGAGATGGATGGTGTTGAACGAGAGACAAGCAGGGGGGATGGCCCTCCGCTCGCCCCGACGGTATCCGGCGTTGAACACCAGGGAAAATATAAAACCCCGGTTGTTCCGGACTGGGTGGACGAGTCCGGAACGGTCAGTTCAGCAACGATAAGCAAGGACGGGGGGAAGGCCGTTCGATATCTGAAGGGAACTGCGATTGGAGCGAACGGCAGCTATGAACTGATTGTGACGGCCAAGAAGGTCTCAAATGGCTTGGCGGCCTCGATGAGAATTCAATTTGCGATCGAGCTGGAGTTGCTGCCGGAAGTCGAGTTTACGACTACCGAAGGCTACGGCGTGTACTTTGAACCGGTCATTCTGGGCTGGACGCCAGCTGAAGGAACCGTGATTTCTGATACGGTGCTCGTGAACGAGACGACGGGAGAGGTTTTTCCGGAATTTCAGAATCACTCGACAGTAACCGACAACGGTTCTTATGAATTTTCCTATACCGTACGGAAGACCTTGAATGGCGTAACGAGTACGCAACGATATTCGTCCTTCTTTCTAATCACCGGTATCCGGGGTGTGGCGGAAGGGGAAGCGTACCTGAGCGCGACACCGGAATGGACCGAATTTGCCAACTGGGGCGGCGCAACTGAAACATCCGCGACGCTGAAAAGGAATGATGGACCTGCCCTTTCGTTCATGAAGGGTACGACGATCGAAGAGGAAGGTCGATACGTATTGACCGTCACCTGGCAGTCGTTGAACGGCATCCGCGAGATCCAATCGGTCAACTTCACGGTCGGCTCCCCGCCGGAGCCGACAAGGATAAATATATGGGGGGATTTACGAGCGGCTCCGCAAATTTATTATCTAGCTTATATGAACTGGTGGAACGCCCCGGGTACAACCATTATTGCGACGTTAACGAAGGATGGGGGCGCTTCCAGACCTTATCAGAAGGGAGGATATGTCCAAGAGAATGGCGTATACGAGCTGACGCTTACGACGACGAAGCTGTCTAATGGATTAACAGCTGAGTCTAAACTAGTATTTGCGATTGAAAACTTTAGTCCGAGGCCGCCGACGTTTTCGGGCACCGACGGCTTTGAGGTGAATCTCGAGCCGCTTGTCTTAGGCTGGATGCCGCTCGAAGGAACCACAGTTACCGATACTCGACTGGTGAACATGATTACCGGGGAGATCAAGCACGACTTTCAGAACGGTACGATGATCTCCGAGGATGGTTCTTATGAATTTTATTTCACGGTGAGGAAGACGACGCTTGGAATAGAGCTTAAAAATAGCTACCTCATACAATTTTTGATCACCGGCATACGGGGCGTGTCCGAAGGGGAGAGGTACCAGAGCGTAACGCCGGATTGGGTCGATTTCGATTCTTGGGGATTCCCCAACGTCGGAACCGTCGCAACGTTGAGTAAGGACGGAGGTCCGGCTTTATCTTACGAGAAGGGGGAGGAGATATCCGATGCCGGATATTATACGCTGACCGTGAACTGGAATTCAAGCAACGGAATTCGTGCAACACAGTCAGTGAACTTTACGGTCGCGGGTGGTCTCTGATGTTCCCTTCCGTTGATCCTGCTCAAAATAAAGCTGCCGAAACGTTCGGCGCCGCTGCTTGTCGTGGAAGCTGAATGAATTCCGGTATGGTCATAAGGAGGAACGTACAATGGTGTTCAAACAGCAGCGAGTTTATCATGCTGGCGAAACGTTCGCTCGGATTCGTTGAAGAAGCGGTCATTTCGTTCCGTGACGTGCACCTTCTCCGCCGCCGGTACCTTCGGTCCGGCAGTCGGTACGGAGGAAGGTCCAGTCGCGCCGATGATCGAATTAGCCGACCACTCGAACGGCTTAACGGCAGAGGCAAGGGTTACTTCAACGATCAACACGCAAGTGCTGTAAACAAGAAAACTCCGCGTATGCGGTGCAAGGTTTAACCTAAAGCGGCTGCCCATCCGTCATGATCGACGGGCGGGCAGCCGCTTCGTGCTGTTTGGGGGAAATAAGATCTTCTGGGTCCGTTACACCCACCGGTGAAGCCTCACAGCCGCAGATAATCTTACCGTTTTATTTACTTTCCTCCGCTTGGAGGCCCATTTTTGACCTTCGGCTTCTGGATCGCCTTCTCCGCTTGCTCGAAGTAGTAAGCGGCGCCGATTTGGAAGCCGAGTCCGAAGCCTACGAGGTCGCCGGCTCCTTCTACTGCCTTGCCTGATTTCAAGATATGGAACTGTTTGGCCAGCCCGGACTTATCCGGGTCGAAATCCGTTATCTTCAGCTTAACGTACCCGATGCTGTACTCGAGCTTGACGAGATCCTTGTTGCTCATAAAGTTGCTCAGTACTTCGCCCAATCCGAACGTATACGCTTTGGCGGCCTTGATGATTTGTTCGTAATCGTCCAGCATTAACGAAAAGGAGCTGACGTTCCAGACCGACGAACTGATGCCGATAAACGCTCCAGCCATGAAAGCCATATAATCGTCGCCCGTCGGTGAAACGGGTTCGAGCGACATCAAGTACTCCGCGAAGCCGCCGTGCTCGCCCGTATCCGTGACGGAGATCGTCTCGTAGGTGTCCGGGTCGATCTCCAGCCAGGCCCAGCGGCTTTCGCCGCGAATGTTCGTCGGCCGATTCGGAATCAGCATCGCCGTGGAAGAGGCTTTGGCCCGCTCGATGATTACGTCCGGGAACCCGTGTTCCTCCATATACTTCAAGTCTTCGTTGCGGTTGTTTCTAAGGCTCAGGAACAACTGTGTATCATCGGGGCTATTCAGCCATACATCCATGAAATCCGTCTTGTCTCCCGGCAGCGCGGCTCCTTCCAGCCGGGAAGCGAACAGACCGCTCATAATGTGGAAACCGCGAACGGCCTCCTCCGACCCCCGGTGAATCCGATTGGCGACCTGCTGCAGGTCGACGCTCGTTCTGAGCACTGGTTGTGTCCGGTCGTTTCTGGCGGTTACGAAAATCACCCGTTCCTTGTCGACGCGTCCCGCGGTGACGTCCAGCAGTTCGGCGAGCTCGCTTTCATAGGCGGTCTGGCTGGCAATTATCCGATACAGAATGCTCCGTGTATACCAGACGAGCGCGGAGTGATCGTCCGGCTTCGCCGACGCCTTGTGGACCCGGTCGGCTGCCTGCTGAAGCGCTGCGGCCGCTTCGGCGGATAGATCGGGGAGATTGATCGCGACCGTATGGAAGACGTCGGCGATCCCTTCTCCGTCCTTCAGCCGGGTTTCATGCGTCAGCTTCTTCTTCGGCAGTTGAACTTCGATGCGCATGCCAACGATCTTCTGCTCGCCCGCGTCGATCAGGCGGTTGCCGACGATCTGCATCGTCTGGCTTTCCAGTACGGCTGTATACTTGCCTCCGGAGCCGCCTGCGCGGATATCCACCGGTTCGCGGCTCAGCTGATCGAGGTCCAGCGCGGCTTCCAGCACGCGAACCTCCTCGAAGAGCGGTCCTCCGTCGCCTCCGCCTCCGCCGAGCGCGCCACCGATGTCTCCGGTGATGCCGCCCACTCCCCGGTCCTCTTTTGCTTCGGCTATGAAATAGACGCTGATCGTGCTTTGCGAGGACTTCATCCGCCTGCTTTCTTGACCGCCGGGGAAGAAGGCCAGACCGTCCAGCTCCGACAGATCCTTCATGAACGGCACGACGAAGATTTTCGTCTTTCCTTGTTCGTCCAAGTAAGACCATGCGGGCAGATGCTTCAGGTTGATCGAATCTACGGAGCCCAGTTTCGCGAGCGCCTTCCTACCTTGATCGGTTACCTGCACCATTCGAAGCGACGGGCTGTAACCGAGTTTGGCGAGCAGGCCGCCGGTGAGGTTGGCCAAGTCGCCTTCGGTTCCCCAGCCTTGCGTCAGGACGGCTTCCGGAGAGTACCGGTAAGTCGCATACGGGTCCGCGGAGGGCAGCCATCTTAGTCCGTCCACTAACGTCTGGAAGTCGGATCCCGTCTTGACCGATTCCAGCTTCATCATGCCGTAAACGGTTGGCAGGGGTGCCGGAACGTCTTCCTTGCGGCCTTGGCTGGCGTCGAAATCGGCCGTCCGCACGAGACCGCCTGGCGCCTTGGCTGCCTCCAGCGAGCGGTGACGGCTGATCGCTTCGGCCAGCGCCATCTGGAGCTGGACGTCGAATTTCTCGTCCAGAGGCGGCTCGACCCGCTTGACGAGCAGCCCTTCCTGCTTATAGGTTTCGTTCCCGACGGGAAGGTTCAGACCGGCGAACAGATCGGATTGCAGCGTCCAGTTCAGATCCGCTTGATTGTGCGGGATCTGGAACACGAGCAGTCCGCGGCGCGAAGCGCCGTCGAATACGGCCCAATCCTTATCGATGCCCAGGAGCAGTTCGCCCGTTATCGGGTCCGGTCGCAAGTCCGAAACCTCCCGTCCTGTCGGCGCTTGAACCGGCGCAAGCTTGAACGTCTCGCGGAAGCCGGACGATCCGAAGCCGTCAGGCTCGTCGGAGAGCGTCACGTCAACCACAACGAAGTTTCCGTTGCTGGACTCGATGTCGCGAATGAGGGACAGCGAGTTGATGGTCAGCGACACGCCTTTGCCCGGGATCGCCACTGCGCCGCCTGCGCCCGAATTCTCCGCAGAGCCGCCGCTCACCGGCAGCACCGTTGCGCCGCCGAACAGATCGACGTAAAGATCCGTCGGCATTGCTCCGAGCGCGTTCGGCGTCTGGAATGCCAAACGGACTTTGCTTACGGAGCCCGGACCGAGCGTCACGGGGCGCAGCAAGCCGTAAGGCAGCAGGGCGGTTGCCGTATGAACGGGAACGAGGAAGGGCCCCTCGGCGGTTTTGATGTTCAAATAAAACCGCTCCCGCGGGTTCATCTTCAGATCGGCCTGAACCTGGGATTTCAATTCGGCTTCCACGATTTTGAATGCGCTTGTTTTGCGGGTTAACGCGACCTTCTCGATCCGGTCCGTTTCGCCGACCGTCGTCAGTGCCAGTTCGAATGTTTCCGAAAGTTTGCCCGTTGCGGATTTCGGCATGCCGGCCAGAGCGGCGGAGTCCTCCTTAGGAAGAGGGCCGGCCAAGGCGAGCGACATATGTCCGTATTCAGCATCGTAGTAATGAACGGAAGCCTGCTTGACCTCCTCGTCGGGCACGATGAAGACGAGCAGCCCCTTGACCGTCTCGCCGCGCTTGACCGTTATGCTTCCCTCGCCGGGCGGCGCCAGCGGCTGCTCGGTCAGCCAAGTGGCCGTCGAAGCCGGATAAGAGCCCGTGCCGTTGACGTTCATGAAGAAATGCGAGGCGAAGTCCGGAATCAAATAGCTCGCTCCGTCCGGATGTGCGTTTTTAAGCTCCATCTCGACGGCGGCAAAGCTTCGATTCGCGGGCGCATCCACGCCTTTCAGCTTTTTGAGGAAGAGGAGCTCGCGGGCCGTCCATTCCGCCGCTTTGTTTTTGACTTGGATATCAAGCGGAACGCGCTTGTAGATTTTGACCTCCTCGCTCGGCAGATCGCGCCCGTAGACGAGGGCTGCCGTCGCCTGTTCATATTGCGCGACCTTCTTGCCCGTCTCGAAGCCGATCGTTTGGAATTCGACCTTATCGCCCGCACCTTGCAGCACGGGGAAATCGACCAACAGATCGTCCACGTATTGACGCGCCGGGCCGTCCCCCGAATCGTTGCGGACCGAGAGCGTCAGCGGGATTTGTTTGGCAGGCCGCTTCTGAACTTCGGCAAGCGTCTCCTCGAACGCTTGGGCCAATACGGCCGGATCTTCGGAAATGACGTATTTGCCTCCTGATTTCTCCGCCGCCCATTTGAACGCTTCCTCGCTGTCGTCCGTACCGAGGCCCACCCACAGCACCTGGATGCCTTCCTCTTTGATGCCGTTCAGTATCTCCCCGAAAAAAGTCTTTTTGCTCTCTTCCACATCAAGCGCCGCATCGGTCACATAAACGATGACGCGCTTTTCGGAAGGGATTTGCTTTAGCGAATGGTAAGTCTCGAAGACGGAATTCAAAATCTCGGTTCCCCCGACCGCCTTCAGATTGCCCAGCGCCTGCAACAGCTCGGCCTTGCGGGAAGTGAACACTTGCTCGAACTCCAGATACGCGGTGAAGCTGAGCAACTGCATCAAGCTATTGTCCGGAAGCTGTCCGATGAAGTCGTGGAACAGATGCTTCACTTTATCGATCCGGTAAGCGCCGTTGCCCGAAGCGGGATCGACATCCATCGAACCGCTCACGTCCAGCGTCATGGCGATGACCGGAACGTCGGACGGCGCCTGCTCCTTGGGCCGCTCGTAGGTGAGCTCGAACCGGTTGCCAAGCCTGTCATTAATGGAGGCAAACACATGCTTCAGCGCGGCTGTGTCCTGTGCGGAATAATACGTGCCGTCCGACATGGCCGCGAGCTCCAGCAGCGTGGCGTTATCGTGATCCGGACCGAATCCGATCGAGTAGATCGGAATGCCGGAATGCCTCACGGCTTGCTCGACTTCGCTTTTGCTTGCCTTGCTGCCCGTGCCCGCCTTTTCGGCGTTGCTGTCTACCCCATCGGTGAACACGACGAGCGTCGGCCGCTGCTTGTCTTTCAGCAGGCTAAGTCCTTCGAGTACCGAATCGTACAACCTCGTATCTCCTTGCGCCTTGATCTGACCGAAATTCGCCAGCACTTCATTCTTGCTCGTGCCCTCCAGCACTCGAATTTGCGAATCGAAATCGATCACCTGGATATGGGCGTTGTCCGGGAGCCCCTGGATAAAGGTCCGGGCGGAGTCCAGCACTTGCCCCATCGATTTGGACATGGAGCCGGAGGAATCGAGCGCGAGCACGACGCTCGGGGGCGTCTCGATCCGGTCTAGCTTCAGCAATTTCCCCGGTCGTCCACCTTCCACAATATCGATATCCTTCATATCGGGCGTAAATTTGGGACTTAAGGAATCGAGCAGCATGAACGAGATCCGGGCCTGATCGCCTTGAACGGCGGTCTCCTCTATTTTCAGCGTGCTCTCTTCGCCGCTGGCATCTCCAATTCCGTCGTTCTGGTAGGCGTTCTGAAGCAGCGGCTTGACCGTAAGCTCCGTCATCTCTCCCGCGCTGATGGGAACCAGCCTCGTGTTCAGTGGGGTCCGATTCTCCGGCACGGCCACGACATTCCAGTATCCGGAAGGAAGCCAGAACAGCGTGTCTCCATCCGGCGTCTTGTCGCCTTTCAGATGAAGCTCCGGATGGGTCAACGTGACCCCCGGAGGCGCCTCGACTTTAATTTGGCCCAGCATGTCCCCGCGCACCTTGAGCGCACCCAGCCGCTCCCCGTCTTTGACCGGACGGATATCTTCCCCCTCGTCGAGCGCGAAGACGATTTCCTTCGGGTCGGTATCCGGGCTCCAGGCCAGTTTCCATAGCAGAGGGGCGGACGTATCCTGCGGAATATCGTTCAGCGTATAATGATTCGTCTTGTAGGCGTACAGATCCCGATTGTAGGACAGGTCTCTGCGGTACTGCCCTTGCAAATAGGAGCCTTTGCCCGCCAGTCGAACCTGGCCTTCCGCCAGATCGACTTTCAGACTCTGGTACTTATGCTGTTCGTTATTCGTCATAAAGTAGATTTCCTGATTCGGGTAAGCGGACGTTTGGAAGGAGACGGCCTGCCCGTGCTTCAGACGAAGCTCCTTGTATACCTTTAATTGGTATCCCTCGCCATACTTCGAAGCGATCCCCCACCAGGTGGTCCCCTCCGGATCGTCCGCACGAAGCACCCAGCTGTCTTCCGCGGCTCCCCTATAGGATTGTCCGCCGAGCTCGGCAACGTACAGGCGCAAATCGTCCCACGGATCGGCATTCGCGTCCTTCCATTGCACTTGCAATTGCCACGCGTCGCCGCCGGTCATCCGGTACGCTTCCATATTTTCTTCATTGATATATTTCAGTTCCTGATATTGATTCGGCGTAAAATCGACGGATTGATAATTGCCCTGGGAGCCGAAGGGATTCAAGTAAGGAATCGCGATGTCCCAATTGCCGATCGGATACGTTTTTCTCCGGGGCACCGATTTGACAACCTCGGCTTTGCCGGGTTTTCCGGATGCGATCGATTCGACGGAACCGCCGCGATCTACGGAATCACCCTTGCCGAATACGAATATCGCGCCGAACGCCAAAAGACCGCCGATCAGAAGGAGAAGGGCGATCTTGACGTTCTTCTTCATAAGCAGGCTTTTCATGACGGAAATCTCCTCCGAACCTTTCAATCCGACTCCGAAAAAGTATGCCCGCAAGACGGGCAGAACCGGGCGTCCAGCGGAGCCGTATTGCCGCAAACGCAGTCTTTTTCGTTCGATAGCGTTTTGATCTGTTTTTGAAGCTCCTCGATTTCCTTCTCTAACCGCAGGATGTCCTCCACGCTCGCTTTAAAGTCCGCTTCCGTGTCGTCCGTCATTCGGCCGACCGAATTCAGGAAAAACAAGCGGCCGATATGCTGATACTGCTTCTCGATTTCCTTCTGCTTGTTGCCGATCTGCATCTTGAACTTATTGACTTCCACGACGATTTTCGCCTTGTTGCCCGCTTCCGAAAATCCCGTTTTCACTTTATCCATGAAACTCATTGTCATTCCTCCCATGAAATGGATTCGCTTATATCCTCACTATTGTAAAAGAATAGCGATGCCTCCCCTAGTTACACTCTGTCATTTTTTTTGTCATACCGACTGACTTTCTGTCCCCCAAACAACATCCGGCGCCAGCCAGTGACAAGGCCGTGACAAGGATGTGACAATCAAAATGACAGCTTGTAACTAGCGCCCGACGATCATAAGGAATACGATTAAAACGATTTTTGCGCACGGGTGCGGATCATGCTTCGCGAGGAGATGGGAGAATGGGAAAGTTTTCGACGAAAGTGACCGTCTGGCTCTCTGTCCTGCTTCTTGCCTTTGCCGGCATAGGAGCGATCGCCACGGCCAAGGAAGCGGAAGTGACGGTGAAATTGGACGGAAAGCTGCTTGCGTTCCATGATCAACAGCCGGTCATCCAAAACGGGACGACGTTGGTACCTTTTCGGGCGATATTCGAAGCGCTCGGTTATGAAGTCGAATGGAACGGTGCGGAACGGAAGGCGACGGGAAAAAAGGAAGGGATGGAAATTGAGCTGACCGTGGGCAGTCTGATTGCCAAAGTGAACGGCAAAGAGGCGACGCTGACCGTACCGCCTCAGATCATCCAGAGCAGCACGATGATTCCGCTGCGGTTCGTGTCGGAGAACAGCGGTTATACGGTAACCTACTCGCAAGCATCCGGCAGGATGGACATTCAGATCGTCACGGGCAAACCCGCAGGCCAACTGCCTGGCGGCCATACCGAGCAAGCCGAGCCGTACGTCGTCAAGGGCAAAGTCGTCAATCCGCAGGGCGATCCGATCCAGGGCGCTTTGATTACGATCGATAACCAACTGCTGTACAACAGCAATTCGCAAGCGAAAACGGATGCGAGCGGCAGGTACCGGATCGAGCTGACGAAGATGGCCGCGACTTATATGGCGTACGCCGAATATTCGGTCATGTATGAAGGCTCGAAGCATAGCGTGGATTTGACTCCCGATGACGACAGTCCGTTCGCCGGGAACGAAGGGGCGATCCGCAATTTTACCGTCAAGCTCGATAGCTCGACTGGAACAGGCGGAAGCGGAGAAGTGCTGTTCTACATGATGGATCTCATTCATCCGCTGAGCCCGGTCCTTGAGCCGCCGAATCGGGACGATGTCACCCTGACGCTTGAACCGGTAGGGAAGATGCTGGACGGAACCGTGGGCGGCAAGCCGATCGTCAGCAAAGGCAGTAATTCGAACAACGGGTATGGCGTGCATAACGTGCCGATCGGCAAGTACAAAGTGAGCGCAGTGTACGCGCCTCCTGGCGAAGAGCCCCAGCAGCTATTGATCAGGGTCGTGCATCCGGGCCGAGACGATCCCTTTTATGAATCGGTCGAGGCCGACTTCAAAGCAGTAACGGCTAAAATCCACAAAATGGAGCTCGAACTGAAGCTCGATGTCGTCAAGCCGCCAGCCGAGGACCCGGCAGAGTGGGATTGGGATGCCGTCTACGACATCAACGGCAATCGGATCGACCAGAACGAAGATTGGAATTGGTAAACGAACGATTCCGAATACGATAAGGGAGAAAGTGAAAATGAAGAAGCAAGCAGGGTATGGAATGATTCTGGCAGCGCTGGCTATCATGCTGCTCGCGACAGGCTGCTCAAAAGCCGATCAGATCGTGAAAGAGGTAGAGAAGGCCGAGAAACAAGTGGAGGAAGAGGGGGAGCTGACGGTCACCTACGACAACGGCAAGGAAGTAACCTTTTCCAACAAGGCGGATATTCCGGATATGTTCCCGTCCGACGTGCCATTCCCGGACGGCATACAAGTTGTCTCGTCGATCGGCAGCGATAGAGGCGTCACGGTGATGTTCGATACGGAGTTGCCTTATGATGATGTGGTCGAGCTCTATGTCGATTATGCGCAGAAAGCCGGGTACACGGAGCTCCATCGGCTCGAGGATGAAAATAGCATCCATTATTCGTCGCAAAGAGGCACGGAGATATTCGCATTTCATCTCCAATTGAGTATGGAAGACAACAAAACGATAGAAGGGGCCATCGACTACGGGATCACGACAGAACCCGCACAGGAAGAAGTCGAAGAGTAGGCTGATGAGTAACCCCATAGGCGAGTTCATTCTCGACGAAAGAAAGGAAGATGCCCCATGAAAGCTGAAAATCCGGAGCTTCAGCAAGCCGAACCGACGGATATCGCGAACAATAAAGGGATGGCGATCGTGGCTTACATTCTCTTCTTTGTCCCGCTGCTTGCCGCCAAGCATTCGAAATTCGCGATGTATCATGCCAATCAAGGTCTGGCGTTGTTCTTGACCGCAGTCGCCGTCAATATCGTCAGTTCAATCATCCCGATCATCGGCTGGCTGCTGATCGGTCCGCTCGGGAATCTGGGCGTATTCGTCTTGGCAATTATCGGCATTCTTAATGCCGTCGGAGGAAGATGCAAGCCGCTTCCGCTGATCGGCGGCTTCCGGATCATCCCTCACTAATTCAATAGAATGAAACTGTCAAATTCGCTAGTGTCGAAGAGCGCTTCAAATGGAGAGAGGATGAGTACGGATGAAAACGAGCTTTGATGTTATCGTCGTCGGGGCACGGGTGGCCGGAGCTTCGCTTGCCTACGAATTGTCGAAAGCCGGGTTCGAGGTGCTGCTCTTGGATAAAGCGCACTTTCCAAGCGAGGTATTGTCTACGCACAATTTCCTTAACAATTCGTTAGCGATGCTGCGGGAGATGGGGGTGCTGGATCGTCTGCTGGAGACGCGAACTCCACTGTACAGCCGGGCTTATTTCCAATTCGACGATACGGCTATCGACGGCCGCTTCCCGGAGGTTGAGGGGGAAACGCAATGCCTGTGCATTCGTCGCAAGTACCTCGATTCGTTGCTGCAAGAACATGCTTTGGCCCAGCCAGGCGTGACGATGCTGGAAGGCTTCCGCCTTACCGACGTAATCAAGGAAGGGGAAACGGTGACGGGGGTGAACGGGGTTTATCGGAATGGCGAAACGGCGAGTTTCCGGGCGAAGTTGGTCGTAGGGGCGGACGGTCGCTTATCTACGCTGCGCAAGCTCGTGAACAGTCCGTGCCTCGCTTCCGTACCGACGGATTTCGCTTCTTACGTCGGTTATTATGAAGGGTACGAACAGGACGGGGATATTCATGTGGAGCTGTACAAGATCGGCGATAAGATGGGCATTGTGTTCCCGACGAGCGATCAACTGTACGTCGTAGGCGTCATGTTCCCGTTAACCGACAAGTACTGGATGGACAGATTCCAAAACTCGCCGGATGCCGCCATGCTGGAAATCGTAAAGAGCGGATTTGCCAGCGCGCCGCTATCCGGAAGGTTGAGTCAAGCCCGGCAAGCGGAGAAGGTCAAAGGATTGCAGGGCTACGACAATGATTGGTTTCAGGGAATGGGCAAGGGATGGGCGCTCGTGGGGGATGCGCTGTCCTTCAAGGATCCTGTCGTCGGTCAAGGGATGCCTGACGCGTTGTACGGCGCACGTATTCTGACCGGAATTTTGCGCGAGTATAGCGACTGGAATGCCAACTGGGATCAGATGGCCGAACAATATAACAGCCGAATGGAAGCGAAAATGATGCCGCGCTATCAAATGGCATGTCAATATACGAAGAACGTCCCGTTTACGCAGGAGCAGCGCATGGTCAACAAATTTATCGCGGCAAGCCCTGATGTGACAAGCGCGTTCCTGGGCATATATAACCGTGCCATGGAACCGAAGGAATTCGAGTCCATGCTGACGGGGATGCTCGCGAAGCAGTGAGAATCATCTTAAGTTAGGGAACCGATACGTGGAGGTCGTCCCGCTGCATGTCTCGCACTTTATGAGACGTGTGCGGGACGGCTTTTTTCTTTTGGGCCGCGGGTTGGGGGAGTTTGACTGAGTTTATCCGTCATAAACGAATTTAAACACCACCCAGTCATGCCCGGGAGTCTGGAGCATAAGCTGCAGGAACTGATAGGGGATATTGGGTATGCGATTGACAGCTATGCCCAACAATTCGGGTATGGGAACGTCCGGGAATTTACGGGTCATGCGATTGGCCGGGAGTTATGGGAAGAGCCGGCGGTTCCCCATTATGGCAATATGGGTACGGGAATGCGGCTGAAACAAGGCATGGTTCTGGCGATTGAGCCTATGTTGACGTTGGGCGGCTGGCGTTCCTATGTCGAAGATGACGGATGGACCGCACGGACAATCGATCATTCTATTTGCGTTCAGTATGAGCATACGATAGCGATCACGGAGGATGGGTCCCGAATTCTGACTGATTTGTAAAAAAAAGAGGTTGCATCGGTTGACGATAGCCGAATCCCGCTGATTGCCGCTTTACCCCTTCGGGGAGAAAAGCGGCTTTTCGTGCATGAAGCGTTCCCGCCCGGATTCCCGGAAACTTCCCGGCTTGCCGGGAACGAGTCTCTTGTGAGCGGGAACGGACCGCCGATATGATGGATGGAGTGAGGTGATGTACAGATGACCTACTTCGATATCGGATTGGAATGGAAGGATCGCAACCGCGTGTTCGCCTGGCTTGCGATCGTTTGTATGGCGTATCTTTTCGGCAAGAGCTTGCCGCTCGTCGGCTTATTGTTTCTATCCTTGTGCGGGGTCGTGGCGGCGATCTCGGTTCGCCTTTGCCAAGTCCGCCGGGAAGCGGAGCGCAGCGCGGCGGAGCTGCGAATCAAAAGCAAGGAGCTGGAGCAGCTTCGGCGCAACGCGGAGAGGCTTGCGGAGAAGTCCGTGCTGGAAGAGCGCAGCCGCATCGCGCATGAGATCCATGACGTGGTCGGACATACGCTCACCGCCGCGATCGTTCAACTGGAAGCGACGAAGAGGATTGCCGAACAACAGAATCGCGTGCCGTGGGATAAATTGGAGTTGATAAGCGGGATTGTACGGAAAGGATTGGACGATGTCCGCAGGGCAGTGAAGTTGATGGGATCGGACGATGAGAAGGCGTTGTCGCTGGAGGCGGCGCTTCGGGAATTGATTCGATTTACGGAAGATACGATGGAAGTCGCCATCGAAGCGGATATATCGCTTCCGTCGAAGCTGGAACTGGGCTGGCTGACGGAACAGGCGCTCATTCATGCGCTGCAGGAAGGATTGACCAACGGTATTCGCCACGGGTATTGCACCCGCGCCCGCTTCTCCATGCATACTTCTGGCGGGACGCTGCGATTTCGGCTTGAAAGTGACGGAGAACCGTACGGTTCTGCCGTTCCCGGATTCGGGCTGTCGTCCATGATCGAACGGATGAAGCTGCTGGGCGGAGGCGTGGACATTCGATCCTCCGCCGATGCCGACGGCAATCCGGCGGGGTGCGAGCTGTCGATCGAATTGCCGCTGGCCGCTTGAACCGGCGCCGAATCCCATCATGGCTCGCGGCCCAATCCGGCTTCCCGGGCGATGAGGATCGCCTGGGCTCTGTCCGCGGCCTGCAGCTTGCTCAAAATATTGGACACATGGTTGCGGACGGTTTTGAGCGACAGCCCCAGCCTCCGGGCGATGTTCACGTTGCTGTGATCGCGGGCGATCCACTGCAGCACTTCGCGTTCCCGCGCGGTAAGCTCAGGGAACAGAACATTCTCCGCTTTGTTTACGATCGCATCGAAGTAGTACATCATTTTGCGCGCGATCGTCGCGCTGAAGATCGCTTCTCCGCCGCCGACCGCATGAATGGCCCTGATGATTTCCTCTTTTTGCGCGCCTTTGAGCAGATAGCCGCGAGCTCCCGATCTCATCGCGGAAAATACGGACGCGTCGTCATCGAACATCGTGAGCATCAAGATGCCGATATGCGGGGAAATCCGGATGATTTCGCGTGTCGCCTCGATTCCGTTCTTGCCCGGCATGTTCACATCCATCAAGATCACATCGGGCTGCAGAAGCTCGGCCAGCCGAACGGCCTCGTTGCCGTCGGCGGCCTGCCCCGCGACTTCGATTCCTTCCTCGTGATGCAAATTCGCAGCCAGCCCTTCCAGGAACATCGGGTGATCATCCGCGAGCAAAATGCGCAGCCGTTCCGTCTCCGTTCCAATCATCTTATATACTCCTCTCCTCGATGGGCAAACGTACATCGATTCTCGTTCCATTGTTCGGCGCGGAATCGAGCTCGAAGCTTCCTCCCAGTTCTTCCGCGCGTTCTCTGATGGACCGCACGCCGATGCCGGGTTTGACATGAGCAGGCAAACCTCTGCCGTTGTCCGAGATTCGGATGTGAAGCATGCCGCTCTTCCTCTCCAGTTCGATATGACATTTGCTTGCATTCGCGTGGCGAACGACATTCGTGAGCGCTTCCTGCACGATCCGGTAAACCGCGGCTTCCGCTGCCGCCGAGAGCGCAAGCTCCCGGTCTGCCCCTTCCAGGGATATTTGCAGCGATGAAGTCTGAAACTGCAGCGCAAGCTCCTGCAGGGCGAAGGCGAGTCCGAACTCGTCCAGGGCGGGCGGTCTCAGCGAATAGACGAGTTGCCTGATGTCGGCGATGGACTGCCGCATCTGCTGCTGCACGGTTTCGAGCGCTTGCTTCGATCGTTCCGGCTTGTCCTGATGATGGCGAATCGCTTCGTTGAGATGCAGCGTCATGCTGGCGAGAGAGGAACCGAGTCCGTCGTGCAAATCCCGGCGAATACGCCGGCGCTCCTCCTCGCGCGCGTTCACGAGACGCTCTCGCGAGCGATACAAATCGTCCGCGAGACTGTGTGTTTGTACGGCAATGCTGACCTGGCGAACGAGATCCTCGATCATATGGCGAGTTCCAGGCGGCAATGCTTCCTCCAGCCGATGGACGCCGAGAATCAGCCGTCCGACAGACATGCCTTTCACTTCCAGTTCAATCGAGACGGTGTCTTCCGTAGGCGTGCCGTACACCGCGAACTGTTCGATCCCGACTCGCGAGTATGTTTCGATCGCGGCGTAAGGAATTTGCAGCGCGATAGCGACCTTCTCTGCTACGGACGAAAGCAACGATTGGTGCGTCAGAGAAGATTCCAGTTGCTCCGTCAGCTTTGATAGAATGCGATACGGATCGTCTCGCTTGCCGTAGACAAGCTGATTGACCGCTCGTTGCACTCCTGCTCTCAGCGGCTGGAACAGGACCGCGAGCAGGCCGGTCGCCAGCATCGTCACGACGGCGTGCGCCTTGCCTTGTATGATATAACCGATCGAGCCGACCAACAACGCATATGCGCTGACGATCAGGACGCTAAGCACGATGTAGACCATCGACCGGTTAAAGGCGTTCGGCAAATGCTTCGAACGTCGCTCCAGCACGATGACGCCGATCGAGAAGGGGACGAACATCAAACTGACATAGACCGCGATTTGAATGAGCATTCTTGCAAATCCGTGGCCGTCCGCGCTGAACAAGGGAACAATATTGCCGAGAATGCCGGCGCCCACGTAGACGCACAGGCTTACGATCAGCCAAAGTATCTGCCGACGCGTTCCAGTCGAGGACTCCCGTAAAAAGCGGTAAACGAGCACGATGAAGGTCAAGACGTGCGCGATGGCGATGAAACCGTACGTCCATTCGGAAGGAATGGCAAAGAAAGCAGAGACGCTCACGAATGGCGGGCCCAAGTTCACGGCAAGATGGAACAGCCAGAGGTACGCCAGGACGGCTGTCCAACGCGGCTTGAAGCGCCCATCGGGAAACAGCAGCAGAAAAAAGAGGTAGGACGCTCCAAGGGTGTTAAGCCCCTCGAACAGAGCGAGGAGGAGCGGGTAGTCCCTGAACATTTCATCGTTCGTGCTGAAGATCGTACCGGTCACGATGAGCATCATGGATGCCGTTACGCAATAGCGATCCTTCCAGCCGTAACGATACAGCAGCAACCCGACGACCCAGAAGGAAAGATTCTGGAGGGCCAGCAAAATAAAAGTCAGGCTGCCGTAAAGATCGGGGCTAATGCCGGCAGCCGCCAACTGGTCAAGCTGGCTCGCCTTCATCTGCAAATAATAGCAGGGTGTGTCTGTGCAGGGAACACTGTAAATGCCGATGCCGAATCCGTGACTGTAGACGGAGACGACGAAGGAGGCCGCGAAGAGCAGCCACCAGAGCGCATGCAGACTGGCATGCAAGGTTAAACCGGTTATCCTGCCGGATACGGAGGTCATGGTCGAAGTCCTCTCAGAAGAGTTCAATCAGGACCAGTGTACCATAGAGATTGCTTCCGGTCGCGGGATAAGAACGCAATTCCCGAGTGAATCGGGAATCATTTTGCGTAGAGCCGGGAACAAGACAGCCTCCATGGATAACCGGGCAGGCTCCTATTGCGAATCATCCCGACGGGATCGGTTGACGGCCTGAATCGCGCTTGCCCGATCCGGTACTTGCAGCTTGTTCAGGATGGTCGAGACGTAATTCGCTACGGTTTTCGAACTGAGCTGCAGCTTGCTTGAAATATCCGCATTGGTGCATCCTTCGGTCATCAGGTGAAGCACTTCCTTCTCCCGGTCGGTCAGCTCCGAAAATTGTTCCAGCCGGGAGGCGGGGCGAGTGGCGTAGGCGATCAGACGACTGGCGACATCGCCGCCGAAGATCGCTTCCCCGGAAGCGACGGCCTGAATCGCGCGAATGATGTCCTCTTTGTCCGCATCCTTGAGCATATAGCCGCTTGCGCCGGCCTTCATCCCGGAGATGACGGAATCGTCATCCTTGAACATAGTCAGCATCAAAACGCGAATGCCGCTATGTGCCGATCGGATTCGGGCCGTCGCTTCGATGCCGTTCAATCCGGGCATGCGAATGTCCATCAGGACGACGTCCGGCAGCAACTCCAGCGCCAGCTTGACTGTCTCTTCCCCGTTTGCCGCTTCTCCGACGACGGTCATGCCTTCCGCGTTGTTCACGACGTTCCGGACGCCTTCCCGAAATAGCGGGTGATCATCCGCCACCAATATCCGCAGCTGCATATTTATCATGGCCTCCTTTCCGTGATTGAACTTTAACCGGAAGCACGGCCGATACGACCGTTCCGCCCTCGGGCGGGCGATCGAAACGGCAGATGCCTCCCAATTCTTCCGTGCGCTCTCTGATTGAGGTCAGCCCGAGTCCACCGCTATGCGAGGATGCCGAGGTCCGCTCACCTAATCCGATCCCATTATCGGCGACTTCGAGCCGCAGCTCGCTTGTTTCGGGATTAAACTCGATGCGGATCCGGCAGTAATCGGCGGCTGCATGCTTGAAAACATTAACTAACGCCTCGGTGACGATACGATAGGCCCCGACCTCGATCGCGGCAGGGAAATCAGGTAGAGAGTCAGCCGGCTCGATCTCGATTCGCAGCGGCCGGGCTTTGGCGCCCGAGTGAACGTCCTGCAGCCGTTCTGCCCGCTGACGCAGCGCTCCGACGAGACCGAGCTCGTCAAGCGCCGGAGGCCGGAGATCGTAGACGATCCCGCGAATTTCTTCCACCGTCTTCCCGATCTCTTCCCGAAACCGGGTCATGGACGAGATCGCCCGCGGGGGATCTTCGCGGATCCAATCTTCAACAAGGGAGGCGGTTAGCTTCATGGAAGCGAGCCGCGGCGCGATCTCGTCGTGAAGATTGTTGCGCATCGTCCTGCGTTCTTCTTCGCGCGCCATGATCAGCTGTTCGCGCGATTGCTGCAGTTCGCCTACCAATAAGCCGATTTCCATGGTCTGCTTGACGCTGTGAAGGACGGTGCTCGCATGGCGGGAAAGAATGCCCAGCATGCGCCTGTCGGCTTCATTGAACGTTTCGCCTGGAGACCGCGCCGCTACGATCAGGCTTCCGATATCCCGCCCCCCGCTGACCAGCGGAATGATGGCTGTATCGGGCGGCGGGTTGCCCACGGAAGCGACGAGCCTCGACTGTTCGTTGCGGGCGAGCATGATGCCGACGTAAGGCAGCTTCAGCGCTTCTTTGACGCTTCTGGCGACGGTTTCCAGCGCCGCATCCGGAGCAAGCGGCTCCTTCAACCGGTTGCCCAGCTCGATCAGCACGGAATACGGATCTTGCTGTTCCCCGTACATCATGCGATTGACCGTCTTCTGCAGCTTTTCTTTGAGCGGTGCGAACAGAAAGGCCGTAACGCCGGTGGCGATCAGAGAGAAGATCATGTTGTGGCCGACTTGGAACGCATAGGACAAATACCATACGATGATCGAATAGACCGAGATGATCAGCGCGCTTAGCCCGGCATACACGAGGGTACGATTCACGATGGGGTCGATATCCCATAACCGCTTGCGCAGCATCGACATCGCAATCGTCACCGGGATCGGCATAAGCAGCAATATAATCGCCATGTCCAATACGAGAAGCCAGAACGGGTGAGGATTCGCATAGAAATCGGGCTGCAGCAGCAGCGGAGCGAGGCTGACGATCAGGATTCCCGTCAGAGAGAGCATCAGTCCGTAAATGAACCATTTGGTTTGCTGACGTTCGACGGAGATGGATTCGTATCGATACCTTGCGAATTGGACGTAAAGGACCGTTCCATACGTCAGCGCCATCCATATCAGGTTCCCCGCGATGGGCCAGTTCTGAAGCCCCCACGGCTCGTCCTCAAAAACGGCGGCGAGCAAGCGAATGATCATCAGAGCGGTGACGGACCAGAACAAGGGCCGGCGCACGATTTTACCGTTGGGAAACAACAGCAAAAAGAGGACGAACAGAACGGCGGACAGATTGGCAATGGCCGACGTCAGCCCGCCGAGCTCCCGCCACATCGTCGGGATGTAATCGGATGCGGGAAATGCGATGAAAGCCGTCCCTGCGACATAGGAGAAAGGATCGTTCGGTCGTCTGGAGAAAATAAGCAAAGCCCCGACGAAAAAGACGGAAAATTTCAGCAGCGCAACGCTGGTGTACAATATTGCGAGATCGTTGTACGACCAGCCGATATTCCCCAGCACGGACAAGGGTAACGGCGTCAATACGGTGAATTCGCACGATGTTGCAGGACATATATCCCTGACGTACAGAAAGTAAGAGGGGATTTTGAATACAAAAAGCAGGGTGATGAGCCCGCCGATCGCAAGCCCCGCACTTCTCGCGGCGAACAGCTTCCGTTTTGCCCGAAAGCTGTTCGCCGCGCCCGACTGAGTCGGTATTGCAGATTCAGAGTGGGTGGACAATTTCACTAACCCCGCATTCAGCTTGACGTCGATTGCCGTGCGGCGTCAGCGGCGCCGGAAGGAGTGGGGCGCACGATCCGCAGCGAGGCGACTGCATATACGCAACCATAGACAATCGCGGCGATTCCACCCCAGATGCCCCAGCTGGCTTCATGGCCGGGAAGCGCGATCGAGGCGGCGCCCATATAGGCAAAGGTGAAGCCGATCAGCAAACCGAGCGCTCCGGCCCCTTTCCTGGCAGTAGAGACCATGAAACTGCCATAGATCAACGTCAGCGCAAGCGCGGTTCCTTCTCCCCAGCGGAACTGTTCCTCTGTTTCCTGAAGCTGTTGGACGAAGCCGGTGATCAAGAAAGGCATGAGCCCGATAAGAGCGATGAACGAGAGAATGAACAGCGGTCGATCTCTTCTGACGGGTTCCGCAGGCTTGAAGATTTCACGGCGGTTGCCATAGGTGAAATATAAAATCGCCATGATGATGCCGAAAATGCCGAAGATGGAAATTCGGGTCAGCGCGAATGCCGGGCCGGTCACCGTGAGTGTTCCCAAAAAGATCAAATGGCCAACGATATAAAAACGGATGAGCAACGGCTTTGCGTTCGGGTCCCGCAGCAAGAGAAGCAGGCTGATGCTGAATAAGATGCCGACTAAGGCGCCGTGCACAGCCCCGTGAAACCGCAGATCTTCGGGATGCGGATCGAACGCGAGTGCCGATCGGATCCAGGGTTCGAGGCCTTCGGTAAGACCCTCAAGCACGATCAGCCCGGCAATGGCGAACAGGACCGCGAAGACGCGAAACCAAATCGATCTTGATCGTTTTTTTGACTTTGATGTTTGTTCCATTTTACAATCCCCCCATGATTTGAACAAGACTTTATCGCTAGCATATAGGAGTCTTCATCCTATCCGATAGAGAACGATTCCCGGGCGGCTGGGAAATTGTCCGGGAGATCTTCGTGTCACTCGATCCGGATGGGTCAATCACGCTATAATGGGAAGATGGAAAGGAGTGGATGCTATGATGCGCGGTGAAGCGAGACGCGAAAGTACGCTTCAAGTCAGCGGCTTGACCGGTGGCTACAGCAGGAAGAAGCCGGTGCTGCATGGGATCGATTTCGCAATGGACGCCGGCGAGATCGTCGGATTGATCGGATTGAACGGCGCGGGCAAGAGCACGGCGATCCGCCATATATTGGGACTGATGGCGCCGCATGCGGGAGAGGTGAGAGTGGCGGGGGTGCGACTGGAGGAGGATGGCGATCGATACCGTCAGTCGTGCGCCTATGTGCCGGAACAGCCGGTGCTGTTTCCGCACCTGACCGTGCGAGAGCATATGAGGTTCACCGCGACCGCCTACGGCGTGGACCAGGCACTGGCCGAACGCCGAATGCTTGAACTCGCCCGGACGTTTCGCATGACGGACGCGCTCGACGCGCTGCCGGATACGCTGTCCAAAGGCATGAAGCAAAAAACGATGCTCATGAGCGCCTTGCTCGCCAGCCCCCCGCTGCTCATCATCGACGAGCCGTTGCTCGGGCTCGACCCGCTCGCCATCCGCGGATTGCTGGCGACGCTGGACGAAGTCAGCGCCGGCGGATGTGCGATTCTGCTCAGCTCGCACATCTTGCCTGCGCTCGAACGCAGCGCCGATAGACTGGTCGTGCTGCACCGCGGCCGCATTATCGCGCAAGGCACGCCTGCCGAGGTTAAGGCGGCGGCAAGCTGCAACAAGCCCGGCGATACGCTGGACGATGCCTTCGAATCGTTGGTGGAACGGGCGGAGGCTACCGGAGGGGGAGCGGCGCGTGAATGAGAGCCACGGGAAGATGAGGGCGCATTTGACGGCGCTTCGCAAGGACAGGGCAGCGGCTTTTCGCTCGGATGTCGTTCCCTATTTCCGCTATGTCATGCAGAGCGGATTCGGGCTGCTTGTCGCGGCAGCCGTCTTTACGGGCATATTCGGTTATGCGAATCTGCTGGAGAATGTACCCGAATCTTTGCCGGCAGGCTGGATCGGCGCCGTCGCGATCGCCTTCGTTGCGATCCGCTCACCGCTTCGCACCTATATGAACCCTGCCGATACGGTATTCCTGCTTCCGATGGAGAGCGCCGTCGTTCAACATTACATCCGGCCCGCTTTGCGATATGCAGCCGCATCGGGCGCTGTGTGCGTGCTGGCCGTTTATCTGTTGTACATACCGCTTTATCTGAATGCGCCCGCGACGATTGAATATGCGGCATCCAGATCGTTGTGGCTGTTAGGCTTGTTGTTCGCCATCATCGCGATATGGAATATTGCGGGCGGATGGGCCGAGCGGAGAATGGTTAGGACGTCGCAGAGATGGATGGCGCGTGCCGCAAGAATCGCCGCGACGTTCCTGATGGCATGGGCGCTGCTGAACGGGCCGTTCCTTCCCGCGGTTGGATTGACCGCCGGTTGCGTGCTGTTGCTCGCGGTCGTCTGGCGCGTGATTCGAACGGTCGGGTTGCCGTGGGAACGACTGATTCTCGAAGAGGCTCGCACGATCAGAAGATGGCGCCGATTTCTGTCCTGGTTCGTCGACGTGCCTACGGAGGAAGCCCGACCGACCCGCAGACAATGGGTAGCCTGGTTCGGCGACCGATTGCCCTGGAAGCGCGAACGGGCGTGGCATTATTGGTACGCGAAGACTTTTGCCCGCGGAGAAACGTTCGGCGCATGGTTCAGGTGGCTGCTCGTCATCGGTTTCATCCTGATCGTGGTGGACCATTGGGTGGCAGACTGGATCGTCTACTCGATCGGTTTCGCGGTCGGCGGCATCCAACTGACGGAGCTTGCGAGCATCCGGATGGATGTCAGCATGCGGGCGCTGCCGATCGGCCAGAGCTTGCGCCGCGCCGCGGCCGCCGCTGTCGCCAGAACCGCCGGAATCGCCGGCACTGCGCTGCTATGGGCGGCAACGGCCATACCGCAAGGCATGCCGCAAGCGGTGTCGTGGACAAGCTTGGCGCTGTTGGCGGCGGGCGTAGTCTGGAACGGTTGGCTGATTCCCCGGCGGATCGCCAAACCGCGAGATGAGGACGAATAGCAGCATGCATGCCCTACGCGGGGGGCGGTTGGCTGACGCGGACAGGCGATGCAGACTTCTAAATGGCATCTCCCCGCCAATCCGCGCGTGCTGTGCAGTTGTCAAGACAACAAAACAAAGAGCCGCCAGGGCGTATTCACACAATACGGCCCCGCGGCTCTTCACATTTACGCATGCTCCTATTTCCCGGCTTTCACGTCCCGCACCGCTTGATAAATATGGTCGAACAAATCTTCGATCTGCGGCTCTTCGATACAGGAGAAGGCGACGCGCAAATCCGTACCGCCTAGCGCGATCGTGCCGACGCCATGCTCGCTCAGCAGCCGCTGGCGGACTTCCTCGGCGTCCACGTCCAGCTTCAGGCACATGAAGTAGCCTGAGTTGAAGGGATAATAGCTCCAGATATCGCCGTACTTGCCGCTGTCGAGCAATTGCTTCACGCGATTGGCGCGGCCTTTCATCACGGTGTACTTCTGCGCCTTCTGCTCCGCGAAAGACGGCGACTTCAACGCGTGCAGCACGAACGTCTGCGACGGATGCGGGCCGCTGGATATCGTGGCGCGGATGATGCCCATCGTCTTCTGCTCAAGCGCTGCGTTGCAAGCTTCGGAGGTGCCGCCGTACGTAATGAAGCCGACGCGGAAGCCCCATACGTATTCTTCCTTGGTGGCACCGTCGACCTTGATCGGCAGCACGCGCTCATGCAGTCCGCACAGTTGTCCGAACAAGGATTCGTGCAAGGAATCTTCGAAGAAGAGCGCGAAATAGGCGTCATCGGTCACGACGACGACGTTGATGCCTGCGTCCGCCGCTTCCTTGATGGCGGAGACGATCGCACGACCTTCTTCGGCATCGGGCGTGTAGCCGGTCGGATTGTTCGGAAAGTTGAGCAGCACGATCGCCTTGCCGCGCTCTCTCTGCGTCATCAGCGCGTCGCGCAAGCCTTTCGCGTTGAACTTCTGGTGCTCGTTATACAGCGGATATTCGACCATCACCGCGCCGCGGCGAATGCCGAATGTCAACTCGTAATTTTCCCAATTCTTGTCGGGCAGAATGACCGCATCGCCGGCATCGGCGAACAAGTCCGCCACGATGCTGAGGCCGTGGCTGAGCGCATTCGTCACGACGGGCAGGCTGAACGAGCGACCCGCCATGGACGGGTTCTCCTGCAGCATCTTCTCCCGCCAGACGGTCCGAAGTTCAGGCTTGCCCGCAGGAGGCGCATATTCGTACAGATCCTTCGGATCATATGCGGACAGCGTCTCTTGAATGACCGGGAGGTGCATCGGCTTGCCGTTCTCGATCGCGATGCCGATCGTCGCGTTGTACACTTTCGCTTTCTGCTTGGCTTCCGCCGATTGGCTGAGAATGCCGACCTTCGGAAAATACAGCGCTTTGCCGAGATTCGACAACATTTCGTATACGCGGGGCTGTTCCCGGGAAATCGTGTCGTTCAATTGCTGAGCGAGGGGGTTCATGCGATTCATCCTTCCACCATAAGCGTACTCGTTCCCATAAGCATTCTACAATTATACACGATCGCATCATTACCGTCACCGTTCATTCGATTTTCAGCAGGGCAATTACTTGCGAAATGAGATGGCTTCGTCAACTCCGTCGATCGGATGCCGGCCGCACCATTTGCGCCCGCAGTCAAGAAAAATCGAAAAAACAATTGTGCGAAAAAGCTATTTTGATTAATATAGAGGTAAGCGCTTAACTCACCCTCAATGGCCGCATGCCTCTATTAGGAATGTAATTGACGTTCGAATATGGTATCGGTACCAGATTGGCGGCAGCAGGCGTGTTTCTCGAAAGACAGACGGGAAGGGGCAAAACGATGAAGAAGATCCACATTCAAGGCACTTCAGCTTCGCGACTCATCTTCGGAACCGGGGATTTGCGTAAGATGAACGGAACGGACTTGCTGGACGCTTACGTGGAAGCCGGAGGTACGACTTTCGATACCGCTCATCAATATAACCAGGCTGAGCGCATTTTGGGGGCATGGATGCAAAGCCGGGGCAATCGTAATCGTTTGGTGCTCATGACGAAAGGAGCGCATCATGACGACGGGAGTCCGGGGCCGCGCGTCGACCCGCAGTCGATCCGCAAAGATTTGTACGAAAGCCTGGAACGGCTGGGAACGGATTATATTGATCTATATGCCCTGCACCGGGATGAACCCGGCGTGCCGGTCGGTCCGGTGATAGAAGAACTGAACGTTCATCTTGCCGAAGGACGGATTCGGGCATTCGGAGCTTCCAATTGGACGTATCGGCGCATCCAGGAAGCGAGCGTCTATGCGGAGTCGCACGGCTTGACCGGATTCACCTTCAGCAGTACGAATTTGGCGCTCGCGGAAGCGCTCGAGCCGCGTTGGGCCGGCAGTGTGTCCGCGGATCGGGATACGCAGCAATGGCATGCGCGCAATCAGCTGCCGCTGCTCTCCTGGTCTTCGCAAGCCGGCGGATTTTTCTCCGGCATGTTCTCGCCCGAGGATCGATCCAACCAGGAGATGGTCAGAGTCTATTACAGCAAGGACAACTGGGAACGCTATGCAAGGGCGAAGGAGTTGGCGCGAATGAAGGGCGTAACGACGATTCAGATCGCCCTTGCCTATGTATTGAATCGGCCGTTCCCGACTGCTGCGATCATAGGACCGCGCAGCGAACAGGAGATGATGGAATCGTGGCAAGCCATGGACATTCCAGTGACGAAGGAAGAAGCGGCGTGGCTCAATCTGGAACGGGAGGATTGGAGACCGTGAGAGACAAGCTGGCAGCACAGCTATACACGTTGCGCAAGGAAGTCAAGCAGGATTTCCCCGGTACGCTCCGCGAATTGAAGAAAATGGGATGGGCGGCCGTTCAGATCGACGGATTGCACGGCTACGATCCTGCGGAGATTGCCACCGTGATGAAGGAGCTTGGCCTCCGCGCGGCAGGCATGCACGTCGGGCTCGAACGGATGAAGCATGACCTGCCGGCCGTTCTGGAAGAAGCGCGGTTGTTCGACACACGGGACTTTATTTGCCATTCTCTTCCCGGTGGATTGCAGCATCCGGACGGGTACCGCAGCGTGCGCGCCGACTTGCGTCAAGTGTCCAGTCAGGTTAGCGAAGCCGGGTATCGGGTCGGCTATCACAATCACGACTTCGAATTCCACACCAAGGTGGACGGGAAATACGCGCTCGATTATTTGCTGGAGCTGGAAACGGATGCCCCGGTGTATGCGGAGATCGACACTTATTGGGTGAAGAAGGCGAACCTTGATCCGCTGAGCAGGATTGAACCTTATGCCCATCGTATGCCGATCCTGCATCTGAAGGATATGACCGGCGATGACCGGCAAACGTTCTCGGAAATCGGCAACGGCACCATAGACTTCGCCCCGATCCTGCAATGGGGCGAACGCAGCGGTGTCGAGTGGTATGCCGTCGAACAGGATTATTGTTCAGGCAATCCTCTTGACAGTCTGGCGATAAGTTATGAAAACCTGGTTCGCATGGCACAGGCAATGAAATAAGGTACAGCGTTGATTCATGCTGATGGAGGGAACGCGAATGCTGCTGACCGAAGAGAAAATCAAGGAAAGACTCGCCCAATTGGCCGACCTGCGCTACAGGGACGCCATGCCGATCGCATCGTTCCGGTCGATGGAAGACGCGGCCGGGGAAGTCGGCGCCAGACCTCCGCAAGTTGGAGAGTGGTCCCGCATCGATGCAGGAGACACCTGGGCCGGCCGGGATCGTTATGTCTGGTTGTCGCATACGGCGAACATCCCGCGGGAGTGGGCGGGGCGCAAAGTACTTGGCCGATTCGACTTCGGAGAGACCGGCGGAGGCAACAATTCCGGCTTCGAATCTTTGTTATACTTGAACGGAGCGCCCTATCAAGGGGTGGACTCCAACCACCAGGAAGTATTCCTGCCTGCCGCAGCCGCCGGACAACAGATTCGGGCAGACATCCGCCTGTGGTCGGGATTGGAAGGCGGCGGGCCGCCCAAGCCGCGCAAGCATACGATCCGCATGGCCGAATGGTGCTGGTTGGACGAAGCGGCGGACGACTATTACTTCACCGCCTTCGCAGCCTATGACACCACGCTCGCGCTCGATGCCAATGACCCGGACCGGGTGCAGCTGATCAAGGCGCTCGATCGCTCGCTCCTGCGGATCGACTGGTCGTATCCGCGATCCGATGCCTTCTACGATTCCGTTCGCGCGGCCAGAGACATCTTGCGGAGCGACTTGCACGCGCTCGAAAAGCACGCCCGGGTCACGGTGACCTGCATCGGACATACGCATATCGACGTAGCTTGGCTGTGGCGGCTCAAGCATACCCGCGAGAAAGCCGCCCGTTCGTTCTCGACGGTGCTCCGGCTGATGGAGCAATATCCGGATTACGTGTTCCTGCAAACGCAGCCGCAGCTTTACGATTACATCAAGCATGACTATCCGGATATCTACGAGAAAATTCGCGAGCGCGTGAAGGAAGGTCGCTGGGAGGCGGCGGGCGGCATGTGGCTGGAAGCGGATTGCAACTTGACGTCCGGCGAGTCGCTCGTGCGCCAGCTGCTGCTGGGCACACGGTTTTTCCGCGACGAGTTCGGTTCGGAGTGCCGTTATCTGTGGCTGCCCGACGTATTCGGCTACAGTTGGGCTTTGCCGCAGATTCTCTTGAAGTCGGGCATCGACACGTTCATGACGACAAAGATCAGCTGGAGTCAATTCAACCGGATGCCCCACGACACGTTCCGCTGGCGCGGCATCGACGGCTCGGAAGTGCTGACGCATTTCATCACGACGCCGGATGAGCACGACAGTCCCTATTATACGTATAACGGCACGGTTGAAGCCCGGATGGTCAAAGGCATCTGGGACAATTACCGCAACAAGAACGCGAACGAGGAATTGCTGCTGTCCTACGGCTATGGGGACGGAGGCGGCGGCGTCAACCGCGAGATGCTGGAGATGCGCCGCAGGCTCGACGAGATGCCGGGGCTGCCGCATGTGAAGACGGGCACGGCCGATGCTTATTTTGAGCGGCTGCAGCGGACGATTGCCGATACCGATCAGTATGTGCATACCTGGGACGGCGAACTGTATTTGGAATTCCATCGCGGCACCTATACGAGCCAAGCGTACAACAAACGCATGAACCGCAAGCTGGAACTCGCCTATCGCGAAGCCGAATGGCTGAGCGCCTACGCCAGTCTGCTTGCCGGAAGCTGGACCCCCTATCGCCAGAACGACTTGAACGGCGGTTGGAAGATCATTTTGCGCAATCAGTTCCATGACATCATTCCGGGGTCTTCCATCCATGAAGTATACGAGGACAGCAAGCTGGAATACGAAGAAGCGGAGCGCACGGTCCGTGCCGTATGGAATCATGCGGCCGGGGCGATCGCCCAGCCGAACACCGGACGATATACCGTATGGAATTCCGCCTCCTGGGACCGCCGCGGCCTGGTGGAAATCGAAACCGGCTTGCCGGGTGCGTGGACATCTGCGGATGGATCCGCGCTTGTATCCGAGTCTGCGGGAAGCCGGCACTTGGTGCAGGTCGACGTGCCGTCCATGGGACAAGCGACGATCGTTTTTCATCCCGCTGCCGATCATGGCGCCGATCCGGGTCCCTCCCCGTTCGAATGGACCCCGGACGGTATCCTCACGCCGCATTACCGGATCGCATGGAACAAAATCGGACAACTCACGAGCATCTATGATATCGTTAACGGCAGGCAGGTGCTCGCATCGGGCGAACCCGGCAACGTATTCCAGGTATTCGAGGACAAGCCGCTCATGTTCGACGCATGGGATATCGATATTTATTACCAGCAGAAGCGGCGCGAAGTGACCGGGCTGCAGTCGATCGAGCTCGTGCATGCCGGCAAGCTGTCGGCGACCGTAAAATTCGTATGGACTTACGCGAACTCCACGATCTCGCAGCAGATGCATCTGTACGCCGACTCCCGCCGCATCGATTTCGAGACAAGCGTCGACTGGCACGAGCGCCAGCAATTGCTGAAGGTGGCGTTCCCCGTGACGGTGCGCTCGACGGAAGCGACTTACGACATTCAGTTCGGCAACGTTAAGCGGCCGACGCATTGGAATACGAGCTGGGATTGGGCCCGCTTCGAGACGGTAGGCCACCAATGGGCGGATCTGTCCGAACGGGGTTATGGCGTCAGCCTGATGAATGATTGCAAATACGGTTACGACATCAAGGACCACACGCTGCGGCTCAGCTTGATCAAATCGGCGATCGAGCCGGATACGGAAGCGGATCAGGGCGAACACCGCTTCACGTATGCGCTGTACCCGCACCTGGGCGATTGGTGCCAGGGCGGCACGGTTCGGGAAGCGTGGCAGCTTAACAACCCGCTGACCGCGTGCGATGGAGCGATGGCAAACGCAGCGGCTTCCATGCTGCGGCTGATCTGCGAATTCGCCATGATCGACACCGTGAAGAAAGCCGAAGACGGCGACAAGCTCGTCGTCCGGCTGCACGAATTCGCGGGCAGCCGCGGAACGGCGGAGCTGTCGAGCGACTTCGCGATCGCCTCCTGGCAAGAGTGCGACCTGATGGAACGCCCGATCGGCGAAGCGCAGCCCGGAGCCGGGCTGACATTCGAATTATTGCCTTACGAAATCAAGACATTCCTGCTGGATGTCCGAATATGACCTGCATGAAGGAAGATTTGGGGTGAGGAATATCGCTACATTCAACCTGCCTCCGGCGATCGGTCAACTGTTCGCTGAGGCGGACGATCGGCTGTCCGGCCATCCGAAGCTGCGGGACACTTTCAAGCGATGCTTCGCGAATACGTTGGAGACGACAACGAAGCTGCTTGAGGACGGGACGGCATTCGTGTTCACAGGGGATATTCCCGCCATGTGGCTGCGCGACTCCAGCGCCCAGGTCCGGCATTATGTGCCGCTTGCGGCGCGGGATGAGCGGCTGCAGCAGCTGATCGAAGGCTTGCTGCGCCGCCAGATGGCGTATATCAACATCGATCCGTATGCCAATGCGTTCAACGAAGCGGCCAACGACCATCGCTACGACGAAGATTTGACGGAACTGGGCCCGTGGATCTGGGAGCGCAAGTACGAGATCGATTCGCTTTGCTATCCGGTTCAATTGAGCTACTTGTATTGGAAATCGACCGGCATCGCCCGGCACTTCGACGAGACGTTCCGCACGACCGCCCGCCGCATCATCCGGTTGTGGCGGACGGAACAGCGCCACGGCGAGCAGTCGCCTTATCGCTTTCAGCGGCTGGATGGCCCGCCTTCCGATACCTTGCGCAATGAAGGGAAGGGCATGCCGGTCAATTATACCGGCATGACGTGGTCGGCATTCCGGCCAAGCGACGATGCGTGCGCGTTCGGCTATCTCATTCCGGCGAATATGTTCGCGGCCGTCGTGCTGGGCCATATCGCCGAGATTGCGACAGACATCTATCGCGACGACTCCTTGTGCCAATCCGCTCTTGCCTTGAAGGAAGAAATCGAATTCGGCATCGAGACGTACGGCACGGTCATTCATCCGGTCTACGGAAAGATCTATGCGTACGAGACGGACGGATACGGCAACTACAATCTGATGGACGATGCGAACGTGCCCAGCCTGTTATCCATCCCTTATTTGGGCTACAGGAGCGCAGACGATCCGGTATACCGGAATACCCGGCAATTTATTTTGAGCAAGGATAATCCCTATTACTTCGAGGGAGAGGCGGCACGCGGCATCGGCAGCCCGCACACGCCGGACCGCCATATTTGGCCCATTGCGCTATCCATGCAAGGGTTGACTTCGCAAGACCGGGAAGAAAAAGCCGGTCTGCTGGCGATGCTGCTCGCCACCGATGCCGACACCGGCTATATGCATGAAGGCTTCCATGCGGACGATCCGCATCGGTTCACGCGGCCCTGGTTCGCCTGGTCGAACAGTCTGTTCGCCGAATTCGTACACATGCTGATGAAACAAGGTGAGGTACAATGACGGGACCGCAAGAGTGCCGGATCCGCAAGACGAAGGTCGCAGCCCACACAGGCTGCGGACTTCATCCGGACAATACGTTCGCTTCTTTCATGGAAGGCATTCAAATTGGCGCAGACATCGTGGAAGTGGATGTACGCACCGATTGCACAGGCGTTCCTATACTGATGCATGACAACTCTCCCTTGCTGGATGAATTTTCATTCGAGCAGTTGAACGAGCCCAATATGCGCCGCAGGCTAGGCTCCGCCTACGTAGAGCATGAAATCGCTACCCTGGAGCAAATTCTGTCTGCGTCCGCACCGCTCGGCACGCTGCTTAATCTGGATTTGAAACAGCTGTCTTCCATTGCCCCGGCAGTCAATCTGATTCGTTCCTTTCAAGCGCAGAACAGGGTCTACATTACAGGCTGCTCTGATGCCATTACGAGCCTGTATCCGGATATCCAGGTGATGATGAATACACCGGATGAGCTCACGCCGCAGCAAGTTGCACAGTATGAGCCATTTGCCTCATCCATTTGCCGGAAAGCCAAGCAGGAAGGGTATGCCGGACTGAACATGAACGGTTATACCTGTCTGCCGCCTATCGTGGACGCTGCGCATCGGGAGGGCTTGTTGGTTTGGGTATATACGATCAACGAGGTTCCGCATATGGAATGGTTTCTTCGGATGGGCGTAGATGCCATCACGACCAGAGCGCCGGGATTGTTAATTCCGCTGGTCGACGAAATTCATAGGTCAAGCTAAAAAAAATAGTAGCTTTTCAACGATGAAAGCCCTATAATATAGTCAACGGAAGCGCTACCAACCAAATGGCGCATTTTTTCCGGAGTAATATGGTAGCGATACCAGAAAGGGTGGATTGACGCTAACCCAATGTAACTTTCGTTTAATAACCGGCGAATGCGACGTTGACAAACAATTGCTACGACGGGCATACGCCAACACAACCCCGACAAGAAGGTGATGAACCGCTCATGCAACAAGCCAATTCGCCGCCGGAGATATTCAAGTCCGGACGTACCTTGTGGAAGTCGATATTTTTGCATCGTTACTTGTACTTCATGTTGCTGCCTTGCCTGGCGTTCTTCATCATATTCTCCTATATTCCGATGGGAGGGTTGATGCTCGCGTTCAAGGAGTACAAGTTCAACAAAGGCATTCTCGGCAGCCCTTGGATCGGCTTCGATTATTTTCAGGCGTTCTTCCATGATTATCAGAGCAAGTCATTGATTGTAAACACGCTTGTCATAAGCGGAATGAAGCTGTTCGTGTATTTGCCGCTTCCGATCATACTGGCGCTAATGTTCAATGAAATTCGGAACAAATGGTTCCGCAATTTCGCGCAAAGCATCTCTTATTTACCTCACTTTCTGTCTTGGGTCGTCGTTATTGGACTTGTTCAGCGCATATTGGCACCGGATACAGGTTTGCTCAATCAAGCGGTTGCCAATATGGGCGGAGACGGCAGCATTTTCTATATGATGGATCCCAAGTACTTCTACACCATTATGTTCAGCAGCTTCACCTGGAAGTCGATCGGCTGGGATTCGATTATCTATCTTGCGGCGATCGCGGGCGTGAACCCGGATATGTATGAAGCCGCCAAGATCGACGGGGCGAGCAAATTCCGGGAAATGTGGAGTATCACGCTTCCATCCATTACGCCGACGATTCTGATCTTGTTCATTCTGTCCCTCGGCAATATTCTATCTGCCGGTTTCGATCAAATCTACTTGCTGCGAACGCCAGGCAATGCGCATCTGGCCGACATTTTGGACACTTATATCATACGTGTCGGTTTGCAGGGCGGACAGTACGGCTATGCGACCGCCGTCGGGATGCTGCAAGGCGTCATCGGTTTGATTCTCGTCATTATCGTCAATCGCATCTCCAGAAAGGTTTCTGATACCTCATTATGGTAACGATACCAGACTCGTTGCGATCTCAATGAACTGGCTTTCCATTGTTCGATGGAACGCGCCGTATGGCGCCTTTCATAAAATGATTCTTTTGAAAAGGGGTAGACGCACGTATGAACAAGAAATGGGCTAAGTTTCTAGGTATCCCGCTGATTGCCGCAATGATGATTACAGGCTGCTCAAGCAACAGCAACAATGACAGCAGTCCATCCGCCGGCAGTCAGGCGCCGTCCGCCAGCAATTCGGCCCCGGCCGATAACGGCAAACCCTCGACATGGATCGCCGACCGCAAGCTCAAGGGACTTGTTTTTATGGGCACGGATGATTACACGGAAGATATGAATCCGGAAATCAAGGCGAAAATCAAAGAGTTGACCGGGATTGATTTCTCTATTGAAATCATGAAAGCGGACCATTCGATCGACGGCTTGATCGCCGGCTTGGCATCGGGCGACTTGCCGGACTTCATCACGTTCTACTTGAACAACAGCGGACGTCCTGAAATGCCTGTTCTGCTCAAGGCTGCCCGCGAGGACATGTTCTATGATTTGGCGCCGATGATGAAGGACACGAAAGTGTTCAGCAAATATTTGAACAAGGATTATTTGCCGATCGACACGGAATACGGCGTCATGTTCCGTCCGGAATTTAATGGTTCGACCTATCTTGTTCATATGAACATCCAGCGTGAGGGCGGATACGAGTCCCGCAAATACGCCGGCGGCCCGTACATTCGCAAAGATATCGCCGATGCGCTCGGCATCGACGCGCGCACGATCAAGACGATGGATCAGCTCTATGATTTGGTGAAGAAGATCAAAGCTGGAAATTTCAAGGACAACAATGGCAAGGATGTGTACCCGATCGGTCCGGAATATTGGGGTCCGGGCAACATCCACGACAGCGAAAGGCTGTTTAACCCGCTGATGTGGGGTCATACGGATCAACGCATCAAGATGGACAAAGACGGCAAGATCCTGCATGAAGCGCAAACGCCGGTCGCCATGGAGAAAGTGGCGTTCATGCAGAAGCTGTTGAATGAAAAGCTGATTCAACCCGAGTTCTTCACGATTGACGAGAGCCGCGCTACGGAGTTTGCTGTGAACGGGACGTCCGCGATTGTCGCCAACATGCACAACTATCAGGAATTCGCGCTGGACGGCCACTATGTCCCGCTCGGACCGATCGATACGGTTGACGGTCCGTTTCAGATGGAAGTTTCCTTCAAGACCGGTTATTCCGGCTTTGCCATTCCGAAGACGACGAAGAATCCGGAAGATATTATGAAATTTGCCGATTTCCTCGCTTCGCGCGAGGGCAAGCTGCTGTGGAAATACGGCTTGGAGGGCCGCGACTACACGTTGAATGCCCAAGGCAATCCGGTTCCGAAGCCGGAAGTCGTCGAGCTTAAGAAGAATGACCCGAATGCTGCCAAAGCGCTCGGATTCGCAGGCGTATCCAATTATTGGGGCGAATTGCTCGGCGGTACGGATATCAATTGGGAAGCAGACTTCGGTGAATCCGAGTGGGGCGACAGCGCGAACTCGGGACACAGCGACGGAGCCTTGAAGCTGGCTGAATACTGGGGATACGATGAACTGCGCAAGAATGCGAAGGTTAACGACGGCTATACGCCGACATCGTTCCTGGGCGAATTCGCAAAAGGCACAGAGCTCAAGGCCGCGTTTGACAACTACAACGACAGCCTGGTTCGCGCCTACTATGCCAAGAATCTGGACGAAGCCCAGAAGATTCTCGACGCCGCATTGAAGCAAATGGAAAATGCAGGTTTAAATGATTATCTGAAGCTCCTTGCCGAGAAGAACGCCGATCCGAAAACGAAAGTCATTCTGTAACTGAAGCTGACGCGATCAGAGGAAGGGGGCGGTTTTATCCGCTTGGATAAAACCGCCCTTCGTTCCCGGAGAGGAGAGAGACGGTGGGTAAAGAATTTTACAAGCTGAGCATGGGAGAGAAGACGATCAAGTTCGTCAACTACCTGCTGGTCATCCTGATTTGCGCGGCAATCATTCTCCCTTTCCTGAATATTTGGGCGCTGTCTTTCAATTCCGGCAAGGATGCGGAACGCGGCGGCATCTACTTCTGGCCAAGGCTTTGGTCGATCGATAACTACAAGGAAGTGTTCATATCCGCCAATGTCGGGACGGCGTTCGCCATATCCATATTCCGAACCGTGGTCGGCACCATTGCCAGCGTTGTCCTGACGGCGATGGCTGCGTATGCTTTGAAGTCGAAGACATTGCCCGGCGTTCGAATTTTTACGATGGTTATCTTTTTCACCATGCTGTTCGGCGGCGGCATTATTCCTTATTATATGTTGCTTAAATCGCTGCATTTAACGAACAACATTTGGGTGTATGTGATCCCCGGATTGTACAGCGCATGGAATCTGATCATCATTCGAACGTTCTTTCAACAGATTCACCCGAGCCTGGAAGAATCGGCGCGCATAGACGGCTATAACGATTTCTCCATCTTCTGGCGCATCATTTGGCCGCTCAGCCGGCCCGTCGTGGCAGTTATCGCGTTGTTCAATGCCGTAGGGCACTGGAACGATTGGTTTACAGGAGCGTTCTACGTCCGCAGCGCCGACCTGCGGCCACTGTCTACCTTGCTGCAGGAAATGCTGACGAGAGCGGAAGCGATGCGGGATGTGTTAAGTCAGGCGGCCGGCTCCAGATTCGACATGTTGGACCGGATTCAGATCACGGGCGATTCGCTCAAGATGGCGACGATTATCGTCGTGGTGACGCCGATCATCATCATCTATCCTTTTGTCCAACGGTACTTCGCCAAAGGCGTAATGATCGGTTCCATGAAAGAATAGCAGGAGAGGGCAGGCGTTGTCATGAAAATAGAGAACCCGTACGACCGTTCCGGCGAGTGGCTGCGCGGCAGTTTTCATAATCATACGAATAACAGCGACGGCTGGTTCCCGCTGGAAACCGTCTATAAAATGTATGGCGGATATGATTTTCTTGGCATTTCCGATCACGACAAGATTACGAAGCACGAGGGAAAATGCGATATCCCGACATTATTCGATGCGATCGAAGTGAGCAGTCGCCAGACGCACATGCTGCTCGTGCAGCCCCCGCTTTCGCTGATGGACGGTTACAGCAACGAATTTACGATCGAAAATTACCAGCGGCACGTAGACAGAGCAATTGATAATGGCGGATTCGCCGTACTTGTCCATCCGAATCGCTATTTTTCGAACTATTGGAACCTGGAAGACATGCTGAAGATGCAGCGTTATCTCGGGGTTGAAGTGTGGAACGGAGACGGCAACCCGGAGTATGACATCGCCTTTGACAAATGGGATGCGGTGCTGTCTGCAGGGCGCAGAGTGTGGGGCTTCGGCAACGACGATTCGCATGTGTACGGGCAAGAGAAACGCGCCTGGAATATGGTGCTTGCGAAGGAAAACAGCCGATCGGCGATTCTGGAAGCGATCCGGGAGGGCAGCTTCTACGTATCGACAGGATACGGGTTCGATGCCATTCGCCTGGAAGGCAATGCCATCGTGGCAGACCTCCTTTCGAATGAACGGCTGGACGCGATGTACAAATACGTTACCTGGTTCGGCAAAGACGGCAAGGTGCTGCAGGAGACCTCCGGCTTACTCAGAGAGGTGCGCTACGAATGCAAGGGCGATGAAGGCTATGTCCGAATCGCCGCCTACTTGGAAGGCGGATACGCCGCATTTTCCCAACCGCTATTCGTCTCAAACGACGAATAATCTCGAATAAGGTCGAAAGAAGACGAGAAAAAAGGAATTCCGAATGCCGGCGGCGAAAGTTACGAGACGAATTCGTATAAAGGGTGAGGCCATTGCAGCCAAAAATCAAAGATGTGGCACGCCATGCCGGGGTTTCGGTTACGACCGTATCCCGGGTATTGAACGGCGAAAAATATGTGAAGGATGATCTCAAGCGCAAGGTGAATCGAGCCATCGAAGAATTGGGATATGCTCCTAGCCATATTGCCCGCAGTTTGGTGCGCAAAAAAACTTCACTCATCGGCGTGATTGTGCCTGACATTACATCCAGCTTCTATGCCACGATTCTCAGCAGCATCGAAGAAGAAGCCAGCGCGAACGATTATTCCCTGCTTGTATGCAACATCAGCGAAGATATCGACAAAGAATTGAAATATTTGAACACCTTCCTGGAGATGCGCGTCGAAGGCATCATCATCATGCATGAGAAGATCAATGAAGAGATCCGCAGCTTGATCCATAAGATGCAAATTCCCGTCATTTTCTCCAGCGTCAAGCCGATGGACCAGCAGCTTGTATCCGTCATTGTCGACGATTATCAAGCCGCATATGACGCGACCGCTTATCTGATCGGTCTTGGACATCAGGATATCGGCTTTATAGGCGGCGATATGCGAGACATTACGTCCGGACAGAACCGGTACAGCGGTTACCGGAACGCGCTGGCGAACCATGGCGTCAAAATCGTATACGAGCATATTCGCTTTGGAGACTACAAGGTTAGAAGCGGGTACGAACAAATGCAGGAAATCTTGCGCACGAGTCAGCCGCCTACGGCCATATTCGCTGTCAGCGACGATATGGCGCTCGGCGCGATGAATTGCATCCGGGACAACGGATTGCGCGTGCCGGAAGACATATCCGTGCTTGGATTCGACGGAAGCCAGATGACCGAACTGGTCAGGCCGACGCTGACCTCCATGGAGCAGCCGATTCAGGAGATGGGCAAAGTGACCGTCAAGACGCTTCTGAATCAGATCCAATCCGGCGACAGGCCGGAAGCCGACATCGTGCTGGAGCACCGACTTGTTGTACGAGGCAGCAGCATGGCACGCAAGGAAGGCCATATCGAAAATTAATCTATAGACAAACAGACAGGATTCGGAACATACGGAGATGAGGGACCATTGAAGAAATACGACGCTGTCGTCATTGGAGATGCCAATATCGACCTGGTTGTTGCGGGCTGCGAGCAATATCCGGCGCCGGGTCAAGAAGTGCTCGTACAGGATATGACGATCCATGTAGGCGGAGGCGCCGCGTTGTTTTCGCTCGCGCTGGCCAAGCTTGGACTGAATCTTGCCTTTAACGGCGTGCTTGGCGATGACGGATTCGGCCAATATGTGCGGAATGAGTTTGCTCGCTATGGTATCGCTACCAGATATATACGGACAAGCCGTGCCAATACCGGTATCTCGATCGCGTTCAATCCGGAGAAGGATCGTTCTTTCATTACGTACCCAGGATCGAACGACGAGCTCAGCCTGCACAAGCTGGACATGGAATGCGTGTCGCAAGGCCGGCATGTCCACCTGACAGGGTACAAAGGCAGCCGCAATCATGACGAATATATCGATGTCGTTCGCAAGCTGAACGCGATGGGAATCACGACATCGCTGGACATCGGTTGGGATGACACGGGAGAATGGTACGAAGGCATTTTTGCACTGATGAAGCATGTGGACGTCTTCTTTATGAATGAGCTCGAGGCGGCCCATTATACAGGATTCGATTCGGTGAAGGAGAGCATACGCGAGCTGTCGAAGCATAGCCGGCATATCGTGTTGAAGCTTGGTTCCGCAGGCGCCGCCGTAGCTGCGGAAGGCCGGACCCTGTTCCGCTCGGGCTTTCATGTACCTGTCATCGACACGACGGGAGCCGGCGACTCCTTCAATGCGGGTTATATCTATGGTTATCTGAACGGTCAACCGGTCGAACAGTGCTTGCTGTACGGCAATGCGTGCGGAGCGTTGTCCGTCAGCCAGTTCGGCGGCAGCACGGGTACGCCGGACCGGCTCGCCATGGACCGGTTTATCGCGGAGAGAGCCGGTCACACGACAGACAGGTGGGAGGTAGCCTTATGAAACTGGCGTTGATCGGCGGAGGCGGCGTTCGCGCCGTTCTGTTCACGAAAAGCCTGACGTTGAAGGCGGAACAGAGCGGCATCACGGAATTGGTTCTGATGGATACGGACGAGGAACAGCTGAGGATCATCAGTCAGTTATGCCGGATCGTCATCGAGCGCAGCGGAGTCCGGCTGCAGCTGGAGACGACGACGGATGCGCGCACCGCGCTGGCCGGCGCGGATTATATCGTGACAACGATCCGGGCAGGCAAGGAGCAATCTCGCAGCACGGATGAGCAGATCGCGCTAAATTATGATGTCATCGGCCAGGAGACGACGGGCGCTGCCGGATTTTCCATGGCGATCCGCACGATTCCCGTATTGCTGGACTATTGCAAGCTGGCGCAGGAAGTCGCGCCGGGCGCCTGGACGTTCAACTTCTCCAACCCGTCGGGTCTGGTCACGCAAGCGCTGCGAAGCGCCGGCTATGACCGGGTGATCGGCATTTGCGATACGCCCAGCCATACGAAACTGCGGATGGCGGAAGCGCTCGGCATCGATCCGGATGAACTGGATGTCGAGTTCTTCGGGCTGAATCACCTGTCCTGGATGCGCAAAGCGATCTATCGGGGCGACGATCTGCTGGTCCGGCTCAAAAATGATCCGGGCTTCACCTCGCGCATCGACGAATTTCGTATGTTCGATCCGCAGCTCTTGAATTCGCTCCCCTATTTGCCGAATGAATACTTGTATTACTATTATCACAGGGAAAAGGCGCTTGCCAATATTAAGCAAGCAGGCATGACACGCGGCCAGATGATTGCGCGCAACAACCGGGAGATGCTGGAAGCGCTGCGCGGGTTGGATATCCCGAAGGAACCGGATCGGGCGCTGCAAATTTATTTATATTACACGCAGAAGCGGGAATCGTCCTATATGGCGATCGAAACGAACACGCAGGGGAAGCGCGAGCTGGCCGCGGAAGAGCTGCGTTTGCCGGAATCGCTGGGCTATGCGGGCGTTATGCTCGATTTCGTCGACTCGCTGCAGACAGGCACCCAGCACAACATCGTGCTCTCCGTGCCGAATGCCGGCAGCATCGCCGGGTTCCGAGACGATGACGTGGTCGAGATTTCCTGCCGGATTGAAGCGGACGGCGCCCATCCGGCAGAGATCGGCGAAGTGCCGGAGGCGATGTACCTGCTGATGCGCAGCGTGAAGCAATTCGAGCGATTGACGGTCGAAGCGGTCCGGCAGCGTTCGGTCGAATTGGCCGTCGAGGCGTTGACCGTTCATCCGCTCGTCGGCTCCTATTCGCTGGCCAAGCAGTTGGTCCGAGACTATCTGCAAGCTTATCCATCAATGTTGGGCGACTGGAAGTAACCCCATGCGGACAGAGGAGAGGAACGCGGCATGAGCAAACAACTGGCATTCAGGCAGGACGGCACTTTCAAAATCGTTCAGTTTACCGATATTCATATCGGCGACGGCAAAGAAGAAGAACGGGAGAAGGATGGCAGCACGACTGCCCTGATCGAGCGCGTCATTGCCCATGAGAAGCCGGATTTGGTCGTCTTGACCGGCGACTTGCACTGGAGCCACGGTATTGACGACCCTCAAGGCGCCTGCCGCAGAGCGATCGCGCCGGTCCTCCGCGCGCAGGTGCCATGGACCGCCGTATTCGGCAATCACGATGCTGAAGCGGGTGTCACGCGGGAGCAGTTGCTGGCCATTTGGCAGGAGAGCGAATATTGCTTGGCGACGGCGGGGCCGGCCGAGGTGAACGGCGTCGGCAATTACGCGTTGACGATCAAGCAGGCGGACGGTGCCGACGGCGCGGCGCTCTACTTTTTCGATTCCGGCATCGAAGCGCCGAACGAGATCGGCGGTTATGCCTGGATTCATCCGAATCAAGTCAATTGGTACACGCAGCAGTCCCTGATGTTGACGAAGAAACAGGGAGACCCGTTGCCGGCGCTCGCGTTCTTCCACATTCCGATTCCGGAGTATAACGAGGCTTGGACGGCGGGCGAGCAGCGCACGGGCGTCCGTGAAGAGGAAGTGTGCTGTCCGAAAATCAATACCGGTCTGTTCGGCGCGATGGTCGAGATGGGCGATGTGATGGGCACGTTCGTCGGGCATGATCACGACAACGATTACTGCGGGACTCTATATGGCATCCGGCTCTGCTACGGCAGGGTAACCGGCTACAACACTTATGGCAGTCTGCAGCGTGGGGCACGCGTCATCGAGCTTCGCGAGGGTGTCCGGTCTTTCGAGACGTGGATCATGCAGGAAGACGGGAGCGTCGTTCGATGAAGTTCCGGGCGGTGGTTGACAGTCCGGCCGATGCGATCGTCGTTCCGGTATTTTCGGATGGCTTCCCGTTGCTCAGACATACGATCGATCGGTTCCGGACTGCCCGGTTGCTGCCGCAAATGGGGGCCAGGCAGACGATTACCTGGTTCTATGGCCGAGACGGCGAGGCGGATTTCTTGCTCATCGGCTTGGGCGATTCCGGCAAGTTCCAGGAAGCGCATGTGCGTGAAGCGGCTGGCGAGGCGGGAAGAGCCGTGCTTAAAGAGCGGCGCGCATCGGCAGCCGTCTCTTTTGCCGCGCTTCAGCCTTCCGGATCGTTCGGCGGGGTAACGCCGGAGACGTTCGCGGCATGGGTCGAAGGTTGGAAGCTGGGCACTTATTCATTCGACCGCCACAAGCGCGGCGCGGATTCGCAGCATTCCGACGATTCGCTGAAGCAGCAGCAGTCGGTTGACCTGCTGGGCGAAACGGGCGATCATTGGCAGGTGGCCATCCGACTGGGCGAGCTGCGAGCGGACAGCGTGAGTTGGGCGCGCGACATGAAGAACGAGCCGCCGAATCTTCTGCGCCCGCGCATGTTGGCCGAACGTGTGAAGGAACGTTTCGCAGGCACAGGAGTGCAACTGCAAGTATATGAAGGCGATGCGCTGGAAAGCCTGGGCTTCGCGGGAACGGCCGCCGTCGGCAGAGGAAGCGCCCATGCTCCGGCATTCATCGAACTGCGGCATTGCACGGATGCGTCGCTTCCGCTTACCGCGCTCATCGGCAAAGGAATTACGTTCGATACGGGCGGGATCAGCCTCAAGCACGACCGGGACATCAGCGATATGCGGATGGACATGGGCGGTGCGGCGGGCGTTCTCGCCGCTCTGGACATCATCGTTCGCAGCGGAGCGCCGGCGAATGTCGCGGTATTGGTGCCTGCGGCGGAAAATTGTCCTTCCGACCGCTCTCTGCTGCCCGGCGAATTGATCCGATACGGGAACGGATTGACCGTGCAAGTGGGCAATACCGATTCCGAAGGGCGTCTGGTGCTCGCGGACGCGTTGATCCACGCGCACCGAATCGGCGCGACGGAAGCGATCGACATGGCGACGTTGACTTATTCCGTCGTCGGGGCGCTTGGCACCAAGGTGGCCGGCATTCTCGGCAACGACGATGCGCTGGTCCGATCGATTCAGGAAGCCGGGGCGCCGTTCGCGGAACGGATGTGGCAGCTGCCGCTGATCGACGAATACGAGGAGTACTTGGACAGCGATTATGCCGATACCAGCAACATTAGCCGGGTCGGAGAAGCGGGCGCCATCACTGCAGCTCTGTTTCTTCGGAAATTCGTGCATGCGTCGCTGCGCTGGGCTCATATTGACATAAGCGGCCCGAAAGATTGTTCCGCCGCCAAGGGCGATCTTGCCATAGGAGCGACCGGCTACGGCGCCAGAACGCTGGCCTCCTATTTGACGAATCCGCGCAGTTAACCCAGCCTGGCCTGGATTTGCCGTATCGACTGCCGTTTTGTTTGCGCAATACAATATTGGTCTTACTCGCCGGTTCCATGATGGGAGCCGGTTTTTTGTTGTTCTTAATAGAGTGGATGATTCAGGAATTCGTGGGGTAAGCTACCTGACGGGAAGAGAGGAGGAGATCGGATTGACCGCTGAATCGGCTTCTCGATTTGACATTGCTGTATTCTCGAATGTGCAGGACAACATTCAAAATATTAAGGCGATGCTCGGCGATCCGACCGATCTGCTCGTCCGGGTGTTCACGCCCGCATCAGCGCGGCATGCGTGCGCGATCATCTGCATCGACGGCTTGGTCGACAAGGACATCCTGAACCATGACGTGATCCGCAATATCCAGCTTGGCACTTCGGAAGCGGGGATCGCGCTCCCGGAAGACGGCGGCGAGCTGCTGACCTTGATCGAGAACGAAATTCTTTCTTCTCACGAGATTGAACGGGCTCGATCATTGGACAACGTGTCGCTGGCGATTCTGTCGGGCGATTGCGCGCTCTTCGTGGACGGGACGGACCAGGTGCTCATTATCGGCAGCAAAGGATGGGCAAGCCGCGGCGTGGAAGAGCCGCAGACCGAGTCGGTCGTTCGGGGGCCAAGGGAAGGCTTCACCGAAAATATACGCACGAACACGATGCTGATCCGCCGCAGGATCAGGGATCCGAACCTGCGGCTTGACGTTTATAAAGTTGGCCGTCGTACGAGAAAGGATCTTGTCGTCGCTTATGTAGACGGCATCATCCATCCCGAGATCGTCCAGGAGCTAAAGCGCAGGCTGGCCACGATCGACTTGGACGACGCGCCGGAATCCGGCATGATCGAGCAGTGGATTCAGGACAGCTTCCTGTCTCCTTTTCCTACATTGATGCATACGGAAAGGCCGGACAAAGTGTCCACCGCGCTTCTGCAAGGCAATGCGGCCATTCTGCTCGACGGTACGCCGTTCGTGCTGACGGCCCCGGTTACATTCGGACAGATGCTGCAATCGCCGGAAGATTACTACGAACGCTGGCAGATCGGTTCGTTCATTCGCACGCTTCGATACATAGCGGCCCTATTCGCGGTATTCTTGCCGTCGTTGTACATCGCGCTCGTCTCGTTTCACCAGGGCATGATTCCGTCCAAGCTGGCGTTTTCCGTAGCGGCTGCGAGGGAAGGCGTGCCGTTCCCGGCAATCGTCGAAGCGTTCATCATGGAGCTCACGCTCGAGCTGCTGCGCGAGGCGGGCATCCGGCTGCCGAAGCCGATCGGCCAGACGATCGGCATCGTGGGCGGTCTTGTGATCGGCGAAGCGGCGGTATCGGCGGGCATCGTCAGCCCGATCATGGTCATCGTCGTTGCCGTCACCGCGATCTCGTCGTTCTCCATTCCCTCCTACAGCATGGGGATCTCATTTCGTATCATGAGATTCGGCATTATGCTGTCGGCTGCGGCCCTGGGGCTCTATGGGATCATTCTGTCGTATATTATCATCAACATACACGTAGTTAACCTGAAGAGCTTCGGCATTCCTTACTCCACGCCGTTCGCCCCTTTCTTTCCGAGGGACTGGAAAGACCTGGTGATCAGGGTGCCGTCCACGATGAGGAAATACAGGCCGCAGATGATGGAGACGGAGGACGATGTGCGGGCGGGCAGGGGGGACAGCGGATGAATGCATTCACGTATGGAGACGAAAAAATCGGCAAGCGGGAAATCTGGTTCGCGGTATCCTCCATGTTGATCGGCACCGGTATTCTCACGCTTCCGAACGCGCTTGCCAGCCAGACTGAAGCGGCGGACGGATGGGTTTCTCTCTTAATCGGAGGAATCGTGTCCACATTGTTCGCCTGCTTATGTGCCAAGCTGGCATCTCGGTTTCCCGAGCAAACGTTCTTGGCCTATTCGACAGCCATTGTCGGCAAGGCGATGGCTGTCATGCTCACATTGTTGTACGCGGTCATGTTTCTTGGATTCGCAGCTTCTTCCACCCGGGAGATTGCGAACATCGCCAAGCTGTACCTGTTCGAGCGCACCCCGCTGGAAGTGATCGCACTCGCTTTTCTGCTCCCTGTCATCTATGCCGTTGCCGGTTCCAGGGCGGCGCTGCTTCGCCTGAATTTGTTGTTTCTTCCGGTTGTCCTTGTCATTATTTGCATCGTGCTCCTGTTCAATCTTCATTTTATCGAGAGCGAGAACCTGCTTCCCGTGTTTACGACAAAGGGTGCCGGGTACTTGCAAGGAATCGTGGATTCGTCGTTCTCCTATCTGGGGTACGGATGTCTGCTATTCTATGTCTCCATGATGCGCCAATCGAAGCAGGCGACACAGGCTGCGATGATCGGCATGACGATTCCTATCGTCATTTATATTTTCATCTTTGTTTCGACGATCGGTATCCTGACGAATGTCGGCGTCGCCAATATCGTCTACCCGACGGTCGAAATCGCCAAGGAAGTCGTCGTGCCCGGCCAGTTTTTCGAACGGTTCGAATCGGTCTTCTTTACGATCTGGATCATGACGATCTTCAATACGGTCGCGATGTCCATGGATATTTCGGTCCTCTCGTTTGGATACGTATTCCCGCGAGTGCCCAAAATGACGTGGCTGCTGATCGTTGCGCCGGTCGCTTATTTCCTCTCCATGCAACCGGAGAATACGCTGGATTTGCACCGATATCAGGAATGGCTCAGCTACATGGGATTATTGTTCAGCATGCTGATTCCGGCATTGCTGCTCCTGATCGCCGCGGCAAGGAAGGTGAAAGGCATTGGTTAATCGCTGGGTGAAGTGTGCGTTCATCGGAATTTGCGGGCTCGGCATCGCAGGTTGTTGGGATCGTGTTGAGATCGAGCAGCGGGGATTCGTCGTCGGGATCGCTATCGATGGATTGCAGAGGCAGCAACAAGCCGGCGAAGCGGACACAGGCGATCAGGCCGGTTCGGCAGGGAGTGAGCGGTTTATATTGACGTATCAAATCGTGAATCCGGAAGCGATGCAAGACGGCGGTAAATCTTCAGGAAGCAAAGGTGAGGGAAGCAGGGGCGGAGAGCCGATGATGAACATCACGTCGGAAGGGGAGACGTTGCTTGCGGCTACAAGGGAGATGGTGACGAGAACAAGCCGCACGCCCTATATCGAGCATCTGAAAATGATCATTATATCCGAACGGCTTGCCAAGATAGGCAATCTCGGCTCCGTGCTCGACCTCTACCTCCGTGACAACGAAGCCCGGAGAGGAACGAAAATCTTCGTATCGCAAGGAAATCCTCGCGAAGCGCTGGAAGTAGACCCTCAAAATGAGAAGCTTCCCGTCCTGTTCATCGATTCCATCGCAGGCAATGTACGCAAAAGCGGCAAGATGATGCACCAAGCCAGAATCGGCGACGTGCACGAGATGCTGTTGACGAACGAAAGCTTCGCCGTTCCTCGCATGATCGTGCATAACAAGCAGGTGAAACTAACCGGAGCCGCCATTATTCACGGCTATATGAACAGGATGGTCGGCTTTCTCAATGACGAGGAGACGGAAGCTTTGAATTACGTAACGGAACGAATGCAGAGCGACGTGATCGATGTTCGGACGAAAAGCGGGAAGATCAGCTACGAGAGCAAGAACGTCAAGCGCACAGTGACGGCGAAGGTGATCGATCCGGAACATATCGACTTTACGATCGCAATCGGCTCGGACGGCGTGATCGGAGAATCGTTCGCCGATCATAACTATAAAGAGGAGGAAGTGATCAAGGAAGTCGAACGGATGGCGGCGGAACAAATCGAAAGTCGTTGCCTGCAGCTGATCGACAAGCTGCAGCATCAATATCATGCCGACATCCTGGCTTTGGGCAAGCACCTGCATCACTATCATCCGAAGACCTGGAATCGAGTGAAAAGCAATTGGGACTACGGGAAAACCGTGTTTTCAAATAGCAACATCGAGGTGAAGGTGACGGTTAAAGTTCGGGATTTCGGCGCCATTCATAAATCGCAAAAATATCGAACCGGAGGATGAAGCGATGGTTTACGTTTGCACCGTCTTGATCGTGGCGATTCCGCTGGCCGTGCACCGGATCAATCGCTGGCTGCATAAGCTCGGAGATCCGCCTTGGAAGTCGGGCGGGAACTAGCGTAGAATGGAGGCATGCGCGGTCGATGCGGGCGGGAATCTTTAGGGACGCAAGCATGCGATGCGCGCCAGGGGAGGGAACGGCGATGCTGGAGGCAGTGTCTTCGTCTTTCGTATTAACGTCTTCCGTTGCCAAAATTTTTTGCGAGCCCGGATGGAAATGGGCGAAGCGCGACAAGCCGATGGCCAACTACGACTTGTTCTACGTGTGGAACGGAGAAGGCGAAGTCGAGTTGAACGATGTGCGCTACCCGGTTGGCCGGGGCAGCTGTTTTCTATTCCGGCCCGGAGATCATCCGACCGCCGTACACAATCCGCAAAAGCCGCTCGTGTTGACGTATATCCATTTCAACGTCAAAGAGCCGGTACTGGACATTCCCGACTTGTACCGGGTGCTTGCCGAACCGATCGATTTCGAATTTCTGCTCGCCCGATACGTGCGGTTGTTTCTGGTGCAGACTTACGCCGCGACGCAGGAGGCACAGCTGATCCTGAAGCAATTGATGATACAGCTACTGCGCGCCGACCGGGAAGCGCCTTCGGAGCGCAAAGCGAGCAATCAACTGACGGAAAGCATCCGCGAAGTCGCCAACTACATCCGGCAGCACCCGGGCGCCGTGTTGAAGGTCGACGATCTCGCTGCAAGGGCCGGTCTGTCCGCCCGGTATTTCTCGAGCAAGTTTAAACAATTGATCGGCGTCTCCGTGCAGCAGTACATCGTGCAGTCGCGAATCGAGCGGGCGCAGCACCTGCTGATGCACGCAGGGATGAATGTCAGCGAAGTAGCGGGCGCGCTCGGATACCGCGACGTCTTCTTCTTCAGCCGGCAGTTCAAGCAGCATACGGGGAAGCGTCCGTCGGAAATCCGATGATGCACGCCGGCGGCGCTAGTGCTTGCGTTCGAGTAACGTGCCCAGTCTTTCGCCCATTTTCACCGTATCTCCGGCCTTCAGGTCTTGATGCGGCGCCAGTGTTCCGTTCTCGGTCAACAGCACGACGGTAGAGCCGAATTCGAAATAAGCGAGCTCGTCTCCGCGCGTCAGCGACTGCGGAGGATGATCGTTGACATAGCGAATGCTGCTGACGTTCAGGGCGCCGACCTTGACGACCGCCAGTTCGCCGTGTTCGTGCAGGATATACGTGACGAGCCTTTCGTTGCGGGACAATACCCGACGCATGAAGGTGAGACCGAATTCGTTGACAGGATATACCCGGCCGGGGAGATGGTCGGTCTCTACCACCTTGCCGGTGCACGGGGAATGGATGCGGTGATAATCGGTCGGACTGAGGTAGAGCACCCAATAGCAGCCGTTCCGGTACTGGGGAATTCGCGGCGATGCGCCGAGCAATTCGTCCAGCGTATAGTCTTGCCCTTTTACTTGGAGCAGCGTTCCGTCCTGTATTGTGCCACAGGCAGCAACTCGTGCGTCTACCGGGCTGATCAGGGCGTCAGCGGCTTCATCGATCGGCCTTGCGCCAGGCTTCAGCCGACGTGTGAAAAATTCGTTCAACGAGCCATATTCTTCGATGTTCTTCTCCGCTTCATGTATCGAAATTCGGTAGGTTTGCGCGAATCGGCGGATGAGACGGCGGCTGAAAACCGATTTGGCGAATGCCCCCGTCAGTCTCGATATCCATTTGCGGGATGAAAGCTCTGTCATCGCGCGCAGCAGCCGGCGTTCCATGGGCCTGCCACTCCTTTTATTTATAATACTTGAGGGACGGCGAAGCCGTTAATTCTTGCCTAGTCGATCATCATTTGCCTAGTGTGCCATATCGCCGGCCAAAGTGCAACAGAAACAGCCGCCCATCCTCGTGACGTGCCTATGGGTCAATGCATATGATACTCCAGACTCGAACACGGGGAAGGAGAAGAACATGCGAAGAGACAAGTCGAGGCGGACGCCCCGCAATGCGGCCAAAAAGCGGCGCACGCCATTTGTTGTCGACAATCCGGATCAGCTCGAGCTTCAGTGGCTGGATGATATGCAGGATTCAGGCGAAAAGCCGGTCACGGTGCTCGGTTCCACTGCGGCTTCCCGGACGCCGAATCAGAATGCGGAAGTTCGGGCGGAACAAGCGGCGATCCAGCGGCTCGGAAGTCAGACAGGCAAGAAGCTGAAGCGGTCGGCAAGCAAGACGCGCAGCAGGGGAAGGTCCGGTGTATGGGGGGCGGTTGCGTCTCCATCCATGCAGCAAGCGGATGCATATGGCGATGCCATGGCGGATGGAGGGCTGGAATCGCTCCTCGCCTTGTTGAATGAGGAAGCTCCGTCAAGGCCGCAGCAATCAAAAGCCGAAGCGGAAGAGGAAGTAGAAAGCGAATCGATCGCGGTGGCGGAAATGACCACGAAAGCGATAGCGGAATCGGAAATGGTGTCGGAACAGGTTTCGGAAGCATTAGAGGATTCTAAAGAAGATTTTTCAGAACATTCGGATTCGCTCGGAGAGGATGTCGCGGATTCGGCTGCGGTCGTGCCGCCCATAGAAGAGCGGCGATCCAGACTGGAGGAGAAGCGGCTGCCTGCAAGGCCGGCGCCGGTCGTCTATACGGATGACCTGGCCGACGATGCGGTGACCGGGGAGAAGATTGCCCCGTACGCCATCAATGCGCGCCAATTGGCCAAGGATGCGGTCGGCACGGATGCGATTGCGGACTTTGCGGTATCGGCGATCAAGCTGGCGGACGGCTCCGTCACCTCCAAGAAGCTGGCGCCGGAATCGGTGTCCGGAGAGCACTTGATTAAAAATTCCGTCTCCGGTCAGAAAATCCGCGACCGCTCTATTACTTCCGAGAAATTAAAGGATGGAAGCGTCACCTCGGAGAAGCTGGCGGACCGGACGATCAGCGCCGACAAAATCGCCGAAGGATCGATTCAATCGAAGCACCTTAGCTTATCGATCGTGACGGAAGATTTATTGCAGGATCAGAGCATTACGGCGGAAAAAATCCGCAGCGGAGCGGTCCGTGCCGAGAATTTGGCCAATGAAATCATCGATACGTCGAAATTGGCTGATGGAGCGGTGACAGCTTCCAAGTTGAGGGAATCCGCCGTGACGGGGGAAAGTATCGCGCGCGGCGCGATCGCTTCCCGCCATCTGACGGATGGGTTGATTCTTGCCGAACATGTGGCGGTTGGCGTGTTGCAAGGGAGACATCTGGCTCCGCGCGCGGTGGAAGCGGTCAATTTGGCGGATGGCGCGGTCGGCATTCGGGAAATAGAGGATCGTTCCGTTACGGGCAGCAAACTGGCAACAGGCTCCGTCGCGGGAGAGCATCTGCGCGCGGAATCGGTAGCCAGCCGCCATCTCGCGGAGAAGGCGGTCGAAGCCCGTCATATTGCGGACGATTCGGTCACCGAAAGCAAGCTCGCGGAACAGACGATTTCAACGGCCAAGCTGGTTGACCATGCCGTCACGTCGGCGAAGATCGCCGATCGCAGCGTCACTTCCGGCAAGCTGGCCGACGAAGCCGTACAAAGCAGGCATCTGGCCAGGGGCAGCGTCGTCTCGGATCTATTAGCGGACGGCGTCATTGAGAAAAGGCATTTATCTGAGTTATCCATCGACGCATCTCATTTAGCCGATCAATCGATTGGTCGCCGCCATTTGCAGGCTGGCGCGGTTGGCGCGGGGCATTTGGCCGACGGAATCATTGTTGGCAAGCACCTGACTGAAGGAGCGGTTCAAGCCGCGCACATCGCAGAGAAGTCGGTGCAGGGCGCACACATCGCGGATCAATCGCTCGGAAGCCAGCACCTGAAGAAAAAATCCGTGCGTACGGAACACCTCGCGCATGAGAGCGTGAGCGCCGACAAGCTCGCTGCGGGTTTACTCCGGCCGTTCCATTACGGCACCGGGTCGGTGACGGCCGGTGCGTTGGCGCAACAGGCGGTAGAAGGCCGCCATGTGGCGGAAGGAGCGATCGATGCAGTGCATCTGGCACCCGCGTCGGTAGGGCCTGACGCCCTGCAGCCGGAAGCGGTCACAGACAAATCGATAGCCTCCGGCGCTATAGGCGAGCGGCATTTGGCTGTTCGGTCGGTATCGACGTATCACTTGAGCGATCAAGTCGTCACCTCGAATAAGCTGTCGCAGGATGCGGTATTGACCGACAAGCTTGCCGATGCGGCTGTTACGGCAGCAAAGCTCGCTGACGGCAGCGTAACGACTGCCAAACTGGCAGACGGGGCCGTCGATTCGCACGCGCTCGCGAGCGGCGCCGTAACCCCCAAGGCGCTCGCGAATGAAGCCGTCGGCGAGCGGCAATTGCGCAAACAGGCGGTAAACGCCGATCATCTGAAACCGGGAAGCGTCACGGCTGCGGCGCTGGCGAAGCGCGCGGTCACTACCGAAGCACTGGCGGAGCAATCGATTACGGGTTCTCTGATCGCAGCCGAGTCCGTCGAAAGCCGGCACCTGGCTGCCCGATCGGTACTGGGTCCGCACCTGGCGGAGCGCAGCATACGCGATATTCACGTTGGCGAGAGGGCGATCAGTTCCGCCCATCTGGCGGCAGGCAGCGTCGGGGCAGAACATTTGGCGGCCGAGACGATTCAAGCGCAACATTTGGCGAGGGGTGCGGTTGGTTCACGACATCTTGCGGCAGGCGTTGTCGAAGCCGGCCATATCGGAGCAGATGCGATCAAAGCCGTACACTTGGCTGAAGAAAGCGTAGGAACCGCTGCGATTGCAGCCGGTGCTGTCACTTCCGGCGCGATCGCTCCGGGGGCGGTCGCCCGGGAGCATCTGGAGCAAGGCAGCGTCGGAAGCGAACAGGTGGCATTGGAATCGATCGGCGGCAAACATTTGATGCCCGAGGCGGTTCACGGCTACCATCTGCGCAAAGGCATCGTCACGCTCATGCATCTGTCGCCGGACCTGTATGAGTCGGCTGCGATAGCAAACCAACCGGTCGACACCGGGAGACTTGCGGGGAAGGCCGTAACGGAGGCAAAACTGGCGGACGGAGCGGTAAGCGAGGCGAAGCTGGCAGACAGCGCGGTCAGCGGGATAAAGTTGGCAAATGCGGCAGTCGGGACGTCTCAGTTGGCGGACCGAGCCGTGACCGGCAAGAAATTATCAAACGGAGCCGTGGGCTCGCAGCAATTGGCGGTTGGCGCAATAGAGGAGCGGCACATCTCAGACGGAGCGGTGACAGCAAGCAAGCTTCATCCCTCTATATCCGGGGCAATTGCACAGGCGATCGAGCCTATCGTCAAAGATCGGCTCGCGGACGGTGCAGTGACCTCGTGCAAGTTGGCGAAAGAGTCGGTAGGCAGTGAGCAACTGGCGGACGGTTCAGTGAATGAAACGAAGCTGGATGAGCCGCTGCGCGAGCGGTTGAGAAGGCTGGATGCGCCAGTGGACGAAGGGCGACTGGCAGACGGTGCCGTAGCAGCTTCAAAGCTGGCAAAGGAAGCGGTAGGAACACAGCAATTGGCGGAACGAGCCGTAGTCGGCGAGAAAATCGCCGACGGGGCAGTCGGCGCCGAGCAATTGGCGGACGGCGCGGTGCAGGAGAACCATCTGGCAGTCGGCTCCGTGACGAAGGAAAACTTGCATGCATCGGTAATAGAAGCAATTGCACAGGCGAACGCGCCGATCGTCAAAGATCGTATCGCGGATGGCGCCGTGACAGCTTCGAAGCTGGCGAAGGAAGCGGTAGGAACGCAGCAACTGGCGGATCGTGCAGTGGTCAGCGAGAAAATCGCCGACGGCGCAGTCGGCGCCGAGCAATTGGCGGACGGCGCGGTGCAGGAGAACCATCTGGCAGTCGGCTCCGTGACGAAAGAAAACTTGCATGCATCGGTAATAGAGGCGATCGCGCAGGCGAACGCGCCGATCGTCGAGGATCGGATAGCAGATGGTGCCGTGACTTCGGGCAAGTTGGCGAAAGAGGCGGTAGGCAGCGAGCAGTTGGCGAACGGATCGGTGAGCGGAGCGAAGCTCGCGGATGGATCGGTGAGCGAAGCGAAGCTGATCGACCGCAGCGTAACCATCGACAAGCTGGATGAGCCGCTGCGCGAGCGGTTGAGAAGGCTGGATGCGCCAGTGGACGAAGGGCGTCTTGCCGTCGGCGCCGTGACGAAAGAAAACTTGCATGCATCGGTAATAGAAGCAATTGCGCAGGCGAACGCGCCGATCGTCGAGGATCGGATAGCAGATGGTGCCGTGACTTCGGGCAAGTTGGCGAAAGAGGCGGTAGGGAGCGAACAACTGGCCGACGGATCGGTAAGCGAAGCGAAGCTAGCGGATGGATCGGTGAGCGTAGCGAAGCTGATCGACCGCAGCGTAACCATCGACAAGCTGGATGAGCCGCTGCGCGAGCGGATGATAAGGCTGGATGCGCCAGTGGACGAAGGGCGACTGGCAGACGGTGCCGTATCAGCTTCGAAGCTAGCGAAGGAAGCGATAGGGACGCAGCAGTTGGCGGATCGTGCAGTGGTCGGCGAGAAAATCGCCGACGGCGCAGTCGGCGCCGAGCAATTGGCGGAAGGCGCGGTGCAGGAGAACCATCTGGCAGTCGGCGCCGTGACGAAAGAAAACTTGCATGCATCGGTAATAGAAGCAATTGCGCAGGCGAACGCGCCGATCGTCAAAGATCGTATCGCGGACGGCGCCGTGACTTCGGGCAAGTTGGCGAAAGAGGCAGTAGGCAGCGAGCAGTTGGCGAACGGATCGGTGAGCGAAGCGAAGCTGATCGACCGCAGCGTAACCATCGACAAGCTGGATGAGCCGCTGCGCGAGCGGTTGATAAGGCTGGATGCGCCAGTGGACGAAGGGCGTCTTGCAGACGATGCCGTTACAACGTCGAAGCTGGCGCCGGATCTGCGTCAAGTAATTGCCCATGTGCAGCAGGCTACCATGCAGGCAGAAGCTTCGCTCGAAGGGCTGCCGACGATCGAGCTCGCAGCAGAATCCGTAACAAGCGCTCATCTTGCTGCCGGATGCGTGAACGGCTCCAAAATTGGTTCAGGATCCGTTACGATGGAGCATCTTTCATTCATCCCAGTGGCAACGAGAGCACCGGACACCGTCCTTTGTTACGGCAACATGCCTTACGCATTTTGTGGCGTAAGCGAGTCGGTCGAATTGACCGTCACGTTCGATGCGCCATTTTCGGATAACTCTTATGTACTTCTGGCTTTGTCGGACCATCCTTCTTGCAACTGTTACGTTCAATCCAAGCGCGAGAATGAAGCTGTCGTTCTCATGGTAAGAACCCGCCTAGGCCCGGAACCCCAAGGGCAAATGCAGTGGCTTGCGATTGGGAGATGATGAGGAACAACAACCGGTTTTCAGCCTCGAGGCTGGACCGGTTTTTTCTGTTCAAATCTATATTGAAGGCTGAGTTCCGGATAATTGTTGAAGGCAAAACAAACGAGTATAACCCGTGTGTTTTGCCCCAAGCACCTTTAAATGAATTGCCTCGGATCGACGCCCCATTTATCCATAAATTTTTGATGATTGAGCTTTGGCAGTTCCGTCAATTGTTCAGGCGCATGCCGTTTAAAGCTTGCGCTGCCGTGATGATGCACGTGCGCGTCTCCGGCGATCGTCAGTTTGTACCCCGCCAGGCGGGCTCGGTAACAATAATCGTCATCCTCATAGTGTCCCGGGGAAAATTGTTCGTCCAGCAATCCGATTTTGACCATCAGCTCGCGCTTGAAAGCAAAACAAAATCCGACGAGCCGCTCTACATCTTGCCATTTGGACGGATCGGGCCGGTTCGTCGTTTCCGCAAGACGATGAAATTGGCTCAATTCTTCATATCGGAGATCGGATTGCTGTTTGCCGCTGGCATAATTGGTCATCGGTCCTACAATTCCCCTGTCCGGCTGGCTCATCAGACAGGTTAGCATATTGGCTAACCAATGATGCGATACGACAATATCATTATTCAATAGCAGCAAGCAATCTCCTTTCGCCAGTTTCAAGCCATAATTGCATGCGATCGGAAACCCCCGGTTGGCAGGCAATGATATGAAATCGATATGTTGCTGCACGCAGTATTCAAGCGTACCGTCGTCGGAAGCGTTATCCACCACGATCATTTCATACGGTTCCTCCGTAAATTGCCGAATCGACTGCACGCAATCTCGCAGCAAGTGGAGACCGTTGTAAGTCGGTATAATGATACTTGTCAGCCCTATGTTAAGCACCCCCGAGCATATCCCGTCTTCTGCTATAATCCGGAAACCACAATCTTTCTCCAAGTTCGGCCATCGCAAATTGCAAAGCTTCCAGATGATCTCCCATGATCAGATCTGAAACCGCGTTATGGCTGCCTACGTTTTCTGCTTTGTGCCGGTTCGCTTTCAGTACCTCTACGTTTCCGGGCGCACCGACGGCAAGTCCTTTTAGGATAGCGGCAACCTGAGCTTTCGGAGGTACCATGAGTTGTTGATATCCGATTGCGTCAAGCGCTCTTCTCGAGAGGGCATGCGGTACCGCCGTCATCGAATTCGCCTGCAAGTCCGGTCGTCTCACGATCAGATTCAAAAATTCCTTCATGCGCGTTACCCTGTCCCGCAAAGGAAACGATTTTAAATTAGGCGTAATATTGTTCAAGGCGACGTCCATCCCGCGATGCACTGCGGCGATGAACGGCACTAGCTTTTCTGCCTGAATCGTGAAATCCGCGTCTACGAATACGAGAATATCCGACGTTGCCAGCTTGGCGCCGACCGCCCGCCCCACATCGTGGCCAATAGGCGATTCGTAATGAACAACCGTCGCCATAGGAACGTTTCGCGCCAAGGCGAGACTGGCATCCGTCGAACCGTTTACGACGACGATCAATTCATGCAGAGGAAGCCTGCTTAATTCACGGAGTACCGGCGCCAACGTTCCCGCTTCGTTTTTCACCGATACGATGACGCCGACCCTCTTGTCGGTCGGCAGCGGCACCATCCCCGTCTTTTTTTTTAGGTGCAACCGTTTTTTTACTTTCACCGTTCTCTTTTGGTGGAACTTTCGCTTGCGTACTTTGGCTCCTCTATTTAGATTTCGTATCGTTCCTCTCCGCGTTTGCCGCTGCCGTACCCGAATTCGTTTTTTCATCGTAAAGTCCCTTTATACTTCAGCTCATAACCGTCTTCATACCCTTTGGCCGTGCCAATCGTAAAACCTTGACTAAAGCCGGTGTCGAACCCTCTGCTATACAACGTTTTTCTTTTGCGAATAGCGGATACAATACGCCCTTTTTTCCGCTTTGCGGTTGCAAGCCGGCTGTTTGATTTTCGCATGATGCATGCCTCCCGGATATGTTTGTACATATAGCAGAAATAGCTATAGGTTGTTTGCGCGAATGACCGGCGGCGCCAAGACGGGAATTCCTTCGGGATACTTGTTTTTTTCCGCTTCCGATATGGAAACGATATGGCGTTCGTTCAGATGCCATGTCGTCAGCGCCCAATCCGTAACCAATCGATGCAGTTTTCCAAGTTTGAGTTGATAAACGTTTCCTTCAGAAGTCCTGACAAGAACCCCGTCGGCAAGCGATCTTGCCCCAGGTGAATCGGATGATAACGAATCGATTCTTCGGGTTGCTTGTTCATGCGAAAGCGTGCAGCCGACAGACCAGTTTCGCAAATCCGTCTGAGCAAGACGCGTGGATGCGAATTCCGCAGCGTCTTCAAGTGGGTGAAGAACGCCGTTTTCTACCCAGAACAAGTCAGGTCCGGCTCCTTTTACGATGACATGAGTCGGGTAAAAGTCATTCATTTTGAGCGGGGTTCCGTCCCATAAGCTTAATACTTCTGCAAGAAGCGAAGGGGTGTCTCCCCACTTGTCTGCATAAAATTGTTTGTTTCTTCCGTATATTTGATCGAATTGGGACGGCGTCAATGTTTTAATCGTTTTACTGCCGGCATGATGAAGAAACGTATCTTTGGCAATAATCAAATCCGAACCTAACAGCTGGGCCCGCAACCCGTAATCGTCATCTTCGCAGTTGCCGATTTCAAATCCTTCGTCCAAATATCCGAGCCGCTGAAAAAAATCGCGTCTCATCACGACGCAAAATCCCGTTAATCTGACCGTCTTCATCCAACGCTCACGGTCCGAACGATTGAAAGATTCAGCAAAACGATGCATTTCATCGATCGACTGGTAGGAGGTTTCGATCAACTGATCGCCGCTAATATAGTTAGTAACGGGCCCAACTAATCCAAACTTCGCATCGCCTTGCAAGCAGGCAAGCAGATTCGTCAACCAATTTTTCGTCACGATCGTATCATTGTTCAAAAACAACAGCGTATTCCCTCTGGCCATCATTAAACCCTGGTTCACTCCGCCTGCAAAGCCAAGATTTTCTTTAAAGATTTTGTAGCGTATGTTACCGTTCAACGACTTTAAGTATCGATCCGTTCCATCCGTTGATCCGTTGTCGATAATAATAATTTCATGAAGTTCAGGGGTGTGCCTATGAATGCTTTCTATGCATTCCTTGAGAAATCCCAATTGATTATAGGTAGGAATTACAATACTGGTTCCGTCGAATAATTCGTTCCATCCCGATACTCCTCGTTCAAATCCAAGCGCGTACCCGCGATCATGGCCGACATCAAAGCCTCTGTCGAATCCCTTATGAAGGGGGGTATTCGGATTAGAGCGGTAACGCCGTTTTATCGTCGTTTTTCTTTTTCGCCGCATAACATGCTCTCCTCGTCTTCTTGCAAGACATATCTTGCAGGTATTTTCACCGGAGGTACAAACACCTTTATACGCTCTTCAGTTTATGACAAGTCGTCATATGTGGAAGGGCAAGTGTTGACCGGGAATAAAAAGGGCCATTCGTGGACGAACAATAAATTGGCGGACAGGATAGCTGCCGTTTCCATTTGCTCCGGTGAACGATATCATATCGAAAAAACGGCAAGGAGGGTTTTATAACATTTTTCTCAGGGAGGCAATCGGATGGGGAAGAACACACGGGTGGGAATTTCGATCATTACGAGTACAAAACGACTAGAAAATATAGAAAATGTGTTTGATAACTATAACAAGCAAAAATGGCGTCGAAAGGAACTTATTATTATCATAAACAGGGATGAGACAAATATCGAGAAGTACAGAAAAAAAGCTAGAAAATATAAAGATGTTACGGTCTACCAGTTGCCTGAAAACAAATCATTGGGAGAATGCTTAAATTTTGGCGTCGACAACGCTAAGTATGATTATGTGGCAAAATTCGACGATGACGATTATTATGCTCCGCATTACTTAACAGAAAGCATGCGGACATTTCAAAACACGAATGCGGACATCGTCGGCAAGTATACGTATTATGTGTATTTGGAGGGATCCAACTTGCTGTTGCTCCGCTCTCCGAAAAACGAAAACAAATTCGTTTCCTCGCTTCCCGGTGCAACGATGGTCATAAAAAAAGAAGTGTTTAATAAAGTCCGGTTTCCGGATCGGAATTTGGGCGAGGACAGCAAGTTTTGCGGGGACTGCGGAAAATTGGGATTTAAAATGTTCTCGGGCGGAAGATATAATTTCGTTGCCGTACGCAAAAAGAATGCCAAAGGCCATACATGGCCGATAAGCGATCAAAAGCTGGTATCGTCATCTCCTGTTCTGATCATTCCTTTATCAAAAAATTTCCGGGAATATGTATCGAAGTCTTCAGACTTTCATTGAAGGGAGGGGGTTCCTATCAACCGTCAACTCGACTATTTGGACGTGATGGATACGCTCCTCGGTCCCTTGCCTGCCAGAAGACAATTGAACCGCATACCGCGATTGCCGGGACAGTTTAAATTAAAGATACGAGTAGACCGCACCTTGCCGTTTGAATTTATAAGCAACGCGTTGTCGCCTTTCATTCGATTATGGGATGCGGAAGAATCGACCGAGTTATCTTCATACGATGCATCGCTCTCATCCATTGGCGGCGAGGCCGGCGCCGACGTGCATATCGTTTGGCTGGATTGGAGATTGTATCGCGAATCCATGACCGCAACGGCGGCCTGCGATTGGTTGAAGGATCGGCTCGGCGCGTTAAGAAGCAAATCGGATAAACCTGTACTTTTCAACAACTGGCCCGAGCAATATGTGGAAGAAGATCAACTGTTTAGCGTCAAGGCCGGAAAACGCAGGTGGGTTCGAGAGCTCAACGAAACGTTGTTCCGCCTTTCCGAAGAAATTCCGGATTGCTGGCTGATTGATCTGTCCTATATTGCGCTAGAACCGGGAGAGGGTTTCTTCGACAGCAGAAATGAACGGTTAAGCAACCATCCTTTCTCCGATCAGGCAACGATATCGATTGCGCGCCATCTGGGCGTGCATCTGTTGCCCGCTGTACTGCTTCCCAGAATCAAAGCGATTGCATTGGATTTGGACGATACGCTGTATGCGGGCGTATTGGGAGAGGACGGCATTCATGGCGTCACATTAAGCGATGCGCATGTCCGGCTGCAAAACCTGTTATTGCTGCTAAAGCAGTCAGGTATGATGCTGACGATTTGCAGCCGAAATGAAGAGAAAGATGTAAGGGAGCTTTTTGAGAAGAGAACGGATTTTTCGCTGCATTGGAACGATTTCGCTGCCGTATGTGCCGACTGGAATCCGAAACCGGACAATTTGATCATTTTGTCCCAGCAGCTCAATATCGACCCGTCCGCGATGCTGTTCATCGATGACAACCCGGCGGAATTGCTGAAAATGGCCAATCGCATCCCCGCCGTACGGTTGCTTCGAGCCGACCCGTCGGGCGAACGGACATTCACGAAACTTTGCCATTACCCCGGTTGTTATCTACTGCTTGAAGATGACAGCGCATCGCTAAGAACGGCCGATATTCAAGCCAACCTGGCCCGGACCAAGCTTGAAAGTCAGGCGTCCGATTACGTTTCTTACCTGGAGAGTCTGCAGATGGTCGTACGCCTATATGTGAACGAACCGAAGCATATCAATCGGGTGTTTGATATGAGTCATAAGACGAACCAGTTTAATCTTGCGCTGCGGCGAATGAGCTATACGGAAGCAGAACTTGCCATGAACGGCAGCGAGTATTTGACCATGACGGTTCAATTATCCGACATTTTGTCCGACAGCGGCATAATCGGCGTATTCGTGTGTCGTCTTGAGCAAGAGAAAGCAACGCTTATCGAAGGGCTGTTCAGCTGCCGGGCGCTCGGGAGAGACGTCGAAACGATCGTCTTTGCGCGTTTGCTAAAGCGATTAATGGAACTTGGCATCGAGCAATTAAGCATAGACGTGCAGGATGGACCAAGGAACGCTCCCGCGCGCGAATGGCTGCAGCGGTACGTAAGCGATCCGAGTAAGGATCAACAGATTGCGGACTTGTTGGCTCATGTCAGCGCGTCATGTGCGAGCCATCCTGTAACAGTGGAGGAGATCACGTGAAAGACGATATACGCATCCGGGCGTGCACGGTCATGTCCGAGGTTTTAAAAATCCCTGTTCTAGCCGACGACAACATTATGCGCAGCACAACGGATCAATGGGACTCGCTTATGCATCTGGAATTGATCCTGGCGCTGGAAGAGGAGTTCCAAGTCAGATTTTCCGCCGAGCAAGCGGCCAACATGCATAGTCTTGACGATATTGTAAGCCTGTTGGGTGGAAACGGATGAACCATTCCATAACCGTTCAGAAATTCGGGATCAAACTGAGGCCGGTGACGATGGAGGATGCGGCATTCATATTCGAAATGCGGCGCGACCCGAAATTAGCCGCCTATATTGGCGAATTCGACGAGCGATATTCGGTGCATGTCGCATGGCTGGAACGATACTTCGAGCGGGAAGGCGATTATTATTTTTGCGTCGAAACCGCCCGTTCCAAGCTTCCGATCGGAACGATAGCGATTTACGATCGGAACGAAGATATCGCCGAATGGGGCAGAATTGTCATCGATCCGCGGTATCCTGCCGCTCCGGCCAGTGTGTGGCTTATGTATCATGTGGCTTTTGACATACTCGGTCTATCCGGCGTGTTCTCCAGAACCGTCATCGATAATCGGCACGTTGTTTCCTTTCATGACCGCATCGGTGCCCTAAGGTCGGGGACAGAACCGGGAGGCTTTACCATCAAGGGCATTTCCATGGATAGAGTCATCCACACGGTCACAGCCGATAGGTGGCCGCTTGTCGGGAAACGGCTGGAGCCTGCCGCCAGCGTGGCGGAGCGGATCCTGGAGGAAGTGACTTGAATGTCCGTGTCGGCTGAATCGAGCGCGTTTACGTTTCATCACATCGGTTTGGCATGCCGATCGCTGCTCCACGAGATCCAAGCGCATGAATCGCTCGGTTACAGGATAGAAGGGGCAGCGTTCCATGATCCGATCCAGCAAATTAACGGCATCTTCATGGTTCACGGTCCCATGCGCATAGAATTGATCGAGCCGGCAGGAGAACACTCTCCTGTCCACAACCTTGTGGCAAAAGGGATCAAAATGTACCATCAGTGCTTTGAGGTTGCGGATATCGGGCAATCTCTCTCCGATATGGAAGCTCAAGGAGCCCGTATCATCGTTGCACCGGTACCGGCTGTTGCATTCGGCGGTCGCCCGATTGCCTTTCTCATGCTGCGTACTTCGCTCATCGTCGAGCTCATCCAGGCATAAATAAAGCGGATCATTCTATGAAAAGGAATGATCCGTTCTTCGATTCAACTCAAAAGCTAGTCTATAGCCAATTTTGAGAAAATTGGTTATTGGTCCTTGCCCCTTCTTGGGGACAGCATATCATTAACCATTAAGCATGATAACCATCATGCAATGACTTGAAAGGAGGGGACCCCGTGAAAGGCGTAATCCTAGCGGGAGGTTCAGGAACCAGGCTTCGGCCTTTGACGAATATGATCAACAAGCATCTGCTTCCTGTAGGAAGGTATCCCATGATCCATTACGGCGTAAAGAAACTTTGCCAGGCAGGGATCAAAGATATTTTGATCATTATGGGAAAGCAATCGGCGGGTTCGTACACGGATTTATTGGGCAGCGGAGAAAAGTGGGGCGTGCGGCTCACTTATAAAATTCAGGAGGAAGCGGGAGGCATTGCCCAAGCGGTAGCGCTGGCAGAAGGATTTGTAGGTGAAAACGAAAAATTCATCGTACTGCTCGGCGATAATCTGTTTGAAGACTCTCTTGAAAGCTTTGTGCAGCAATATTCGAAACTGGATAAAGGCGCCATGGTTCTGTTGAAGAAAGTCAGGGATCCGCACAGATACGGCGTTCCGATCCTCCATGAACAGCAAATTATTTTTATCGAAGAAAAACCGTCCACAGCGAAATCAGATTATTGCGTGACCGGAATTTATATGTACGATTCGGACGTATTCGAGATCATCAAACAGATTCATCCTTCTTATCGGGGAGAACTGGAAATCACGGACGTAAACAATGTTTTTGCCGCTGAAGGCCGTCTCGCTTACGACGTTCTACACGGATGGTGGACCGATGCGGGTACTTTCGAGTCCTTGCACGAAGCCGCAGCGAAACTGCTGAATGCGCCCGGTGACTTACAATGACCCAATATTACGATTATCTCATCATTGGAGCCGGCATCATCGGGTTAACGATCGCGCGCGAGTTAAAAACGAGATTTCCGGAAAAAAAAGTCGCCGTGATTGAAAAAGAACCGGATGTCGCGTTCCATGCAAGCGGTAGAAACAGCGGCGTCCTGCATGCCGGGTTTTACTATACGGCGAATAGCCTGAAAGCGAGATTCACTCGCGAAGGAAACAAGGCGATGCGAGAATACTGCCTGGAACATAAGCTGAACATCAACTGCTGCGGCAAACTGGTTGTAGCGACGAATGAAGATGAACTCGAAGGACTCGCGGAATTGAAAAAAAGAGCGGAATTGAATGGAGTGGAATTGCATTGGATGGATGAAGGCGATATCGCCAAGATAGATCCGAACGCAAGGACGTATCGCAAAGCGCTCTATTCGCCTTCGACGGCAACGGTTGATCCCGTTCAGGTTTGTCAGGAGATGAAAAAAGAAATGGAGCGAAAAGGCGTCGATTTCTACTTCGATACCCGATACAAGGCGCATCGGAAGGGGCTCGTCATCACCAATAACGATTCGTTCCCATGCGCTTATGTCATTAACGCTGCCGGATTGTATGCCGACAAAATCGCTCACGACTACGGCTTCGGACATCCATACACCATTATTCCGTTTAAGGGGTTGTATTTGAAGTACGCCAAAAATAAAACCGATATTCGTACGAACATATACCCTGTTCCGAATTTGAATCACCCTTTTTTGGGCGTACACTTCACGAAAACGGTCGATGGCAGCATAAAGATCGGACCAACGGCGATACCCGCATTGTGGCGGGAAAATTATGCGGGAATCAAAAATTTCAGGATGAAGGAATTCATTAGCATTTTGTATTACGAGTGCAAGCTTTTTGTCACCAATTCATTTCGTTTTCGCCGTCTTGCCTTTGAAGAGATGAAGAAGTACGTAAAGTCGCATTTTATTCATTTATCTTTGAAGCTTGCCAAAAATATCGATCGGCACGATTTCGGATCGTTTACAAGACCGGGAATACGAGCTCAATTATTAAACAAGGAAAATTTGGAGCTGGTGCAAGACTTCGTGATTGAAGGCGACGATCGATCGATGCATGTGTTGAACGCTGTTTCTCCGGCTTTTACTTGCTCCATTCCTTTCGCCAAATATGTGGTTCATTCGATCATGGAGAAACGGGGAGGCCATCAGCAATGAAATTGATACCTACGAAATTGAACGGCGTAGTCGTCATTGAGCCGGATGTGCATAGCGACAACCGCGGGTACTTCATGGAAAGTTATAATCGGAGCAAACTGGAACAACTTGGACTGATGTTCGATTTCGTTCAGGATAATCAGTCGCTGTCCATTCAATCAAGCGTAATCAGAGGGCTGCATTATCAGATCCATCCGAAAGCTCAAACGAAACTGGTCCGGGTGTTAACCGGAGCGATTTATGACGTGGCAGTCGACATTAGAGAAGGATCGCCTACATTCGGGCAGTGGTTCGGCGTCATTCTCAGCGAGGAAAATAAAAGACAGCTGCTCGTGCCGAGAGGTTTCGCGCATGGCTTATGCACCCTTGTTCCGTATACGCAGGTCCTGTACAAGGTGGATGAATTTTACTCTGCAGAACATGATCGGGGGATTGCATGGAACGATCCCGAGCTTGCTATCGATTGGCCGGTTTCTTCTGCGATCTTGTCTGACAAAGATAACAATCAGCCCCTGTTCAAACATGCCGAAATGAATTTTCGCATAGGAGAGTGAACCCATGAAGACGGTATTGGTGACAGGCGCCGGCGGTTATATCGGCAGCGTGCTCGTACCCAAGCTTTTAAGCAAAGGTTATAAAGTCAAGGCGCTCGATCGGTTTTTCTTCGGGGAAGACAAGTTGGAGCCGCATCCGAATCTTGTACGGATCAAAGAAGATTGCCGAAGAATGAAAGAACAATATATGGCCGAAGTCGACGCGATCATTGATCTGGTCGCCATATCCAATGATCCGAGCGGGGAGACGTTCCGGGAAGCGACTTACCAGATCAACCACATATCACGGGTGAACACGGCCGCGATGGCCAAGAAATTAGGCGTCCGCCGGTACATTTTGCCCTCGTCGTGCAGCCTATACGGCTTCCAGGATCAGGATACGATCGTAGACGAGAATTGTCCGACCAATCCGCTCTCTACGTACGCGATCGCGAACGAGATGGCGGAGAAAGGCGTATTGCCGCTCGCAGACGATCGTTTCACCGTCGTTGTCATGCGTCAAGCGACCGTATACGGCTATTCCCCCCGGATGCGGTTCGACTTGGCGATTAACGGGATGACGCTCGGCGCGTGGCGGGACGGCGTCATTCCGCTGATGAAAGACGGAACGCAGTGGAGGCCGATGGTGCATGTTCAAGATACGACGGATGTGATGTGTTTGCTCTTAGAAGCCGATCGCGACAAAATTAACGGTCACATTTTCAACGTCGGATCGAACGACAATAACTATCCATTAGGCAAGCTTGGGACGGAAATCGCCGAAGCGTTGCCCAAAGATGTCAAGATCGAATGGTACGGAGATCCCGATCATCGTTCCTATCGCGTTAATTTCGACAAGGTCGGACAAGTGTTGGGCTGGAAAGCCAAATGGACGGCGGCCAAGGGAGCTTTGGAAATTTATAACGCGCTGGAGGCCGGGAAAATATCCGCCATGGAGCAATCGATCACCTTGCAATGGTACAGAGAATTGATCAAATGGCACCGATTGATTCGGCAAGTAGAGATGTACGGAGGCATGATCGATTTGCCAGGGCCCGATGCGAGCGTAAGGTATTGATGATATGCAATCACGAAGACAAGGATGGTTAGAAGGCTACCGGCAAGGATGGAGCTACGGGTATCATATGGGAAAATGCGAATCCATCGTACGGAAAAGTTTAGAGGGGATTCGGACGATTCGGGACGTTAAGGTGCTTTTCGTGCCCGCTCAAGGGGCGCCCTATGCTTCTCTCGATCAAGGCATCGGCGGGGAACTGAAGCGGCTTGTACGGGAAGTCGCGGTAGCGGATAAGGATCAGGATGCGGTTGCTCTTGCTGACGAATACCGCCCTGATCTCGTGCTTGTGCTGGACGCTCTCGGACAAACTTTTCCTGTCCACAAGGCGGATCAAATTCGGGCGATGGGCATAAAGACGGCTGTCTGGCTTCCGGACGATCCGTATCATTCGGATGTGACCATTGGCATTGCTCCTCATTACGATTACGTATTCACGCTTGAAAAGAGCTGCGTTTCCCTGTACCGGGAACTCGGCTGCAGCCGGGTTCATTATCTTCCTTTTGCCGTAAACCCCGACTATATTCGCCCAACCTATGCGGACACTTCTTACGAGACGGACGTTTGTTTCATCGGCAGCGCTTTTTGGAACCGAGTTGCGTTTTTCGATGAAATTGCCGCATACCTAAGGGGGAAAAAGGTGAAAATCGTCGGGTACTGGTGGGAAAGATTGAAAAACTATTCTCTGCTAAAGCCTTGCATCCATGGCGATTGGATCAGTCCGGAGGAAACTTTCAAGCATTACGGCAGAGCCAAAATCGTGATCAATCTGCATCGTTCCGGCGAAGATCCTTCGCATAACAGCAACAGTCGGCACTTACCCGCGCAGTCCGTCAATCCCCGCATGTTTGAAATTTCCGCTTGCGGCTCCTTGCAGCTCTCGGATGCCCGCGAAGGGCTTACGGGTCTATATACCCCAGGATATGACATCGCTACCTTTTCTTCACCCGACGAACTGGTGAGCAACATCGAATATTATTTGAGCCACGAGAACGAAAGACGGGAAATGGCTTGGAGAGGACTGCAAAAAACGATGAGCGAACATACGTTTCGCAACCGTTTGTCGGAATTGCTCGGCATCGTATTCGGATAGTCGGAGTGGACAAAATGGATGGCTGTCCCCGGCTCATTGAACATTAGAAAGAATAGTATGGTAACGAATGAAAACACGATGGGTAGGGGGGGTGAACGATGCGCCGTCTTCATAAGAAAAAGAAAAGACCGAACCAGCAAACCAACTATAATAAAGGCTTTAATACCGGCTATAACCAAGGCTACGACAAAGGACATGACGAGGGATATCATCGCGGAAAATATGATGGCGAGGCCAAGTGGAGAGACGGAGTGGAAGGAATCGTCGATTCGCTGCTCCCGGATGGCGCGATTCTGCCGGAAATCGCCGTCGAACAAATTATCGCAACCGGCTTGGAACAATTGCAGCAGAACTATCGCTATCTTCTGCCTGCCGAACAACTAGGGAACGATATTTTGCATGCGCTTGAAGCGCGTATTCCGATGTCCGTCGTTCGTCTTGGAGACGGAGAGCTGCTGACGCTGGCTCAGGAAGTCGTATTAAGCATTGAACAAATCAAAACGGAAGGACCGTTCCTTCCATACGCGGGCGTCCGCGTTCCCGATTTGGAAGCGCGCGATGAATTGGCCGATGCCGTGCGGCAAGCTACGGTCGTAGGGATTCCCAAGCTGAGAGTGCGCAATTTTCAACCTCTTGCGTTTCCCGTGCTGCGCGCACACGGAATCGATTATCGAAGCTTGTCGTTAACGGACTCTTTAGTCAACTATCAGTTGCACGAGGCGGGGTTCATATCCAAAATCGCACGCGGACGCCGTGTATTGACGGTAGGGAACCTTGCGGTATCTTTAGCGGATTATTTGCGGCGCAGCGGGGTCGACGTGATCGATGCGGTCGCTCCGGTTCACGGGGTAAAGGATGTTCCCAGGGTCCTGGATGAAGTTTATCGCCGCGACTTCGACGTTGCGCTCGTATCGGCAGGAGTCTCGTCCGTCATCATCGCGCAGAGAATCGCCGCCCGACTTGGAAAAGTGGCTATCGATATGGGCCATCTTGCAGATGCCATGCTGAAAGGAGACGCGCCTTTCAAGTAGCGGTAGCATCGGGCGATCACTGAGGCAAGCATGATACGAATGCTTGCACCCGCGCATAAGGAGGTGAGCACCATGATCCACGCTCGGAGGAGAGAGTCTTCGGCCGTCAAGCGCCGAATATCTGCGAGGAAACGGAAAGCGCGAAAAACCGTCAAGCGGTTCGCCAGAAAAAGAAATATCGCAGCAAAGCGGACAGGAAGCAAAGTCAACGGCGCCGCTTACAATAAAGGCTACGACGAGGGCTTTGATGAAGCGTATAACGAAGGGTTCAACACAGGACTTAAGGAAGGAACGGAACAGGGACACCAGACGAATGAGAAGGTATCTTGACAGCGTAGTCCGGCACTTCCAGGAAGGAGGCTTATATGAAACAGTCGGGCATTGTGTCCATCAAAAAAACATCGTACCGGCAAGGGTATGAGCGAGGCCGCCATGCCGGATACGAGCGGGGATATCAGGAAGGGATCGCTCAAGGTCTCCAAACCACCCTCCTGCCGATCGCCCTGATCATAACGGCATCCTCGGATTTGCCTTCGTTAAATATGATGCTCTTTCACCCCTTCGATCGACTGAAACAGCTTGGGACTTACAATTTCCGCGTGAGAACGGAGGATGCCGTCAGCCAGGAAGATATGGAATCGGCTCAAATCGTGATCTTCATCCGCAACGTGGAACCTGACGCTTATCGATATTTGGAAATGGCTCATCAGATGGGCAAACGGACGGTTTATTGCATCGATGACAACTTTCTGGAGATTCCTTCGGGAGCTCAGGAATTTCCTTATTATAGTGAACCGGTCCGACGGGAAACTTTCGTCAACTTTTTGCGGAATGCGCAGACCGTTCATGTCAATTCCGAATTTTTTGCGGATTATATCGGTCAGCATTTTAACCCGCGGGTCGTTTATTTTCCGGCAACCGTCGACTATGAGTGGCTGGATCAAGGGGCAAAGTCCCCAAGAGAAGACAGCCGAATTGTGATCGGTTATGAGGGAACATACAAGGAGGAAGATTTCAAGCCGGTCGTCCGCGCGGTTAAACGGCTTCTCGAGGAATACGGCGGGATCGTCCGGGTGGAGTTTTTCGGGTTTATTCCTTCCTCTATCCGAGGGCAACCCGGAGTTACCCATTTTCCTTATGAACAAGATTACCGACAATTTATTCACCGATTGTACGGGCTGACCTGGGATATCGGGCTGGCTCCGCTTGCGGACACCTTGTTCAATCGCTGCAAAACAAACAATAAATTCCGCGAGTACGGCGCTTGCATGATTCCCGGCATTTACAGCAACGTACCCACTTACTCGAGTTGGGTAAACCATGGCGAAACCGGCTATCTCGTACCGCATAGCGAGGAAGGATGGTACGAAGGCATCAAACAGATGATCGAAAGCCCAGCCTTGCGTAAGAAAATAAAAGAACAAGCGAGTTCATTTGCAAGGAGCCATTTCTCCATTGAGACTTGCGTCGATAACTGGAAGCATAAGATTTTAAGTTCATCATAAACAGCTATGAAAGGAACGACGGCGGTGAATACAAAACACATTCCCGTATTGCAACCCAGCATCGGTCAAGAAGAAATCGATGCCGTAACCGAAGTGTTGAAGTCCGGATGGCTTGGGCTTGGCCCGAAGACCGAACAATTTGAAAAGGAGTTTGCCGCTAACGTCGGAAGCCGCTTCATGGTCGCGCTGAATTCCGGGACAGCCGCTTTGCACTTGGCATTGGAAGTACTCGGCATCGGACCGGGCGATGAAGTGATCGTACCTCCCATGACGTTCATTTCCACCGTTCATGCGGTCAGTTATGTAGGGGCGACACCTGTCTTTGCCGATGTGGAGAAAGATACGATGAATATTTCCGCCCCGGACATTGAACGGAAAATTACGGAACGAACGAAGGCGATCATTGCGGTCCATGTAGCGGGGCATCCGTGCGATATGGACGCCATTCACGAGCTGGCGCTTTCCAGAGGGATTAAAGTCGTTGAAGACGCGGCGCATGCATGCGGCGCCTTCTACAAAGGCCGCGCAATCGGCTCAATCAGCAGCATCACCTGCTTCAGTTTCCACGCCGTCAAAAATTTGACCTGCGGCGAAGGCGGCGGCATCACTTGCAATCAAGAGTGGATGGCACGCAAGCTGAGAGAAAAAAGATGGGTCGGCATTTCCAAAGATACGTGGATCAGATCGTCTAGTGAAAAGATATATGCCTGGCAATATTTTGTCGATAAGCTCGGGTACAAGTACCATATGAACGACATCCAGGCCGCAATCGGCATCGTGCAGCTTCATCGATTGGAACAACTCAACGGCCGCCGCAAGGAAATCGCAAGCCGTTACGGGCAGGAGCTCGCCAACATGGCGTGGCTTGAGCTTCCGCAGGAGAAATCGTATGCGCAAAGCTCCTGGCATTTGTTTCAAATCAAGCTGGAGAACGAAGAGATGAGAGACCGGTTGATCGGGCATCTGCAGGAGCATAATATCGCGCCGGGCGTCCACTATTATCCTTGTCATCTGCAACCGTACTACCTTCATCTGAAGGCGAGCGTTCCCGTTTCTTCGGCCATATGGAAAAGGCTGTTGACGCTGCCGATTCATCCAAGCATGACGGACGAGGACCTGGAACGGGTTATCGATTGCGTCCGTCGGTTTCCGGTCTAAGGGAGTAGGGGGATTTTGCGGCGCTTGAAAGCGGGGGGCCGTCCGGGTCCTCCTTTCCCGGGTTTCGCATCATTCAAACAACCGACAAAGGAGGAACCCATGAAACTCGAATCGCGCTACCCGGTTTCTTTCCGTTTAGGTTATCGCGCAGGCCGCATCCGCGGATTTGCCGATGGAAGAGAAGCGGGCTTTAAAATCGGTTTTAGTAACGTACAGGCAACCGGACAGGTTGCCATGTCAACGGAAGAGCGTGACGCTCAGGAAAATGCTGATGCCGGTTCGAATGCGGGAGATCCGGAGGCCGTGCTGCAACCGTCCGAGGGGGGGGCGAGAGTTGCCCATCTGCTGATCGTAAGCGCAGAACACCTGCCGTCTTATCAAATCGGAATTCGCCAACCGTTAAGCCTGCTTCAAGAACAAGGACACTGCACCTTCGAAGTACAAAGCAAACACGATGTGACCGACGCGGACGTTGCCGCTGCGGATATCGTCATCGTGCAAAGAAGCGTAGAACCTCATATTTATCGATATTTCGAACAGGCCAAGCTGCTGGGGAAACGCACCGTTTATGTCATTGACGACTACTACGCAGCGCTCCCTCCGACCGATAAACGAGGTAAATATTTTGCCGACCCCGGCAGGCGAAAAGCATTTTCCGATTTTTTGGAAAATGCAGATATCGTAAAGGTGGACTCTCCTTATTTCGAGAAACTGCTGATCGAGAAATACGATTCCCATGTCGTCTATTTTCCGGCTAGCGTGAATTTTTCCTGGATGGATCGGGAACGGAAAAAACCGAAAAGCGGCAGCGCCCTGGTCATCGGGTATGAAGGCACGAGCAAGGAGAAGGATTTCGAACCCGTGGTGCCTGCCTTGTTACGGATTATGAAAGAGTACGGCAGCTCGATCAGACTTGAGTTTTACGGTTTTGTACCGGAACGTCTCGAAAATCATCCTTCCGTTTCGTTTGTACAAGCGGAGGCCGATTACGAGACATTCATTCGCCGACTGTATCGAAGCCACTGGGACATTGGCATCGCGCCTTTGGAAGATACTCCTTTCAATCGTTGCAAGACGAACAACAAGTTCCGGGAATATGCCGCTTGCGAGATTCCCGGCATCTATTCTTCTTCGCCGGCCTACACGGATTGGGTCGTTCATGGGGAGACGGGAGTGATCGTACCGCATTCGGAAGAAGGCTGGTATGAGGGATTGAAGCAATTGATCGAAGATCGACAGCTGCGGGCGCACATTCAAGAGCAGGCGGAATTGGCGGCGAGAATGCACTTTTCGGTCGACACTTGCGCCAGGCAGTGGCGAAAAAAGATTTTGGATGGATAAGGGAAGGGGTGTTGTTTGTGAGCGAAGCCATCAATGAAAAAACGATATATAAGAGATGGGAAGACTACGGATTCGACAAAAGCTTCAGGAAGTGGTTCGGCGGGGACGCAGCCGTGGATAAGCACAAAATGAGATGCTTGAAAAACTCGCTCGGGCCTCCTCATTTCAAAAGCGGCGTCTGGAAATTGAAAGTAACCGTCAGGAAGCGTACCTTCCCCGTTATTCTGAAAGTGATGAAAAAAGGGAGACCGGGGAATGAAATTGAATTCAACTTGTACCGGAAAGCCGAAAAGACGCTGCGGGACGTTATCCCGCAGGTGTACAGCGTTCGCACCGATGGAGACTATGCTTGGGCGCTGACGGAACATGTCCGCCCCATAAGCGAGCAAATCGAATTTCATCCCAAATATTTTCTGAAGATCGTGCCTGCCTTGGCGAAGCTGCATGCCCGGACGTTCAATAAATGGCAGAAGGACTTATATGGAGATTGGCTGCCTTTCTATCATTCGGATACCATGGTCAAGGAACGAAAGAGAATGATGAAGGAAACGTTACGCTATCTGGACGAAGGAATGAAGCAGGCAGATTTAAAAGCGGTGTTGGAACCGCATTATCATCGGTTGCAAAAAATTTACAAAAAGGGCCCGATCTTTTTTCCCGAAGTGATCAAAGCGGGACTATGCATCACCCATAACGACCTACAAATGCGAAATATGGGTTGCAACGATGTGAAAAAATGCGAATGGAATATTAAATTTTTGGATTGGGAATCCGCTAAATTTTATCCGTGTTGGTATGATATGGTCAGTTTAATCGGCGTATTTTTCGGATACCGTCAGGATTTCAAGAAAGACGAGGAGCGCATACTTCGGCAGTGTGTCCGGATATATGCTCGCGAGATGCGGAAAAATGGCGTGAAGTTTAGAAAAGATCCGATGAAACTGTATAAAATGGCTTATTTGCAACGCGTATTGGAATATGATCTTTACTACCATATCACCAAGGGGTTACACAGGAAGGAAATCACCTTATTGCCGATATTCTTGGATAAAATTAAAAGATGGGGAGAGGAATTAAGATTGCATTAAAGGACCTCTTCCCGGATATGGATACAGTTGCCCGGGCCGGAGAAGGGGGGGCTGGACAGATTGTCGCACAATCCGGGCAAACGCAGCGACCGCGCCCGCGGACGCAGCCGTACCGCCAATCGCGCCGTTCATGCTGTCAATCGAACCGTGAGCCGAGTCGCAAAACGAACTGCCGGACATGCGGCCCACCGAAACAGCCGCTTCATCCGCCATGTCAACCGCACCGTTGAACCGCAATCAGAGGATAAAACTGCTGATAACATCATGACTAATCAGACAAACGACGATGATGCGGGCCCGCCGTACGTATCGGTGATCGTGCCGGTGATGAATGAGCGCAGAACGCTCGCCCGCGTCTTACGGGAAGCAGCCCGCGTTCATCCCCGTACAGAAGTGATCGCGGTCGTCAATGGTTCAACGGACGGTTCGCTCGATATCGCCAATGCCAGCAGCGCACGGGTTATCGCCTGCCGGAAGCCGCTCGGCCACGATGTCGGCAGAGCCGTCGGGGCGAGGGAAGCGGCGGGAGATATTTTGCTCTTCATCGATGCGGACATGGTCATTCCAAGCGCAACGCTCAGGAAGTTCGTCGATGCAATCAAGCGGGGAACCGATGTCGCATTGAACAACTATTCCGGCCCGACGAGGCGGGCAGTCGTTCACGGCGTCGTACTCGCCAAACATGCCTTGAACACGTTCATCGGCAGGCCCGATCTTGCGGGCGCATCGCTGACGGCAGTGCCGCATGCGATCAGCCGCCGCGCACTGGAAGCCATAGGATGCCGTCCGCTGGCGGTGCCTCCGCTGGCCCATGCCATGTTGGTTCGCCGCGGGCTCGCCGTGAAACGCTGCTGCGCAGTGAATGTAGGAAGATTGAACCGGATTCGGGGAAAACGCAAACGCAGCGTGTCGCTGGAAAGATTGATCATCGGAGACCATCTGGAAGCGATCGCGTGGTGGCTCGATGCGGCGGCATCGGCTACGGATATTTCCGCTTCGGGTAATCAAGGGCAGGCGGGTGGTGAAGCAATGCCATGATACGTGGAAAGCAAGGGAGAACCAAAAGTCGGATTCGCCGGGGCACGAGAGGGAGTGTAACGGCGCAGGGGTATCGAGACGGAAGAAGCTGGAGCATAGATCTTGCCGGGCTAAGCAGCGTGCATGCGGCTGAGAGCGCCGCCCATCGTGCCTGGAGCAAGTTGGCAGTGAGGCGGCGAGGCCGATCGAAGAGATGGCCGATCCTGCTGCGAGACGGTCGCCGGTATTTGGCAGGTTTCCAGAGAGGGGCAGGGGTGAGATTTCGAATGCTCCCGGTTCCGCTCAGGGGATCGGCGTCTGCGATCGTCTATGCAGCGCACGAGGCGGAAGCGACCCGCAGCTTGCTGAAGACGTTGCGGCAGCTTCCTCTGCAAGAGACGATCGTCATCCTTCCGGGCGATTCGACTGCGACGTTGTCGGCCGCATTCCAATCACATCACAGGGTCACGACGGTATATCGTCCGGAGTTGTCGAACCCTGATATTGGACGGGCTCTGGGCAGCAAGCTGACCCGAGCGGATGTTGTGCTGTTCCTGGACGGCAGCAATCGGGTGCCGGCACAGCGATTGGCGCGCTTCCTTTGGCAATGCGACAACGGCATCGATGTGGCGCTGAGCGATACGTCAGAACAGCTCGGCAGCTTCAACCGAAGACCGAACGTCTATCGATTGGCTGAATTTCTGAATCGTTCGTTGAATCGCCGCGACTTGCGCGCGAGCTCGATGTCGGTGCTGCCCTACGCGTTGTCCCGCCGTGCACTGCAAGCGATCGGCCCCGGTCCTCTGGCAGTGCCTCCGCATGCTCACGCGGCTGCCATTCTCGGAGGGTTGCGCGTCGGCATCGCCGCCGCCGCAGGAGGGTGGAAGCAGCCCAATATGGATCTGGACGGCTTCGCCAGCGCCTGGCGAACGGCGATGCAAATCTGCGGCAACAGGCAGTCGTTTCCCGACAACTTGCGGAATCGAAAGTTTATGGAGGGATGGATGTGACGGGGAGCCGTGTTTCGATCATCATCCCGACGTTCAACGGTCTGGAACGGCTGATGAGGTGCATCGCGTCCATTCGCGCATTTACGATAGATGTCGCCTATGAATTGATCGTGGTAGACAATGCTTCAATGGATGGCACGGTAGCGTGGTGCCTGGAGCAGCGCATACCTTTCATCTCCCTGCCCCGTAACGAAGGGTTTCCATCCGCCTGCAATCAGGGCATGCGCATGGCGGAAGGAGACACGCTTGTTCTACTCGATAACAACACGGTCGTTACGCCGCATTGGCTGACGAACCTGACACGTGCGCTCTATAGCGCACCGGACATCGGCATAGTCGGCCCCGTAACGAGTTATGCGAGCGGGGGTCGGCAGGTCGATTACCGAGATGCGGATTTGGATGAATTTCAACAGATCGCGCGTCAGGTCAATCGGTCCGATCCGTTACAGTGGCAGGAAGCGCTGCGTATCTTCGGGATCTGCTTCGTGTTTCGCCGAAGCTTGATGGAACGGATCGGCTTTCTGGATGAGCGATTCGGACCCGGTCATGATGAGGACGGCGATTATTGCTTCCGAGCCAGGGATGCGGGATATCGATTGCTCGTCTGCCGCGATGCGCTCATCTACCACGAAGGAGAATGCTGACGCTTGGATAAGATCGGGTAGAAGGAGGCGACAAGTCACCGATGTCAATGAGAACCGCCCCAACTCGCAGAATAGCGGCCCGCCGATCACATCAACACGGCTATGCAACAGGCTACCGCCAAGGCGTTCAGTCCGGCTATCAGCACTATGGCACCATTTTTGACGGTACGAGCATTATCATCCCGACCTGCAATCAATTGGGGCTGCTGAGGAAGTGTCTGGAGAGCATCGAGCGGCATACCGACACTCCTTACGAAATTATTGTGATCGACAATGCGTCGACGGACGGCACCGCGCGTTATCTCGATTCGCTGCGAGGGCTGGTTCGATCCCGCTTGCTGGAGACGAACAAGGGATTCGCGACTGCCGTCAACACCGGACTAATGATGGCCAAGGGCACGACGATGGTGCTGCTTAACGACGATATTCTCGTGACGGACCATTGGCTGCACAATATGCTCGTCTGCTTGAACAGCGATCCGACGATCGGCATGGTAGGACCCGTGACCAATTACATCAGCGGCGAGCAGCAAATTCTCGTGCCCTATCGCAGAATCGCGGAGATGCCTGCCTATGCACGCAAACATAATCACAGCGATCCCGCGTTCTGGCGCGATACGGAATGGCTCAGAGGCTTCTGCCTGCTGTTCCGGCGCGAGTTGTTCGAGTCGATCGGTTATTGGGACGAAGGGTTCGAAATCGGCAATTACGAAGATAATGACTACAATATCCGCGTAAGGTTAGCCGGCAAACGGCTCGTCATTGCTGCGGACACGTTCATTCATCATTTCGACAGTGTCAGCATCCGGGCGATCGGCAGTGCGATCGCGGAATCGAACAATCGCAACGAATCTTATTACTTGGCCAAATGGAACGATGCCGGCATGTGGGAAGCTTACGTAAATGAGCAAAGGGGAAGGCTGGAGAGCGCTACGCTCCCCGATGAGGCAGCGCGCGCGGCTGCAGGGGCGGATTTGTATCCGCAATGGGTTGCCATTCAAGGAATCGGGCCAGTCGTCTATTGGATAGAGAACGGCAAGCGTCATCCGATCGACGGCGACTGTTCCATCCCGGTCGTGCAAGTATCGCAGGTGGATCTGCGGCGTTGGCCAGCCGCAGATCCGATCGGAGCGGATGATGCTTGGCGTCGCTGGCACGGATTGGAGCATCCGTCAGGCTTGCAGGCGGGCATCGTCCGGCAGCCGGACGGTTCAACATGGCATATCGAGAATCATGAGCTGCGGCAAGTGATCAGCTTGACGGCGCTGGAATCTTGGCAGTTGCATCTGAAAACGGCCGTCGTCGTCGAGTCGGCGATGCTGCTGGGCATGCCCTTCGGCCTACCGATCATCGCCCTTCCCAGGCAAAACCAGAAATTATGACAGCCGGCCCAGGCCTAAACGGGCCGGCTGATTCGCTTAAGCGCCGAGTGACATGCGCCGCTCTCGGTGAATAGGATGGTGTATCCAGGCGATTGGAGGCTTAAAGGCGATGGAGAACATCACCACGGAAATCGTAGTCCATCTGTCGCAATCTTATCAGCAACTGGCCAGAATCTTGGATGCCAAGCGGCATATTACCATGCGGATGGCAGAACTGGTGCATTCGCTGCCGGACGTTCATCCGCAGCTAGGAGAGCTTGGCGGCTTGCTTGACTATTCTGCCCAAGTGACCAAGAGCGTTGTCGGTTACTTGAACAGCCTGGCTGAACTGGAAGATACAGTTGCCGAAAGCTTAACGAGCGTCATGCAGGCGGAGAAGGCCAGCAGCGAAGAGGAATGAACGGGAGGCGCCCAGATGCAGCGTGAAGAAGCATGTGAAGTAACCCTTGACGCCATTGCCAAAATCCAGCGAAACGTCTCCTTGGTGCTTGGCGCCAAAGCGGTCGAAGCCGAGAAAGTGAAAAACTGGATGCTGCATCATATTCACGAAGGCACTTATACGACGCACCTGGAACGGCTGACAACCTCCTTGCAGGTTCATGAATTGCAAATCGAAGTGATCGACGGCCTGACGAAGATGCTGAACGGGCTGAGCCGGAATATCCGGGCGATTCTGAATCCGGAGACGGAAGATGCCGGGGGCATGCTGCCATTCGGAGAGGGCTTCGGTTCGGGGGATCAAAGCGGATGAATCGGCTCGACCGGGAATGGGCGATCAAGCTTGACTTGCTTGCATCGATCGCCAGGAGCCAGGAATCGCTGGCCGTCATGCTGGAGCATGCGGCGAAGGTGACGACAGCGTCCGATCTCGCGCCGGCTGTGTTGCGCGAGCATATCCGGTCGATCGCGAGTATGCAGGAAGCGCTGCTGACGGCCGCCACCGGCTTGAGATGGCGCAAGCCGCAGCTTGGTTCCCCCGGCATGCCTTGGTTGAATGATCAGGTATGCAGGGCCCATGGAAGGATTCATGCGGCGGGAGGTATTGCATGATGAAACGCAAGCTGCGTTCGGGCCGCGTCGGCAAGGCGGTTGCGGCCCGCAGGCGTCACAGTCGGACGGGCGCAGGTCGTGCGGGCCGGCGTCTTCGCGTCCGCCGCAGGACCGCCGGCATCGTGGGCAAGACCAAGGTGCCAAGGCAAGCGCAGCAACCTTCGCGACCGCCGGCGAATTCGCAGACGCGTCTACGGCAGGCGCCTTGGCCGCAAGCGGGCGAAGAAATATCGAATCAAATACAACAACGCCTATAACTTCGGATTTGATGCCGGATTTGCCAAAGGCTTCGAAGACGGCCATCAATTGGCGTACGAGCAGCAAGTATAATGGCGCAGGCAAGATCATGTCCAATTCCGGCCAGTCAGACTGCAAATATTGTTGGCGAGTGATGTGGATGCGCAACAAATCGGCCGGATATCCGGTTCATTAAGCCGCCGTGAAAACGGCCTGCTGCGGAGCGAGCTGCAAGCCGTTCTCGCGGCGTAATCGGCGTTGCACGGCGGCAAACGCTGCGACAGGAGGCAATATGTCCTGTCGGGCTAGCATCACCAGCTGCTGGAGATCTTCTCGCCGATACGCATCGGCCATGCCGAGGGCGAGCGAACGCAAGCCTTCGTCCGCACGCTCCGGTACTTCCCCGGCTTGCTGCTCGCATCTGGCGGCCTCTAGTGCCTGACGCGCCCGATGCAGCAACGATTTTACCGCGCCTTCAGTCGTTTGCAGCCACTGCGAGGTTTCCTCATTCGAGTAGCCGAAGATGTCGCGCAGCAGGAAAACAACTCGCTGCAGCGGAGTTAATCGTCTGGCGAGCACCTCGAATGCTTGCTCGGTCCCGAATGGATCGCCGTCCGTCTCCGTAACCTTTTGCTGCTCTTGTAGCAGCATTTTTTGTTTTTGCAGTCGGTTTCGGCGGCATTGATCGATCCATGTATGCTTGACGATTCGCAGCAAATACGCTTCGGCATTCCGGTGCCCAGGTCCGAGCAGCGTCTTCAGCGCCTTGACCCACGTATGTTGCGCCAAATCTTCGGCATCCCAGACGGAGGCGGTCAGCGACAGGCAATATCGCTGCAAGGCGGCTTGCAGCATCTCAACGTCCGGCAGTTCGCGCGTCTCATTCATGGCCGCACTTGCGCCGAACGGCAACGCTTTGCTCATGCGAATCCTCCTTTGACCGGCTATACTGATGCTCTCCTCTTGTAAACGAACGAAACATTGCGAAGGATACGCGGCTCTGCGTTTTTTTTCATTATATCCTTCCAGCGTACCTTTTGGCAGCGTTGATTCGTTTACGAAGTGCATTCGAACGATGAACCGATGGAGGGTGGACACATGAACGTCATTCCTTATGTAGTGGAGCAGTCGAGCCGGGGCGAGCGATCGTACGACATATACTCGCGACTGCTCAAGGACCGGATCGTGTTCGTGGGGTCGGCGATTGACGATCCGACAGCGAACAGTGTCGTGGCGCAGTTGCTGCACCTGGCAGCGGAAGATCCGGACAAAGATATCCACATGTATGTCAACTGTCCGGGCGGCTCGGTGACGGCGGGATTTGCCATCTATGATACGATGCAGTTCATCAAGCCGCAGGTGCATACGATATGCACCGGGTTTGCGGCCTCGTTCGGCTCGTTCCTGCTGCTGTCCGGAGAGAAGGGGAAGCGGTTCGCGCTGCCGAACAGCGAGATCATGATCCACCAGCCGAGCGGGGGCGCGCAAGGGCCGGCGAGCGACATTGAAATCAATGCCCGTCACATTCTGCGCACACGCGACAAATTGAACCGAATCATGTCTGAACGTACGGGACAGCCACTGGAGCGCATCGAGCGGGATACGGACCGTGATTATTACATGACGGCCGAGGAGGCGCTTGAATACGGAATTATCGATCAGGTGGTGGAGCGATTGTAACGGGCAATGGATGGAGACGCATGGCACGCCGCATGCCGCTCCGCTCAGGCCTGAATACTCGTGACGGAACGGGCGGCGAAAGATTAGGACGCTTTCGCCGTCCATCGCAGCACGACGCCGGATTGCGTCAGCCCGGACCCGAAGCCGATCAAGACGGCGAGATGGCCGGGCTGCAACCGTCCGTCCCGTACGGCGGCGTCGAGCGCCAGCGGGATGGAGGCAGCGGAGGTATTTCCGTTCTCGACGACGCTCTGCAGCGCCTTGTCAGGGGATATCGCCAGCCGCTCGCAGATCGCTTCGATCATGCGCAGATTGGCGCTGTGCGGCACGACCCAATCCACGTCCGCCAGCGTGAGTCCTGCAGCGGCGACCAGTCCGCGAATCGCATCAGGCAGCGTCTGCAAGGCCCACTTGTATACTTCCCTCCCGTTCTGGACAAGCTTTCCCTCGCCCTCCAGCAATTGCTCTCCCAAGTGCCGTGCCAGTCCTGTCATATAGACGTGATGGCCGCCTGCGCCGTCAGTCGAGGCGTACGAGGAGAGGAATGCACCTTCCCGCGCGGCCTCGACGAGCACGGCGCCGGCTCCGTCGCCGAACAGAATGCAGGTGGAGCGGTCGGTGTAATCCGTTACCTTCGTCAACGTTTCCGCTCCTATGACGAGAATCTTCCGGTAAGCGCCGGTTAAGATCAGGCCGTTGGCCATCTGCAAGCCGGTTACGAACCCGGCGCAGGCGGCGTTGATATCGACGGCCAGCGCACGCGGCATGCCGAACGCCCGCTGCACTTGCGAGGCGACGGATGGGCACGGCATGTCGGGCGTCGTCGTCGCCACGATGATGCCGTCGATGTCGTCTGAGCGAACGGAATACCGCGCCAGCAGGTCGCGTACGGCGGCGACGGCCAGGTGGCTCGTATATTCGTCTTCGCTTGCACGATGCCGCGTGACGATGCCGGTGCGGCGCACGATCCATTCATGATTCGTCTCGACCATGTGCTCAAGGTCGGCATTCGTGATCACGTCTTCCGGCACGTAGCTTCCGATGGCGGTAATGGCGGCGCGGGATTGAAGCGGTGAGGAATCGGATTCAGATGTCAGCTTGCCGCCAAGCAGATTCGAAGTGGCAGATGTCATGGGGATTTCCTCGCTTTCATCGTTTGTTTGGTACCAAGTACTAATACCAAGTTCTATGTTGCTCATCATACAACAACATTACCCATTCTGCAAGCCGAATAGTCGCTTTTTAATCGGAACAGACTAACAAAACGGCGAAAACCGCCACTGTGTCCTTGATGGATCGACATTCGCACATTTGTGGCTCACGAAGGAGGGTTCATTTTGATGCGTTCGATGGCGGCGTCCTCTCTGGGTGGACTGTTGGCGGCTTCGATGCTGCTCGCGGGATGTTCGGCAATGGAGAAGACGGGAGAAGTCGGCAACAAAAATTTGCGTCCTTATACGGCGAACGATTATGAGAAGCACGGTCTTCCCTTGAATGGCGTTCATTCTATCGACAGCCCGACGTATCGGCTGCGCTCCGCGGACAACCGCTACAACCACCAAGATACGTGGATGCTGCGCAATCGCATGGGCAACAACCTGATCGGCGCCCACGGCAACGATCAGTTGGACATGGACAAGGGGCTGGCGCGTCGGCTTGAAGCGATGCAGGGTGTACAGAAGGCCTATGTTTTGTTGGCCGGGAATCGGGCTTATGTCGGCATTCGGGAAAATCGGAGCGGGGAGAGGAATGCAATGGTTGCTGACCTGCAGCCTGAATTGCGAAACCGGATTGTCGAACGGATTCGGGCCGTTTCCCCGAAGGCTCGGCAAGTGTATGTCACCTCCGATCCGGAATACATGGCCCGCATGGAGATGTACAGCGACGCTGCCAAGTCCGGCCATCCGGTGAAGGAATATCTCGCCGAATTCAACGCCTTGGCGGCTAGAATATTCCCGGCCGTAACGTATTCGGAACAAGCGGGAAGCCGTCCGTAATTCTGCGTATTCGTTCGCGTACAGGCAGCACTCCGCCGGGTGGGCCATGCGGAGTGCTGAAACCGCCCATTTTCAATCTGCACCGCACCGACCGAATAACCCGTACATAAGATAAAGTTGACTGTATCCCTATCCCTTGTAACTTGATTCCAGCCCGGGCAAGGAGGGGTGACACACGTTGACAGGCAGCGATCACAAGAGCAAGTTCCTGCTCACGAATCGGGAACGCGAGGTGTTCGAACTGCTCGTGCAGGACAAAACAACTCGCGACATTGCCCAGCAATTGTTCATCAGCGAGAAGACCGTCAGGAACCACATCTCCAATGTTATGCAGAAATTGAATGTCAAAGGTCGTTCTCAAGCGGTAGTCGAGCTGATCAAGCTCGGGGAGCTTACGATCTAGGCCCAGTCTGTCGATGCGAATCGGCTCAGACCTTCTTCTTCGCCTTATTCAGGCGTGGAGAAGGTTTTTTGAGTGCTGCCGTGCCTGCTTGACGTAACGGCTTCCGCGATGGACAATGAATCGAGTACGACTCATGGAGAAATGGGGCCAGGGAACCGTATGTCTGCGCAAGGTTTCGAACCGAAGAAATTGCTGTCATTGATCCGAAATCCCGGCAACAGCAGGCAATTGGAACCGCAGGACGATTGGCTGTACGGCGTGATCGGGGCCGCGCTCGGTGTGGCCGGGTTTACAATATGGGCTTGGGCCGAGCAGAGCGGCGTTCGCCGTACGCTGTCCTTGTTCGCGGACCTGGTGTTCAGCGCGGTCGTCAGCGGTGCGTCGATCGGGAAGCTGCTGTGGACGGGCATCCTGTCAATCGTCGTCCTCTCGGCATTGCTGACGATCGTCGGCAATCGCCTTGGCGAGCGCAAACGCAGCTGGATGGAGGCTGCGGCTTATTACGGCGGCGCGCAAGTTTGGTTCGGCGTTGCGATGGGCTTGAATGCGCTGATCGCGCTTGTGCTGTGGAAAGTATCCTTGATGCTGATGCTGGCGCTGCTGCTCCTGAACTTGAATTGGCTGCTCACGCAGGCGTTGGAACTGCATGAAGTGGGCAACGGCCGGAAGCTGCTCTTCCTGGGCATCGTCATCGGCCTTTACGCCGCCCTATTGTCGGTAGCGACGGCCTGGACTTTCTGAGGGAGGCGAAAGACGGAATGTCGGATTTGGAAAATCAAGCGGGCGAACCGACCAAGCATGAACGCCTGCTGCAATATATTCGCGAACTGGACGTCGGGACGAAAATATCGGTGCGCCAGATGGCCAAGGAGCATCGCGTATCCGAAGGCACCGCTTACCGGGCTTTGAAGGAAGCCGAACAGCTCGGCATCGTCAGCACGAAGAAGCGGGTCGGCACGGTGCGTGTGGACAAGAAGCGGCGCACGCATCCGAACCAGCTGACGTTCGCAGAAGTGTTGGAGATTGTGCAAGGCAGCTTGCTCGGCGGCGGAGAAGGGCTGGAGAAATCGCTGCACAAGTTCGTGATCGGCGCCATGGAGCTGAGCGAGATGAGCGGGTATATCGATGCGCGAAGCCTGCTCATCGTCGGGAACCGGGAAAATGCGCACCGCATCGCGCTCGAACACGGGGCAGGCGTGCTCGTGACGGGGGGATTCGGAACGAGCGCGGACGTGAAGGCGCTCGCAGACGAGCTCAAGCTGCCCATCCTTACTTGCCGGCATGACACGTTCACGGTCGCCTCGATGATCAACCGGGCGATGTTCGACCGGCTGATCAAGCGCAAAATCATGACGATCGCCGACCTGCTCGAGCCGGCATCCCGCATCGGGTCGCTTAAGCCTTCGGCGACGGTAGCCGATTTTCAGCGATTGAGCGCAGAAGCGGGAGGAACACGGTTTCCGGTGACGGACGAATGGAATCGGGTCGTCGGCGTCGTGACCTCCAAGGACGTGGCGGGCGCGGATGCCGCGCAGACGCTGGACAAGCTGATGACGCGGCAGCCGACGACCGTGACGCCGGGTACGCCGGTCGCTTCCGCTGCCCATCGCATGGTGACGGAAGGGCTCGAACTGCTGCCGGTGACGGACCGGCATCGCAAGCTGACCGGTACGATCGGGCGCAGCGAAGTGCTGCGGGCGCTCCATTTCGAAGGTCGGCCGGAAGAACTCGGCGAAACGTTCGACGCGCTTATGTGGAGCGGTATTGCCGAGCAGAGGGATGAGTCGGGCAAGCTCTATTTTACCGGTATGGCGACCCCGCAAATGTCCGGTCCGATCGGCACCGTCTCCGAAGGCGTGCTTGCGGCGCTGATGCAGCAGGCGGGCGCGCGGGCGGTGGAGGACTTGCGCAAGCAAGAGCACGTGCTGGAGAACATGACGGTTTATTATTTGCGAACGGTGCCGATCGAGGCGGTCATTACGATTCAGCCGCTCGTCATCGAAGCCGGCAGGCGCTTCGTGAAGCTGGAAGTGCAAGTGTCGCACGACGGTGAATTGATCGCCAAGGCGATGATGACGGCACAGACGATCGACCCGGCTTGAGGCGGCGGTCAACCGCGACGGTTGTAGATCGTATGGTTGCGCGCGCCCGCGAACAGGTTAAACAAGCCGAGCAGCAGGAACACCGCGCCGACCACGACCCGTGTCGTAGAGCCGCTGAACATGAACATCTGGATCAGTGCGATGAAGATGAGCATCAGTCCCATGCTGATGTTCATGCGTGCGGCGTACAAGCCCCTCAGCCGAACGTCGAGCGCGCGGCGGGAACGGACGCTGAATACGACGGACGATACCGAAGACAGGATGATAAGCGCGGCGAGCAAGTAGAGCAGAAAGTCGACCATGATTTGCAGCTCCTTCGAACATTCGTCTGTTCACGATTGTACCACATCGACAGGCCGGAAGCGGAATCGGCAATAACAATCGGCACCTGTCTTGAATACTCACGTTTGTTGTGGTAAGATCCGATCAATCGAAAATGTTGCGGTTGCAAAGCATGCGCCGTTCGACTCCCGGTTAGGGGAGTTGGACGGCGTTTTGTTTTCCCGGTCGATGGAGGTGCGCAGGTTGTCGGAGGAAGGCAAACCGATCGAACAAGCGGTTCGAAAGCAAACACCGCATGACGAAGCATTCAAGAAGCTGCTTCAGACTTTTTTTGCTGATTTCATTTCGTTTTTTTTTCCGGAGCTCGATGCACTGCTTGATCATTCGAATTCAAAGCTATTGATGCAAGAATTGCTCGTCGATATTGTCGGTAAAGAGGGACGAAATCTTGATCTGCTATTAGAAACGAAATATAAAACGATGAATGCGTTCATATTGATTCATCTGGAACCGCAGTCGTATAAGGAGGACGATTTCCACGAAAGAATGTTCATTTATTTCGCAAGACTCTTCGAGCTTTATCGGAAGAAGTATCCGATCATTATTCCGATTGCGATTTTCTCGGCGGATGAAGCGAGAGAAGAGCCCAATACGCTTCGAGTGGCTGTGCAGGATAAGGAGATATTGAAATTTCAATTTCTTAAAGTCGAGCTGAAACAACTGGATTGGCGTCGGTTTATAGACTCGGATAACCCGGTAGCCGCTGCGCTTCTTGCGAAAATGGGATATAATAAAAAAGAAGTGCGAGAGGTTAGAACTGCCTATCTGCGGATGGTACTTCGACTGCGGTCGAAACTGGATGACGCACGAATGGCATTAATGATGTCCGTTGCGGACTTATACTTTCAACCAAATGCCGAACTGGATGAAGAGATACTTAGTGAAATAAGAGCCGAATATTCAGAGGAAGGAGTCGAAATCATGGAGTTAATGCCGGCTTGGATGCGAATGGGCTATGAGAAAGGGATCGCAGAAGGCGTAGAAGAGGGTAAGAAAGAAGGAATTAAAGAAGGAATTAAGGAAGGAAGAGAAGAAGGGAGAAAAGAAGTGGTGCGCAAGCTGCTCGGCAAAGGCTTCTCGCACGAACAATTAGCAGACACGCTCGACATCTCCGTCGAAGAAGTCAAAGAGCTCGCGAATTGAACGAAACACGGCAAGGCCGCTCACTTCCCGAAACAGGGAGATTGGGCGGCCTTGTTCGTCTGTTGTGTCGAGCAGAGAAGAGCACTCCTCACGCGGTCTCCGGCTTGGCGCCGCTCATGATGCTTCTCATATAAGCCTGGCAGCTGATGCCGAAATAAATGGCTTGCATGACGACATAAACGATAAACACGATCGAAGCATAGCCGAAGATGGATTGTCCCAGCACGTTCCCGAGCGCGTGCATCGCGAACAGGGCGTGCACGATGCCGACGAGGCATGGGATGAAGAACACGATGCCCACCTGTGTCGCGACGATCCGGCGGATTTCGGCGGCAGTCATGCCGATTCGTACGAGCGATCGGAACTGGGCCTGGTCCTCCTGCAATTCGGTGAACATCTTGAAATAGAGCATGCTGCCGGAAGCGACGAAGAACAGCAGCGTGATGAACATCCCGATGAAGAAGGTGAGCGACAAGCCGCGTTGAACTTCAAGGTACTGGGGGACACGCCAGGTTTGCGCCTGTTCGTCCGCTGCGTCGGACGACATGGCCGCTTCGATTTTGCGAACAGTCGGCAGGCTATGCTCCCAGTCCTTCCATTCGAATCCATATGCTGTCATATGCTCGGATGGAGAAGCTTCGTTGAACAATCGCGCATAATCCGCTTCGCCTACGACGAGCAAGAACGACGCGACACCTACGGGATCGACGATGGCCTTCGCCCGCGATTCCGCGATCGTGAAGCTGGCCGTATGCCCGCTCAGCCGGACTTCCGCGGTTTTGCCGGCGTACGCGTCGCCGCCGCCTTCCATTTCCCGATAGGGCAAAATAACGGCGGCCTGCCCGCTGTCCAGCCGAATATCAGGCAAGCCCAACTTGTCCGCTTCGGCGTTATAACCGGTCTCGGATACGACCATTGTGCCGTCTCTCCCGAGCGTTTCCGCAGCACCGTCGTTTCCGGCCCCTGGCAATATATTCACGCGGCCAGCCAGCAGCCCGCCAAGCTGCTGCTCCCGCACGATTTGCCGACCATCCTCCCGCAAGATCCGTTTCACGCTCTCGGGGTCGATCACCTCGTGCGCACCTTCGCCAACCTCGTAAAAGCCTACCGCGTACGGTGTATGCTCCAGCAGTTGGTCTCGCTGAACCTTCTGGAACACATAGACGGTGCCGGAAGCCGTCAGCACGACGGCGCTCAAGATCGATACGGAGAACAGCACCCGGGCGTTGTCTTTCAGTTTAAATGCGAGCTGGGAGATCGTGAGCAGGTGCGTTCGGCGATAATAGAACGGCTTGCGCCGTTGCAGCATCCGGATGGCCGCGATGCTGCCTTGCGTAAACAGGAAGTAAGTGCCGACAACGGTAAGTCCGATAACGGGCAGCATGAGCACGAGCAGTGTCAGACCCGACATATAAGAGGCCAAGCCATAACCGCCGGCCAGACAGACGATGCAAAGCGCAGTCAACCAGATCGAATAGCGGGGCTGCGTCTTCGGCTTGTTCGCTTCTTTCAGCAGGTCGACGATTTGCGAACGGCCGGCTTTGCGCAGCGTCAGCAGCGTGATGAGCAGGAAGAGCGCGAAGAAACCCGCTCCGGTGAGCACGACGGCTTTCCACGGCACGGCGAAGGCGATCGGGGCCCCCGTTTCCAGCAGCACGGAGAGCGCCATGAAGAACAGCTTGCTGAGCAGCATGCCAAGGCCGATGCCAAGCACGATCGCTATGAGCGCCAGGAAGACACCTTCGTACAGCACCAATTTGCGAATTTGTCCCCGCGTCATGCCGAACAGCGAGAACAGGCCGAACTCCTTTTTTCGCGTCTTCATGAAAGCCGAGTTCGAATACAGCACGAAGAAGAACGAGAAGATCGCGATCAAATATTCGCAAGCCAGCATCCCCTGCCGGACTTGGCCCGCGCCGTAGATATCGCCGTTCACGACGCCGGGATGATAAAGAAACGCGGCATACAGGTAGAAGATCAAGACGGAAAACACGCTGCTGAGCATGAAGGCGGCATAGGCGCGGCGATTGCCCCGGACGTTGCTAAGCGCGAGCGAACGGAACGTCATCGAAATTCCCTCCCAGCACGCTCAAGGCATCCAGTATTTGTTGGAAGAACGCCTGCCGGTTCGCGCCGCGCCGGATTTCCGAGAACATCCGGCCGTCTTTGATGAACAGCACCCGCCTGCAGTAGCTGGCCGAGAACGGGTCATGCGTTACCATCAGCACAGTGGCGCCAAGCCGCTCATTCAAATCCTGCAGCGCCTCCATGACGTCCTTCGCCGACTTCGAATCGAGATTGCCCGTCAATTCGTCCGCGAGCAGCAGCGACGGCTGGTGAATGACGGCCCGGGCGATCGCGGCGCGCTGCTTCTGGCCGCCCGATACTTCGTATACTCGCTTGCCGAGAATGCCCGCGATGCCGAGCGATTCGGCCAGGGGATGCAGTTTGCCCTCGATTTCTTTCGGCGCAACGCCCTCGAGCACGAGCGGCAAAATAATATTCTCTTGAATCGATAACGTGTCCAGCAGGTTGAAATCCTGAAACACGAAGCCGAGCTGCCGCCTGCGAAACAGCGCGATATCCCGTTCGCTCAGGCGAGTCGGATTCGTGCCTCCGATCTCGATCGTGCCCGACGTCGGTTTGTCGATCGTCGCCAGCAGATTCAGCAAAGTCGTCTTGCCGCTGCCGGACGGTCCCATGATGCCGACGAACTCGCCTTCTTGCACGCTCAAGTCGATGTTTTCGAGCGCTTTGAACGTGACGTTTCCCTTGGAGCCGTAAATTTTGCCGAGCCCTTCCGTTTTTAATATCGTCTTCACGCGCATAACCTCCCCTAGCAGTCTTTCCTCGATAGTTCGATTATAGAGGCGCGCGGGCGGGACTTCCCATCGATTAACCTTACATTTTCAGCCGGGAAACCTTGCAAAAATGTCACATTCGATGAATGCCGGCAGCGTGGAAGGCGATCGTAACCGTCGTTCCTTCTCCGGGGATCGACTCGACGCACAGCCCGTGGCCCAGTCCTGCGCAGATTCGCTTGGCCAAATACAGACCCATGCCGGTCGATTCTTCCGTTCGCCTGCCGTTCTCGCCGGTGAAGAAAGGATCGAAGACGCGCGGAAGATCGTGTGCCGGAATGCCGATGCCTTCGTCCTGTACGCTGAGCGTGCAGCTATCCGCCGCAGCTGATTCGATACGCACAAGAAGCTTCTTGGAACCCGGCGCCTGCTTCGAATACTTGATCGCATTCGTCACGAGCTGGTGGAGCACGAACGACAGCCATTTCGGGTCCGTCTCGGCCTCCGCCTCTCCCTCGATTTTGGGAAAGACGGAATGGTGGATGCACAGCCGCTTGTAATCGTTCAGGACGTCCCGAGCCAGCGAATGAAGCGCGACTTTGCGGATGTGCAGGTCGACCTCGAACTTGTCCAGCCGGGCCGTATGCAGCATCATGTCCAGCCCCCGGCGCATCCGGTCCGTCTCCTCCAGGATGCTCCGGTCGCGGCTTCTGTCGGACTGTCCTGTGTCGCCCGGAATCGCGGATGGCTGGACGAGCAAGTCGATGACGGAGAGCGGTGTCTTCATCTGGTGCACCCATTGCATCGTAAAATGGTGGTGGATCTCCGCTTGCCGTCTGCTTGCTTCCAGTTCGTTGCGGTAGGCCTCGTGAAGATCGTGCAGCAAACGGCCGAACGCCTGCTGCTCGCGGGTTGCGGCCGAGCGGAGCACGAGCGGCGCATCGAGCCGTCCGAACCGCTCCGCCGCCGCATTCAATTGGCGATAGTAGGACCGATTTCGCCACCAGTCGAACAACACCCATATACCAAGGACGAATACGGCCAATACCGCGACATACAACAAGCTTCCGCCATGCAGCCGCCCGTTCGATTGGCGGAGGTCAAGCCCGATGACGGCCGCCGCCAGCAGCAGGGAGAAGCAAAAAGCTACCGCATACGGCAGCTTGTCCATCGCATATTCGCGCCAACCGTAAGCCGCTCGTTTGCCTCCGTTCATCGCTCATCCTCCACTCCGGCTTCGGCCGATTCTAGTTGCGCAGCCATGCCGGTCGATCGCCGATCCGGAACGCTGAGCCGGTACCCTTGCCCGCGGACGGTGTCGATGGAGCGGGGAAGACCCAGCTCGTCCATCTTCTTGCGCAGGCGCGTCACGTTCACGGTCAGCGTATTGTCGTCCACGAACTCGGCGTCGTCCCACAGCGATTCCAGCAAATCTTCCCTCGACACCACCCGGTCCTGCGCCCGCAGCAGCGCTGCCGCAAGCAATCTCTCGTTGCGTGTCAGCGTCACCCGTTTGCCGTTGTACTCGAGCTCGCTGCGCCCCATGTGCAGTGCCAAGCTTTTCCAATGAACCGTTTCAGCCTGTTCCGTTCCGGCCGCGGAAGTTGCATATTCTCCGTAGGAACGGCGAAGCGCCGCGCGAATTTTCGCCATGAGCAGATCGACAGGGATCGGCTTCGTGACGTAGTCGTCCGCTCCGTTCTCGATCGCCATCACCTGGTCCATCTCTCCCGAACGGGCGGAGAGGAACACGATCGGCACATTCGAGCGAAGGCGGATTTGCCTGCACCAATAGAAGCCGTCGAAGTACGGCAAATGGATATCCAGAAGCATCAGGTGAGGATCGTAAGCGAGGAATTCGTCCGTGACATGGTCGAACCGTTTGACGGCTTGCGCGTCGAATCCGTATTTCTCCATGCACGATTGCAGGATGCTGCTGATCTTCGCATCATCCTCCACGATCAAGATGCGGTACAATGGCCATTCCTCCCCGAAGGTTCGCGTGCGTTCGTGATCTCTCTATTGTCCACGCCCGCCGCGGAAACTTCAAGGCCGCAAATGCACTTCCGCCGCCACCCACACCTGCAGCACGCCGTCCGCCACCAGCATCGTGGTGATCCGCACCTCGTAGTCGTCTTCGCCGATGCCGGAATAGAGCTTGTTTTCGAAAATGCTTCTGGCGAACTGCGCGTCTTTGCCGATCTGATAGACGCTTTGCCCGCGAAAAGCGTCCAAGTCGTTCTTGACCCGCTTCTTCAGCTCATTTTCCGCTATGGCGTCAAGCGGAGGTTTGCCTTTCGGATTTTCGACGTACACCGTGATTCGTCTGATCGTGGTCAGTTGATTGGAGTCGTATTTCATGCGGTCAAGGTCTTTCTGGTAGGTTTCGATTTGCTGGGTAAGCGTCATGTTCTCCAAGGCGATCCGGTTGAATTGCTCGTGCGAAAGTCCGCTCCATAAGGCCGCGCCGACGATCATGCCGCAGACGAAGAAGGCTCCCGCCGCGGAAAGCCGCCGGAACCGCTCGAAAGAAGGGACGCGCATGGGA
>JAEWAQ010000014.1 GCA_023391635.1 Bacillota bacterium | reverse complement strand
CCTCTTCCCATACCGAACAGAGAAGTTAAGCCCCTCATGGCCGATGGTACTGCACCACAATGCGGGAGAGTAGGTAGCTGCCATATTTATTCAAATGCCCCGTCTTGAAAAAAGAACGGGGCATTTTTATTTATATACCTTCGCCTCTTTTATGAATAGCAAAGAACGCATCCTGCTCTTTATCCTTGCCTCCATTCAATTTACCCATATCCTGGATTTTATGATCATCATGCCATTAGGTAATTACCTGATGCCTTATTTTCATATCTCCACGCGGCAGTTTTCATTAATTGTTTCAGCCTACTCCTACAGTGCATTTGTATCAGGCATAATAGCCTCTTTTATTATTGATCATTTTGACAGAAAGAAAAGCCTGTTATTTGGCTATACCGGTTTTATTATTGGTACCCTTCTTTGTGGTGTTGCTCCTGATTATAAATTTTTGATTGCTGCAAGAATCCTGGCCGGTTTGTTCGGTGGTTTGATCGGTGCGCAGGTTATGGCCATTGTTGCAGATATTTTCCCTTATGAAAAAAGAGGCAGGGCTATGGGATTTTTGATGGCAGCTTTTTCAGTGGCATCGGTAGCCGGTGTTCCCCTTAGTTTATATATTGCCAACATATTCAGCTGGCATGCTCCCTTTATTTTAGTAGCCATAATGGGTTTTATATTAATACCATTAACCATTCGGTTTGTACCGCCGATAATGGCTCATGTGGAAGGGGCAATCAACAGGAAAAAGACAGAAGCTTTCTTTATTATCTTTTCCCGTTCTCAAACACTTATTGCTTTAACCTTATCTGCCTTAATAATGTTCGGCCATTTTTTGGTGGTACCTTTTATCAATCCCTATATGGAATTCAATGTGGGATTTTCAAAAAATCAAATTCCATTGATTTATGTAGTCGGTGGTACGGCTACCCTATTTTCCGCTCCATTATTTGGACGCTGGGCCGATAAGTATGGCAAGTTGCGTATTTATATAATTTGTGCTTTGCTTTCTTTACCGTTTGTTTACCTTATTACCAACATGCCAGCCATTGCTTTTTATTTTGTGCTGATTGCCACAGGTATCTGGTTTGTGGTTTCCAACGGGCGGTCAATTGCTTCACAGGCTATGATCAGTAATGTTGTGGAGTCGCAGTACCGAGGAAGTTTTATGAGCCTGAATTCTTCTTTACAACAGCTTTTTGTTGGCAGTGCCTCTTTTGTATCCGGTTTGATTGTAACCAATGATGCCGCAAAAAAAATTCATAACTACAACTGGGTGGGCTATTTAAGTATTCTGGTTCTGAGCTTTTGTATCGTGTTAGGAAAGCTGTTGCAAAAAAAGGCTTCGGATGAGCATCCACTATAGGTTTTTGAACCTGTTAATTTTGATTGCCATTCAGATAAAATGGAATGATATATTCTTCCTGCCAATCTATTACACGGTTGTGTGAGACGGCGGGGTACCAGTCTATCATCGTGGCAAATAGATCTTCTACAGCTTTTGCCAGTACGGGGTGGTCCGACTGTGTTTGAAAGTACTCTACTTTGCCATGCTTGTTGATGGTAAACCGAACGGTAACCTTTCCCTGTATTTTATATTTCAGGGCTTCCGCCGGCCATGTCAGGTTCTCCCGTATGTAATTTTTGTAATCACCATAGTGTTTTAAAACAGCAGCCTTAGAGATGGAACAAAACTCGCCCGTCTCCAAGCCGGTAGAGTCAAAACACTTCAGGCTGGTGAGTTTACCTTGCCGGTAGGTTTCAACGGTGCTGGGGGCTCCATTCTCATGGAACCACAGCCATTCGCCCTCCATATAATTATTGGTGAAGCTGCCTTGCGATTCTAAGATTCCGTTTTCATACCAAGTGGAAAAAGCTCCATGCCTGATGCCATCAAACGTAAATGGATCCTGGTAGGTAAGCAGCTTTTGATAATTGGCGTCTGTGGCCGATAATTCGGTTTTAAAAGTAATCGATGACTTTTGCCGGCCATTCGGGTGCCAGCTTTTCCACAATCCCGTCAGCCGGTTGTTGTCCAATGCGCCGGAGTCTTTCAAAACCCCATTCTCGTACCAGAAGCGCCAGGTGCCCACCATTTTGTTGTTTTGATAATAGCCTTGCTGCGCCGGCTTGCTTTGCGGATAATAAACGGTGTAAGGACCTTCTTTCAGGCGTAAGCGCTTGTCTTTGTAATAAGCTTTCAGTAAGGTTGAGGTATCGGGGTACACGGCAAACACCAGCCAGCTGTTTTCTTTTTTTACCGCCACGCCCAGAAAGTCTGCCTTGTCTTTGGTGGTGATCTCCAGGTTCTTATTAAAATATTTTACAACCGTATCTTTTTGCGCAAGGCAGCAGGCAGGAATAAAACAAAAAAAGAAAAGGAGCATTTTCATGCTCCAATATAATTATTTTGAATTGGTATGCCCAGCCTTTCAAAAGGCTATATCACATCTTTATCTACCGGACTGTCTTCCAAGTCGTACACCATGGAGTGATATTCCACTTCAAACCATTGCTGGAACATTTTATAGGTTCTTTTCTTCGGCCATTCTTTTTTATCGGTATACCAGGCGTCCAGTTCATTTTGGAAGATCCTGTCAAAATTTTTCTTCAGCCACTTTTCAATCTGTTCATTGCTGGGTCTTTCACCTATAAGGTAAATGTGGTGTTCTGAAAATTCTAGGGCAGTATTCTCATCACCTGTCTTTTTCATCCATTCAATAAAAGGTTGTTTGGGCTTAACCAGAATGGCATTGCGGTTAATGTAACCCGGCTGGAAGTTCAACTCGGCTGCTTCTATATTATTATCCAAAACTTCATCTAACAGAAAGGTTTCAACAGGCTTGGAGATCACATTCACTATTACTTCTCCGTCTTCATCCGTCCGGAGTTCGAAATCATGAATGAGCATTTCATAGTCAGGAAATTTCTGTTCTTTATCATTTACCATCTGCTCCAATAGGGGAATGGAATTGGTGCCAGCCGGCATGTTCTGCTTTGATTCCTGCAGCATGGTTTTATAAATGGCCGGAAATTCTTTTTTCAAACAAGCCAGGTTCCAGGCAACGGTCGCCAGTTCCAGTATCGCTTCCAGGTCGTCTATATAAGGCTCCGGTTCATGGTAGGGCCGGGCCAGCTCAATCAGCGCCCCGGAATATTTTTTTTCCGATGTATTGGGCACCACTTTTGGTTCGCCGCGGCCTAATGGCTGCAGCAGACGACTCAGTTCGGTATCCAATTTAGCTGGCTTGCGGGACTGTTTTCCCCCTTTATAAGCTTTCATGCTTTTAAAGTTCGGTTGTTTATGGATAATAGAAAATGATTTTGGCGCCTGTTTTAAACATTTACCTCATCAGTCGGTACACCGGGTATTGCAGGTGGTCCGGCTCGTAATAGGGCGATTGCTGAAAAACAAAGTTCAGTTGGGAGTAAGCGCTTTTGGCAAAGGTCGAATCCGTGGCTTTGCGCTGTTCCAGCCGGGCTTTTACTTCCGGATGGGTTTTTAAAAAAGCGGCGGCTGTTTCTTCAAACACATAGCTGGAAAAACCTTCTTTCTGGCCCAGGATCGGATCAAAATAATTCCAGGCAAAATAGCTGTCTTCAGCTTGTGGTTCCAGTACCTCTATAATAAAGCGGTTGGCTTTTTGGTTCATGGGAATATACCAATCCCCTTTCCTGAACGACACCTTTTTAACGGTTTTTGAAACCTGCACCTCCCGGTTGGGATGATGCCCTTCGAACGGCCGGGGGCTGGAATTGTATTGTTCTATGCGGTAAGCTTCTACGGCTATCATGGTATCAGCCGTTAAAGAGCGCATCTGTACCCCGTTGAGTTTCAGCAGTTCAATTATTTTCCACCATCCCTGCGGAACCAGGTAGGCTATGGGTTTTTCAACTGAAAGCGTATCTATATAATGATTGTAAAAGGGTACCTGTTTTTCAAAAGGCTTATTGCGGTCATAGTACAGCCTCGGCAAACCGGAAACTTCGCTCGGCTTCCTGCCGGACTCATAGCCTTTATAAGTGATGGTGGAAGGCTTGGTTTTATCCAGCTTCCAGGCCAGCGGAAAAGAGGTTTGGGTTTGTTGCTGCTTTATTTGCTGGGCGCGCAACTGTTTAATTTGATGGCTGTGTTGAGCGGTAAACTCCATAAAGCTTTGCATCAGCGCATAAGTGGCCTGCACGCGTTGCGGGTAAGGCTTCAGCATATGGGTTTCGGGCACAAAGGCAAATGTGTTCCACAGGCTGGCGTAGCCGCTGCTGTAGCGCGGGCTGTCCCAAAACTCACTCCAGCCTTGGTCTGGCGTATCGCCAAA
>JAEWAQ010000074.1 GCA_023391635.1 Bacillota bacterium | reverse complement strand
CCGCTCGTTCTCCGCTATCGGGACCGAGTTATGGCGATTTTCGCCTTAACTCCGCTCGTTCGCCGCTGTCGGGGCTGAGTTATGGCGATTTTCGCCTTATCTCCGCTCGTTCGCCGCTGTCGGGGCTGAGTTATGGCGATTTTCGCCTTAACTCCGCTCGTTCGCCGCTGTCGGGGCTGAGTTATGGCGATTTTCGCCTTATCTCCGCTCGTTCGCCGCTGTCGGGGCTGAGTTAAGTCGATTTTCGCCTTATCTCCGCTCGTTCGCCGCTGTCTGGGCCGAAAGCGGCACAATGCCTGCATCAATCTACTCCCCATTGTACCGCGCGCCCAGCGTGCGGACAACCGATTCCGCCGCCAGCTTGCCCTGCGCGACGCAATCCGGAAGGCCGACGCCGCCGAAAGGCTGGCCCGCCGGCACGACGCCGGGAAGCCCGCCGGCCAATTCGGCCAAGAACGCTTCGACCGCTGTCCGATGTCCCGGCGGATATTGCGGCATCGCGCAGCGATGGCGTGTAATCTCCACGAACGACGGCATGGCCGTCAGTCCCATCAGCTCTTGCAAGTCACGGCGGACGCCTGCCGTCATCGCTTCTTCCGACAGCTCCACATTCGATTCTTCTCCGGCCCGGCCAACGTAACAGCGAATAAGCCGCTTGCCCGCTGGTGCAGTGTGCAACCACTTGGACGACGTCCAGGTGCTGGCCGTAATCAATCGGCCTTCGCCGCGCGGCACCAGGAACCCGGAGCCGTCCAGCGGATGATCGAATCCGGCTTCGTCATAGCCGAAGACGACATTCGCGACGGATACGTAGCGAGTATTCCGCATGGCGGACACATCGGCATGAGGCTCCAGCAAATCCGCAATACCGGCTGCGGGCAGCGCCACCACCACTGCGTCTGCTTCAAGCATGCTGCCATCGTCCATCGCAAGCCGATACGCTTCCGAATGTCCGCCTGTCGATCCCGCTTCCGTTTTACGCAATGCCGTTACTCGCGTCCCTAGCCGAATTTCGCAGCCTTCCTCGCGCAAACGCGCTTCCAGCGCTTCGATCACCGACTGCAACCCGCGGCGGAACGTCAAGAACATGGAACCGATCGACCTGCTTGCCGACGCTTCCGCAGCGGGAGTTGCCCGCTCCCGCGCCGACCGGCTCTGTTCCGCCAGCCCGCGGATTACGCTGCCATATTGCCGCTCCAGTTCCTTGAACTGCGGGAAGGTCGCCGCAAGTCCGAGCCCGTACAGATCGCCCGCATAGATGCCAGCCAGCAGCGGCTCGAAGATTCGCGTCACCATCTCGGCTCCGAAGCGGCGTTCCAGGAAATCCCCGACGCTCTCGTCTTGACTATCCGGTTCACCAATGGCAGCAGGCGGCACATCCACTTCCGCCAGCGCCCTGCGTTTGCCTTCCTCCGACAGCAGCCCGGTCGCAAGAAACGCCTCCGCGTTCGTCGGCACGCCCAAATTCAAGCCTGCCGGCATCCCGTGCAGCACGTTGTCGTGTGCAATATAGGTCACCTTCGCCGCCGGGTTCGTGCCTATAAATTCGCCTGTAATGCCCAGTGCTTCCGCCAGTTCGATCATCGGAAGCTTGCGAGCCAGAAACGATTCCGGTCCGCGCTCGATTACGAATCCGTCCCGCCTGAGCGTGTTGACCCTGCCGCCAAGCCGACTTGACGCTTCGAGCACCGTTACCGCGAGCGGTACCCCTTGCCGCTCCGCCTCCCGGTATAAATAAAAGGCGGCTGAGAGGCCTGTCATTCCGCCTCCCAATACCGCCACCGTACGCTTCGTCGCCTTCCGTTCACTCATGTCGGTCTGCCTCCCCGCGTGCTGCTCTTACCGATTCCGCCAGCGCCGTCATGTAACCCGGATCGTCGTTCAACATCTCTATTCGCTCCAGATGCATACCGAGCCCTTCCGCATGCCGCTTCGCTTCCAGATCGATATCGTACAAGACCTCCAGATGATCGGAGACGAAGCCGACCGGAGTAACCAGCACGTCCTTCACGTCTTCGGCCGCGAGACGGTCGAGCGTCTCGAGCAGATCCGGTCCCAGCCACGGCTGGCCGGTCTGGCCCGCGCTCTGCCACGTGAACTGCCAATCCCGAACACCGGCAGCGTCCGCCACGGCCCGCGAAGTCGCAAGCAGTTGATCCGGATACGGGTCGTTCATTTCCAATATCTTCTCCGGCAAGCTGTGGGCGCTGAACAGCACGCGCACCCGATCGCGCCGATCGCCGAATCGATCCAGCGCCTTCGCGACCCGATCCGCCAAAGCCGCAATCAAAGCCGGGTGCAGGTGGTATTGCTTCACGAACGCGGTCCGCACCCCACGCTTGTCCGCTTCCTCCTGCGCTCGCTTGATGTAGCCGCCTACGCTCATGACCGAGTATTGCGGCGTAAGCACGATACCAATGGCATCCGTAATGCCATCTTCCGCCATCTTCGCGATGCCGTCTTCGATGAACGGCGGCGCGTGCTTGAGTCCCTGGTAGCAGACGAACCGGCCTTTGCCCGCCGTCTCATCCAGCGTGCGCTGCAGCGCGGCGACCTGGCGGTCCGTGTTTTCCCGCAATGGAAACACGCCGCCCACGATCGCCTGATAGCGGCCGGTCAAGTCTGCAAGCTGCTCCGGTGTCGGGGGATGTCCCCGGCGAATGTGCGTGTAATAAGCTTCGACCTTGTCCATCGATTCGGGCGTGCCGTAGGACATGACGAGCACGCCGATCGGCTTGGCATCGGATTCAAATAGCGTCATGCTTTCACCTCTGACATCAGGATCTTTGAGCGTTACATCAAGACTACTGAACGGAGCCCTTATTGCAGCTTCCCCGCGGAATATTCGTGGACGTAGGCCGTCAGGTCCCGCAGCTTGTCCAGCGACGCTTCCGGGAACAGGCCGTGTCCAAGATTGAAAATAAACCCGTCCGCCTGCATGCCCTCATCGAGCACGCGCGCCGCCTGTTCCCGTATGACCGCATCCGGAGCGAGCAGCACGAAAGGATCCAAGTTTCCTTGCACCGCATAACGTCCGCCGGTTCTGCGGCGTCCTTCAGACAAAGGCACGCGCCAGTCGACGCCGATGACGTCCACCTGCAAGTCGGTTAATAAAGGCAACAGCTCGCCGGAGCTGACGCCCGGGAAATAAATTTTCGGGATCGGCAGATCGGACAATTGGGCAAAAATAGAGGTCACATGCGGCAGCACGTAGTCGCGGAAATCAACGGGAGACAGCGAACCGACCCAACTGTCGAACAGCTGCACCGCCTTCGCGCCGGCACTCACATGCGCGCGCAAGTACGTAGCCGCCATGTCGGCGAGCTTGCTCATCAGCAGATGCCAGACATCCGGATGGCCGTACATGAGCGCCTTCGTCTGCTGATACGATCTCGTCGGACGGCCTTCCACGATATAGCTGGCCAGCGTGAACGGCGCTCCCGCGAACGTAATCAGCGGGACGGACAGCTCGCGGTCCAGAATGCGGATCGTCTCCATCACATGCGGCAGGTCGCCTTCGACATCGATCGGCTTCAGCCGCTCGACGTCCGCCGCGCTCTTGACAGGATTATGAATGACCGGTCCGACATCCTTGACGATGTCGAATTCGATTCCGATCGAAGCGACGGGATTCATGATATCGGAATACAGAATCGCCGCATCGACCCCAAGCTTGCGTACCGGCATCAGCGTCACTTCGGCGGCGAGCTCGGGCTGCAGGCAAATTTCGAGCAGCGAATATTTCTCTTTGATCTTGCGGTAATCGGGATCGTACCTGCCGGCCTGTCTCATATACCATACGGGCACCCGGTCGACGGGCTGCTTGCGGCAAGCGCGGAGGAAGCGGTCGTTGTAGGCCATGGGTTACCTCTTTCGCGATTGTCATGGACATTCTTTCCTCCCATTATGCCCTGAATACCCGGCGCCCACAACCGATGGATGCCTCTCGTGTATGACGAAACCATGACAATCGCGTGATTATTGTGTGCTATACTATCCCTACTTGTGTGGAAACGGCAGGAAGGAGCTCTGGCATCATGCAACGGTGGAAAGTCAATCTGACAGTGCTCTGGTTTGGCAACTTCTTGGTCATGGCGGGCATGACGATGATCTCGCCGTTCTTGGCCTTGTATTTGAAATCGGACCTGGGACTGGTGGACGAGCATGAAATCGGCGTATGGGCGGGACTCATCTTCGCGGCGAACTTCGTGACGTCCTTCCTATTCCAGCCGTTGTGGGGCAAGCTGTCTGACCGTTACGGACGGAAAATCATGCTGCTTCGGTCGGGCTTCGGCATGGCCGTCGTCATCATCGCGATGGGCTTCGCGCAGACGCCTCTGCACATGCTGCTGCTCCGCATGGCCAACGGCGTCATCTCCGGCTTCTCGCCGGCCGCCGTATCGCTCGTATCCGCATCGACGCCCAAGGAGCGGATGGGTTTCGCCATGGGCACCCTGCAATCGGGAGGAACGGCAGGCGTCATCCTCGGGCCGTTTCTCGGCGGTCTGATGGCGGACAGCTTCGGCTTTCGCCCGATCTTCTACATCACCGGATCGCTGCTGCTGATCGCTTCCGTCTTGTCCTGGCTGCTCGTGAAAGAGAACTTCGACCGCACAGCCGCAGCGAAAGAACCGCAGCAGAGCGTGATCAAAGGCTTCCGCGAGCTCGTCCGCATCCGGCAAATCCCGGTTCTGCTCACGGTGACGCTGCTCATCCAATTCTCGATGCTGAGCCCGATGGCGCTCATTCCGCTCTATGTGGAGGATCTGCTAGGAAGCATGGAGAGCATCGGCTTCTGGGCCGGCTTCGTCAGTTCGGTGACCGCCATGTCGAACATGGTATGCGCGCCGCTTCTCGGCAGGCTGGGCGACAAGATCGGCGCTTCGCGTATCCTGTTCGTCTCGCTCCTGGGCTCGGCGGTCATGTTCATTCCGCAGGCGTTCGTCGGATCGGTCGGCGGTCTGCTGCTCTGGCGTTTCATGCTCGGCTGCTTCATGGGCGGCCTCATCCCGACCGTCAACGCGCTGCTGCGCAAATACACGCCGGACGGCATGGAGAGCCGCGCCTACGGCTTCAACGGCAGCGCTCTTGCGCTCGGCAACATGCTCGGACCGGTCGTCGGCGGCGCGCTGTCCGGTCCGATCGGCATCGAGGGGCTGTTCCTGATGTCGGCGGCGATGCTGCTCGCGACAGCGGTATGGTTTTACTTCACCGCAGCGAGAGCCAGACCGTCGTAAGCAGGCAGATGTACGCCGGAGAGGCGCGGATCCTGCGCGATGCGGCGATTGAACTCGCGCATGGCGAGCACGGACGGGCCCTCCTTGGCAGGATCGACGGTACGGCCGTGCAGCAGCGTATTGTCGGCTACGATCACCGCACCGGGTCGCGCCAGCTCGATCGCCCGCTCCAGGTAATGCGGGTAATTCTCCTTGTCCGCGTCAATGAAGAAGAAATCGAAGCGCCGCCCTTCCTCCGCGAGCTTAGCCAGCGAAGCAGCCGCTTCGCCAACGATATACGCAGATCGTCCCGCATATCCGGCTGCCGCCAAATTGCCGCGTGCCAGCTCCGCGTAATCTTCCCGCAGCTCCAGCGATGTCAGCTGCCCGTCCTCCGGCAAACCCCGCATCAGGCAGATGCCGCTATAACCGCCAAGCGCGCCAATCTCAAGCACGTCGCGCGCCTGCCTCAACCTGACGAGCAGCGTCAACAGACGGCCATAGCCCGGCGCGACCGATATTTCCGGCATGCCCGCCCCCCGGATGGCCGCAAGCACCCTCTCCAAGTCGCCGTCCGCACCAAATAACGAGTCGAAATATTGTTCCGTCTGTTCCATTTCATCCCGCTCTCCTTCCAAAAATAGCCTCATTCTGCAACCTGCGCTCTTATTTTATCGTATATGTGGTGCAATGGCATCTCGCGCTTGAGATAGCTTGGCCGCATGCCGTTTGTCATCCGTTCGAGGTTCGGGCTATACTTGAATTTGTTTGTTCTTGGGTATGATGGGAATTCTAACGAATGTGCATGGCCGGCAATGGCAAAAGGAGTACGCGTACATGAGGAATGCGAAGTGGTTTACCGCTGTATCGAGAATGGCCAGGTTGATCTTGGAAGGCGCTCGCTTCATTCCGTTCTGGGCGGCACTGCTCGTTATCGCCGCAATGCTGTTCAAGCTCGATTACTTGAACGATCGGCTCGATGTCGGGGCCATGAACCATTGGAAATGGAAAGTGAATTGGGGCGCGTTGCTGCTCGCCACATTCTGGACCGCTTTCCTGGGACCGCGGGCGAGAATCGTCGCGCTGCTGGCGGTGGATACGCTGCTTTCCGTCATCGTATTGTCCGACCTGGTCTATTTCCGCTATTTCAAAGACTTCATCACGGTTCCCGTGCTGCTGCAAGCCGGTCAAGTGAGCGCTTTGCAGGACAGCATATCCGACCTGATCATCTACAAAGACGTCATCTACTTCTTGGATTTGCCGTTCTTGCTGCTGCTCTCGGTTTGGGTATTTCGGCAGAACAGCCGCAAGCGCAAACCGGTGTATCCGGGCACCCGCCGCGTGCGGTTGTCGATCCGGCTGCTCGTCGGCATCCTCGTGTTCGCGATCGGCTACCAACTGATTTCCGGACCGATAGCCGAGCAGAAGAGGGGCTGGGCGGCCGGTCTGTTCGAAGGAAACTGGTGGAACGTTCCGATCTATAACGTCGCCGGGCTGTTCGGCTTTCACGGTTATGACGTCTATCGCTATGCCAAGGAGAATTGGCTGGGCGGCGGCGTGACGGAGGAGCAGATCCAGGAAGCCCGGGACTGGATGAACGATCGCAAGGAACTGCAAAGCATGTCCGAGATGGAGCCGCTGTTCGGCGCGTATAAGGGAAAGAACGTGCTGATCGTGCAAGCCGAAGCGTTCAACGCGTTCCTGATCGGACTCGAAGTCGGCGGCGAGGAAGTGACTCCGAACTTGAACCAGTTGATCGGGCAAAGCGTCTACTTCCCGAATTTCTATCACCAGACTGCAAACGGGCGAACTTCGGACGCCGACTTCACGACAAGCTGCTCGCTGCATCCGGTGCCGTCGGGCTCGGTGTTCATCCGTTTCGCGGGCCATGACTTCGAATGCATGCCGGAGGTGCTGGGCGCCGCGGACTACGACACGACCGTACACCACGTCTACGATGGCAGCTTCTGGAACCGCAACAATATGTACCACAACATGGAGTACGGCCAATTTTACAGCATCAAGGACTACAAAATGGACGAACCGCTCGGGTGGTCGCTCGGCGACATCTCGTTCTTCCGCCAGACGGTCGAGCAGATTCAGAGCCGCGGCAACTCCCCGTTCTACGCCATGGCGATCACGCTGACCAGTCATCATCCTTACGCGGTCGGCAAGCACGAATTGAATGTCGGCGCATTGAGCGGCACGATTTTGGGCGATTACGTGCAGACGGCCCACTACGTGGATCAAGCCATGGGCGAGCTCGTGGAGGATTTGAAAGCCGCGAATTTGTGGGACGACACGATTCTGATGTTCTATGGCGACCACGACAATTCGATCAGCGACTGGGACGCCTATGCAACCTTGTTCGGGCGACCGGTGACGGATCTGGAAAAAGATTCGCTGCTGAAAAAGGTGCCTTTCTTCATTCATCTGCCGAACGACGAGCATGCAGGCGTCAGGGAGAAAGCGGTCGGCCAGCTCGATACGGAGACGACGGTGCTGCACCTGCTCGGCATCCAGACAGCGCCGTACAGCTTGATGGGCATCAGCGCGATGTCCGACGTGCCGAAGCCGGTCATGTTCCGCAACGGAGGCTTTACGGACGGCAGCGTGTTCTTCGCTCCGAACAACGAAGGCATTCTCGGGCGCGGCACCTGCTATAGCTTGCCAGGCGGCGAGGTACTGGATCCATCCGTCTGCCTGCCGGGCGCTACGCAAGCGAGAGAGGAACTTGCGGTGTCGGACCGAATCGTCGAACACGATCTGGTGCCGCTGCTGAAATGATCTCCCCTGTATGATTAAGCCGCATTCCCGCCAACTCGCAACGAGGACGGCGGGAATGCGGGATTCAAGAGGAATAACGCTCTTACTTGCTCAATTTATTTTCAATCGATATTTCCCGTCCGATAGAAATGAACTTGACATTACATCGTTCTTTCGTTCAAGCCTCACTTTGCCGAACGGATAAGGCAGATGCAAATACGTCATAAAGTCACATTTCCCCAAGTTAAGATTCACCTCTAAAGTATAATCATCTGTCCACTCAATATGAAACGCGCCATGGGATAATGCTCCAAAGAGCGCCGAGGACCACCCTTGTATGGGAAAGCCTTCGTTGTTGAACGTAATGGCATCCAAGTATTCATTCGGAGCCCAGTCTTTTTGAAATTCTAAATCGTAGTATCCTATTTTCTTAATCAGTCGTTTGGCATCCTCATGGTAGCCGGTCATAAACCTTCCCATTGCATCTGCAAAAACCAAATAGGGCCATATTCCGCCATTATGATATTTGCCCTTTTCGTATTCCATATCTTCCCGATACGGGTATGTTTCCGGTATGCCGGCTGGAGTCTCATTCTCATTCAACTTCTGATACAATGGGGCAATCTTATCTCGAGGATAACCCTCGAAGGGAATAGCTAACGTCTGGTCGATCAGAACATGCCTACTCATTTGCCGACTCATTGTCGCATCATACCAAACCTCGCCAAAGTAATTTTCATTCCACATGTCATCCTGGTCAATATATTTATCAACCTCTGCCAAAATACTTTGCAGTCTTTCTTGTGACTCCGTATCTTGCAAGGCCTTCGCTAAGTCGATTCCTTCCTGCAGCGCTGACTTCCACAAGAGAACGAAGTGAGGCGCCAGCTTCCTTCCGGAAATGCCGATTACATCCTTCCAATCCGCCCAGAAATTAAGCGGTTCCTCAGGCGGCGCTTGCTCCGGGATGGAGTCTCCGTCCCGATCCAAAGTAAGAAGAAATTCGATTGATCTCAAATAGTGCGGCCAGCATTCCCGAAGGAACGAATAGTCTCGATAATATCTAAAATATCGGCTGATCCGCAAACAGAAATATTCATTGATATCGATATCGACTTCGCGGTCGTATAACGGAAGTATCGTCGTCGGAATTTTGCCGTTCGGTTTTTGCCACTGGCAGGATTCGCGAATCATCGTCTTTTCCAATTCCGGCCAGAAGACTAAGTGAATATAGCTGGTCCAGAAAGAATCGCGCTGATTCAATTCTTTGTATCCCATCGTAATCACTCTACCCGTATCGTCGGCTTTCGTTAATAAAACGGCAGCTTGACTATACCAGCGTGTATATTGAAATATTTGTTGGTCTCCAATCCGCGGCAAGCTGTCAACCCAGTCATCTATTGCTGCCGCGAGATGTTCGAAATGGCCCAGTATATACGAACATAATTCGTCGACCGATCTCACCTTGGTTCTCCACCTTGCTTTTTCGGAGAAGTATCCCATGCATATGAATGGCTCCCGATCCTGTTGAACGAACTCTATTTTGCCGCCGTTAACCTGTTCCCGGACGATTGTCTGTTCCGACATGGAGCGAATGAAAAATTTCTCATAGCTATATGGATGGTTCGATTGCGGAGACGGTTCCATCCAGCCGTATTGTTTATCGAATCCCAACTCCGAAATATCCCACTCGATTTTGGTAATAATTTCTGAAGCCAATATTCCTTCATAACTGAATTGCAACAGGATTGCGGGCAAGAACATGGTCTCCGATTTTTCCGCGTCGATTGGCGCAAATGCCTTTAATCCGCAAGAAACCCCGTTACTCAGTAACAGCTTCGCAACCAATCTCGGATAATCATCATCCAGCACTTCCGTTTTTACGATATTTAAGGATTCTCCGTCTTTGTCCAAAAAATTGACGACGGCTTTGCCGAATGAAACCAATCCGTTCTTATGATCGAGAAAATACGGCGGATTGTAGTTCAAATCGAATGCGATATAATGATCTTCTACTGCGACTCTGGACGAGAGCACAGAATTCCCAATGATGATGCCATTTTTCAACTCGTTCACTCAGTCATACCCCTCTTTCGAATACGGAATTTCTCTCTATCAATTCGTGCTTAATCATGTGAAAATTGTTTTTCATGTCCGTACCTTTCGTTTTCTCGTTAATCAATTGAACGGCCAATTTCCCTTTTTCGCGATGATGCAAGTCAACCGTCGTAAGCTGCGGTGTCAAATACGTATCGAAAACCGCATTATCGAATCCTGCGACCGACATACCTGGCCCCTTGATTGCGCCGGAATTATACAGTTCAAGAAATTCTGCTGCAATTTTATCCGAGGCACAGACGACTGCCGTGTATTCAGATTCATCAGCCAGCAAAGATGAACGATTATCCATTGACACCTTGCCGATCGTTTTGTTCGGGCCGAAATGTTGGTGTACAGCCGAACATGCACCTGCGTATCGTACTTCAGTAAGGCTTTCCTCGTTTTCAACAAATCTGGATGCGAGAAAAGCAATCCGCTCATGTCCTTTGGAGATCATATGTTCCGTGACTTCTTTGGCCGCCAAATAATCGTCATTCATAATAAAATAAGTCTCCTGTTTTTGTTCGAAAATCCGCCTTTCTTCATCGTCCAATACGACATCGATAAAAACGGAACGAATCGAATCTCGAATAATAGAAGAAATAGGATGCACCAGCTTGTTCGGTGTCGTAGCGACAATAAATCCGTCGAACAACCAATTGTTTTGTAAAATTTTAATATCGTTAATATCCGTAAAACTGTGCACAAGCACGAAATTCCCATGATTACGCGCTTCCTTCTCGATTCCCGACAAAAGCTCCGATATGAACGGGTCCGAGAAATTATCGTGATCTTCGCCTTCGCTCACGTAATAGAGAACGCCGATCAAGTTCGAGGATGAATTGACAAGAGATTTCGCGTTCATATTCGGACTGTAGTCATACTTGTCGAGCAGTTTTTGAATTTTCTTTCTCTTGCTCTCTGACACACTTTTGCCTTTAATCACATTGGCTACCGTCGTAATGCTTACGCCGGCTTCATCTGCAATTTGTTTGAGGGTAACGGCCACGGGATTCATCCTTTCGTCGCAATTATCTACTTCACAGAGCCGGCTGTAATGCCTGAAATAAACTGTTTTTGGAACACCACGTAGACGACAATGACTGGAATCATTGTAATCGTTGTGGCGGCGAATAATCCACCGTAATCTGTTCCATATCGACCGTTGAAAAGTTTCAGACCGACGGAGATCAACTGCTTATTGGGGCTGTCAATCATTAAGAACGGCCATATGAAATCTTCCCATGCCCAAAGGAATTGGAAAATAACCAAGCTTGAAATCGTATTTTTGGAGGTCGGGACAATGATTTTATGAAAAATAAAAAAATCGTTCGCCCCATCCATTCTTGCCGCTTCCAACAAGTCATCCGGGATTTGAGAAATGGACTGCCTGAACAGAAAGACGCCGAAAGCACTTGCCATAGAAGGGATAATCAATGATTTATAACTGTCCAACCACCCAAATTGCATCATCATTTCATATTTCGGAATGAGGGTGACGGCCCACGGAAGCATCATGGTAGACAAGATTACGGCAAACAACAACCCTTTTCCTCTAAACGTAAACTTCGCAAACAGAAATCCCGCCAAGGAGCTCGTATACACGACAATCGCCGTCACGATAAAAGAGATATATAAACTATTAGCGAACATCCGCATGAAGTTAAACTTTTGTTGGACGTCGGTATAGTTTTGCAACGTTGACATGGTTGGAAATAGACCGCCGCCGATTTTAACAATTTCACTGTTGGTCGCGAAGGAAGATACTAACATCCAAGCAAAGGGAATGATCGTGACGATCGCAAAAAAAACGACAATGACATTCATAACCACTCCGATTCCTGTTCTCATATTAGTATCCCTCCCTTTTCGGCATTTTGAACATAATCGCCGTTAATAGGGCAATCATAACGAACAGAATGATGGACATCGCCGAAGCGGCGCCGAAATTGTATTTAATAAAAGCCTCATCGAAAATCAAATAGGAGATGACATAAGTACTTGTACCTGGACCGCCTTCCGTCATAATCAGGATTTGCACATAGGATTGCAAATAATCGATTAATGAAGTCACCATGACGAAGAACGTAATCGGTCGAAGAAGCGGCCAAGTAATTTTCATAAATTTCTGCACAGCACCCGCCCCATCAATCGCGGCGGCTTCATAGGATTCTTCCGGGATCGCCAATAAACCGGCCAAAAAGATTATCGTAGCATAACCGAAATCTTTCCATACTGTCATGATAATAATAGCGGCCATCGCATAGTTCGTATTGTTCAACCATGCGATATCGAGACCGAAAATTTTATTGATCAACCCGAATTGAGGGTTGAACATCCATACCCAAACAAACGATACCGCCACCATCGGCGTAACGGTCGGCATGTAAAAGATGCCCCGATGCGCACTTTTGAATTTAATCAGTTTCGAAGTTAAAAAAAGCGCAAACGTTAACCCGACAATGATACGCAACACGCAAGAAACGATCGAATAAAACAGGGTGTTTCCCATGGAACCCCATAGCAGCTTGTCTTGTAAAACCGTTTTGAAGTTTTCCAAACCAATATAGTCGTATTGATCAACTAACGGATTCCAATCGTGAAAACTGCCCATAAAAGCTTTCGCGATGGGATAAGCCGTGAATATTCCGAAATATAGGATCAGAAAAATAATGATGGCATTCCGAAAAGACAAGCCTTTCTTCAAGAAGAAATGTATCTTCATCTGAATGTTCTCCCTTAACGATAACCGGATTATATCCCACGATCCGCCAGTCATAATCGACCCGTGGATCGTGAGATATCCTGGCAGCGGAAGCAGACGGTTGGTCTATTTGCTTCCTGTCGCCTCGTTATAAAACTCATACTTATTTTCCAAGGAAACAAAGCTGGTTTTCGTCATATCTTTGTCCATTTGTTGCTGCGCTTCCTCCATGGCTTTATCCACCGACATGCCGTTGTATAAAATATTTTCACCGGTCTGCCGCATGACGGTTTCAAGGGTCGATGGGAATGGTCCCGGCCAAATTAATCGATCGACACGGGGAGCGATCGTATTCAGTACGGGATCGGCCTGGATGTCTTTATCGTCTCTCAGCGAGTATTTCGTAGGGAAAGTAGCATATTGCAAAGCACCCAGTTTGCTATATTCATCGCCTGCCAGAATAAATCTGATAAAATCTTGAGCAACCGCTTGTTGTTCCTTCGTTTGGTTTTTATTTACGCCAGGCGTAGCCTCGCCATCATAACGGTCATACGCAAACGGCGTGTCTTTTGTAAAAGTCGGCGTTGGAAATACACCGAAGTCGATATCCGGGTAGGTGGTCTTGAGTTCATTCTGGATCCAACCCCAACCATAAATCATGGCAGACTGGCCATTACCGAAGCTGGGTAAGTACTCATCTCCAAAATTTTTGTCCCCAAGCTTATGCTTCTCGTACAAGTCCACCATAAACTGCGTATTTTCTTTTGTGACTTCCGTATTGAAATTCATTTTCTTACCGTCTTCGGTGAACATTAATTGTCCTTTCTGATAGTTCAGTGCGGTAATCATTTCTTGATAACCGCTGTCATTATAATTAAATGCCGCTTGTACGAGCTTGTCTCCCTTGAATTTCGTCAGTTTCTTGCCAACTTCGATAAATTCATCCCAAGTCGCAGGAATATCATCGTCTGTCAGCCCTGCTTCATTCCACAGCTTCTTATTGTAGAAAATGCTTCCTGTCATGGTCGAGTAATTGATGTATTGAACGCCACCGTTTCTCTCGAACAGTTCAACGAGTTTATAATCTTTGGCCAAGTCCTCGACCGAAATATCGTAAAGTGCCGCATAAGGTGAAATGACATCGTCATAGGCATTGCTGGTGCTGAAAAGTGCCGGACCATTCTTTCCCTTCAAGGCTAGCGGAAGCTTCGTCCAATAATCGCTCCATGCCTTCACATCAGGCTTGATCGTAACGTTGGGATGAATACTTACGTATTTATCAATCATTTTTAGCGCAGGCTCGCCCTCTGTCCCCGACCAAAAATCGATCGTAATCGGCTTGCCGTCGTTTACGGGCTGATTCGGATCATACTTTACTGCGTTTCCGATTATCTCCAGCTGTTTATCAGGGTTTGTATCAACCGTTTCAGAAGCTTTGTCCTCCCCTCCGGACGATGAACAACCGGTCAAGAGCAATCCCAGACATAAAGCAGCGACTAATAACCCTTTTTTCTTCATTGCAATTCCTCCCTAAAATTTTAACGTTAAAATACTTATTACAGCTTCATTTTAACGTTAAAATTTTAGTGTGTAAAGCGTTTTCTTTTCGGCGTTACTTCTGTAATAAAAGAAATAGCTGTCCCGAACGGGTCAGCCATTCTCTAATTATTCATTTGATGAACCTGCGCGCCTTCTCGATCGCCTCGTCTTCCGTCGGCGCCGTCACGTAACGTCCGTTCACGAAGACGAACGCATAGCGCGCGCAGGGGCCGCAGTAAGACTTGCAGCCTACCTTCACTTCCGTGTCCGGCGCGGCTTTCTGCAGCTTGGACGTCATTGTCTTGACCCGGATATGGCGGCACTTGTCGCAGATGCGTATATCGTTCTCGACCGGATAGCCTGCGTTCAAGCTGTCATTAGTGGTCTCCATGGTTGCCCTTGCTCGGATTCGTAATGACGAACCCTTCCTCCGGAAAATATAAATAATCGATCTTCACGCCGTCCAGAAGCTCTTCGCCGCGGGCCATGATGACGTCGATGCCTTTGTCGGTAATGACGACTTCGTCCTGTTCGCCCGGCTGATCCAGGTCAAGTCCATAATGCGCATGATCTCCATGGCTGTGCGTAATGAGGACGCGCAGCTTCTTGTCTGCGTTCTCCGGCTTGTCCAGCTCGCGCTGGATTACTTTCGCCGCATTGCGGGTAATTTTGCAATTCATCTCGCGTTCCACTCCCGTTATGGTCTGGTTTTATTGTAATGGTTTCCCGCCCGGTTTTCCAGCGCATATTTACGCTCCATCCGCTTGGCATACCACGCCGATGCGATGACCGTGACCGCAGCGTCGTCGATGGGCATCAGCGGCATGAAGTCGGGAAGCACCCAATAAAGCGCCACGGGGACGAGGAACAACAATTTGTCTTGCACAGACACGCGGGGAGAACGCAAGATCGACCAGACGCGGGACGGCAGACGGCTCCACAACCGATAGAACGATTTGCGCGGCATATTTGGGACTCCTGTCATTCGCGGATTGTCCCCAGTGTGCCCCGTTCTCACGAATTCGAACCTACGGCGGCGACAAATCCAGCGCTTGCGCGAACAGCCGATTCAACCGCTGCGAGATTGCCGGAAAATCGCCCGCCGGCAGCGGATTGACGCCGGAACCCGCTTCCACCGTGAAGCCCGGCCTCCCGAATGCCTGCAGGAACCAGTCCTTGTAGCCGGCATCGCTGCCCGTGAGGGCTATGGCCCGGTATCCCGCCGCACCGGCCAGCCTGTCTGCCCATTCCCTCGAACAAGACGGCTCATAGTCGCGATAATTCCAATACACTTCTTCTCCCTGCGTATGCAAGGACAGCACTGCGTGGAAATTCATCCGCACGGTCCAGTCCGCGAGCGCTCTCGCTTCCGGCTCGCTGAGAGGTGCCGGGCCTCCGTAGTCGCGGGGGCCCGGCAATTGCACTTGCCGGCGCTGCCGCTCTTCTTCCCAATAGGCGGGAAACTGGTCGTTCAGATCGACGCCGCGCGCGTTCGCCTTCCAATCGGACGATGCAAGCCCCTGCAACACCCATTCAACGCCGTCCGGATTCAGCATCGGGACGATCCAAAGCGTATTCCGGCGCAGCAGATTATGGGCGTCCATTCCTCCGATCGTCCCCCGCGTGCAAGCGGCAAATGTATAATCATACGCGAATTTCATAAGCAGCGGCGTCGTGATCCATTCATTGGCATGACAGCTCCCGTTGAAGTGCCATCGGAACGGCCCGCTGCCGATCCGCAGCGCATAGAGCGGCTGGCCGAGCACGCTGCAGCCGATCGTTCCGACTTCGACGAACGGGTAATCCGCCGCCAGCCGCCTTAAATCCATCGCAAGCTGCATGATGCCGTATTTCTCCCCGATCACTTGCGTTCACCCTTCCCGCCCGAATGATATGATGTATGACGGGAACCGGGTTCCTATGTCTGTACGAAGCCGATTTGCGGCACGCGCCAGACGACGGGAAGCTTGCGAATCTGCTCGTCCAGCCAAGCATGCGCGATCGTCTGAAATTTAACCGGATCTCCGCTGCAGCAAAATTGATGCAATGGCACCTCGTCCTGTCCTGCAAGCACGTGGTCTCTCTGCAGGATGGTGCTGATTTCCCGCGCGGTCTCTTCCGCCGAACTGATCAGGGCGACGCCCGGGCCGACGACGTCGGATATCGTTTCCGATAAGAACGGATAATGCGTGCAGCCAAGAATGAGACAATCCATCGTTTCCGATTTCATCGGATTCAGCGAACGTTCGACGGCGCGCCTTGTCTCCTCCGACTTGAAGTTGCCGGCTTCCACCAATGGCACGAAATCCGGACACGCCCTGCTGATCACCTTCAAATGCGGCGACAATCGCCCGAGCGCGTCTTCGTAAGCGCCGCTCCTGATCGTCCCTTCCGTTCCGATCACGCCGATGACGCCCGTCTTCGACCGGCCGATCGCCGCACGGGCGCCGGGATGGATCACGCCGACGACCGGAACGCGCACCCGTTCCTGGACGGCTGTGAGCGCCACCGCCGTCGCGGTATTGCAGGCGATCACGATCATCTTGGGCTCGTATTGCCGCAAATAATCGACGATCTCGCACGTGAATCGGGTGACTTCTTCCGCAGGTCTCGGACCGTAAGGCGTTCGGGCGGTATCGCCGAAATACAAGATCGATTCCCGGGGCAACTGGCGCATGACTTCCTTCACGACAGTCAGACCGCCGACGCCGGAATCCAGGACTGCTATCGCCTGCTGCACGAGAACACCGCTTTCTTCTGTGTGATCGACACTTCTACATTATGAGGGGAGATTCCAAAAGGTACCTCTCTTCCGCGCAAAATAAAAAACGCAAAGCCCCGCGGGAGAGGGCACTGCGTTCATAAAGCATACGTTCGTGCTAAGGCGCTTGACTTGGTCTATTCGTTATTGCGCGGAAGCATCGCTGGCGGCCGCCGTCTCCCCCGCCGCTTCCCCATTCGCGATCTCGGCATCGGCCGTCTTGCGCGAGCGAATGTCCGTCACGAATCGGCCAGCGGCTTGCTTGGCATCGGAAGCGAACGACGTCGTCTTGCGGGCGATCGACTGCACGGCTGAGCCGGCTTGACGACCGATCTCGGCTGTCTTGTCGCCGACCTTGTGGGCAGTGTCCGAGATGTCCTTGCGCAGCTCCTTGCCGGACTTCGGAGCCAGCAGCAAGGCGGTAACCGCTCCGGTGACGGCGCCCGTCAACGCGCCCCACATGAACGATTTCAACACTTTCTTGTTTGCCATTTTCCATCACTCTCCTGATCGATGATCCGCACCCGATCCCGGCCTGCGGCCGCCGCCTGAGTCGGAGTCTACCGCGAACCGGGCGAATAGGCGACGCCCCAAATCGCGGAAATAGTCGATCAGACCTGGCACTTCTGCGGCCGTACCGTCTTCCGCCGTTCGCAGCGCGATGAGCCGGTCATGCCAATATTCGGCGGCATGCACGGCGGCCATCGCTGCGGATTCGGCGGCTTCTCCGACAGCTCTCGCCCCCTCCGCGAGCCGGGAGAATCCGCTCATCGTCTGCCTGCATACGGCCGCCGTCTCGGTTGCTTCCTCCGCCAGTCGCACATAGGTGACCAGCGCCTGGTCCGCTTGCCGTGCCAGTCGCTCCGCCGTTCGGTCCCATCGTCCGAGGATGCGGTGCAAACGCCACAACAATGCCATCAGCACACCTGCCGTCAAGAGAACGGCGAGCGCAATCGCATATGCGGCCAAGTTCCATGCCATCGTCTTCACTCCCTCCTGCCCAAGCTGCCGACCGGGCGAATGCCCATGCGGTTGATACAGTATAAGCAGGCAGGGCTCGTTTCGACACAAGTAAAAACGACTTCGTCGTCCTCTTAAGGCAGAGAATGTCGTTTTTATCGAAGATCATTCAGAAATGAATAGGCGTGAAACTTATAAATTCTGAATGATCAACAAAAAAACGGCCCGCATCTTGACGATGACGGTGCCGTTTGTTCTCATTTGATGAAATAGGATTTTATCGGCTGCCTACGACCGGACAGGTGCGACCTTGCTGCCGCGTATAGCATACGTGCAGCGCTTGCCGCCGTCCGCGAGGCATTCGGTGCGCTCCACATCGGCTCCGAGCAGTTGCTCGAACAATTGAAGCTCGCAACGGCAAGCTTGCCGGTAACGATTCGCGACCTGCGCTACGGGGCAATTGTATTCATGCAGCCGGAAGGCGTCCGGTTCCTCTTCATCCGCCGTCCAATTGGTCATATAGCCGCCTTCATTCTGGATCTCGGACAAAGCGGCCACCCGCTCTTCCAGCGACCGATTGTCCATGCGTTCACGGTACTTGTTCACGAGCTTGTCCCGCCGGCCTTCGAACATACGGTCGATCATCGCAGGACCGCCAGGCGCCTGCTCCAATTCCGCGAACAAATCGAGCGTCAGCTGCGGGTAATTCTTCGGAAACAGAGGATCCGCCTGTTCCGTCAGCGAATAACGGTAGCACGGCCGGCCCATCGGCTGTCTCACCAGCGCGGAGCTGATCAGTCCGTCCCGTTCCATCGCCTGAACGTGGCGGCGAATCGCCATCTCGGTAATGCCCATCGCCTTGGCCATGTCGCCGGTACTGCAGCTTCCTTCCGTCTTCAGCATCTGAAGCAATTGACTGCGAGTCGACCGTTCTTCTTGCGGCAGCATGAGCATCCCTCCTCGGGCTACCGGTGCAGCGGTTATATGCCTTTCATTGTACCGGAATTCGGCCGTTCCGTAAATCGCAGCCGGCGCGGAAAATGTTTCATTCTCCCAGTTCGTCACGCAAATACGCCCGGACATGTTCCGAAAATCGGCGCAGCAAATCTGGAAGCTCCGACGTAAGACCATGCAATTCGCTTCTTGCCCACTCGGCGTAATCCTGCACAAGCGGCTTGCGGAGCATGACCAGGCGTCGCAACGGTGCGGCCACGTCAGCAGGCAACACGCCTTCCCCCGCGATGATATCGATAATATCCTCATAGCTGCTGGCATCCCGCATCAGAAACCCGTCGATCAGCGAACTGCCGACATCCGTCACGATTTCCACCGACAGATGCAGCGCCCTCTCCTGGGCCAGCCCCTGCAGCAGCGTGCCTCTCCATTCCGCTGCCAGTTCCGACAGCGCCTGGGCGATATCGGGCACGCAGGCAAGTCTATCATCGATGCTCGTCCGATTCACGTAATACAAAGGCGCTGGCCTCCTTTATTTCCGCTTGCTTCTGCCCCTGCGCTTGAGCCAGATCGTCATGACGATCGCGCTGATGATGATCACGAGCAGGTACGTCATCATCTCGTACAGATCGCCGTTGCCTATGTCCGTCGTCGTGTCTGCTGTCAGGATCAGGTTCGACATCTCAGATGCTGTAATCGACACTTATAGAAGATTCGCGCACGGACGTCATATATTCGATGACTTTCTGATGGACCGGGTGCACCTGATACGTTTCCAGATCCTCCAAGGAATCGAAGCTCGTCGTCAGAGCGATGTCGTACGACCGCTCCGAATGCAGCACGTCGATGCCGACCTCGATCGTGCGCAGCACCTCGATCTTGCCTTCCATGTCGCGCAATACCTGAGCCGCACGCTCCACATTGTCGGCGGAACGGTCTTTCAATTTGAACAGTACGATATGCTTGATCATGCGTATTCCCCTCTTCTGCTCATAGGATTGGAAAAAAAGGAGCCTCTTCGGCTCCTTCGATTGATTGTCCTGCTTACTCCACGATGATGACCGACTTCATGTCCGCATGGCCCGAACCGCACATGATCGAGCAGTGCAACTCATAAGTTTTGCCGGCTTCAGGGAACGTGATCTCTTGGATCGGATTGTCGGGAGTCAGATCGATTCCCAGTTCCTTGATCTCGGCGCCATGCTTGCCCAGTTTGTTGGAGAACTTGACCTTGTAGGTCGTGCCGGCTTTCACGCGGTATTCTTTCTCATTGAAATTGAAGTTGGTTGCGGTGATCGTCAGACTATCCATACCTTCCGGCAGAACTTCCTCATGCGGCTTCTCCGGCAGTCCCGACGCCAGCAAGTAAACGCCCAAGGCGCAGGCGATTAATACAAGTGTAGCCATCGTCCATTTGTGCATCGAGTGCTCCCCCTGCTCATTCAAAAATGTCCATCTCTTATAATACCTAATTTGGACAGATAAACTCAACCTCAATCCGAGCGGGGGAGCCAACTTTTCCTGAAACTTTGACAAATTGATGAACTTCCCTAGTGGCTCCTTGCGGCCCCGAATCGGGTCTGTCGTCTGACGTTACGCTTGGAACGAGTCCGCGATACTCGCGATCGTACGGTCGACATCCGCATAAGGCACCTGGCAAGTACCAGCCGCTTCATGTCCGCCGCCGCCGTACTTTCGCATCAAATGACCTACATGAACGCCGCATCCGCGGTTAATAATGCTGTGTCCGCATGCGATTGAGACGTTCTGTTTTTGAAAACCGTCGACGATCCACAGCGAGACGTTCTGTTCGGGATACAGCGCATAGATCAGGAAGCGATTGCCCGGGTATATCGTCTCCACGCCGCGAAGATCGGTCACGATCACGTTGCCTTGGGTTTTCGTGTACTGGCTGAGCATCTTGCGGAATTCGGCATCCAGTTCGAAATAGCGGTCCACCCGCTGCTTGACGTCCGGGTCCTCGATAATGTCGCCAATCGGATGCGCGGCGCACAAGTCGACCAGCTTCTCCATAAGCTGGTAGTTGCTGATGTTGTAATCCCTATACCGTCCGAGGCCCGTGCGGGAATCCATCAGAAACGACAGCAGGTCCCAGCCTTGCGGATGCAAGATGTCTTCCTTGCTGAACTTGGCCGCATCGGCCTTGTCCACGCCTTGCATCAAGTCGTCCAGTTCGCTTCCGAACTTGTCTCGACCGCCGAAATGATCATAAACGACACGCGCCGCGCTGTCCGCGAGCCGGACTTCTCCTTTGAAGACGAAACCTTCCTCTTGCGAGCGCTTCAATTCGCTGGCATGATGATCGAACCACATGCCGCAGCCGGGCACGTAGGGAACGTTTGTCAGAATATCCTGATCCGTGACAGCTATCGTGCCGTCCTGCATGTCTTTGGGGTGAACGAACTTCATCTCTTCAATCATGCCGATCTTCTTCAATAATACCGCCGTAACCAGACCGTCAAAATCCGAACGCGTGACCAATCGCATCCTGTGTCAGCCTCCTGTGTAGTGGGACAAATCGACTAGAATCGGTTCTATTGTACTAGAAAAGCGGCTTGGCAGCACGGAATATTTTGCTAAATGCAGCCTGTGGCGGCAAGTTGGCGGGGTAGGAGGAAGCTCGGCGGCGGCAAAAGCAGATCGATACGGCGAATAGCCGCGGGTTGAAAGATTGTCCGTTGATCTTGCGGACCGCGCGGATTATGCTAGTAGCATCTTGTCCATTCTGCTGCAAAGGGAGTTACGCATGACAACACCGGCAAAGCTTTCCTATTTCTATCTCTTCTATTTCTTCATCTACATGGGAAATGCGGTCTACGGCACGTTCATCCCGCTCTACTTCCGCGATGCAGGATTCGACTCGTCGCAGATCGGCATCCTACTCGGCATCGGTCCCCTTGTCGCCATTCTCGCCCAGCCGGTATGGGGAACGCTGAGCGACAGAGCCAGAACCAAGAACGGCGTATTGCTGTTGCTTATTGCGGGGAGCGGCGGCGCCATGCTGCTGTATCCGTTATCCAACGGGTTTGGCTATCTGCTTGCCATGATCAGCGTCTTCACCTTCTTCCAAGCATCGATCTTCGCCGTCAGCGATGCGATTACGCTTGAGGAACTGGATCGGCGAAGATGGGCAAGCGGCTTCAGTCGGATCCGGATGGCCGGTACGATCGGCTTCGCGCTTATGTCGATTGCATTCGGCTTGATCGCCGAGAAGCGCGTGGATTTGCTGTTTGCCGTCTATGCCGCCGTCATGGCCGTATCCTTCGCGTTCGTCCTGCGGTTCCCTTCTGTCGCAGGCCATCAGAAGAAAGGACGCCGCATCCGGATCTGGATTCTGTTCCGCAACCGCAAGCTGGTGTTTTATTTGGCGGTCAATTTCGTTTTGCACATCACACTCGGGTATTACTATACTTTTTTCCCGCTGTACTTTCAGGAGTTAGGCGGCAGCAGCGCGTGGCTCGGGTGGTCGATGGTCATCTCCTCGCTCAGCGAAATCCCGTTCCTGCTGCTGGCCGGCACGATCTTCCGGAGGGTGCGCGTCCATTACATTTTGCTGGGAGCGGGAGCGGCGGCCGCGCTTAGGTGGTACTTGTTCTCGGCCATCCATGACCCGTACTGGACGATTCCGGTGCAGGTACTGCACGGTCTGATCTTCATCGTTCTGTCCGTCACCATGGCCACCGTGATCAACCGGGAAGTGCCGGACGAGCTCAAAGCCAGCGGTCAAACGCTGAACGCCCTGCTATGCCTCGGCGTCGCCCGCCTGATCGGCAGCTATGCAGGCGGCGAAGCGAGCGAGGTGTGGGGCATGCGCGACGTGTTCTTGTACAATGCGGTGCTCGCGGTCGGCTGCATTGTCGTATTCGCCGCGCTGTTCCGACGAATGGACCGCCGTTCCGCCATGTCATCAATTTAGGCCAACGTTTACAAATCCACCTCGATGATCGTTTGCGCTATCTCGGGATGGTCGGTAATCATTCCGTCGATCTGGAATTTGAGCACCTCCTTCATCGCCCGCCTGGTGTTGACGGTCCAAACCCATACCTCACGCCCATCGGCATGCGCTTGCTGGACAAGACGGTCCGTCAGCATCACTTGCTCGATCGTGTAGAAATCGACATCGAGTCCCGATAAGTCTCCGAGCGCGAAGTAGAGAATTCTCCCGATCTTGATATCGGGTGCATATTCCCGGATTCGCTCCAGGGAGCGGCCGTCGAATGACTGAATGCGCACCTCTTGCTCGATTCCGGCATCTTTGACGATCCGGACGACTTCATCTGCCAGCGCTTCGCTCGTGCCGCCATACGGCTTCAGATCGAGCAACAGCTTGATCCGGTCCTCCGATGCGGCGAGCGCCTCGTACAAGGTCGGGATCCGCACCGGATTCCCGTTCTCGTCCTGGCCGATGGACAACTGGCGAAGCTGCGCATAAGTCATTTCGTCCACGCGCATTCGCACACTGGCAACGCGCCTGAGATCGGAATCGTGATTCAACACGGCAACCCCGTCCTTGGTCAATTGGACATCCAGTTCCACCACCTGCATGCCTTTATCGATCGCCGAAACGATAGAGGGGAGCGAATTCTCCGGCGCGTCAGTCGTATCTCCGCGGTGCGCCGCAATGAGCACGCTCCACCTGGCATACACAAGGCTTTCGCTCGCCCGCCAACCGATGAACATCGACAAGGCGATGTACAAAGCGGCAACCGATGCGTACAGCGTGCGCTTATGCCGAAGTCTCTTCCATCCGTTCCATATCCGAATTTCGAGCTTGCCCAATTTGCTGGGGCGAAAGCGAATCCGGTCCCTCGTCCTTTGCCCCGATGCCCGCCCGAGCCCATAATAGAACCGCGTCAACACGAAGATATTGATCGGCAGAAGCAGAACCGTCAGCAAGTAAGCTGCCATGGTGGAGAACGTCAAGGAGTAATGTCTGGACACAAGCGCCAGCACGTCCATGTCCAGCCAGGAAGGAATCGAACTTAACGCGGTTAGCGCCAAGGAGATCGCTGCGAGCACCGCAACATTAAACAAGACCAGCGAGCCGAACAGCTGCCACCGTCGGCCATGTGTCAGAAGCAGGCTTTCACGTACCGCATGCCTGAGCTTCATGTCCTCCAACACGATGAAGTGCGGCACGAAAATCCACCGCAGCAACGTATACAGCGCGCCTGCTAACAGCAGGACATAAATAAAAGTCATCGTATAAGTAGCGTCCAACACATGATTGTTCAAGAAGATTGGCAGGTTGAACAGAGCATAGAACGAAGCCGACAACGGTGAATCGACAAACGGAATCAGCAAAAGGAGCAGCAGCATCAATGGGAACGCGCCAAAGCCAAGCAGCCTTGGAGTCTTGCGCAACGCAGACAGTACCGCGTCCACGATAGCGGTCTCTTTACCGAGATAGCATTGTTGGACAAGCAGGATGAGCACGAACAACTCGATGAGCAAAACATAAGAGGCGATGAGTCCGATAAGGAGAAGAACACCGAGACCCTTGTAGCTTACGCCGATTCGGTAAACTTCCCCGTTAAGCAACGAGCCGGAACCGACAATTCTGATCATTCTATGAAACAAGAACGTAATGACCGGAATTGCGACAAAGCTCGTGACTAGCATATACATCAGCTGGAATAGGAGCAGTTTGGCAAAAGATTTACGGAAATCGCGTATGCTTCTGCCTATTATTTTAAGCAAGGCGAATCATTCCATTTCCAAGTGTCGTCGTTGGATTCATTATAATATGCTAGTTATATACCCCGCTAGACAGAATCTGCCGGTGGGAGTATTCATCCCAGCGAGACGTTGACACCGGCTGTGCGGCTATGGTAATATCGTTCTTGTCGCCAAGAATGACAAGGGCCCTTAGCTCAGCTGGGAGAGCGCTTCGCTGGCAGCGAAGAGGTCAGCGGTTCGATCCCGCTAGGGTCCACCAAAATAATAATCAGAGCAGCTCACTCGAGCTGCTTTTTATTTTGGCGGACTTTGCGAGATCGAACGAAAATGGGTCGTTCCACGCGCAGTGTGTCGAAGATTCCGAGTACGGACGGCTATCCTAATCGACACCCATTCTTACGGACACCACGGACGTTATTCTGCCAACTTGCTCAACGTTTTCGTGCTTACGGACACCACGGATTTTATTTTCCAATTCATGACGATTCACCATGCCTATTTGGGGCAATAGCTGCAATGGTGTCCGTTAGCGCCAAAAGATACTATAAATGTGCAGAATAACTGCATCCTTGTCCGTTAGCGTGGACAAGGATCGCTTCTACCTGCTCAACGCTTATCCTTCTTGTTCACCATTTGCCGCATGACCGTTACTCACCGCATATTACCATTCGCTGTTTGTTCGCCAATCGCCGTTTGCACGTCATTCGCCGCCTGTTCGCCATTTACCGCCCACGTCCCCTCACTCGACTGCCCTTGCAGTCATTCTGGATATATCATCTCATTCGATTCGCACAGTTCCAATCTTCAACCGTTATTGCCCCATCCGAATCTGATAGGTGCGGTACCTGAGATTACCACTTCTAACGACAAGCATGCCCCTATCAACCAATGCGTGCAACACTCGTCGGGTGTGGCGATCGGATAATCGTAAATGAATCATGAGCTCCACAGGCATAAAGGGTCGCAGCAGCCTGCGGGCAAAACGTAAACCTTCCGCTTCCGCCCAATTTAAATCCGAAGGCGCGTGCGTCGATAAAAATTTTCCTACGAATGCAAGCACCAACTGTCTGCATAACTCAGGATCTTCTTCTATAGACGGGTACGCAATGGGAAGAAAAACCCAATCGTCGAGAGTAAGCATGGCCTGTTTCATGCATAGATCTTTGAACCGCGCCACATTGACATCTCGGGCATGCGATCGGTATCCGTGTATCTCTACACACCCTTTAGCCGCGGGCGGCAAATACGCCACATCAAGATATCGCAACTTGCCGGCCAGATCACGCACCTCCCACTCCGGAAACAAGTAATCCAGATGCCCGATCGCCGGATGCCAGCTTGACCGAAGGAATGCGACTGTGCCATGTCCCAGTCCTTTGTTCAACAACTCGCGTCTGCGTGGATTTTTCTCTTCGACAATTTGTTTGTGCAGCCATTCCTCGTAGTGCTGGTCAAATACACCCATCTTAGCTCGCCCCTGCCGCGAAGAAGCAAAAAGCCGCTTTAATACGGCACCTGTCGTAAGGTGCAGCATCAAAGCGGCATGTGCTTCACGCCGAATTTATTAAACTTAGTTTAATACGAACGATCCCGGTTGACAACTATATTTTTGCGAGTCACACAGGAGCAGCCCACTGTTCTTCTCGCGCTAACGGACACCATAGACGTTATGCCACCTTTTCTGCTGACGTATTTGCGCTAGCGGACACCACGGACGTTAATCCCCCATTTTTCACCCAAATCCTCACTTCGGATGGCAAATAACCGCAATGGTGTCCGTTAACACTCTACTCTCCCTCCAAACTGTCAAATAACTGCATTACTGTCCGTTAGTGCGGGCAAATCGCAAGCGAAAGGTTGGACAATGTTGGTTAGAACTTTAAGGCGCGCGCGATACTACCATGATACCAATTGCGATCCCTGCCGCTATGCCTGCCGAGACACCCTATTCCGAAACTTGAACGGACACGAACAGAAACTGATACTTAACCGATTTGCTCACCGTTGAGACGCCAGTAGCGTAGGACTTGAAAACTTCCGTCTTCTCCGTTCGGCTGAAATCGCCGATTCCACCCCCGGTCTCCTTGACGTATACGGTGCCGCGGTCGATAAAGCCTTTTCCGGCTTTGCTCGTGATATACTCGCCCGATCGTTCGCTGTCCGCATAACTGATTGCGCCTATCCATTTGCCCGCTTTCCCTGTCTTTTCGAGCATGCTCTTCACCTTATTACTTTTCTTGTACCATTCGGTATTCACCGCCACCTTCGCATAGTGCAGCGTATAAGCTTTCTTCTCGTCGGGCGCCGAGAAGAAGCTGCCGGTACCTGTCACAGAGCCTGCGAACGAATCAAGGCTAAGCTCGTAGGCGTCACCGTTCGAAGACAACGACCCGCCGACGAGACCGAATAGATCTCCTTCCAGTCCAAAGGTAATGTCCGCAGTCGCGTACTTCTCGGGGTAGTTCTTCAGCGCTTGTTTCTCGATATCTGGAACGAGGTTCTTCCCGCCTTCTTCCGAACCGTCGCTGTCTGCTTGTTCAGCCGCTTCCGCCACGACTCCGGCATTTCGCATCGCGACATCCAATAATTGCTCCGCCCATATGAGTTCTCTCTTTTGGCCGGACAGTTCCATTGCCGTATCCGCCAGGCGGGAGATCGAATCGCCGATCGAGCCGAATACGAGCATTTCTCGTCTGGCATTCAAATAATGGAATACGTCCTCCTCGGCCACGTACTTCACCAACCCCCCCGACTTTAACCAGAACTCCTCGACCTTCTGCTCCGAATCGATATAGACCTCTTGCGATGCGACGATGATCTTCTCTGCATATTGCTTGTACAGATTCAGCCGCTCCGTTTTCCAATCGACGTCTGTCTGCGCGGCGGCCACTTGAGTCGCCAATAGCTTATCCGCACTCGCCGATTGAAGCGAGAATATCCCCTCAAACACCTTCCGTAGCTCGTCTTCCGACTCTTTCTCCATTTCTTCCAGCTTTTTCTCGTACGTTTCGTCTAATTTTGTTAACTGCTCATCAAGCGCAACATGGTACGCCTCTAGCTGTTTATCGTAATGCGCACCTGCTTTCGCCAACTTGAAGTCGTAAAACGATTCCATCACCATATAAGCATATATTTGCCTCATATTTTTCTGTATCGGATAGATCCCCTCTTCATCGGGTGAATCCGGGCTCATGTTATCGGAGAAGCCTTGACCGTATTCGATGCTGTCTGCGTGCGCCTCATCCCATCTGCCCTGGAGCTTCTGGGCCTCGCTTCGCAAATACGTCTCCATCTTCATCAATTGCTCTCCGCTACCGATGCTTGGGAACGGTCGGACCGCGATTTGCCCTTCCGGCGTATCGACATTGGGCCTCACACCTAGCGTATCCACGTTCGCCCTGGCGATCTCGTATAGGGCATCCAAAATTTCCTCTTTAAGCGGATATTCGTCCGCTGCAGGGTCCAACGCGCTAACTGCGGCCAGGAACGATTCAAACTGGTGGACCGTGACTTCGTTAAAGCCGTGTTTCGCACTCTTCACCATCGTCTCGGCGGCAAGCTCGCTGTTGCCTTCCTTCAGATGCACCGTCGTCAACACCTGATAGGCAGGCCCGAAATCATCCGCGAAAAGCAACGCCTGCTCGGCATATTTACTGGCTGTGGCGAAATCCCCAAGTTCAATATACGTGTTGGCGATATTGGTTAGGAATACCATATTGCCAGGAGCCTGATTCGCGGCTTCCTCGAAGAAAAACAGCGCGTCCTCCGCCTGCCCGTTGCCGAGCAACATCGAGGCGTAATTATTCAGCAGCAGCGGATGCGGATAGGCCAGCACGGCACGCCCGGCGATCGCCAGCATCTCGTCATTCACAATGTCCAGCGTTTGCGCAAGCGCCATATCGTCCGCCAGACGGATGGCGATCTCCGCCTTCCTCCCCTCGTCCGCCCGCTGAAACGCATCTGCGATCGGCAAAACGGAAGCCTCCGTCCCGAGCGACTCCGCCAGTTTGTCAATCCTCGCAACGATTTGATCATAGGCGATTACATGATCGTCCACGTCAGCCTTCCTCTTCTCGCAACTCGCGATGAAGAAGCTTAGCGATACGCTCAGCAGAATCGCCGCAGCCTTCTTTAACATTTTCAACATTTTCCCTACCTTTCCACTTCGTTTGCTATAATGAAAACGATTGCTGAATGCGGAGGTCCGGGATGCATGAACATTCGCAACTTGCTGCTTGAGCGGCAAAGATCGCTGTTCGTCGGAAGGGAAGAAGAATTCGCGATTCTCCATCAAGCGATATCCGATCCCGACTGGCAGTTGATTCACATTCATGGACCGGGCGGCATCGGCAAAACAACGCTGTTAAGACGATTTGCCCAAACGCTTGATGCGACCCGATGTTTCTACTTCGATGGACAGAACGGCTATGCGAGCCCGAACGACTTTTTCTCCCATATTCAAGCGGCGCTCAAGGATCAACAGGCTTCCATTGAACGCCTCAACCAATATGCTGCTAGGCATCAAGGCATCCTCCTGCTCATCGATACTTTCGAACGATGCGCGGCGATCGAAAATTGGCTAATGGAGGAATTCCTCCACCAGCTCAGTCCTCAGGTCAAGGTGATCTTGGCCGGGCGCTATGCGCTGACGGACCTGTGGCTGCGTGAAGACTGGCACTCGCTCATCCGCAACGTCAGACTTCAGCCATTGACGGCGAACGAGGTGCGGCAATATGCTACGATTCGCGGCATTTCGAGCTCGGACATCATTCGCGCTTTGCAGCGCTTCTCCAAAGGGGTGCCGCTCGCGCTGTCCATGGCCTGCGAAATCGTTGTGCGACGACGCAAGACAAGCTTTCTCGAACATCCTGAACAGAAGCAGATGATCGGATATCTCGCAGCCGAGTTGATGAAGGACATTGAAGTTGCTGAATTGAAAAAAATCGCGGAAGCAGCGTCCATCGTATGGAAATTCGATCAGGAGCTGCTGCAGGACATGCTTCAAGAGGACATTGCGACGGACATATTTCGCGATTTTTGCGAGCTTCCTTTCGTCATTCGGCAGGAGGACCGCTGGACGCTGCATGATTCTGTCCGTCACTGGATCTATACGGATTTCCGCAGCCGAATGCCGCAAACCTACCATGCGTATCGTTTGCGGGCATTAGCGGCATTGCATAAGCGAAAGACCGATCATCCAAACCTGGAAGCAGCCATCTCATTTGAGCAAATCTTCCTGCATGAGAACGACTTTATCCGCAATTTCTGCTTTCTGTGGGAAGATCGACTGCTATTGCGCGCATGTGCAAAGCAGGATATGCCTTTTGTCGAACGTTTGTACTTGAAGCACCTGCACTATCAATCAAATTACATCGCCGGCGACCCGCATCTGGAATCGCTGATTCAACCGTTGTCGGACATTGACCCCGGCGATTTCCTCGGATTATGGAAGGACGATCGACTGGTCGCTTTTCTGGCTTGCCACAGACTGACCGAACAGACGGTGCGGATCTTCGGCGATCATCCGATCACTTCCCGCGCAGTATCCAGGTACACGCACGGTCGGTGCCAATATCTCATGACCTTAGCCGGAGTTGACCCTGACATAGAGTACGAAATGAGCGGTTCACTTGCCCATGCGCTGACGAAACTAATCGACCGTGAAGCCTGCATCATCAACCTGTTGCCAATTCAGGAATGGGGCAGCTATTTAACCTTGCTGGGATACGAACGAATCCCCTGGGCGGATTCATCCAGTCCGGGCGGCACCCCCTACTATGCCTACATGCTGGACCTTCGCAAGGCGGATTGGACGGCCAAGATCGGCCGACCGGGCGCGAACGTACCCACCTTGGAAGAAGCGGTCAAGCTCGTTCAACGCGCGCTTAAGCATTATTCGCGCTTGCCCTTGCATCCTGAACTCGCCGGCCCGCTCAGCGTCCTGCTCGTTCATGAACGTTCGGACCTGGAGACCGGAACGGTCATGCAGCGCCTTCAAGACGCCATTATGGCGATCCTTCAACGATTCTCTGAGGGAACCAAGGAAGAGCAGCGATTCTATCGGATTTTGCATTACGCCTATATCAAGAAGACCGGTACGCACGAAACGGTGGCCGAAATGTTGAATATCCCAAGCCCAAGCTATTACCGATATTTGAAAGCGGCGGTGCGAAAGCTGGCTTACGAGCTGATCCAGGCAGCTTCTCACAGACAAGGCCGATGATGCGATGATCATCGGCCTGAACGATTGCTTATTACTTCCCTATCATCGGTTCGCCGATAATGCTGAGGCTTCCGCTGACCCATACGTCCAATTCCATGACATCCTTCACATCCAGTTCGACTTCATAAAGCTTCCCATATTGAACATCCATTTTTTTCAAGGGAATTTCGTTCTCATCTCTGAATTCGATCGTCGGATCGCCGCCGGTGTATTCGCCGTTCTCATCTTTTTCCTCGTCCACCCAGAACGTCGCTTTGAATTTGTCATATTCATAGTTGGTTTGCACGACCATGCTCATTCCAGCGTAGAATCCCGGATCGCTGGCATAGCCGAATTCGAATTTTTTGCCCGGCGCCCGATTCAAGTACTCCGGCATCCGGCTTTGCAGTTTGTAATTGTCAGCGCTCACGCGGGCATATTCCGGCGTGACCCGAATGTAACTGATCTCGTTCTTCCCGATTTCTCCGCCTACATCCCCCAAATACGCAGTGCTCGTGTTGGCGTCCCACGTCACTTCCAATCCTGCAGCCTCCGCTACCGCCCTGAGCGGCAAATAAGTTCTTCCTTTGTAAGTGATGGGAACCAGTTTGGATCCGTCGGTTTCTTTCGGTTCGAACTTCTCGCCGTGCAGCACGACCTTGATGCCGTTGTTCAGATGAGCGCTGATTTCGACGAGACTGGATGCACCGCTTGCCACGTTAAAAGATAAACTCAGCGTCAACAGGACGGTCAATAGGACGAACATCGTCTGTTGCTTCTTGTTGCCGAACCATTTGCCCACAAGGAACACTCCTTCGATAATGATGAATGATGATGAACAATGTTTATCTTCGCGCATCATGACTATCATTATCTACACCAAGGAACTATCAAAAAAGTGGCGGAGCACGAAGATGGATTCACATTCAGTTCACAAACGGCCTTTATCATGCAATTCATTCCGGTTCTCGGATGAGCGGATCGCGACGTCCGATTCCGCCCCGAGACCGATTGGCAAACCATGCTCCAGTACGTTTCGGATTCAACTTGAGACGCTCTACAATGGAAAACACACTGTCATGGCAAATCATGATCATGATAAGGAGGCGTTACCTATGGTTCAAACGCAACGTTCCCTCCGCGCACCGGCGCATGAATGGGCCGTCGAAGCGCAGGGACTGGTGAAAGTATTCGGAGACAATCGAGCGGTAGACGGCGTGGACTTGAAAGTGCGTAAAGGTACGATCTATGGTGTGTTGGGGCCGAACGGAGCCGGCAAAACGACCACGATCCGCATGCTGGCGACCTTACTGAGGCCGGATGCAGGCTCTGCGCGTATCTTCGGATATGACGTGATGAAAGAGCCGCATGTCGTGCGCCAATTGATCGGCGTGACCGGCCAATATGCTTCTGTGGACGAATCGCTCAGCGCGACGGAGAATCTCGTCATCTTCTCCCGGCTGCTCGGGCTGGGACGCGAGGAATCGCGGCGCAAGGCGGCGGATTTGCTGGAGGAATTCGGATTGACGGAAGCCGCCAAGCGGCCGCTTAAGAACTTCTCGGGCGGCATGCGCCGCCGGCTGGACTTGGCCGCAAGCCTCATCTCGCAGCCGCCGCTCATCTTCCTCGATGAACCGACGACCGGCCTGGACCCGCGAACCCGCGCGCAGATGTGGGAGACGATCCGCCGCTTGGTAAGGACCGGATCGACCGTGCTGCTCACGACCCAATACTTGGACGAAGCGGATCAATTGGCCGACCGCGTTGCGGTCATCGATCACGGTCGCGTCGTCGCAGAAGGCACCGTCGACGAGCTCAAAGCATCGGTCGGCAATTCTTCGCTGCACCTGAGGGTTCACGAACCGCGGGATATCGCCGAGGCTCGCCGGATTATCGAACAAGTGCTCCGAACCCCGACGAACGTGTCCTCCGAAGCAAGCAGAATAACGGCGCCGCTAGCGGATGCGGACCAGGTCACGGACCTGCTGATCGCTCTGAGGGCAGCGGACATCCACCTGACTGAGATGAGCGTGCAGAAGCCGACGCTTGACGAAGTTTTCCTTACGATTACCGGCAATGGCGCCAATCAGGCGGACCCTACGGGATCCCCCGACCATACAGCGAATACGAAAAATGCGAAGGAGGTTGTACGCGTATGAGCACAACCGTATATCCAAATACCGCCACGGATCGGATCCGCAATCGAGCAAGCCTCCGTCAATCGTTTCGCCATTCGCTGACGATGGCTTATCGCGGACTGTTGAAAATCAAGCGGACACCCGAGCAATTGTTCGACGTCACGCTGCAGCCGATCCTGTTCACCTTGATGTTCACTTACATCTTCGGCGGGGCAATCTCCGGCGACGTGATCAGTTATCTTCCCGTCATTATTCCCGGCATCCTCGTGCAGACCGTCATCACGACGTCCATCGTCACTGGCGTCCAACTGCGCGAGGATATGGACAAAGGCGTGTTCGACCGCTTCAAATCGCTGCCGATCGCGCGCATCGCACCGCTCGCGGGCGCCCTGCTCGCCGACACGATCCGCTACACGATCGCGACGACGCTCACCTTCGCCATGGGCTACATCATGGGCTACCGGCCGGACGGCGGCATCGGCTACGTCGCGCTCGCCGCGGTCATCGTCATTGTATGCTCCTGGGCGGTCAGCTGGATCTTCGCATTCTTCGGCGTCATCGCGCGAACCGCTTCTAGCGTGCAAGGCATTTCGATGATCGTATTGTTCCCGCTCACGTTCCTGTCCAATGCATTCGTGCCGGTCGACACGATGCCGGGCTGGCTGCAATGGTTCGTCAACATCAATCCGGTCTCCCACCTCGTGACGGCCGTCCGGGAGTTGACCAACAACGCGACTGTCGGTTCAGATCTGTGGATCTCCTTGATCGGCGCGGCGGCGATCGTCGCGGTCTTCGCCCCGCTTACCGTCCGGGCCTATATGCGGAAAACGAAGTAATTTCGACCGTTCTTCGTCGCCGTACTCGGATAGGCTGAGTCCGGTTACGTTCCGGAAGATTCGGCTGAAATAATTGGGATCGGGGTAGCCGACGATCGCCCCGATCTCCTTGAAGCTGAGCTCCGGACGATCGGCAATCAATCGTTTTGCTTCCCGAATGCGCAGCGAGATTACGTATTTGACCGGAGATACGCCTATGTGCTTCTTGAACACTTTGGTCAAGTAGGAAGCGGAAAAATGAAACCGGGCGGACAATTCTTCGATCGAGATGGCCGAAGCATAGTGCTGAAGCAGGTAACGCTCCACTTGAGTTGCGATCTCCCGCGGTTGCTGCGACTCTTCCGATTCTGCCTCCGTCAGCAGCATAGGTCTGAGCCAAGTCAAGGCACCGGACCGAATCGCGGGAAAGTCCGGAGACAACTGCACCAGCTTCAACAACTCCTGTTCTCCGTGCCAGATCTCTTCTTCCGTATCCAAGGCGTTGACTTGGTGAAGCAGGCGAAGCAGCTCGACCAGATAGCGTTCAACTTCGCGTTGGGCAAGACGGTGACTCTCCCACCGATCGAATAACCGTTCGATTTCTTCGGTCAATGCGTACCATTGGCCGCCTTGCGCCAGAATGGCGACGGTCTGGCGCAAGCTGTCGTCGAGTCCGCTGCCGCCCCGATTGGCAACCGCGGATGAAGACGCATCCACCTTGTCTGCACCATCGATGAGCATGGATTCGCCGATCCGAAGCCGTTTTTCGACCTCCTCATTCAATATGCGGGCAACTTCACCGAGTTCATCGAATGCCAGCAAGCGGCCAACGCTCAAGACGGTCACCGGAAACGGCGCTGCTCGTACTTTCAAATGATCGAAGACGGGGCGGATGCCAACCTGCAGTGCTGGCATAACCGCTTCCGCTTCTGACCGTACGACCAGAAACTTTCCTCTGTGATACGGAGAATCGATCCACCACCAATCGAGCGAATCGTCCAGCAAGGCTGCGGCTTCGTCCGGCTGCGCCGCTCCCCACAAATTCCCGTGCAGCCGCCTCAGCTCGTTCGAGCTGTATGGGCCGGTCAAGTGACCGATCTGCACGAGGTATATACGATAGCGAGCGCGAACCGACCCGACTTGCGGCAATCCCGCTGCCTGTCCGTCGCCCCCCATTACCGCCGCAGTCAGCATATCCTTCATCTTCCGATCCTTTTCCTCCACGATCAGTCGGCGCATGCGCTGCAACGTCTCGCCCAGACGATCCTTGTCCAACGGCTTGAGCAAATAGTCGCTGACCCCACAGCGAATCGCTTCCTTGGCATATTCGAATTCGTCGTACCCGCTTAACACGATGATGCGGACATCCGGATATCGCTGCGTCACTTCCCGCAACAGAGCCAATCCGTTCATCTGCGGCATATGGATGTCGGTAATCAGCAGGTCCGGCATCGTCCGCCCGATCTCAGTCAACGCATCCACGCCGTTGTAGGCAGTACCGACCGTCCGAAAGCCGGCAGCCGATTGATCGACCTTCGCCGCGATGTCTTTCAGTTGCAGCGGCTCGTCTTCGGCGACGACGACATGAAGCTTGCGCACGTCCGCGATCATCTCACATCCCCTTCCCCGTTCTGATTTGCTGCCGCAGAGCCGTCCATCGGACCTCCGATACGCACGCAAGCCCCGCCTTCCGGCGCATTGCCGATTTCGAATAAAGCCTCGCCGCCGTAGAACAGTCTAAGCCGCTCGGCCGTATTGCGCAGCCCCATGCCGCTGCCTCCCGTATCCGGGTCAGCCCCATCCCGGTCCCAGGACTCCAATACCGACTCGCTGAATCCGCTGCCTGTGTCGCGGATCGTCAGCAGCCACCTTCCGTTCTCTACGTTTCCCTTAATATCGACTGTCCACGGAGGCTGCGCGTGGATCCCGTGCTTGAACGTATTCTCGATGATCGGCTGCACGATCAACTTCGGCACATGAACATCCTCCAGCGCAGGCGCGATCTCGACGCGATATTGCAGCAGGTGCTCATATCGGACTTTCATCAGCATCAAATAGCTTTCCGCATACGCAATCTCGTCTCGGATCGTAACTTTCTTGTGGCTGTCCGACAACACATACCGCAGCATCAGGGACAAATCCCCGCAGACGCGCACGATCGCGGCCGCTCCCTGTTCTTCCGCCATGATCTTGATCGCGGAGATCGTATTGTACAAGAAATGCGGGTTCATCTGCGCCTGCATCGCCACCATCTTCGCTTCCGTCTCTTTGGAACGGGAACGGATCGTCTCTTCGATCAGATCCTGCAGCCGGATGCACATCTTCTTGAAAGAATCGTCCAGCATCTGCAGTTCGTTCCACCCCCGGTTCGTCTCCCTGGAAGCCATCGGCAGCAAATTTTCGACATTGAGCGATCGGATGGAGCGCATGAGCGCCTTGATCGGCTTGGTCATGCTCTGTGCGACGAAGAACGAGACAAGCAGCGTGACCAAGATCAGTCCGACGGACGCGGCGACCATCGAGTGGCGGAATGATCGCACGGGTCGAAGCAGCAAAGATTCGGATTGCGCGGTAATGATCGTCCATTCGGTGTATTCGGAATGCACATGGGCCAGAATGTCGCGTTCGCCGGTCTGCGAGTCCATCACCGTTATCGTCTTCCCGGCCTGACTTTCCTTCAGCTTCTCGCTAAATCGGGCAGCGGCCGCCCTCTGCTCTTCACCCTTCAGCGGATAGATCACTTCTCCATCGTCGTTCACGATATATAGCCGGACATCCTGCGGCTCACCGGCCGCATCGGCCAGCATTCTGGAGATCCATTCCTCCATCGTGCGGTATCGCAATTGCATCTCGATAATGCCGCTCTTCTTGGACCCGAGATCCCAGTAGAACTTGCGGGCCAGCGAGATGACAATATTGTTCGGATCGAACCAATCGTCGGGATGCGGAGCCGAAATAACCCGTTCCCCTTCCCCCTCAGACACGGCTCGCGCCCATGCGATCGCCGCCATCTTCTCGCGAGGCAAAAACGTGCTGTAGGAATTGTTGCCAATGCCGATAAAACGGCCATTCAAGTCGAACAGGTTGATTTGCCAATCGAGCGGAAGCGGGCCCATAATAGAATAGATTGCCTCATTGATCTTGCGTTGGGTCGGAAAGATCGTCGATCGATCCGCCGGGTCCAACTGGTTCAGGAACAAATCTTTGATCGCATCCGCATAGATCACTTTCACCGCCGTTACGTCCATGCCCCGAAATTCCGAATCGAGCTGGGTGGACACGTACTTGGCCGATTGGTAGATCGATTCCGAAGATCGTTCGCGCAGATCGCCCGCGATGTCCGCGTAGAAGTAGAACGCCAGCGAGCTTAACGCGAATACAAGCAGCAACGAGTAGGTCATGAACAGTTTCATCCGGATCGTCTTCACTCGAAGCATGCGTCCCCGTCCTCTTGCGGCCGAATTCATCGAACTCGGCGGAATGATGTGAAGTGAAGCCATTATATCACAGGCTGCGGTTAAAAAAGTCCAGCAGTCGAAAGCTGTTTCGTCCATCGCCAACCGATCTGTAAGCGTTTTATAATAAGGCACGAAGACGCGCGCTGTCTCAACATCAATCAAGGGGGAACATCACTCATGAAGAAGAAGAGCATGGCGATCGCGGCCGCTCTGTGCGCGTTTGCCGTTACCGTGGCAGGCTGCGGGGGCAGCAACGGCGGCAATTCCGGTACTTCGCCAACCGCATCGTCCGGGAGCGAAGCGCCCAAGAAGGACGTGACGATCACGGTCGGCGCCGCCCAGAACTGGGTCAAGGACATCGATCGTACGCTTGCCGACAAGTTCACGGCCAAGACCGGCATTAAAGTCGATTTCCAAGTCAATCCCGACGACCAGTACCAGAATATCATCAAGACGAAGCTCGCGACGAAAGAAGCGCCCGACATCTTCTATTTGCTGTCCGGTATCGGCTTGACCGCGTACCAGCCCGAGAAAAACTTCCTGGACCTGTCCGGCGAGCCTTGGGCCGCCAAGATGACCGATTGGGCGCGTAAAGGCTCCTCGATCGGGGGCAAGCTGTACGCATTCAACATGTGGTCGGTCGACAGCTGGCAGATTTTGTACAATACCGAGATTTTCAAACAATACAACCTCTCGCCGCCGAAAAACTTCGAGGAGTTCACCGCCTTGTGCCAAACCTTGCTCGACAACGGCATTCAGCCCATTTACGAGAACGCGAAAGACATCTGGCATATGCACCTGTGGCTGAACGATCTGTCGGTCGCCATGGAGAAGGCCAGCCCGGGCATCTTCGAAAAACTCAATCGCAATGAAGCGAAGCTCGCGGACCAGCAAGTGCTCGTGCAAGGACTGGAAGACTATAAGACGTTGAACGACCGGGGCTTCTTCGGGAAGAACGCGCTGTCGGTCGAATGGCTGCCCGGGTACGAAGCGATGGCGACAGGCAAAGCGGCGATGATTCTCGCCTACACGACATATCAGAACGAAGTCGCGGCCCAGTTCCCGGATTCCAAAGCCGATCAGTGGGAAATGTTCCCTGTGCCGATCGCCGACAACAATGCATTCGCGCATTCCGCGGGCGGTATCGTACGGATTGTCAACGCGGAGACGAAGCATGCGGATGAAGTCAAGACGTACTTCAACTTCCTGGCCGAGGAACAGAATGTAAGAGATTACTACGCGGAACGCAAGGATCTGGGCGAAACGTCGTTCAAAGGAATCGAAGTGTCGCCGCTGCCGAAGGCATTGACGAGCGTCAAAGCCAATTCGCCGGGAGGCGCCGGCTTGACCGTACAAGATTCCATGACGTATTGGGATGAGAACGTCATCGGCAAGGCAGTGCAGGATTTGCTTCTAGGCGCCGCGACGCCGAAGGAAGTGCTGCAGAAGATCGACGACCATCGGGCGAAGACGTTCGCGGCCGTGCAATAGCCGCAAGCCGCCTGCAGGCGGTCCGTTATCGGGGAAGGCGCCGCGGCAGCCATGCCGCGCGCCTTCTCCGGCAACCGGGGTCAGACAGAAAGTAGGGAATTCTCATGAATCAAAGCAAAGCGTATCCGATGTCGTTTCTCCTATTGCCCTTGGCCGTCTATATCCTGTTCTTCTTGCTGCCCAGTCTTTACAGCTTCTATTATTCCTTGACGGACTGGAACACGTATACGGATCGGGTCCGGTTCGTCGGTTTGGCGAACTTCGCCGAGATTTTCGCGCAAGGATCCGATTACTGGAAATATTTGAACAACACGATCGTATTCGCGCTGATCACGACGCTGCTCAAGAACGTTCTCGGCCTTGCGCTGGCGATCTGGCTCAATGAAGGGCTGAAGTCGGTCCACGTTCTGCGGACGATCTTCTATTTGCCGGTCACGATCTCGCCGCTCATCATCGGACTCATCTTCTCGTCCGTCTTCGACGCGAATCAGGGCCTGCTCAATGCGTTCCTCGGTTGGCTGGGATTGGACGATTGGACGCAAGCCTGGTTGATCGACGTCCGCTTCGCGATGGCTTCGGTCATCTCCGTCGAGACGTGGAAATACGTCGGCTTCAACATGATCATCTACTTGGCCGGGCTGCAGACGATCTCCCGCAGCTACTACGAAGCGGCGTCCATCGACGGCGCGGGTATCTGGGGACGGTTCAGGCGCATTACGCTGCCCCTGATCATGCCGGCGTTCACCATCAATCTGATCCTGAACCTGATTAACGGGTTTAAAGTATTCGACCTCATCTTCGTCTTGACCAAGGGTGGCCCCGGCAACACGACCGAAGTGCTGAACACCGCCGTATTCACGGAATTTTCGAGTGGGCGATACGGCACATCCACTGCATTCGGCGTCGTGCTGTTTCTGCTGACGACGGTCGTCGCGCTGTCGACCTTGTCGTTGCTGACCCGCCGATCGGAGGCTGAAGCATGAAGACGATCCGATCCTTGCTGCTCTGGCTGTTGTCTCTGATCATTCTGATTCCTCTGGCGCTTGTCGTGCTGAATTCCTTCAAGACGCAGATGGAATCGGTATCCATGAATTTGGGGCTGCCAAGCAAGTTTCAATTCGCCAATTACGCTACGGTAATCCGCGAAGGGCATATGATGCGGGCATTCCTCAACAGCCTGATCATCGCCGCGGGCACCGTCTTGCTCGCCAACGTGTCCGCCGCTATGGGGGCTTACGTGCTGGCCCGCCGCAAATCGCGCCTCAACCGGTGGATCTACTATTTATTCATCGTCGGGCTGATCGCTCCGATCAATTACGTGACGACGATCAAGGTCATGCAGACATTCCATGTCATCAATACGTTTCCAGGCATCATCCTGCTGTACTCCGCGCTCATGATACCATTCACGGTGTTCCTGTTCTACGGCTTCGTGAGCTCCGTGCCGCTGGAGCTGGACGAAGCGGCGATCATCGACGGATGCACGGGCTGGAGGCTGTTTGCGCGCATTCAGGTACCGCTCATGATGCCGGTTGCCGCGACGGCCGTGCTCATCAACTTCATGAACGCATGGAACGAGTTCGTCATTCCGCTATATGTCTTCAATCGATCGACGGCCAATCCGATGACGCTAGCCGTCTATAACTTCTACGGGACGTACATGTCCAGCTGGAATCTGGTATGCGCCGCGATCGTGCTCACGACGCTGCCGATCGTCATCGTCTACTTGTTCGGGCAGCGTTATATCGTATCCGGCGTCATTGCAGGCGCGATCAAGGGATAGGAATCAGGAGGGAGAACCGGATCATGGAATATCGAAAATTGGGCGGTAGCGGCTTGCGGATCAGCGAGCTTGGGTTGGGCAGTTGGTTGACGCACGGCGGTTCGGTAGCGGAGACGGCTTCCGCCGAGTTGATCCATGCCGCTTATGCGGCAGGCATCAACTTCTTCGACACCGCCAATATGTATGCGGCGGGCGCCGCCGAGCGGATTCTTGGGCGCGCGCTGCGGGATTATGCCCGCTCCTCCTGCGTGATTGGCACCAAAGTCTACTTCCCGATGGGGGACGGTCCGAACGACCGCGGCTTGTCGCGCAAGCATATCATGGAGCAATGCGAAGCCAGCCTGCGAAGGCTCGGCACGGACTATATCGATCTGTACCAGTGCCACCGGTACGATCCCCAGACGCCGCTCGAAGAGACGCTCCGGGCGATGGACGACCTGGTTACGCAAGGCAAAGTGCTGTACGTTGGCGTCAGCGACTGGAGCGCCGTGCAGATCGGCGATGCGCTGCGGCTCGCGAAGGAGCTGAACCTGGATCGCATCGTATCGCATCAGCCGCAGTACAACATGTTCTTCCGCTGGATCGAGCCGGACGTGCTGCCGCTGTGCGAACGCGAAGGCATCGGCCAGGTGCTGTATTCGCCGCTCGCTCAGGGCGTGTTAAGCGGCAAATACAAGCCGGCATCGGCTCCGCCGGCGGATTCGCGCGCAGCCGATCCGAATTCAAACATGCATATGGGCTGGCTGATCCGCGAGGAACATTTGCGGCAAGTAGAGCAGCTTCGTCCGATCGCCGCGCGCAACGGATTGACGATTCCGCAGCTTGCGCTTGCCTGGAATTTAAGGCATCGCATCGTATCGAGCTGCATTATCGGCGCTTCTCGCCTCGGACAGATCGAAGAAAATATCCGGGCATCCGGCGTCAAGCTATCATTCGAAGATCTAGCCGAAATCGAAACGATTCTGGCGAACAAGCCCGTGCCGCATGCCGGGTAACGCGAGGAGGAGCGGCCGATGAAGGCGATTTTGGCGGGATTGGGCAATTTCGGTTCGGAATGGTACCGCGTCTTGCAAGAACGCTACCCGCATATCGGGATTGCGGTTGTGGAACAGGACGAGGGCAGACGATCGCTGTTTCGCGGCGACGTGCCCGCGTATCGCTCGCTGCCTGAAGCCATTGCGCGTGAGCGCCCCGATTTCCTTCTCAACGCAACGCCGCCGGCAGCGCATGCGCCGCTCAATCATATCGCGTTCGATTACGGCTTGCCTGTACTGTGCGAGAAGCCGATGGCCGACAGCTTCGAAGCGGCGATCGCCATGACGGAGCGCGCGTCGCGGGAAGGCATCCCGTTCATGATTGCCGAAAATTACCGCTGGTTCACGATCGTCCGGCAGGCGCGGAACATCATCGCGGGCGGCGAGATCGGCCCGGTCGCGTCGGCCCGGGTCGATTTTTACCGCAACCATCGCACGGCTCAGCCCTACTTTCAGGCCATGGCGAACCCCCTGCTCGAGGACATCGCGATCCACCACTTCGATATGATGCGCTTCCTGTTCGATTGCGACGCCGACCGGATCGTTGCCCGGAGCTTCAATCCGCCGGGAAGCGGGTTCGCGAACAATGTCGGCTTGCATGCGATGGTTGAGATGGGCAACGGAGCTGTCGTCAGCTACGCCGGCAGCTTCGTGACGTGCGGAGAGGAAACTCCTTGGCACGGAATATGGCGGATCGAAGGCGCTTTAGGCACGTTAATGCTGGAGGCGGAGCGTCTGAGGATCGTCAACGCGGACGGTACCCGCAACCTTTCTACCCAAGGCATGGCCGAAAAACTTTGCCTGGATGAATTTCTCGATGCTTTGCAAGAAGGCCGCATGCCTGAAGCGAGCGGTTCCGATTACATCCGGACGCAGGCTCTGGCCCATGCGGCGCAAATTTCGCACGCGACCGGCCGCTGGGCCGCCGTCGTGCCGATGGGGGAGATCGCGCGATGATCGTTCGCAACTATCTGACCGGCAACGGCCGGAACGAAGTATGTCATGATGGCCAAGGCCTTATCTACGACGTAGAGCTATTCCGCAAAGAAGACTTTCGAACGCCGCTCAGGTTTCTTCATTATGTTGAAATCCCGCCGGGCGCTTCGATTGGCATGCATGGGCACTTGAATGACGAAGAAATTTATATCATTGTTTCCGGAGAAGGCGTCATGACCGTCAACGGCGAAGTGCGCAAGGTGACGGAAGGCGATGTCATCCTGAACGAACCTTACGGCCGTCACAGCTTGGACAATCAATCATCCGCACCTTTGCGCGCATTGCTATTCGAGGTCGGTTGCTGCGAAGACGCATCCGCTCGGCAAAGCCAACCGTAATCCGGCTCCAGCCTGCCGCATCTGATCCGACAGCGTCAATACGCGATACGAACCGCAGTTCCAGCTCGAAGCGGCAAGTGGCGTCCGAATGCTCAGGCAGGCGCAAATCGGTAGTCGTCCGTCAGTCGCAATGCAGGCTTCGCGCCGTCGGTCGGCTTGGTCCAAGTCAACCGGCGGACGAGACCGCGCAAATTCGGCAGCGTATAGGCATCCGCCTATTCCATCTTCAGCAAGTCGCTGCCTTCCCCGCACGCTGCTTCCAATACCCGCTTTCTCCAGCCTCCATCTCGGCTGGCTCGAATCCGACGCCCCTCGGTAAATCCAATTTCGACAATCGCTCATTCCACGCTTCCATGCTCACTTCTTCGCCTCTCTCCCCCGATACTCCATCGGCGTTGCGCCGGAGTACATCTTGAACGTCTTGATGAAGTAGCTTTGATTCTCATAGCCGAGCAGCTCGCATATTTTTCCGACGGAATGGCTCGTCTGGTCCAGCATTTCCTTCGCCCTCTCCATCTTCATGCGGGTGACGAACTCGGTGAACGTTTCGCCCAGCTCCTTCTTGAACAATCGGCTGAAATAGCTCGCATTCAAATGCAGGTGCTCCGCGACTTCCTCCAGTCCGATCCGCTTGTCGAGCCGTTGCAGCACGTATTGCCTCGCCTGTGCCAGCTCCTGCCTGCCCGCCGTTTCCATGATCCGGCTCGTGCGGGGGATAGCGGCCTCCACTTGTTCGCCAAGCCATTCCCGCAGCTCCGTCAGCGAATGGAGTTCGCCAATTTCCCGATGCAACAGGTCAATCGCGGACGCCGCCCGGAATAGCTGCATCGATTGAAATTTCATCCGGAGGTCCAGCAGCAGCTTGAACAACCAGTCCTTGACGAGCTCAGGCTGCTGCGGCCGCTTCCGCAGCGCTTCGGTCCACCGGTCCGCCGACGTCAGCACGCCTTGCGCATCGCTGGCCATGAACCGGTCGCGGAATTGCCCGCCGACTTCATCATACCATGCGAATATATCCGTATCATCATACGAAGGCGACGTTAACGTCGCGATGCTGCCCGGTTCCAGGTAGAATCGCTGACCACTGCCGGCCAGCAGCGCGGCAAGCTGTTCCTTCAACGCCTGATGATGCTCGCACGCCGCCCCGATCTGCGCGGTGCAGGTCAGCTTCAATCCTTGCAGCAGCATCGATTGCAGCATGCCCGTCTGCTCCGTCGCCGCCTCGATCATGCTTCGCTTCAGACGATCCTGGAACGTCAAGATGAGGAACGACTGCCCGGACCCGTAAGCAAAATGCACCGCCGGATCAGGCAAACCATCCACCGCTTCTTCAAGCACGTTGTCCAGCGCGAATCGCAGCGTTTCCCCGGACAGGAAGCGCTTGCGGGCATCCCGATAGCGATCGAGCGATAACAGCACCGGCACATAGAACTTCGCGTCCGCGCGCAAGCCGAAAGATTCCGCTTCTTGCCGCCAGTCGGACGCGGACAAAATCGGCTGATCGATCGTCCGGCGGATGAATTGCTCCTTCATCAGCACCCGGCTGCGGTCGACCAGGCGCCGCAGCTGGTGCTCCTGGTCCTTGACTTTCTCTTCCTGCTCCAGGCTTTCCTTCAATCTGCGCAGCAGCTGAAGCAGGTCGTCCGCAATCAGCATGTCTTTGAGCAAATAATCCTGCACGCTCAGCTTCATCGCCTGCTGCGCATAATGGAACTCGTTATGGCACGACAGGATGGCGGCGCGCAAGTTCGGCTTCTTCTCCTTCAGCTTCGCGAGCAGCGCAAGTCCGTCCATCTTCGGCATGCCGATATCCGTCAGGACGATATCCGGCATATCGGCAAGCGCCGCCTCGTAGGCGGCTTGCCCGTTCTCCTGCAGCGATTGGAGCTGCAATCCCATCTCTTTCCATGGGACGGTACGGGCGATGAATTCGAGCACCGGGTAATCATCGTCAACCAACATGACTTTCATCGCCGTTCGCCTCCCCGATCGGTATGTGCATCCGGATGCTCGTGCCCGCGCCCGGCTCGCTGTCGATTTCCATCTCGAATCGATCCCCGAACGTCATGCGCATCCGCTCGTTCACGTTCGCGAGGCCGATGCTGGAAAATCCGCTGCCCGACTCGGCGGCATCCGGCAGGGAGCGCGTCTCCCGCAGCCGGCTTCGCAGCTTCTCCAGCGCGGGTGCCTCCATGCCGCATCCGTAATCGCGCACCGAGAGCAGCCAGGCATGCTCCTGCTGACGGCACGAGATCCGAATGACTCCGCCTCGCTGGCTGATTCCGTGGATGATCGCATTCTCGATGATCGGCTGCAGGAACAGGCGCGGCACGCGCGTCCCGAGCGCGTCGCCGGGAATGTCGACGAGCAGTTCCACCTTCTCCTTCTGCCTCATGTTCATCAGCTTCACGTAATCGGCCGAAGTCTGGATTTCCTCCGCCAGCGTAATGTCGCCGTCGCCTGCCTCGATCGTCATCCGCAGCAGCTTCGATAGCGAACTGATCATATCCCCGCTCTCCGCGTCGCCGCCCAGCATAATCCGCATGCGGATCGAATTCAGCACGTTGAACAGAAAATGGGGCCGGATCTGCGCCTGCAGCATGGCGAGCTCCGCGCGGCGCTTCTGCGTCTGTTCAACCGTCACCTCTTCGAGCATCTGCTTCAGCCGATCCAGCATCTGGTCGATCGACATCCCGAGCATGCCGATCTCGTCCGGCCCGCTCATGCGCGAACGGACCTCCAGATTGCCGCGGTAGACAGTTTCCGCCACTTTGCCCAGCCGCTTGAGCGGGCTGGTGAACTTGCGGATCAAATAGATCAGGATAAGCAGGAATGCGATGAACGCGAGGATTTCAATCAGGAATACGTTGTTATAGATCGTCGAGATTTTCGACACGGCATCCTGATAAGGCGTGAGAGATATGAGCTTCCAGCCGGATCCGGTCAGCTTCTCCTCCGCGAGTAAATAGTCACTGCCGCCATGATGCACGATCGAGGATGTTTGTCCGGCGTACTCGAACGTCTGACCGATCCGGTCGGCATCCTGGTGGGACAGAATGACGCCATTCCGATCCAACAGCATCATCTCGTGACCCGGGCTCAATTCGCCGAACAGCGGATGTACCTGGTCTTCGAAAATCGTCACGACGACGTAAGCGTATATTTTGGACGAGGTGTTCCGCAACGTGCGGGCAACCGACAGTTCATAATCATGTAGGGGACGATACGAACGAAACCGGGTCGGCTGCACGCCCACCCAGTACGTATCGTAGCCGTTCAACCGGTCCAATTCCGCGAACCAGGGTTCTTGCCGCCACTGCGAAGGGTGGAATTCCTCGAACGAATAATTCGTGAAATATTGACCGTTCGGCAAAATAATGGTGATCATACTCTGCTCTTGCGCTCTCGACAAATAATCGAGCATCTTGATAATGGTGTTATCGTTCGCAAATTTCTCATACTCGGCATCCGGGGACGCATACTCCTTGCCCGCCGCCCGGTCCTTCAGGATATAGCTGATCTCGGGATCGACTTGGATCGAATTGGCGACGTACAGCATGAAGTTGAACAGCCCCTGGACGGAACCGTTCACCAACTGCAGCGTCTTGGCCGCATTCGCCGTCGCCTGTTCGCGCACCGCATCCTTGGTCAAGTAATTGGACAGCGCCAGCGTGAACAAGGCTGGGATCAGAATGCAAGCAACGGATGAAATGATCAGCTTGGCGCGGAACGAATGCGATCGCAGCCTGTTCCATAATCGTCGCAGCATGGCAGTTCCCCCGGATGATCGTGAAGCGGTGAAGCGCAAACCGGACGAGAGAATGCTCCCGTCCGATTTGCGCCTTGCTCCTTCACTTTATACGCATTCAAATGCCGTGTTACTTGTTGGCGTCAATGATTTTCTGCGTCGCCGCTTGCATGTTCTTAAGCGCCGTATCGATGTCCTGCTTGCCGAGGATCATGAGTTCGTACTCCTCGTTGACCGCTCTGTACACTTCCGCTTGATAGCTCGGCGGCGCATACATCCCGCCTGCGGAAGATACCAGCAGCGTATTGATCAGCGAGTCCTGATCAACGAGCTCGGGATTCTTCGTTTCGCTTACGATCTTCTCGACGATCGATGCCAGCTCATCCTTGGAGACTCCGTTCCACGAAGGAATGTTGCGGCCGTAGTTCGCCAGCCCCTTGGTCGTATACCACCGGATGAACGTGTACGCTTCTTCCTTGTGATCGGACTTGGCCGCCACCGCCATGAAGTCTGTCGTCACCGATGTCACGCCGGTCGCGTCGCCCGCATCGTTCTTCGGCCATGGCGCAACGGCCACGTGGTGGGACAACGGATTCGCTTCCGTGCCGCCGATCTCGCTGTTCATCCAGCTGCCGATCAGGATCATGCTGGCGGATTGATTGAAGAACTGCGTGCGGTAGTGCAGCTTCTGTGACAGCATGTCTGCATAGGTGACGGCGGACTTGTCCTCCCTCTCCATCTTAACACGAAGCTCGAGCGTTTTGCGGAAATTCGGATCGTCGAGGTTCGAGGAGCCGTCCGCCTTCAGCAGGTCCGTATTGTCCGCCTGGTTAGCCATGTACAGCTTCAAGTATTCGAACCAGCCGCCGCCCTGCGGCCCGTGGAAATAAGTCCCGAAATGATTCTTGGTCGTCAATTTCTTCGCAAAGTCGGCGAACTCGTCCCACGTCCAGTCCTTCGGCACCTGCAAATTCGCCGCGTCCAGGTGGTCCTTGTTCAACAGCACGTACCACGGATTGAACTTGCCAGGCAGCGCATAATATTGCCCGTTCAATTGCGTATTGACCTTGTAGTCATCCGGTTCCTTGTAGCCTTCCTTGTCGATGAACTCGTCGATCGGCGCGACCATCCCGAGCGATACCCGCTTCGCGTAGCTGGTCGGATCGGAGAACATCAGCACGTCCATCTGATCCCCGGCCGCAGCGGCCAGGTCCAGCTTCTGCAGCGCTTCCGTCGAATCGCCCTTCTCACTCAGGCCGACGACTTCGACTTGAATGTTCGGATATTCCTTCGTGAAGGCGGCGACCGTCTCTTCCCAATTGTATTGCGTTTCCGTCCCGTGCGTCAGGAAACGAAGCTTCACCGGTGCGGCCGCCGGGGAACTCTCCGGAGCCGGCGAACTTTCACTTGCCGACGGCGAGGCCGAAGGTGAAGCGGACGACGGCGATGCAGCCGGCTCGTCCTTGCTTCCCCCGCACGCCGCGAGCAAGCCGGTCAACATCATCAATACGAGCAGGCTGATCCATGATTTCTTCTTCATGCCGTGAACCCCTCCATGATTGGATATAGTGGTACCGTCTAGCGGATTGCAAAGCCATCATAGCAAGCACGGCATTAAGCAAGCATGACAATATTTTTACTCTTTTAGAATTATTATGACTATTTTCCTCATTAACCCTTGACGCCGCCAACCGAAATTCCGGCAATGACGCGTTTCTGACCGATAATGAAAACGATCAGAAGCGGTATGATCGCGGACACGGCAGCCGCCATGATCAGCGAGTAGAATTCACCGTTAATCGTTGTGAATTTCTGCATCGCGAGTTCCAGCGTGTACAACCGGTCGGTACGCAGAAAGATCAGCGGATTCTGATAATCCTTCCAAGTCCAGATGAACCGCAGAATCGCATAAGTAGCGATGGCCGGCATGACCAGCGGCAGCGCAATGCGGAAGAACGCCTGCGCGTGGCCTGCGCCGTCAATCTTGGCCGATTCGATATAATCGTTATGCACACCCATGAAGAACTGTCGAAGCATGAACGTGCCAAGCACGCTGAAGCTATTCAGTAGAATAAGCCCAAGATGCGTGTCGAATAGTCCTAGCATTCTGTACAGAATGAACTGAGGTACTAGAATCGCTTGCTGCGGCACCATGTAAGTGGCGAGTACGATGAGAAACAACCAACGGCCGGCCGGGAAATTGACTTTGGAGAACCCATATGCAGCCAGTGCAGACACCGTGCAGGAAATCAGCGTCGTCAGCACCGCAACTTTGATCGAATTCAAATAATTCAGCCAGAAGGGATGGTCGCCGAACCAGACCTCCTTGTAATTCTCAATCGCGTGCCATCGGCGCGGAATCCATTCGATCGGAAAGTTGAACACATCGTTCTCGATCTTCATCGAGGTGGAGATCATCCACAGGAACGGTAAAACAAACAGAATCCCGAGCAAGAACATCAATACGGTTAATCCCAGCTTGGGCATATCCAATCGTCTTGTCAGCATGCGGCGGCGTCCTCCCTTCTTAATAATTGACCCATTTCTTCTGACCGGCCCATTGTCCCAGTGTAATGAGCAGCACGATCGCGAGCAGAATCACGCCCATGGAAGACGCGTACCCGACTTTCAGATTCTCGAAGGCTTCGAAATAGATGTCCCATACGAGCACCGTCGTGGAGGACGCGGGGCCTCCGCGAGTCAGCACGGCAACCAGGTCGAATATTTTGAACGTGGAGATCACGCCGGTAATCAACAGGAAGAAGGTTGTCGGCGACAGCAGCGGTATCGTAATCTTCCGCAATCTTGTCCAGGAGCCGGCGCCGTCGATCTCGGCCGCTTCGTACAGGTCCTTCGGAATCGCCTGCAAGCCGGCCATGTAGACGATCATGTTGAAGCCAATGGAAACCCAGACTGTGATCATCATCAGCGAAATAAGCGCGTAATTGGGATCGGCGATCCAAGCCGGCGGGTTCGAGAACCCGATCGCTCGCAGCACTCCGTTGACCGGCCCCTTGGATGGATGAAACAAAACCTGCCATACCGTCGCGACTGCCACAACGCTGGAAATGTAAGGAAGGAAAAATACCACTTTGAAGTAACCCTTCATATAAACACTGCGATCGATCGCAACGGCAAGCAGCAAGGAAACGATCAGATATACCGGGACCGACAGCAGAAAAACCAAATTGTTGCGCAAAGATCGAACAAAGAAGGCGTCATCCCATAGCTTGCGAAAATGTTCGATGCCGACCCATTTCATGTTATCGACATCCATCCCCATCACGATGTTCCAATCCGCGAATGATAGAACAAACATGATCAGAATGGGAATCACCGTCAAGAACGCTACGCCGAGCAGCATCGGACTCACGAACAGGAATCCCGCCAGCGATTCTCTGGACGACAAGGAGCTGCGTCTTAGCTTCATCTCTTCCCCTCCAGTGCAAACGCATCTTACTTGTCATTATAGAGGAGGCCGGGCGACGTGCCTTGCCGTTATTTTGATCTTAATGAAAAAATTTTGACTTTATCGCGTGGGAAGAGGGCATGCTTAGCGAACAATGGGTGCGGCGTTAGATGGTGCGGTTTACCGAATTATAGTATAATTTAGCGAATGTCATCGAATCTTGCATGTCGCGAAGAGAAGAGGCGCACCCCTTTGGACCTTAACACTTCTACCGAATCGACTCTAGGGCGAACCACTGACCGCAAAGCCCGCCTGAAGGCTTGGCGCTGGATCGGCTTAACCGTAATCGTATTAACGGGTTTGCGGCTGTTATGGGTCCAAGCTTTCCTCATGCCCGAACAACGGAACATCGTGAATGGCGAACTCGACTTGCGGAGTGCCGCAATTTCCGATAGCGACGTGCTGGCGCTCGACGGGACTTGGCTGTTCTATCCGCACGTTCTGCTCATGGACGGCAACCTGCCGACAAGCACAGCACATACGGACGAAGGGCAGCCGCTTCAAGTTCCCGGAGGCTGGAATGCCGCTATGCAGCCGGATCAGCCTACTCCTAACGGCTATGGATCGTACCGGCTGCGCATCCTTACCGACCCGGGCGATAAGACGACTTACGCCTTGCACGTATCCAGTATTCGCAGCGCTTCCGAGCTGTACGTGAACGGCCGCCTGCTCGCACGCAATGGCCAACCCGCAGAACGGGAGGAAGACGCCAAGCCTCGTAATGCTCCCTTTAACGTTGCCTTCACGGCGGACGAATCCGGTCTGATCGAGATCATCGTGCAAGCTTCGAATTACAACGATCCCCGCAGAGGCGGCATCGTCCGTTCGATGCGATTCGGGTCGGAAAGCGCGATTAAATGGGAAAATCAGCTGTCCGTCGCCATGCAGCAAATGACGCTTATCGCGTGCTTGATATTTGCGATCTATACGCTCATCGTCTACTTCATCGGGACACGAGAAACGCGCATGTTATCTTTCACGGCTGCGCTCATGTGCGCGGTATTCGTGTTCGGGGAGGGCGGCGAAAAGCTGTTCCTGACTTGGTTTTCGATTCCTTATGATTTGGATTTCAAGTTAAAATTCCTCGCCATGATGATCGGTTCCTGCGTCTTGTTGCAGAGTGTCCGGCCCAAGCCACTCGGCCCGCGGGGCGTGTGGATTCTTGGTATTCACCAAGCCATTGGCTCGATTATCGTAATCGCCATTATGGTGCTGCCATTCAACATGATACTGTCGGAGCCATTTGTGATGTACGCTCATATAGGCATATCGATGCTCGCATCCATCGTGTTGATCGTTCGGACAACCTTAGCCGATCGGGCGAATCGCTTGTATATGATCATTGCCGCTTTGGCGTTCGTGAATAACTTCTTGTGGGACGATCTTATGATCCGGATCGGCGTCAAAACAATCTACTACCCGTTCGACCTGCTTGTCGCGATGATCGCCTTCTCTTGCGTCTGGATCAACCGCTACTTCCGCACTTTCGCCGAAGCTAAGGCGCTGGCCGGCAGATTGCAGCTGGAGGACAAGCGCAAAGACGAGTTTCTGGCGAATACCTCGCACGAATTGCGGAACCCGCTGCACGGCATTCTGAACTTGTCACAGAGCGTGCTTGAACGGGAGCGGGACCGTCTCGGGGGCCAGAGCGTCAAAGATCTGGAAACGGCGGTCGCCGTCGGACGTCGAATGTCCTATATGCTGGGCGATCTGCTGGACACGATGCGATTGAAGCATCGCAGCATCGCCCTTCATCCGGAGACGGTGTCGCTTCATGCGCTGGCTGCCGGCGTCGTCGCGATGCTCCGGCATTTAACGGTCCATCGGCCGGTTCGCCTCATCAACGGCGTAGCGCCCGAATTCCCGCCGATCGCGGCGGATGGGAACCGGCTGTCTCAAATCTTGTTCAATTTGCTTCACAACGCATTGAAGTACACGAATGATGGAGAGGTATCGATACGTGCCTCCATAGAAGGCAGTGTTGCCGTCGTGCAGGTGGAGGACACCGGAATCGGCATGGACGAGCCAACGCTTCAGCGCGTATTTGAACCTTATGAGCAGGCGGACGCCGAGCAAGCTGTCGTATCCGGCGGATTCGGGCTTGGGCTCGGCATCAGCAAACAGTTAGTCGAACTGCACGGCAGCGCATTGGACGTGCGTTCTGCGCCGGGGAGGGGAACGACTTTCTCATTTCGTTTGCCTTTGGCAGGCCCTGAGACGTTGCCGGCTTCTGCGCAGATGGAAGTCGCCGTCGGTGCGGAAGGCGATCCAGCTTCCGCACCTCTGCCTGCAGCTGCCCCATCCCCATCCGATCATATCGCCCTTCTGGCCGTGGATGACGACCGCGTCAACCTGCAGGCGCTGGCGGGTATGCTCGCGCCGGAATCGCGTTATGACATTGTCTTCGCGCACAGCGGCCCGGAAGCCATGCAGTTGTTAGATACGAGACAGTGGGATTTGATCATCGCCGATGTCATGATGCCCCGGATGACCGGCATTGAGTTAACGCAGTCGATCCGGGACCGGTTCGACGTCTACGAGCTCCCGATCTTGCTCTTAACAGCGCGCGCGCGGCCCGAAGATATCGAAGCGGGGTTCCTTGCAGGCGCGAACGATTATGTGACCAAGCCGGTCAACGCGATTGAGTTGAGAGCGAGGGTCAAAGCTTTGACCCAGTTCAAGCAAACCGTGAGCGACCGCCTCGGATTGGAAGCCGCTTGGCACCAGGCGCAGATCAAGCCGCATTTTATATTGAACACCTTGAATGCCGTCGCTTCGTTAAGTGAAGAAGATATCGGAAGAATGCGCGAACTGCTGGTGGAGTTCTCCGACTATTTGCGCGAAAGTTTCGATTTCCGCAATTCGAATCGCGTCGTGCCGCTGGAGCAGGAATTGAAGCTGGTTCGCGCTTATCTGAACGTCGAGAAGACGAGGTTCCAGGAGCGGTTGAACATCGTCTGGGACATCGATGCGAACGTCCCTTTGAACCTGGAAATTCCGCCTTTGTCGCTGCAACCGATCGTGGAAAACGCAGTTAAACACGGCGTGTTAAAGAAGAGTTCCGGAGGTACAGTCGCCATACGCATCGCAAAGAATGCGCAATCCGTTCGGCTGACGGTGGAAGACAACGGGCAGGGCATTGCTGAAGAGACGCTGGCTTTGATTCTGAGCGGGCAGTGGAAACAAGATCAAGGCATCGGGCTGCGCAATACGAATCTCCGCTTGAAGCGGCTGTACGGCTCGGGCTTGCATTTCGAGCGCGTTCCCGGCCGGTGCATGCGGGTTTCGTTCGAAGTGCCGAAGAATGCTTGACACAGAGAAGGGATGCCTGGTCTCAGGCATTCCTTCTCTGCTCCTTCGCAGCTTTTGATCGTTTGATAATATATAATAATGTAGTGAAGCTTAGATACGTAAGGTGGTGTTGACATTCGTGAACCCGGATATAAATACGTTAACGGAGCAATGGATCAAGAACGGCTTCAGTGTCAGCTCGGTCGTCAGGATTGCCAGAAACCCCCGCGAGCTGTCGACATCCTACCAGACGACGTGCCCTTCGTTTACATTCACCATGCGCGGACAGGGCACGCTGAGCCTGGATCAATATTCATACCGTCTTGAGCCCGGCAAAGTCGTGCATAGCTGTTCAGGTGTATCGTTAAAAGCGTGGAACACGGGCGATGAATCGTTCGAATGCTTCCGGGTGCTTTATTTGCCCGAAAACAAGGAAGAGGAATCCGACAATTATATGTACAAGCACTTTGAACTTGAGATTGGCCACAGTCCACTTATTTTTTCCGTTCTGGACAAGATGCACCGGACCTCTGACCTCAGCGACATCCAGTCCGAATTTCAAGTGAAAATATTGTTCTACGACCTGCTCGGGAAGATGTTCGCTGCAGCCAGGAGCTTGCAGGCAAGCGAACACCGGGCGATCGTCGAAGAATGCATCGCCTATATCCATCTTCATTTTCAGGAGCAGCATTCACTGGCCAGTCTGGCCAGCCGATATCAGCTGACCCCCAAATATTTTGCAGAGCTGTTCTACAAGAGCACGGGGATCAGCCCGATCAACTATCTCATCCGCTACCGTCTGAAGTTCGCGGAGAAGCTGCTGTTGACGACGAATGCCTCCATTCGCGAAATTGGCAAAAGCGTCGGTTACGCAGATCCGTACCAATTCAGCAAACTGTTCAAAAAGCACGTGGGAGCGGCGCCCAGCGACTTCAAGTCTCGTTCGTTGAACTGACGGGGCCGGCAACCGGCAGCCAGACCGGCAACCGAACATATCACATTAGAATACCGGGCAATATGCCATTCCTTTTCATTTTTAATTCCTCTATAATCCAAATGACAATGAGAATCATTATCACATTTGTCAATACGAGACGAGATAGGGGTACGGTAATGAAAAAGCACGTGTTTACCAGTATGTTAATCGCTATTCTGTTGTTGCTGTCAGCTTGCGGATCGAAATCGGGGCAGGCAAATGAGAACTCTCTCCCCGCCAGCACCACCACGCCGACAACGTCGGCCACGCCTACCGGACAAGCAACCGAGCCCGCTGCTGCATTCCCCCGCGACATCGACAGCGCCGGCAGCACGTTGACTATTAAGGAACAACCCAAGAAGGTGGCCTTGGCGACCTGGACGCTGCTTGAACTGCTGTTCCCGTTCGACCTGCCCTCCGGCGGAGTCACGCTGCCTTTCGCCGCCGCTAATTCTTCGTTGGGATCGGACGTATACAAGCCGTACGTCGACAAATTCGACGAATTGAAGATCGTCGGCGAAAGCACCAAGGTGAACCTGGAAGCGATGCTCGCCTATGGGCCGGACGTTATTATCGGGGCAAGCAAATCGAATCAGGACATCAAGCCGCAATTGGAGCAGATCGCTCCGACCGCCCTGTACGATGAGGAAAAGCTCAGCATTCGCACCGATTGGCCCCAAATCCTCACCTGGATGGGCGGTGTTCTGGGACAAGAGGAACGCGCGCAGGAGGTCATTGACAATTTCATGGCCAAGCAGGAAGAAGGCAAGACGAAATTGGCCAGCCGCAACGGCGAAACCGTACTGTTCGTTCAGGTCAGGGAAAAAGCCGTCTACGTGATGAGCGCCCCTTCCCTCCCGCAATATTACGAAGGGCTTGGGCTGACGCCCCCTGACTTGTCGATCGTAGACGGTAACGGACAAATTTCGCTGGAAGGGCTAAGCCAAATCAATCCGGACCATCTCTTCCTCGGCTTTTTCAACTGGACGGATAAATCGCTGGGCGCGCTTACGGACGAGTGGGAGCAGAGCGGAGTGTGGAAAAGCTTGAAGGCGGTCAAAAGCAATCACGTTTATTCGTTTAATGGAGAGCTTGCTTTCGGCATTGGCCCTATCGGCCAATCGTATGGGATCGACGCCGTTGTCTACGCCCTGAAATAGAAACAGCCGCAAGACGCAAGCTTTGATCAAGCGAATTTCAAGAGATGATTGCACGCTCAGGCGCACCTTACGGTGCGCCTGAGTGCATGAACTGGTCGAGCAAACGATCCAAATCGCTCAGCGGCACAGCCAAGCCGACCTGGACGGCGTCTCCCCCTTCTTGCGCGAACGTTCCGGTGGCGAAAACCACGGCGATCGCTCTGCCTTGCGAATTGATGACCGGGCTTCCGCTGTTGCCCTTGAACACCGGCGCGTCCACCGCCATGGCCAACCGTTCTCTTCCCTTAACCGGCACCAGCCCCCTCACTTTTCCTTCGCTTGCGATCTGCGTGAAGTACAGAGGATTGCCGATGACGTACGCGGTATCGCCCGCTTCCCATTGTTGTTTCCGTTCAATCTCAATGAACGGCAGATCACGGCTTTCGACGTTCACGCTAAGGATGGCAATGTCGAGCGCAGGATCGATGCCCACCTGCTCCGCCCGGTATTCCCGATCGTCCCCCGGGAACTTGACGAGCGAATAAGCGCCGCCTTCGATCACATGGTAATTGGTGACGATATAACCGTTTGAGACGTGAAACCCCGTTCCTTTGCCCTTGTCCGTGCTGACCAGAACAACCGCTTCTTTGTAACTCTGAATATCTTCTCGGGCGGAAAGCTCTTGCGATTTGAACAGGAACGGCAGCGTCTCCCGGTTGTAGATCTGCGGCCAGAATGCCAGGATGTTGCCGATCAAGGCAGCCGCCAAGACAACTATGACGGTGTTCCGGATCCATCTGCGCCGCGGCACCCCCGGTTCGCCTTCTTCCGATTCATCTTCCGCGTGCTGGCCGCCAGCGAAATAGGCATCCGGGTCGAACGGCTCGTTGTCATCTTGCGCAGCAGACCATGACCGGGGCTCCTTGTCGTCGCCTTCTCCCGAGCTCATTCGCGTCGCCCCCCTCCGGCCCTTATACCTCGAACTTTCGCACCTGCTGGTTGAGCGTCTCCGCCATCGCATGCAAGGCACTGACGGCATCCGCGATCTGGCGAATCCGTACGGCGCCGTCGCGCGACGCGCCCATCGCTTGGTCGAAGTGCAGTGAAGCCTGCCGGGCGATCTCTGATACCTCTTGAACGGAAGCGGCGACTTCTTCGGCGCCTGACGCCAGCTGTTCGGTCGTGGACGTCACGTCCGCGAACTGACCGGTCACGCGCCGGATATCGCGCAGAATCGTCTTGAACGCTTCACCCGCTTCGGATGCAATCTGCTGCCCGGAAGCTACCTCGTCTCCGTTGCGCTCCATTGCCTGCACCGCGCGCCGCGTATCCTCGCGAACCGTCTCCAACGTCTGCGCGATCTCTTCGCTCGACACGGCTGCCTGCGCAGCGAGCTTGCGAATTTCGCCGGCGACGACGGCGAATCCCTTGCCGGCATCGCCTGCCCGGGAAGCTTCGATCCCCGCATTAAGCGACAGAATATTCGTGCTGGAAGCAATCGCCGCGATCGTGTCCGCAATGGCTCCGATCCGCTGCGAGTGCACGTTCAGACGCTGCATCGTCTCCCGCATCATATCGCTTGAATCGCGAATGGCCGTCATTTGGCGCACGACGTTATCGATGCGAGATGCGCCCATCTCCGCCTCCTGCATGGCCGTATCCGACAGATCCGCCACATCGGAGGAAGCGGCGGCGATCCGGCCCACGCCGATCGCTACTTCTCCGATGGCGCGCGTCGTCTCCTCGGACAACTGAAGCTGCGTCTGGGAGCCTGCGGCCGCTTCGTCCATCGAGCGGTTCATCTCGCGGCTGAATTGTTCCGTCTCCTGGATATGGAACTGCAGGCTGCCAGCCGACTGGTTCAGGCTGCTTGCATTGTGCTGAATCGTCCGGATCAGGCGGCGCAGCTCCTCCACCGTCTGCCCGAACGCGCGGGACAGCTGGCCGATCTCATCCTTGCGCCCCGTCTCCACCGAAACAGTCAAGCGTCCTTGCGCGACTTCCGCGAACGTGCGGATCAACTTGCGCAGCGGACGAACCAACACGCCGGCGACGAGCAAGGTGGCGACAAGTGATGCCAGAATGATGATCGCGCCGACGATGATGCTGTTTCGCTTGTTCCGTTCCAGCAAATCGTATACCCGGTCTGCGTCGAAATCCGCTCCGAGCAAGCCCACCAATTGGCCATCGGCATCTTTGATCGGCAAATACGCGGACAACGTCGCGCCATAATCCGCCGTGTCATCCAGCTCGCCGATCTGCGGCTCGCCGGCCTCGAACAGACGCAACATGCCTTCGTCGATGTTTTCCGGATCTTCGACATCGCCGAGCTCCGAAGCGTCCTCGTCTCCTTCCGGCATGCCGTCTACCACATACCGATATTCCGTGCCGGCGTCAGTCGCTACGGCCCGCATCGTGTACAGGTACTTCAAGCCGTTCGCTTCGCGAATTTCATTCAGCTCCTCGCGAAGTGCGATGTAACTGTCGTTCTCGCCGGATTCCGCCGTAATGGTCCGGAATACGGCGGGATCGATCGCGCCGAGCGCATGCTCCGCGATACTCATCGCTTGCAAGCCGAGCGTATCGACGACGAGCTTGCGACTGCTCGTGTAGCTCAGCGTGCCGATCAAGACGACGGCGATCAAGATGACGGCCGAGAAGATCAGGGCGATCTTGGTACGTAAACTGTTCATCGAATTCTCCCTTTGGTCAATGTCTCTGTAGTACAATTCGATCATTTCCGCCAATTTCCTTCATTCGGCAGGCAGAGAAGTTGGGTGGGTGGCTGCCGGCGCCGCGGGCAGCCACCCCGACAGGACCGCGCCTTGCGCCGGATCGTTCGCCGCGGACAATGCGCCGCCGTGGCGCCTGATGATGCGTTGCGCGATCGCAAGTCCCAAGCCCGTACCGCCTGTCGCCCGATTCCGGGATGCTTCGCCGCGATAGAGCGGGTCGAATACGCGGGGCAGCTCCTCCGGGGTAAACCCGGGTCCGGAGTCCCGGATCGCGAAATCGATCCGCTGCGCGTTCCGTTTGCACTGTACAACGATGCTGCCTTCCGTTGGCGTATGGCGCACCGCGTTGTCGAGCAAGTTGCACAGGGCACGCTCAAGCAGATGGGGGTCGCCGAAGACGACGATCAGCTCCGCCGCGAATTCCGTGTCCACCCGGATGCGCTTCTGCCGAATCTGCGGGTCCAGACTGTCCAATGTACGCTGTACGAGTTTCAACATGTCGATCTCGCGCTTGTTCAGCTCCGCTTCCGCATACTCCATCTTGGTGAACGTGAACAGATCCTCGACCAGCCAATCCAGCTGTGCCGCCTTGTCCCGGCATACCGCCAAATAGCGTGCCCGCTGTTCCGACGATTGTGCGACATCCTGTTCAAGGCCGTCCAAATATCCGCGCAGCGCGAATAGCGGTGTGCGCAAATCATGCGCGACGGCGGAAATGAGAAATCGGCGTTCCTCCTCCATCTCCGCCTGCCTCTGGCCCGCTTGCTGCAACCGTGCGGCCATCGCTTCGAATCCGTCGCGCACTTCGGCGATTTCCGCGATGCGGGACGCGGGCAGCCGGATATCCCAATCGCCGTCCGCGATCTGCCTGACGGCGGCGCTCAATCCGCCGAGGGGACGGTGCATGGACTTGCGAATGGCGACGCCGATGACCGCAAGCGCCAGCAAGAGCCCGGCAAACGCCGCCGTCATGGCGGCGGCCGGATTCGGCGGCGGATTGCCGGCGATGCGAAGCGCTTGCGTCTGCGCGTATAGCGCAGCGACATAACCGATCCAGGGAAGCGTTGGGATGAAGAGCAAGGCAGCGATCGTAAATGTATGGATGCGGATCGTCCTCATGTCAGCTCCCTTCGAACCGGTAGCCAACGCCCCATATATTCGTCAATAGCGGGGGAAGATCCGGATTCGTCTCGAGCTTGTCTCGGAGCCGGCTAAGATGCACGCGAACGGTATGCTTGTCCCCGACCCCGTCCCAGAACTTGTCCAGCAATTGTTCAAACGTCAGCACATGACGCGGATGTTCGGCGAACCATTGCAGCAAATCATACTCCTTGGGTGTAAACAAGACCGAATGTCCGTCCACCGACACCTCGCGCGTCGTCAGGTCGATCTTGAGCCTGCCACAGTCCAGCACGGCGCTGCGCCCGCGCCCGACCTGCGAGCCGGATCGCCGCAGGACGGCTTTCACACGCGCCACGATTTCCCCGATGGAAGCCGACTTGACGATGTAATCATCTCCGCCCAGTGTCAATCCCCGAATTTTGTCCACATCGTCACTTCGTGCGCTCAAGAACAAGATCGGCACCTCGCTCTGGGCGCGAATGCGCCGGCACAGCTCGAAGCCATCCAGCCCCGGCATCATGATGTCCACGATCATGGCATGAACGGTATGTTGATGGAACAGTTCCAGTGCCTGCGCTCCATCGCAAGCCGTCAAGACCCTGTATTGCTCATTCTCCAGAAAATCCCGCAACAATTCAGCGATGCTCTCGTCGTCGTCCACGACGAGGATCGTGCTCGTTTCGCCCATCGCGATCCCGCCTTTGTTTGCTCCGTAGTATGCATGGTATCAGTTTAGCATGTTTTCTCGGGCAGTTGCCCGCTCCATCTCGTTCTGTGACGGCTTCTTGATCATTTCGTGACGGTTCGTCGGATAGGTCTGAGAGATTTGTTCGGTAAGATGCAATGGAGGAAAAAGGAGGGGGCTGTCATGAAGTCTGTTCAAATCGTGCTGTTCGACGGTTTCGATCTGCTGGACGCCATTGCGCCATACGAGGTGTTCTGCGCGGCTGAATTGTTCGCGGATAAACCGTGGGAGGTGTCGTTCGTCACGGCTGAAGGTGCCCGGCCCGTCGCCAGCGGAATCAACGGGACGACGTTAACGGCAAGCGGCGATCTGGACCCGGCACGCGCGGGCATCATCATCATTCCAGGCGCATCCGGCGAGCTTGAGGGAGACGGGCCCGATACGGTTCCGTCCATCTTGATGCGAACCATGCAAACCGAGTTGACCGCCAAGCTGCGGACCGCCATGCAGCAGCCGGATGTCGTCGTCGCCACGGTATGCGGCGGATCGCTGATCCTGGCCATGGGCGGCTTGCTGGAAGGTCGGCCGGCGGTGACGAATCGGCTGGGCATGGAATTGCTCGAATCGACCGGCGCGATTCCCGTCCCCGCTCGCGTCGTGGACGACGAAAACCTCGTAACCGGCGGAGGCGTCACATCAGGGCTCGATGTCGCGCTGCATCTGGTGGAAAGGGAGCTTGGCCCCCGCATTGCGCACGCGGTCGAGCGGTTATTCGAGTTCGAACGCAGGGGGACGATATGGCGAAATACGGGCGCAGCGATCCGCACGAATCACGCCGATGACGCCAAAGTTCCGCATACATCCGATTTGACTCCGCATGCTGCCTTCGATGGCGATTGGGATACGACCATTGCGACGCCGATCGGCAAGCTGCAGGTCCGCCTCTTGATCTCGACGAAGGACGGCATCATGAACGGAACCGCGACGCAAGGGGAGGAGTCGGTCCCCTTCCTGAATCCCGAGATCCGCGACGGTAAGCTCAATTGGTCGCTGAACATTACGAAGCCGCTGCGCCTGAAATTGAAATTCGAAGTGACCGTTAGCGGCGATCAACTAACCGGCACGGCGAAGGCCGGCGTATTGCCGGCGTCCAAGCTGACCGGGATTCGGATTCTTCGATAACGCATGGAGGGGCAGTGACATTGAAGAGAAAATCAATCTATTACACCACGTTGACCTGCATCAGCGTTGGGTTCATCCTTTACGCCTTGATCGACAATTACGTAATCGATCCGGACGCCGCGGATTTCCTCAGCCGGAAAACCGGCCTGAGCCGCGAGCTTCGGCTTCCCGTATGGCTGACCGTCATGCATGTGCACGTATTCTTCGCCTGCTTGGCCATGGCCGCCGGGCTGGTCAATTTCTCGGACCGGATCTTCCGGCACGGCCGCAAGCTTCATCGGATCAACGGCTATATTTATCTCGTGTCCGTCCTGGCCGTAGTTGCGACTTCCGGCTACATGGCACCTTACGCGACAGGCGGCAAGATCAGCGGCATCGGGTTCAACGCGCTCAATATGATCTGGCTGATCATCACTGTCACTGCGGTTGTCCGCGCTAAGAAGAAACGGATCATCCAGCATCGAAACTGGATGATCCGCAGCTATGCCTTTTGTTACACAAACTTACTGATTCATCTGACAGTCGCGCTGCTGCACGACGGGTTCGGCCTGGATTATGCCGCCAGTTACACCGTCGGCGTATACGCCGCGATCGTGCTTCTATCGATCGTTCCGAACGTCATCATTCGCCAAGGTCTGTCACCCGGGAGTCATCCCTACCGGAATTAACCTTTACAGATCAAGACCAAGTTCAAGCGTTACGTTCAGCATCCGAAGAATCATGATTACCGCTTCAGCGCGGCTTGCATGATCGGTTGGCTTGAACTGATTGTTGCCGGTGCCGTAGATGATGCCCGCGTTGTGCATTTCCTCGATATACGACTTCGCCCAGCTGTTCGACGTATCGGAGAAGGAATTCGTCGCAGCCGAAGTCATGTTCATTAAACGAGCGAGAATCGCGGCGATTTCAGCGCGGGAGATGGGTTGGTCCGGCTTGAAGGAGCCGTCGCCTGTCCCGGACAACACACCTGCTTGTTTCAGTGCGTTGATCAAAGCCTCCGCCCAGTGCCCTTTGGTATCTGAGAATGTATCGTTGCCAGATGCATGGGAAGTATCCAGATGCAGCGCCCGCACAACCATGGCTGAAAACTCGGCACGAGTTACATTCGCGCTGCCATGGAAATTACCGTCGGGTGCGCCCTTAACGATCCCGAGCTGCGCCGCAAGCGATACGCCATGTGCGCTCCAGTCCGTCGATTTGACGTCCGGGAACGTAACGACAGGTGCAGAAGCGAGCAATTGACTGAGCGTATGCTGCAAATTAACCGGGCTTGGAATCAAGCTCGTGTTCAAGACAGGGTGCGTATCCGTCGGAACCGTTGGCAGAACCGGTGCCGGTGTCGGCGTCGGCGTTGGTGTTGGTGTAGGTTCCGGCGTAGGTGTCGGCGTTGGCGTATCGTTCCGCGGCGACGTTGGCGTATCATCCCGCGGTGGCACTGGCGGATCATCGTCCCGCGGTGGAGTCGGATTGAGTTTCCACTGCGCATAAAGCGTTACATCCTTATCTACCAATGTTAAGCCATCATCCTTCGAGTAACTGTCTCCGCTTCCGTCTGCCGCCGTATTCCAACCGGCGAACGTGTAGCCGGTTTTAGTCAATTCCCCCGGGTTACCGAGTACCGGAAACAATTTGCCTGATCTTTTCAACTCTGGCTCGTAAGGAACTTTTCCGCCTGTATTCCCGTTTCCGTCATACGTTAATGTCCAGGCTTTCGTCCAATGTGCGGTCAGAATCATCTCGGAAACCTCATGGGAAGTTATTGACCATCGATCCCCCGGGTAACCAATATCGCCTATACGAGGGTATAAAGGGCCATTCCAATAATCGAACACGTAGCCTTCTTTCACCATACTTCCCGGGCCTAGTATAGTGAAGTAATCAAATCCATCATAGTATTCGGGATCGACGGGCACCTCGCCGCCCGTTTCTCCGTTTCCCCGATAAGTGACGGTCTTCCCACTCCTCTTCCATTGCGCGTAAAGCGTGATATCCTCTACGCCCATATGGAACCATTTTCCCGGCGAATAAGAGGTTCCGCTTCCGTCAGCCGCCGTATTCCAGCCCGTGAAATCGAACCCTTCAATAGACAGACCATTGTCGCCCTCGACGAATACCCACCCAAAGGTCCCATACTCAAGAGAGGGGGGCGCACTGCCTCCCGTGTTGCCGTTTCCGTCATAATGAACGAAGTGTGGTTCCGCATACTGCGCGTACAAAGTTACTTGAGTCGGCCCCTTATCGAAGATGTCACCTGGGAAATAGAAAGTTCCGCTCCCGTCCGCCTCGGTGTTCCAACCGATGAATGCCAAGCCCGTCTTCGTTAGTCTTCCATGGTTATCAAATACAATGACGAAATCGTCAGGAAAATAAAGATAGGTGTCCAGAGGGCTCGTTCCGCCATCGTTACCGTTGCCGTTGTAGATGACGGTGTAAGCGGGGTCTGGCACCCATTTTGCGTACAGCTTCAAGTCGGCATCCCTCATGATGTAAGCAGAGTTTGGCACATAGTCCGTTCCGTCTCCGTCCCTGCTCGTATTCCAACCCTCGAATAAATATCCCGTGTTTGCCAAAGATCCCGTGTTTCCTTTAGGCCTGAAGATACCCTCTTTCATGTCCCCGTTGTCATCGGCAGGCGCGGTACCGCTCGTTTCACCGTTGCCGTCATAGGAAACCCGAAAATTCGGTAAGTAGTTCTGCCAAAGCTGACTGGATTCGCCTCCCAAGACGAATGTGTTGTTTCCATAGGCAATTGCCTGAATATCGGCGCGATAGTCGATAATGTGATAGGACCACGTCCCGCTATCGCTCCTATATGTGATCATGCCGCCACCGATGTCGCTACCGACGGCTACGATTGTACCGTCACCGTAAGCGGCCCCGGTGAGATCCTGAACGTCAAGTCTACCAACCATCATCCATTTATTGCCATCGCTGGAAGTAAGCACCACTCCATTCACACCTACCGCGACATACGTTCCATTGCCATATGTTACGTTATGGAGATCGTCGCTAGGGAAATCGTCGCTTCTAAACGTCTGACTTGTCCAGTTTACCCCGTCGACGGAAGTTATGATCGTGCCGGCATCACCGACTGCTACGAATTTATCGCCGTAAACGACGCCGTGCAGTAATTGATCCCCTGGGCTCAGATATTGATAGGGCCCATTTACCACATCCTTGGAGGTGACGATGACCGGACGATTCAAGTTGTCGTCGAATCCGACAGCCACGTAAGTGGATTGACCGTATGCAATATCCTCGAGGGATAACTTCAGTTCAGAGCTCCGGTTCCATTTTGCGCCATCGCTTTGGTAAGCCAGGAACACGCCGTCCACATTTGTACCGACGGCCGTTATCTTGCCTCCATCGCAGGAGATGCCGCTAAGAGAAGTAGCGACCGTACCGGAATTATTCCATGTCACACCATCCGAGGAGGTAAAGATAACGCCGTTTGAAGCAGCCGCTGCAAACCTTCCATCGGCGTAGCAGATATCCGTAATCTTAAATCCGTCATTGCTGTAAGAGGGAATCCGGTTGACCCAATGATCTAGCGGAATCGCCGCGGAGGCTGTGGGTGTGAAGGAAGACGTCATTCCCAACACGACCAGAATAGCCATCCATGCGCTGATAATGCGTTTGAACATTCACCATCACGATCCTTTTTCATGAATTAACGAAAAGTCACCCTAAGTCCATCATAATGAAATCATCGATAAAAAAATCCCCCAATCGGGGGATGGCCTCGGGGGATTTTGTTGAGCAACGCTCTGATGTGCCAACATTTTCAGCAAAACCGTTACGGCTTCTGCTCTTGTTGTCGGAGCATCGGGATTGAATCGGTTGTTGCCTGTACCTGCCACAATCCCGAGACTCTTCATTGCTGCTACTGCACCTTTCGCCCACGTTGGGATGTCCATGTCATCCGCGAAATCGGTTGTGGCATCCGATTCGACCGACAGCTTAAGCGCATTTGCAATCATCTTCGCCATCTCTGCACGCGTAATCTTGGCATCCGGACGGAATGAGCCGTCCTCATAACCGCTGATCATACCTGCTTTCACCGCTTGCGCGACCGCTTCCTTCGCCCATGCTCCGATCTTCGCCGTATCCGTGAAAGTCAGATCCGCTCCTGCTCCTTGCGGCTTCAACGCATTGATCAGCATTACGGCAAATTCCGCGCGGCTCACGATTTGGTTCGGTTTGAATGTTCCGTCGGTGAATCCTTTAACGATACCGTTATTCACTGCTTGCTTAATGCTCGCCTCCGCCCAGTGTCCGGCGATGTCGCTGAAAGCAACATCCGTTGCCTGGTCTGCCGGGTTTTCAGTGGTTGGCGTATCCGCTTGACTTACGGCGAATACGGCATACTTCGTAAAGCGATTGACTTCCACGGTAATTTTATTGCCATTTACGATTCCGCCGATGTTCACCCATTCCTTCTTCACTTCGTCATAATAGAACACAACGGGCTTTTGATTGTCCTTTATAATATTCAGATCGAATGTAAAGGTCAGTGTTACCGGCTTACTGAAGTTCTCTGAGAAGTTTTTCAATATTTCAAAGACCGGGCTGGCCAGAACTTCATTGTTTGTTAGCAGGTTCTGAGTAGACAGCACTCTTTCAATGGTTAATTTCAATTCTTTGTCTGTTGCATTTGCCGGAATATCGATCTTGATAGCATCGCTCAAACTAACCTCGCCCGTTTTACCCTTAGGAAGCGTCAGTGTACCGTCTGTGGAGGTAACTGTATCTCCTGATGGTGTTGAAGGATTGTCATTGCCGGAAGAGTTTCCCGTGCTATTCGCCGTCCATTTCGCGTACAGTGTTGCATCTGCTCTGATCGGCGTATTAAAATCGAACGGCACAGCCAATTCCCTGTCGCTGTACCATCCACCGAACGTGTATCCGCTCTTCGTGGGGGAGGCCGGTTGGGACACCATATTTTTAAAGCTTACTGTCTGGCTATCCACCGTAGTACCCCCGTTGCTGTTGAAGCTCACGGTGAAAGACCAGGTGATCGTCCACTTCGCGTACAGCGTCACATTTGCCGTTATCAGCGTGTTGAAATCGAACGGCACAGCCAATTCCCTGTCGCTGAACCATCCACCGAAAATGAATCCGCTCCTTGTGGGGAAGGCCGGTTGGGACACCTTATTGTTATAGCTTACTGTCTGGCTATCCACCGTAGTACCCCCGTTGCTGTTGAAGCTCACCGTGTAAGAGTTCGCCCAATGTGCATATAAGGTGACATCCCCGCCAAGCATAAAAGTTTGACCCGCCTTGTAAGTCGCTTCATTTCCATCTGCCGCTGTTTTCCAACCCGCAAAGGTGTACCCTGTCCGGGTCAGACCGCCTGTATTACCGGCAACCGTTACCTTCGTATTGTAGTTTTGGTAAACAGCATCAGGCACAGTGCCACCGGTGTTTCCGTTCCCCTTATAGGTTACGATCTTTTCAGGGTGCAGGTAAGGATATCCATCATTGACCGTTAAACTTGTGTCTATCGCCCATATGTTTGCAAAGTGCTCCCAAGAGGTATAAGTGCTTGATGTCATCATTTCCGTTGTCGATTTGCCTTCACCTTTGCCCGTATCGCTTTGTCCTGTTTTATCTTTGTCGTAGAAGCTGTTGCTGATCGTTCCTTCATTTTCATTTTTGCCTACTAAGCCGCCTACGTTGCCGCCGCTTCCTGTTACAATTCCTGTGGCGTAGCTGTTGCTGATCGTTCCATACACATTGTAGCCTACTAAGCCGCCTACGTTATCACCGCTACCTGTTTCTTTTACATCTCCCCTGGCGTAGCTGTTGCTGATCGTTCCTATTATATTGGCACCTACTAAGCCGCCTACGTAGTCGCTGCTTCCTGTTACAATTCCTGTGGCGTAGCTGTAGCTGATCGCTCCAGATCCATTGGAGCCTACTAAGCCGCCCACGACGCCGTCTCCCCCCATTCCTGTTACATTTCCCGTGGCGTAGCTGTTGCTGA
>JAEWAQ010000025.1 GCA_023391635.1 Bacillota bacterium | reverse complement strand
GTTGGCTCCAAGCGGGTTAAACCCGGTTGCACAGAGGCGAACGAGTTGGCAGCTGTCTCTAGGCCGGTAAAACCGGGTTGCAGAGAGGCGAACGGGTTGGCAGTTGGCTCTAAGCGGGTTAAACCCGGTTGCAGAAAGGCAAACGGTTGGTGGCTGCCTCTAAGCCGGTAAAACCCGGTTGCAGAGAGGCGAACGGGTTGGCGGTTGGCTCCAAGCGGGTTAAACCCGGTTGCACAGAGGCGAACGAGTTGGCGGCTGTCTCTAAGCCGGTTAAACCGGGTTGCAGAGAGGCGGAAAGGGTTGGCAGCTGTCTCTAAGCCGTTAAAGCCGGGTTGCAGGCGGTCGGCGGGCCAAATAGGCGGCGACGCCGCCTATTTGCCGTTGCTTCCCGGCTCGCCGCCGCTCCTCTCCTCCTCCGACGGCTCGCACCACAGCCCGCCGGGATCGCCGGTGCTGTCCCCGCAGCAGCCGTTCCATTGCCCGCAGTTGAAGCACTTCCACTTGGCGAACCACCATTTCATCTCAAATCCGCACACCGGACAAGGAGGAATTTCCGTCGCTCTTCTCGGTTCCATCGTCAGGTTTCCTCCTCCCCTGGAATTTCCTCATGTCGTAAAAGTTCAACGCGCCCCTTCGAGATTCCTTCCATTCTGAGAATAATACATATCCGAATGAGGAACAAACATAGGAACCGCCCGAAAAAAGTGTACAATTCAAGAAAAGGAACAACCAGGAGAAGAAACATAGGGGTGGCGCGATGTTAGCCTATTTGCGAAAACATTCCATACGGTGGCAATTGATGGTGACGGGAGTCCTCATCTTGTTCATTCTGATCGTCGCCGTCGTCTGGAGTTACTACCGCGTTCAAGCGATCACGTACGAGCGGAACAGCGTCTATTCGCAGGAAATGATCGCGACCATTCGCAACAATATCGCGTCCAATGCCGATACGATCAATCGGATTATGCCGAACGTCGCTTACAACGAAGTCGTCCAGGAATATTTGCGCAACGAAGATCCGCTTGCTCGTTACGAACAATATTTGCGACTGGATAAATTGATTGTCAACTTGAAATCGATGAAAAATGGAATACTGGAAATCGTGCTGATCGGCAACAATGGCAATCATTACAATTGCATAAATTGCGAAGCCGATATTCCGATCGAGGAAATTCCCCAGCGTACGTCTGCGTACTTTTTGGGCATCTATCCGATTCCCTCCGGGGTATCGATGAGCTTGCGTCCCCAGCTGCCCGACGAGTCCGTCGTCTTTGTAGGCGTTCCCATTTACGACATGGAAGCTTCCGAATCGGTGAAACTCGGCTACGTCGTCATGATTCTGGATATCCAGGCGATCATCCCGCGCTTCGAGTACATGTCGCAGCGCATTACGGGTACGTTCCTCGTGCTGGATCGCAATGATCGCATTTATTCAAGCAATGCGGACGAGGACATCGACATAGCGGCGCTGGACGCGCTTATTCGCCACGACGACCGAAAAACTTCCGAAACGATTCGGCTCAGCGGACGGAAGGCGGCGATTCATAGCGAACAGCTTCCCGAAATCGGCGGGACAATCGTCAGTATTTTTCCGATGGACGAGTTGTTCCGCGGCCTGGAAGACGTTCAGCTTCTGATTGGCAGCTTGTTCGCGCTGCTTATCGTCGTTCTTATTGTGTGCTATGCCGTTATCAGCCGCAATATTTTGCACCCTTTGCGCACCTTTATGTCGTATATATACGGCATCCGCTCCAAAGGGCTGGACCATCGCAAGGACCGCGCGGCCGTGGAAGGTTATGCGGAATTCAGCGTGATGGCCAGTCAGTTCAATGCGCTGCTGGACGAGATCGACGGGTTGGCCGCGCAATTGGTTTCTTCCCGGACGCACATCTTCGAGCTGACGATGCTCAAGCAGCAGGCGGAGCTGCAGTATCTCAAGAGCCAGATCAACCCGCATTTTCTTTACAACACGCTGGAAACGATGAAAGGGATCTCGACGGCCAGGCAAGTGCCGGAAATTCGCGACATGTCCGATGCGTTAAGCCGTATTTTCCGATACAGCATCAAGGGCGGAGAACAAGTCGCGCTGCAGGATGAAATTGAAATTGTCGAAGCGTATATCCATATCCAGCGAATCCGCTTTTCAGGGAGGTTCGAGGTGGAGTTCCAATTCGCCGAGTCGACCCGCCGTTGCATGATCGTGAAGATGATTTTGCAGCCGCTTGTCGAGAATGCGGTCTTTCACGGCATCGAGCCGAGCATGAGCCGTTGTTTGTTGAAGGTGGGGAGCCGGGCGGCATCCGCTGAAGATTTATGGTTATGGGTACAGGACGACGGGGTCGGGATGGATGCGGAGAAATTGGAAGACATTCGCGGGCTATTGGCTTGCGATACGCAGGATGAAGCACCGCGGCTTGCTCCGGACCGGCATATCGGGATTATGAACGTTCACCGCCGGATTCGTATCGCTTATGGAGAACCCTACGGAATTGCCGACATTCAAAGCACTCCGGGCAAGGGCACCACCGTGTCCATTCGCATTCCGAAGAGAGGGGGATGAACATGTATCAAGTCATGTTGGTGGATGACGAGCAATGGATATTGGAAAGCTTGCGGGCGACGGTAAATTGGGCAGAGCTCGGGTTCGAGGTGACCGGGACGGCCGCCAACGGGATCGAAGGGTACGAGCGCATTACGGGCGAACGGCCGGATGTTGCATTTATCGATGTTCGCATGCCGGGGCGAAATGGGCTCGACCTGATCGCGGCATTGAAGGAAGCGGGCATTCGGACGAAATGCATCATCGCAAGCGGATATGCGGAATTCGAATATGCCCATCAGGCAATTCGGTACGGAGCTGTCGGATATTGCTTGAAGCCGTTCCGCGCCGAAGAGATTGCCGAAACGCTGCGCACGGTCAAAATCTTGCTGGATAACGAGAAGTCGCCGCCCGCAGGGGAACAGGCGCGGCAGATGCCGGGCGAAGCGGAACTGCTTGCGGACGGGGAAAGCGCCTTGGGCCGGCGGGCGATATTCTCGCGCATCCTGGATTATATTCACGAGCATATTACCGAACCGATGACCGTTCAAGACGTCGCCAGGCTCTTCTATATGCACCCGAATTATTTAAGCACGCTTTTCAAGAAAGAGTTGGATGTGAACTTTACGAAATATGTGACGGACCTTCGCCTGGAGCAAGCGTGCGCCTGGCTGAAAAACAGTTCCCTGTCCGTCGGAGAAATCGCCGAACGGGTCGGCTACCGCGATTATTTTTATTTTGCGAAGCTGTTCAGAAAGCATCTTGGCAGCACGCCGACCGAGTATCGGGAAATGCATGCGAAACAATGATTTGAAATAGACATAGAGCTCGTGAGATTGCTCCATACGTCCGCGCGCCGCCATTCTTTACAATAAGTTTAGTGAAAGCGTTTCATTAAGCTGCAAACGGAATGGAGGTTTGGCATTTGCATCAACGCACCGCCTTATGGAAGCGGATGGTCGAATACAAGTATTTTTATATGCTCGTCGCGCCGCTTCTTGCCTTTTACATCCTGTTCGAATATGTCCCGCTTTACGGCTTGCTGCTCGCGTTCAAGGACTTCAACTTTGCGAAAGGCATATGGCGAAGCGATTGGGTTGGATGGGCCAATTTTGAGGAAATTTTTCGCTTGAACGATTTTTGGAGCGCCTTCCGCAACACCGTCATTATCGCGTTCGGCCGTTTGATTTTCGAGTTCCCGGTTCCGATTGTCGTCGCGATTTTGCTGAACGAAGTGCGCCGGGCGAGGTTGAAAAAGTTTTACCAGGTCGTTTACACGTTTCCTCATTTCTTGTCCTGGGTCATCATCAGCGGAATATTGGTCAATTTCTTGGGGTCGTTCGGCGTGCTGAATCAGATTCTGGACATGCTGGGATTTGACAAGATGAATTTGCTGGTCGACCCGGAGTCGTTCCGCGCGCTTATTTTCGGCAGCAGCTTGTGGAGGGACCTGGGATGGGGGACGATCATCTACCTCGCCGCAATCGCAGGCATCAATCCTTCCTTATACGAAGCCGCGAGCATCGACGGCGCCAACCGGTTCCAGCAAATGTGGCATATCACGTGGCCCGGGTTGAAAAGCACGGTTGCCATCCTGTTCATCTTGAATGTCGGCGCCACGATGAGCTCCGGCGGGGGCGGGTTCGATCAGATCTTCAACCTGTACAACCCGGCTGTATATGAGAAGGCGGACATCTTGGACACCTATATCTATAGACGAACGTTCTCGGTTGGCGAGAGCTATGGCACCTCGACGGCTGTCGGCTTGTTCAAATCGGTCATTAATTTCCTGTTGCTCTACATGGCCAATAAAACGGCGCAAAAGCTCGGACAGGAGGGGATCTTCTGATGCTGAAGAAAACCACCGGGTTCGATTATGCGATCCACGTCTTCCTGATGGCTTTGGCGATCTTGACGATATTGCCGTTCTACAATGTGTTGATCACGTCCTTCGCCGATCCGGCGGAAGTGGCCAAGCAGCGATTTTACCTCATTCCGGGGAGCTTCGATTGGGGATCGTACAACATGCTGTTGAACGGCAGTTATATCGGCAGAGCGTTCGTGAATTCCATCATCGTCACCGTGGCGGGCACGCTCGTCAACATGATCGTCACGACGTGCGGCGCGTATGCGCTGTCGAAGAAAGGAATGCCGGGAAGAAAGGCGATGATGGCGGGCGTCATCTTTACGATGTTGTTCAGCGGCGGGCTCGTGCCTTTCTATCTCACGATCCGCAACTTACATTTGATCAATCAGTACGGCGCGATGATTTTCCCGGTTGCCGTCAGCACCTTTTTTCTCATCATCATGATCAGCCAATTCCGTACGGTCCCCCCGGACCTGGAAGAATCGGCGAAGATCGACGGCGCGAACGACATCTATATCCTGCTGCGAATCGTCCTCCCGATCTCCATGCCGACGATCGCCGCGATCACGTTGTTTTATGCCGTCGCCCGTTGGAATGAATGGTATTATGCGATGCTGTTCATGACCGACACGAAGATGTATCCGATGCAGCTGTTCCTGCGCAATATGCTGCTGGATGTGACGAGGATGGCGCGTGACGATATGGGCGCGTCGATGGTGTCCCAACTGAGCGAGATGTATCCGGACGGATTGAAGATGGCCAGCGTTGTCGTGACGATGGTGCCGATCATGCTCGTCTATCCGTTCCTGCAGAAGCATTTTGCCGCAGGGGTTACGCTCGGCGCAGTGAAGGAATAGCAATTTCCCGTATGGTTTTAAGGCGTTCGCCTTGAAATAAATTCAGATGGAAGATGAAAAGGGAGGATATGCATGCAGAGGAAACACCGGCTATCGGCCATTGTGGTAAGCGCGGCTTTGCTATTGTCTTTGCTGGCAGGTTGTTCGGGAGGGTCCGGCGGCGGCGCAACCGATGGCAAACAGGAGGAACAAGGGCAACAGGCCTCGCAGCAGCAGCAACAGCAGTCGAGTTCAAGTTTCGAGAAGCATATGGACATTTCATTATCCCATTATAATATCGGACAGGCGTTCCCCGATCGCGCATCGGACGAATTGCTCAAGATGTTGGAGAAGAAATTCAACGTCACTTTCGTCGACAAGGTGATCAGCTATGCGGATTATGTGGAGAAATACCAGCTGTGGAGCGCATCCGGGGAGCTGCCGGATATCATCAGCCACGACATCATCAACACATCGACCTATTACTCCTGGATCAAGCAAGGGATCGTGCGCGCGCTGCCGGACGACCTTGGCGCTTACCCGAATATTCAGAAGGTCATGGCGCAGGACGATGTCAAAGGCTTCACCGTAGACGGCAAATACTACATGATCCCGCGGCTCACCTACAACAGCAATGAACAGAAGACGCTGGAGCGGGCTTTGATCGTGCGCAAGGATTGGATGGATGCGCTTGGCTTGAAGGCGCCGGTCACGTATGAGGATTATCAGAAAATGCTGACGGCATTCGCCAAGGGCGATCCGGACGGCAACAGCAAGAACGATACGGCCGGCGTCACGATGCGGACCCAAGCGATGCTGATGGCGGTAGGCGCCGGCGCGTTCCCCAACGTGGCCAACAGTTCCTGGGTGAAGGAAGACGGGAAATACATCCCTTACTATGCTTCCAAGAACATGGATGAATACGTAAAGCATATGAGAGAACTGTACACGTCCGGCGCGATCGACCCCGACTTCGCGATCATGAAGACGAACGACGGCGTGGAGAAGTTTGCTCAGGGGCTGGCCGGCGCGATCGCCATGCAGGCGACGCCGAGCGGGCTGCGGCTGCTGGAGGGGGCCTGGAACAAATATCAGAAAGATAAAAATTTTGCGGACAACATTGCCATCTATCCGATTTCTTGGCAGACCGACGACGGCTCCAGATACAGCTTCGAAATGCTCTCTTTCTGGTCCGAAACGTATTTCAGCAGCAGCGTCAACGACGAGAAGATGGACCGCATCTTGCGAATTTACGATTACCTGTTGTCGGATGAATATATGACTGCGAATCTATACGGATTGGAAGGCAAGGATTACCGCAAAGAAGGCGATGCTTATGTCATCACGCGGGAGAAAAATAGCGATGGACAATACAAATCGTTGTTCGAGCTGTATCCTTCCTTGAATTTGTTCGGTTCGCTGGCGGCATGGTACAAGTGGCAAGAATACGGAACGAGCGACATTGTGAAAATCAACCTGGGTGACAACGTGTACGAGCTCGTGCAGCGGACATTGGAAGATTTCAAGAAATTGGACACGATTCCGACGAATTTTGCGGTGGATTACTTGTACACGGAAGCGAAGACGAAGCTTAGCGCGGTGAATCCGAACGAGGATCTGATCAAAGTGATTCTCGGCAAGGACGATCCGGTCAGCATGTGGCGGGAAATTGTGAAAGGCTACGAAAACAAGGGCTTGTCGCAGGCGATCGCGGAAGTGAATGAGGCCGTCCAGGCACAGGGATTGGATGGTAAGTAAGTGAGCGAGAATGGCATCGGTTGGCATGGGGAGGATCGGTCGGCGCTTGCGCCGGCCGATCCGCTTCGCTGGTTGCCGGGGACGTCGCTGGCGATCGGCGCGGACGGAGCGGCGAGCATGGAGCTTGAGCCGTTGGCGGAGTCGGGCATTCGCTGTATCGAGATTGCCTGGCGGAATCATGTGTTTAATATGCTGGAGCCGGACAATCAGCGGTTGATCGAAGATTTGGTGAGCAAGGCGAAGCGGCTTGGCATCGCGGTGTGGACCTTGCATTTGCCGTATGGCCCGGAATGGGATGTGTCCACTCTCGATGCCGGTATGCGGCAAGAGGTTGTCGCGCGTCACGTACAGCTGCTGGAGTTGGCGCAACGCTGGGGCATCGGCATGGCCGTGCTGCATCCAAGTTGGGAGCCGATTCGGCCGGAAGAACGCGAGGCGCGGCTGGCCGCGTGCCGTCATGGCCTGGCGGCATTGGCCGAAGCAGCGGAAGGGCGCCGCGTGCGCATCGCGGTGGAATGTCTTCCCCGCACCTGTCTCGGCAATACGAGCGCCGAGATTCGCGACCTGATCTCCGCGCATGAGCGGCTCGGGGTTTGCGTCGATGTGAATCACCTGGTGCAAGAAGCGCCGGAGCAGTTCATTCGAGAGCTTGGCTCGCGCATTGTGACGGTGCATATGTCGGACAACGACGGCGTGGACGAGCGTCACTGGTTGCCGGGACAAGGCGTCATTCGCTGGCAGGCCGTCATCGCCGCGCTTGCCGCGCAAGGCTATGGAGGCCCGTTCATGTTCGAGGCACGGCCTGTGACGCCGATGCAGTTAGCTCAGTGCTGGAGGACGTTGCTGGACGGGTACCGGGGGCGGCACCAGGAGAGGAGCATAGATAGGTGAGGGATCAACGGGCAAATCCATCGACATATGTTGCGGTTACCGATCAAGCGGGCAAACAGATCGGCGTATATGATCTCGACGTGCGGCCGTGGGACGCTTCACGCGCCCTTGTCTGGCGTTGGTCTGCCGATCCCCTCAATGGATTCGAGGGATTAATGCACGCCTGGGGCTTGCCGACCGATGCGAAACTCCGCCGCTGCGACCGCTGGGACGGTCAATGGATGGTCGTGACCGACTCGCTAGGGCTTGCAGCCATCGTCAATTATCCCGCAGGCAATGAGAGAAAATGGGGGCTGAACGTCGGGGGCAATCCCCATTCGGCCGAGCTGCTGCCGAATGGCAATATAGCTGTGGCGGCAAGCACGGGGGGATGGGTACGCGTCTATACATCGTCGCAAGGAAAGGATGCGGAAACTTATGCCGAGTACGCCTTCCCGGGCGCCCACGGCGTCGAATGGGATGCGAAAAGGCAAGTGCTCTGGGCGGTAGGGGAAGATCGGCTCATCGCTTTGGAGGTTTACGGAAATGCAGAAGCGCCGAGGATTCGGCAAGTGCATCAAGTGCGGTTGCCGACCTCCGGCGGACATGACTTGCAGCCGGTATATGGCCATGAGGATCGGCTTTGGATCAGCACGCAGGCGAAGGTGTACCAATACAGCATCGCCATGGACCAATTCGACGAGGACTATCCCGGATGCGAACGGATCAGCCGGGCTCATGTAAAAAGCGTGGGAGACATGCCGTCCGGCCTCGTCCTATCCGCAGCTCCTGACGGCGTGCTTCGCCCGGATACGGGGGCCGCGGACAATGATTGGTGCACGGACAGCATCGATTGCTGCCCGAACGGGCGCAGCTTCGAAACCGCCGCACAAAGCCTCGTCCGGTACCCGCTCCCAGGCGTCGCTCTATACAAGGCGCGTGTATGGTTATTCACCACAAGATAAATCATTAAGCTCAATTAAATGGGATGCTGATTTTTGTCTCGATTCGTAAGCGATTGCCCCGAGCAAGCACCTACTCTTCCAAACGCAGGGTGAAAATAAGCCCCCATTCGAGTCGGCTCAGCGATTCCTCCGAGAGGTCCGCAGCCCGCATTTGATTCGTGCTTGTGGCTTGGATTCCCCACACGGGAGCGGGTAAATCGGCAACGGTAAACGTGCGCGCTAACTGGCCAGCCATCAATCCCCGACCGGTCAATTTCTTGCTATGCGGCACCGTGAAAGTAGCAAGACTTGAACCCGAGTCGTGGAAGACTCCAACTTTCACTCGGTCGTAATCGTCCTGCCCCTCCGTACCCGACATGGTTTCAACGGATAGGATCACTTCGACTTCGCCGCGGTTATTTTGTTGGTCCAAACTGAAGAACAGGTCGCCGACCGAACCGGCCCCGGAAGCCTTTTTGCCATGCTGCCATACGTCGATATCAAGGGCTACGTTCGGTTTGGAGCCGTCATAACGCAGGGTAAACGCCCCTGTCATGTTGCCCAGGAAGGGCTGATACTTGGCTTCGTCGCCTTGAAACAGCTCGACGGGCGCCAAAGTGAACTTAGCAGGCTGATCCGAATGGAGCGCCGCTTGCGTATCGTGTTTAGACAAACAGCCCGTCAACAGCGCCCCAACTAACGCGATCATGAAGACTGCGCCTATCGTCTTTCGCAAACCCGCGTGCATCGCTTCACTCCTTGCCTTGATCCTTCTCCTGCTCGCGCATGCGCGTCATCTGCTGCCAGACCGATCCGGCGGCTTCTTCGCCGCGTTCGATGCGGGCGACGGCCATCTCGGCCTGCAGGCGCACTTCGAATTCCGGCTCCTCCACGGCTATGCGGCGGAGCGCATCCAGCGCCGTCTCGTCGCCGGCTTCGTAGAGAAAGCGCGCGGCGCGCCAGCGGACGATCTTGCTGGGATCGCCCAGCGTTTCGACCATGGGGCCGATCGCGACGGGGTCGCCAATGTCGGACAAGGCATCGCCCGCAGTCCGCCGGACGACGACGGCAGCATCCTTTAGCGCAACGAACAGCAGCTTTATCGCTTCCGCCGTCTTCAAATCGCCGAGGTAGACAACGGCCAGCCGCCGCACGGACATCTGCGCATCTCTCAGCGCTTGCGCGATCAGCGGCAGGTGCTCCGGCTCCGGCTTGAACCGCTCAAGCGCGGCATAGCGTTTGCGCCAGTCGCCATCGGTCAGCGCCACTGCCAGTTCCTCGGCGGTCGTCGGAGCAGGAGGCGCCGGCGGCGGCGCTTCGGGCCCGGCGATCTTCGCCTGCTCCACCAAGCCGCGAATCCGCTCATCCGTATACGTCGCATCCAGCTCGCGCACGATTTCGTCCAACACTTCCTGCGTTTCTCCGTAACGTACGCCGAACTCCTCCAGCTTGCGCTCGCGGATCATCGTGGCGCCGGCCGCTTCCGTGACGGCGCGCGAGAACCGTTCGGGCAATGCCGCTCTTCCGGCTTCTACGCCGCCAACCTTCACCCGCACCTGCATCGGGATGCCGCGGTACATCTGTACGAGCACGTGCGCTTCTCCGAAACCGCCGGCTTCTGGGACCGCGCTCTCCGCCGCGCCGTCGCCTTCCGAGCCGAATATTTCCTTCACTTCTTGCAAGATCGCGGCCCAGTCCGCCCGGCCCTGGCGTTCTACCGCGAGGAAATCAGCCGTGTGGAACACTTCCGTCACGCCCGGAATGCGCAGCAGCCGCGCGATCAGCGGCGGAGCCTGCTCCGCCTGCTCGGGTTTGTATTCGCGGCGAATGCCGGGCGTTAGCCGTTCGTCCACGTTCAGCTTCATGGAGTTCGGGCTCGGCGTAGGTTCGATGGATAACAGTTTCATTTTCAAAACACGCTCCTTTCTGCGATAACCTTCTCATTCCTTTACAATACCGCATTCTTGCGAATGATGCCAAAGCGAAGGATCGCGTTCATCTTTCTTGCCGCCGGCCTTTTTGGCGAATAACGAAGGATTTTCCCTCAAAATGTAGAATTTTACACAGAGCAGGCCCTGATGAATGATAACTTTCGGAGGTAGTGGATATGTTGGGAAGGCTTATCAAATATGTATTGATCGTTTCGCTATTGAGTATTGCTGCGTTAGGCTCTCTCCAACGAACGTATGCGGAGGAGGCGGAACCGGAACAATCGGCCGCCGAATCGGTGGAACAAGGGCCTGATCCCGCGTACGTGAACATCGGCAAGGATGAAGCGGTCCGCTTCATTAGAAAGCTGAAACCGGAAGTATCCGCTTTGGAGCCGGCATCTACGGAATTAACGGACTATTCCTATAACAGAGCGATTTCTCCCGCCATTTGGCGCATGAGTTGGGTTGACGAATCGGGGCCGACTCCGTTCGCGCTGGAAACGGAAGTGGATGCGGTCACTGGCAGCTTGCTTTATTGGCTGTATTACACGGAAGCGCATTGGGGAGGGAAACCTTACCCAACAACGGTCACAAGAGAAATGGCGAAAGCGAAGGCGGAGCAATTTGTTCGCCAATCCCTGCCTTCTTATCGGAAGCTGTCGATTGTCGAACAGGCAGTTCCTTCCGACCATCTCGATTGGGTGAGCCCATTGTTCGGTCCTGCTTTCTTTACATTTGCGTTTGGGCTTGAATACGACGGGATTCCGCTGGACGATCAGCAAGCCTTGATCATGATAGATGGCGATGGACAGGTTTTTCAATTCAAATTGGACGGATGGGTGTATCAATTTCCCGATTCGACCGAGGTTACGTTAACGGCTGAGCAGGCAAAAGAACAATGGCGCAGCAATTTGAAACTGGAATTGGTCTATACCGACGAGTTTGCGGAAAACGGCGCCGAGTCGCCGGGATCGCAGTGGAAGTTGGTGTACGTCCCGAAAGTCTGGAATGAGAGAGTGTACTTGAAAGAGAGCGGAGCTATTCCTTACGAGTATGAATGGGAGAACGTATCCGTTCCGAAATCGTCGCACCCCTTCGTGAAACGGGCCGTAACGCCGGAGCAAGCCGCAGCGGAAATCGCCGCATACACGGATATACCGCCAGGGAGCTCATTGGAACGTATCGATTCCAATTACTATGGCAGCGACAGTCCGGATCACATCCAATTAATCTGGGAATATGAGAGAGAAGATGGCGGTAAAGGGAATCAAAGGGCGCGAGTCGACGGATCAACAGGGCAATTGTTGTATTATGCTTCGGATTTCTTCTTCGAACGCCGCGATTCTTTGCCGAAAATCAAGCAATCCGACGCCCTGAAGGCGGCAGACGCGTGGATGAGCCGCTATGTGCCCGATGCAGACCGGCGATACAAGCGGTACGAACTGACGGAAGAGGACGACCCCGAACGATCGGATGTTTATTTCATGTTTGATTATCAGTTATTCGACCAGGACATTCCGGTTCTGAACGCTTCGGCGACCGTCACGATAGATGGTGAAGGCAAGCTGGCCGCATTTCGTCTGGAGGAGCAGGGATTTCCGTATGACAAGTTGGCATCCGATGAAGCGAAGATAACGACGGAAGAAGCGGAACAAGCACTCGATCACCGTTTCGTCATGAAACTAAAGTGGGTCTACTCCTACGATTATCAGGCAGTGGTACAAGGAAAATATGCCGCACCCGCTGCCGCGTTGGCGTATGTCGTGGATTTAGAGGGAAACCCTTTAGGGTGGAGGGCTTCTGTCGATGCCATAACGGGGAATGTGATTCGAGAAAAGGACGTCTGGAGACAATCCGCAGGAGGCCCGCTTCCCGATGATGCGAAACAACATAAAGCCCGTGATGCGCTGCAGCTGATGTGGGATCACGGTGTCCTATTGGGAGCGGAAAGCTCCGACTTGCTTGAGCCCGATCGCCCGTTGAAGCGGGGGGAATGGCTCAGCATGGTACATGCGGCCATTCGTCCCGATGAGTACCGTTCAAGGTACAATTCCGCTCAATATGCCGAAGTCGAGGAATTCTCCCCGTATGCTTCAGCTGTGGCCTATCTTGCGGAACACGGCTTGCTCAAGCAGGACGCGGAATCGCAATCGCGCCTGGACGAATTGCTTACCCGCGAGGAGTTGGCTGCATTCCTCACCCAATTGGCCGGATACGGGAAGCTGTCGGCTACTTTGTCGGGTGACTCGGCGGTTGCCGGATTGAAGGATTATCGCAATATTTCCGACACCGGAGCGGTTGCGCTCGCCCTTAAGCTGGGTCTTCTGACGACGTCGAACGGCTTGTTCCGGCCCGGATCGCCTGTGTCGCTGGCGGAGGGGGCCATCGTCCTGTCGCGGCTTGCCGACAAGCAGGCGTCGCTGGATCGCCCGCTGCAAGAAGGACCGGATCTGTTCGGATGGTGAACGATTATGCCTTCGCTTGCGGACTTGTCCGCCCGGGCGGGGGCCTTTTTCGTGCGACGACTTGGTACAAAACGCGGTTTCCTGATATAGTATGAGTGAGCACAGTCATCGGAGGGATTTCATGCGCAAGCAACGCTTCATGCAACGCTTCGGCAATCTGGATGCGGCGCGTGTTAATAATGCTCCCATGGGTCAGATTGGCCGATGGAGTCAGGAACGGCTGAACCGCATTCGCGCGAGCAGGGATTACAGTCACTGCATACCGAATGCCAACCCGGATCTCGTTTTCCTGCATCGCAATCGCAACGAACCTTCCATCACCTGGATCGGACATTCGACTTTCCTGATCCAGTTGAACGGACTCAATATCGTCACCGATCCCGTATGGGCGCGGAGGATGGCTTTGCAGAAACGGTTGTCGCCGCCAGGCGTTCGATTGTCGGACATGCCCGAGGTCGATGTCGTGCTTGTCTCCCACTCCCACTACGATCATCTTCATATGGGGTCGCTGCGAAGGCTGCCCGGGCAGAAGCACATGCTCGTACCGGCCGGCTTGAAGTCCAAGCTCGCGCTTCGCGGCTTCCGCGATACGACGGAGCTCCATTGGTGGGAAGACGAGCAACATCGGAAGGTGAAGTTCACGTTCGTTCCCGCCCAGCATTGGACGCGGCGCAATCCGTGGGACAAGAACTTGTCCCATTGGGGCGGATGGGTGATACAGCCGGACAACGGGCCAACCGTGTATTTCGCGGGCGATAGCGGGTATTTCCGCGGGTTCAGCGACATCGGCAGCAAGTTCGAGATCGATATCGCCTTGATGCCGATCGGCGCCTACGATCCCGAATGGTTCATGTCCGCGCAGCACGTCAGCCCGGAAGAATCGCTGCAAGCGTTCCTCGACCTGGGCGCGCAGTATTTCGTGCCGATGCATTACGGCGCGTTCAAGCTTGCGGACGACACGCCCAAGGAGGCGCTGGAGCGGCTTGAATCCGCCAGATGCAGTATGGGACTGCCGGAGGAACGGCTGTTCCTTCTGCAGCATGGGGAGACGATGCGGTTTCAGATTGACGGCGAGGCTGCTGGGCAAGCGGACGCCTCCGCCGAATCAGCCGAAGATAGCAAGGATCACGATCATTGACGCAAAGGATGGGTTCGATTCATGATTACCGTTAACGGCATTAGCCTCAGGTTCGGCAAGCGCCCCTTGTTTGAAGACGTGAACATCAAGTTCACCCCCGGCAACTGCTACGGCCTCATCGGGGCCAACGGCGCCGGCAAATCGACGTTTCTGAAGATTCTATCCGGTGACGTCGAGCCGTCAAGCGGCGAAGTGCACATTCCGCCGAACGAGCGGATGGCGGTGTTGAAGCAGAACCATTATGAGTACGACGATTACCAAGTGCTCGAGACGGTTATCATGGGCCACCAGCGCTTGTACGCCGTCATGAAGGAGAAGGACGCGATCTATCTCAAGGATCCGTTCACGGATGAGGATGGCATGCGCGCGGGCGAACTCGAAGCCGAGTTTGCCGAGATGAACGGCTGGGAAGCCGAGAGCGAAGCGGCCGGCTTGCTCAACGGGCTCGGTATCACGACCGATCTGCACGACAAGAAGATGGCGGAACTCGGTGGCAACGAGAAAGTTCGCGTTCTGCTCGCACAGGCGCTGTTCGGCAACCCGAACATTTTGCTGCTCGACGAGCCTACTAACCACCTCGATATCGAATCGGTGCGCTGGCTCGAGGATTTCCTGTCTCGCTATGAAGGCACCGTCATCGTCGTGTCCCATGATCGGCACTTCCTGAACCAGGTGTGCACGCACATCGCCGACATCGACTTCGCCAAGATTCAGATGTACGTCGGCAACTACGATTTCTGGTACGAGTCGAGCCAGCTCGCGCTGCAATTGATGCGGGACCAGAACAAGAAGAAGGAAGACAAGATCAAGGAGCTGCAGGCGTTCATCCAGCGCTTCTCGGCGAACAAGTCGAAGGCGAAACAGGCGACGAGCCGGCGCAAGCTGCTTGACAAGATCTCGCTGGACGACATCAAGCCGTCGAGCCGCAAGTATCCGTTCATCAACTTCAAGCCGGAGCGGGAAGTCGGCAAGCAAGTCGTATCGGTGGAAAATGTCACGGCGACCGTGGACGGCGAGAAAGTGCTTGACGGTATTTCTTTCGTATTGAACAAGGGAGATAAGATCGCGCTTGTCGGCCCGAACGGATTGGCCAAAACGGCGTTGTTCCAGGTGTTGGTCGGAGAGCGGGAACCCGAGGGCGGATCGGTCCAATGGGGCGTGACGACGACGCAGGCGTATTTTCCGAAGGATAATACGGCATACTTCGAAGGCGTGGAATTGAACCTCGTGGAATGGCTGCGCCAATATTCCAAGGAACAGGACGAATCGTTCATCCGAGGGTTCCTGGGCCGCATGCTGTTCTCGGGCGACGAGGCACTGAAGAAGGCATCGGTGCTGTCCGGGGGCGAGAAGGTGCGCTGCATGCTGTCGAAGATGATGCTGGGCGGCGGGAACGTGCTGCTGCTTGACGAGCCGACGAACCACCTGGACTTGGAATCGATCACGGCGCTCAACAACGGGTTGATCGACTTCGACGGTCCGATCATCTTCACTTCCCACGACCATCAATTCGTCGAGACGATCGCCAATCGCATCATCGAGATTACGCCTAACGGTATCATCGATCGCTTGATGACGTATGAAGAATATCTCGATCATCCGGAAGTGAAGGAATTGCGCGCGCGCATGCTGCCGGCGTAAGTTGGCGAAGCTGGCGAAAGCCGCCCGATCGGGCCCGATCGGGCGGCTTTTTTCTGGTCCGCAGCGTGCCCGGCGAAGCACGTAACTTCTAGCCGGCCCACTTCCCTTGCAAGCATTAAAGTTTGTTGAACATTCGATTCATTTCACCCATATAATGAATGGTTTTTTGAGATTCTTTTATACTTACATGATAAATTGAACCGTTCGATTTATCGAAATAAATTTGGCTATCGTGCTTATTCCCGAGAAATGACAATAACAGTCTTCGATTAAAATTGCCATGTGCAAATAATGCAACGCGTTTTCCCCTATATTCAGCCAATAAATCTTCATAAACCAAATCGGAACGTAACTGGGCAGATTCGGAAGTTTCTTCGCCCGGATAATACCAACCTTCCGGTTCCATCTCGTTATGGAAGCGCATAGGGGCATATCGTTTCTGCAACGCTTCTTTCGTAGGGCCTCGATAAGGCGACAATCCTCTTTCTTCATAAGTATATTTCCATATTTCAATAGGCATATCGAGTTTTTTCGCCAGTGGCAATGCTGTATCGATTGCGCGAATCAAAGGACTTGACAATAAGTGATCGAGTTTCACTTCTTTCATGCATTCTGAAACTTCCTCCGCTTGCTTCCGACCCAATGCGGTTAATTCCGGATCCGGCATATCGTAAGTAACGACATTCGCTTCTGATTGACCGTGACGTATGATGAAAAGTTCCATATCCGATCCTCCTGCTTTCTCCTAAACAACATGCGAATTAATGATATTGAATACTCCAAAAAGCGACTCTTTCCCTTTTCCAAGTATAAGTGATCAGAATTTGTTTATCCTTCGTTATGATGGCAGGATAAGAATATTCACCGGGATGATCTTCCAACACAAATTCTTCTTTCCAAGTTCGGCCATTATCGGTTGAACCTAATAGGACCAAGGGTGTTCTCGCAGAAGAGGTCGTCATTCCGCTAATGGGGGTACAAACCAGCAATAAATACCCATTATCCAGCTTCACAAGATCAATACCGCTGTTATTGTTCGGAACGCTAATCGGATAAGCTTCTGACCACGTTTTTCCCTTGTCGGTGGAATCGCTTCTAAAAATAAATCCTTCTGTGCTTCTGATAAGCATATGGACATCCAAGTGATTCGATTGCCATAATGTGGGTTGAATAAGGCCGCGGGAATGAAACGGATTCTGATTGCCCAGCATGCTCTGCGGCAAGGATATCTTATGGCTGCGAGTCCATGTTTCACCTTGATCATAGGAAATATCGACGAAAGATTCCCAGATTATTGGATGGCTTGCTGACGAGAAATCTGGTCTTTCGATCGATGCCGGCGCCAAAATGGTTCCGCAAGCAAGTTCAATCGGTTTATTTCGCACGGGACCTCTGCCGCCAATATCTCCTGGAACAAGTTCAACGGGCGCCATCCACGTGTATCCATTATCGGTGGATGAAATCATTCTGGTAAACCATTCTGTAATCTCGTGACCTACCTTGTAAAACAGAAGTATTTTTCCGCTTCTATTGACGTACAGTACGGGGTTCCAGTGTGCAATGCCTTCCTCATCCGCAATTTTTAATGGCTTTGACCATTCCCCGGTCGTACCCGACCGACGCGATATCCATATGGCAACATCGCTGTCTTTTTCTGCGGTTCCCCCGAACCATGAAACCAACACATCCCCCTGATCCAACGCCACCAAAGTAGAAGCATGGCAACTTTTAAAGGGTCTGTCGTCTTCGAATATATATTCTTTCACTACGGTTTCTTTCTTGATCATGGAAATCACCTCATAGATGGATTCATCCTTTAACGGAGCCTAACATCGATCCTTGTACGAAGTATTTTTGTACAAAAGGATAGACGAACAATATAGGCAGAATGGCTACATACACAACCGCATACTTTATGTTTAAGCTTAACAGTTGAAAGTCCCTGTCCGCCGCGTCCGTCATCTGAGCCGCCATTTCCCCCTGAATGACAATATTTCGCAATAAAATCTGAATCGGATACAGCTTGTTGTCATTTAAATAGATAAGCGCCGAAAAAAAGCTGTTCCAATGTGAAACAGAGTAAAACAAAAACATCGTCGCCATAACGGGTAATGACAATGGAAGAACGATCTGAATGATTTTTCTTAATTCCCCGACACCATCCATCGTGGCGGCTTCGTGTATCTCTTCGGGAACATTCTGGAAAAATGTACGCATCAAGATTAAATAGAACACATTGATCGCTACCGGAACGATTAATGCCCAAATCGTATTTACCATTCCGAGCGAATGTACAACGATATATTTCGGGATCAAGCCGCCGTCAAAAAACATCGTAAACACAACAAAAAACGAAAAAAATGAACGTCCGTAAAATTCCCGTCTTGACAGAGGATATGCGCATAATGTAGTCATTATCAAATTAAGCGTTACGCCGGCAGATGTATATAGAATGGTATTGAGATAGGATCGGACGATGGCAGGATCTTTTAAAATCAGATGATACGCATGGAAATTAATCCCTCTTGCAATGAAATAAACATCGCCGCGACTAACTGCATCGCCCGCGCTTATGGAGACAATCGCCATATAATACAGCGGGTATAAAACAATCGCCAGTAACAGCAACATGACGAGCTTGTTGGAAACGTCGAACAATCTGCCCAGCACAAACTTCCCCCCTTAAAACAACCTGTTTTCACTGATTTTACCTGAAAACCAATTCGCAGTTACAACGAGCACGAAAGAGATGACAGATTGAAAGACGCCTACCGCGGCAGCAAAGCTAAAGTCGCTGTCAATCAAACCTCTTCGGTATACGAATGTTTGGATGACATCGGCAGTTTCATAAGTTGGACCGCTATACAGCAAAATAACCTTCTCAAAGCCTACAGACATCGAATTTCCTATCGTTAAAAGCAGCATGATGGTTACGACCGTCGAAATACCGGGAAGCGTAATGTATATCAACTTGTTCCATCTGTTTGCGCCATCGATCGTTGCAGCTTCATATAACGCAGGATTAATCGAAGTTAAAGCGGCTAAATAGATGATGGAACCCCAGCCTAAGCCTTGCCAAATATCTGAACCAATAAAAATCGTCCTGAACCATTCCGATTTAGATAGAAAGGTTTGGGGTTTTCCACCAAAAAACTCTACGACCCCGTTGATTAAGCCGTCGATCGAGAGAAAGTTGACTAACATTCCCGCTATGACGACAGTTGACAAAAAATGCGGTATATACATAATCGTTTGTGTAAATCGTTTGAATAATTGGTTTTTCAATTCATTAAGCAATAATGCGAAAATGATCGGCGCCGGGAAAAAAAATAATAGGGAATAGAAGTTAAGCAATACCGTGTTCCTTACAACTTTCCAAAAGTAGGGATCCATTAAAAATTGTTCAAAATATCTCGTTCCGGCCCAGGGGCTTGCCCATATTCCTTTTACAATGGAATATTTTTTAAATGCAATTAGCGTGCCGAACATGGGTGCATAATGAAACAGAAGAAAATAAAGAAACGGCAATGAAAATATGAAATACAGCGTTTTACTTTTGACTATCTTTTTCTTTATTTCCACATACGGCGTCAAGCCTTATTCCCCTCTCATAAAGAAGGCGGGTTGCATCGCGCCCCAACCCAACCTTCTTTAATCAGATGTCTGATTCAGGAAACCACGTTGGCCAGTGCATTGTTATAAATTTGCACCAACTCGTCCGACCCTTTTTTCTTTAATTCCTCAACAAATTGATTCCATTCTTTTTCAATGGCGCCTTCAGAAATAATAAACTTGTCAATGTTCTGTTGCAGGTAGGGGTCAACTTGCGTCCGCAGCTGCTTGAGTCTTTCTCTTTCTTCGGCATTAAATGGCGGGTCGGCGACAAAGCGGAACCCTTGACCGTTTTCCAACATTTCTGCAGTCTTTTTGGACCACTTTTTATAGGTGTCCGATTCCATCTCAATTAATCTGTAATCGTATAGAGCAAAAGCTTGGTACCCTGCGCCTAAGTAGGAACGAATCGAATTGACAGGCGAGTCAGCATTCATATGCGCCGCAAGCAAGTCGGGATTGAGTGTATAGGCGCCATTCTCGAACGTATAGTGCTCGCCTTCAATACCGCCGTTCGTTAACCAAGCGCCTTCGTCTGAGTAGAACCAATCCATAAACGCAATTACTCTTTCCGGCTCCTTCGTTTTTGCGCTGATGACATGCGAGAACTGCAGGTGACCGACAGGGTACAATTGGTTTCTTTGTGCGCCAGACGGAGCGATTAATGAATCGAGCATATCAAAGCTGATTTCAGCTCCGCCTGCTTCTTCCAATATTTTATTAAAGCTTTCGCTGAACCCCATGTTGTCATGATAAAAAAATGCTTTTCCGCTGCTTAATTTCTCGTTCCAAATTTGGCTTGTATTTGTCGTGTAGTCGGGGTCAAGCAAACCTTCTTTATACAATTTACGTAAAAAAGCGATCGCTTCTTTGAATTCGTTCGAATTCGGACCGAATTTGTATTGTCCTTCATTGGGTTCGAAATATAAATAGGATCCTGAATTGTTATTATATCCGCTGCCGAAACCGAACGTTGTCGCGCTAATTAAATTATCCGAACCCCTGCTGGTTACAGGATAAGATTTGGGGTATGCTTTTTTTAGCGCTTTAAGCACTTCATAAAATTCGTCATATGTCTTCGGTAATTCCAGGCCAAGCTCTTTGATTAAATCCACGCGCATCATGGGCATTAGCCCGGAATCATCCGGAACTTTTGCCGCAAATGGAAAACCATATAAATCCCCATTGATCCTGTTTTTATTGATTTCAGGGTCTTCTTCAATGACTTTCAGGAAGTTCGGCATCAGCTGCAAATAGTTTGATAAATTAAGGAACACGCCCGTGTCGGCAAATTCTTGGATATCGTTCTGGGCAACCATCAGCACATCCGGCAATGTATCGGTCGCGATTAAAACCTTTTTCTTATCATTGAAACCGCTTGATGGAATGCCCTGGACATTGACTTTGACATTTTGTCTTTTAAGAAATTCTTGAATGGCGACAGAATCAGGTTTCACCTCTCTGCCTGCTCTTTCTTCCCTCATCCAGGTTATTTCTAACGGTTTCTCCTTGGTTGCGTTCGAATCAGGATTCGATGCACTCGTATTCCCATCTTGTTTTGAAGGGCTGCTTGCGCTTTCATTATTCTTGCTTGAATTACTCGTGCCGCAAGCTGCCAAAAGAAAAACAAGTACCATAATCAAACAACTTTGCAACATCGTTCTGACTGATTTTTTCATAGATCCATTTACCCTCCTGGTTATGAAACTGTTCATATTGGCTGTGAAGCTCCTGCCTCCTTTCTCTAAGTGTTTCAGGGCTTTTTCCTTACCCGATTCTACTGTAGTTCAGAGACTTACGACCGTCTACAAGCGTTTAAGAGGATGATGATTCATTATTCCGAAATTCTCGATTTGCACCACTTTTCTATGTGTGTGCAATTAACCGGATTTGTTCATCGCCTGATGAAAGCAAAAGCCACCTCATTGAGCGGTGTCTCATTCGCCGTCAATGAAAGTGGCCGATGACCGTATAGGATCAATCATTCCGATTACTTTTTAGATTTCGATAGGCAATGGGGGAAATACCTTCGTTCTTCGTGAATTGACGCAAAAAAGTAGTGCGACTGGGAATGCCGACCCGATCGCCGATCTCCTGAATTTTCATCTCTGTTTCACGCAGCAATCTTTTTGCTTCCGCTATACGGACAGCCCCAATATAGTCTGAAATGTTCGTACCCGTTGTATTCTTGAATAAGCTTGATATATATTTTGGCGAAAGTCCAAATTTGTCCGCGATCATTTCCAAATAAAGATCGTCCGCGTATTGTTCATGAATGTAAGATTCAATGAGCGAGACAACCGATTTGGATTTGCTTTCGTTTTTCACAACCGTTTCCATAATAATCAGTTCATAAAATCGAAGCAACCCCGCAACCCGATCGTCAAGTTCGTTTGGCAATACACTCTTGTTCACCAAATAAGCATGATCTTCTTCCAGGAGAATATCTCGGATATTCCAAGATAATTCCGCCAACCTGCGGTATCCGGTATTGAATAAATCCACAAGCAAATGGCCCAGAAAGTGGAAAGAAACACCTCTGTCACGATTGGTTTGAATCAAATGCTCTACCTTTACCTTCAAGCTTTCCAAATTGCCTGTTTTCAAGCCATTCACGATTTGATTTTCATCCAGGAAAGAATAATAATACGTTTGATCAATATGAAATTTGGCCGCTTCATATACAAGGTTTGTCGTACCCGTTTTGTGCTTATCGATAACGGTTAACGAATCATGGAAGGATTTATGGATTTCATGAAATTCAGTGTAGGTCTGTCCGATTCCCATAAGCAAATCGCAATAAACAATATCATATTCAAATGTTGTTTTGATTACTTCTATCGCTTTATCAAGCGCTGCCCGATCTTCGTCTTTATTAAAATTCGCAATAAATACATATAGCCCTTGTTGAAGCTCAATCATATATCCGTGAACTTTATTCGTTAATATGCTCCATAATACCGTCTTTAATTTCTCTTTTATTAAAACTCTTTTTTCCTCTTCAATTTCATGATAGAAACGATCCTTAAATTGAAACAGGAAGCTGCAAGTCATGTACACGCCCGTCTCGAAGCCAATGTCGCGCAAAATTTCCGCGACTCTTTCCTTTTGAGGCCAATAATTGCCGTTGATCGCATCCGCTAACAATTGCTCCAATCGCTCGTTTGAATATCGATTCATTTTTTGCGTAACATCTTGATTATACTTGGATAATTTAAGCACCGAACTGCTGATAAAATTGAATTCTCCTTGCGAATTCAACACTTGCTGCGTTCGTAAAGTCGGATCATGTTCCAATAGCATATCTTTAATGTTTCTAATGGGATTATACAAGGTGATGCTGAAGATCAAAGAGAAAGCGATTCCAATGATGAGTAACGTGCCCGAAATCAGTAAAATCAATTGAACGATGCTTGCTTGATGTTGCGATAAGTCATGGAGCGGGGTAACGGAATAATAAGTCCATCCATATGATTCTGACGATACACGCAAGACGAGTGTTTTATCGAGAATCTTGTGTTGACGATTCATGTTTACCAAGTGTTCGATTTCATCAAATTCAATATCATGGCTTTGCGCAACGAGATCGCCTTGTGAATTGATTACAAAATATCGTGTAGAAGGGAAGACAGCGTTTTTTTCCAAAAATGAGCTGATCGCTTGGCTGGAAATCGCCGTTACAATGGTCGCCTTGGAGCCGCTAATATATTGAGTCATCGTACTGGGGACAACCTTTTTTTTCTTGTTATCCAATTCATTGGACACCATTACGGGTTGAAGCTGCTTATACAATTCAACAGAAACCAACTTGTCGGTCCAAAAATCTAATTCGCGGTCTTCAAGACGGTAAAACTTGTTGAAATAGGTATTAAACTCGATAACTCCATTGCTTGTATATATTTTTTCATTATCGATGTATATGAAAATGGAATCGATAAAGTGATTCATACTGTTTTCATGGGAAGCAATTTCTTTAATAATGGAGGGAATATTCACTTTTTGCTGATCCGACAAACGATCATAAGGACGCAAATTTTTTTGTATGGAATCGCTTAAATATAAGTTGCTATTCGTTGCCTGTACCATGTTCAAATAAATATTAATCGTATCGGCAGAAGACTGTAAGTTACTCGATATTTTTTCGGATGCTTCATTTCTTATCAGCCGTGCAAAATTAACATGTGAAATGTAACCAATAATAATAATTGGAATCAGCAAGGAGAGAAAATACATGAATATTTTAAAAAATAATTTGTTTTTTGTAATGTTCTTAACCATGGGTCGAATCTTCATGTTATTTTCCTTTTATGTTTAGATCATTTAAACGTCATGATATAGCGCACCTCAATGATTGTCAATAAATTATGTTATTATATGGGATATATAGGATGTGCATGGCAGGATACATAGAAGATGGCATCAAGAAGGGGCTGATGAGCGGAAGGCATGCCGGTATACGGTGTATCTGTCAATCAACGTCGACAGAATGCCGAATTGATCGCACAGCAGGCCTTCGTATCCGGTCGGCGTGCCATCCCATCGCCGCCAATCCACTCCCGTGCCGACTCCGCTGTACGCAATGCCCTCCGACAAACCTGAGATCAATTGCTCCAATGCACGGTCGCCCTCTTCGATCATGCCGACCTTGTACAGCGCGTTCACGAAATGTCGGGCTTGGGAATGGGTCAGACCGCCGTTCTGGTAGTGTCCAAAACCTTTGTCCTGAAATCCTGTCGCCAAATCTTCATTTGCGATACTTCGCAAATTTCCCGGCAAACCCATGCGGTAGTCCGCCAAGCCGGAACGCGCAAGTTCGTCCCATAGGCGTTCCATGACCTCCCTAGCCATCGGCTCCGGCAGAAGCCCTGCGGTGATCGCGCTTCCGTTCACGTACAGAAACGCGTAATCGTGCAGTCGATCCTCTTTGCATCGCCAGCCGGCGATCCAGCCGGTCTGCGGGTTATAAAAGGCGGGAACGTAGTGGGTGTAGAGGCGATCGGCCCATTCTCCCATCTCATCGGCCAAGCCGGATTCGCCGAATGAACGAAAGGCATCGGCGAACAGGCGAAGCGCCGGGTAAAGCAAGGCATTCGCAAAGGCGTCCTTCCAGCCGAACGAAATGACATCGTACCAATTCGTACTCCATTGGCCTTGTCCGCTGATGCCGAGCCGGTGCTCGCTTTCCACGATTCCGTCATCGTCCAAATCCCGCGCGCGCATGTTTTCGATTTGTTTGACGATGGGGGATTTGTATTTGCGGAACCACGCGGGATCCCGGGTGAACTGCATATACTCAGCCAAGCCCAGCAATGATGCGGTGCCGGTCATGATGTATTCGTCTTCAAACGCGTGATCGTCTTTGGACGAAGCGCCGCAAGCGTAACCTGGACCGCCGTCCAGCCAGCGTTCCAACGTTTCCCTGAGCAGGTCGGATGCTTGAAGTCCGGGCAGCAGCCTGCCGAAACGAACGGACAAGGCGGACCAGTTGTCCATGCAGAGCGGCGCGTGGATCGAATTGAAGTTATTGGAATAGGTGTTGCTGTCCGGACGGTACGGCAAGGCAGTCAGCACGCATTTTTCCAGCGTGCTCCGCATGAGGGGAGGCATCAAGTCCAGTGTTGAGGGATCAAGCGCAGACATTGGCGCGCCGATTCGGAACTGCAAGGTTGCGGAATGCTTGCCGGCGGGGAGCGCGTAATCGCCTTCGGGCTGAGGCAGCTCTCCGACTTTGATATCCATGGCCGTCGTGGAGATGGGCCGGATCGAATCCGCGCGGATCAGCGAGCCGCCGCCGAGTTGGCGAATTTCCAACGTTCCCGCTTTCGGAGCGTGCAGCAGCGCCGGCAGGCCGACCAGTCCGGTCTCGCCTTTGCGCGTGATCGAGCCGATGACCCCTGTCGGCGTGACTTTACAATTGAAGGCAAGCCTCATGATGCTGCTTTGCCAAGCGCGAAGCGGCTGCTCGCCCTCCCGTTCTACCGTCAGCAATAATTGGTCCTCCAGGATTTCCCACTGAATCCGGATCTTCTGCCCGATCGGCTCGATGGCGTATGCGTATGTAATCACGTTTCCATTGACTGTGGTCGTTCCTTCCAAGCCGTACAGGCGATCGGCCGGGTACCTGTCCCCGCAAAGCTGAAGCTGGAATCCTTGCTTCGTATACTCGCCCGCAGCTTCAGACTCCTGCAGCAAATTGTCCCCGGTATTCCCCGTCCCATCCTCGTCGATGGACAGCCGGGTCATCTCCGGCCGGTCCAATCGAAAGCCGACTTGCAGGCAGCGGGTCGAGAAGCGGACTTCCGTCCCGGACACCGATGCCTCCACTCCCTGCGGCAAAGTGCCGATCTCGCATTCGCCGAGTGCCAGCCCAGCGGTCTTGCCGGCCGGTTCCGCCGCGCCAAGCGGATCTCCTTGCAGCACGAGTCCCGTCATCGCGAGGTTCCAGGGCGTCCACCACCGATCGATGGCGCATCTGCGGATTTCAATCCGGACAGCGGTTGTGACGATGTTTTTCGTATGCAAATCGAACCAGGTCACGTCCGCTTCGTCGACTTCGTTTTTTCCGATGTTCCGATGCTTCGGCTGCTGCTGTCCAGTCAAGACCAGCGCTTCACGCCAGTCCCCGCGTTCCCACACAAGCAAACGGCAATCCACCACCCAATCCTCCTCGCGGTGGCTGCCGCATTTGAAATACCCGCGGCCGAGGCGCAGTCCGAAGCGCTGAAGTCGGGCCGGCGAGGCGAAGCTGGCGCCGCGGATATGGATGATCCGTTGCGGTGGAGCATCCTTCTCCCCGGGCGCGGGCTCTGTCCAAACAGCTTTGCAGGATGGTCGGCTAAATTCGGATTCGGTCAACAAGTCCATGGGCGTTCAACCGCCTGTTCATATGGAATAGATATGGCAAGGATATTGTATATTGGATACAAAACATTCACAAGCTTATTTATTTTCAAAGTGGTCCCTTAAGCAACAATTATCCGGAACACGGCGATTTTAATAAAGAAAACAGCTTTTCAGCGCTCAGAATTTCTGGTAAAGTAATGCTGGATACATTATCCATAATTAAGGATAGGGGGCAAACGGAATAGAGGAAAGAGGTGCAATCACCAAAAAACAACAAAGTTTGAAAACGCTTTCTAAATATTTCTTATAGGCTAGGAGGATGGCCTATGTTCGATAACAAAAAGAAAGTGCTGATCGTCGAAGACGAAGAAAAAATCGTGGAGGTGATCAAGGCCTATCTGGAAAAGGATGGATGGGCCACTTCGGTTGCGTACAACGGGGAGAAAGCTTTTACGATGTTTATGGAAGATCCGCCGAATTTGGTGATTCTGGATTTGATGCTGGGTTCGATGTCCGGAGAGCAGTTGACCGAGAAAATCAGACAGCGAACGAATACGCCGATCATCATGATCACATCCAAGTCGCGCGAAAGCGACCGGATCAGCGGACTTTATTTGGGCGCGGACGATTATATCGTCAAGCCGTTCAGCCCGAACGAGCTGGTTGCCAGGGCGCACGCCGTGTACCGCAGGGCGACGCCTAACGTAGTCGGCAACGAGTCGAAGCTGCTGTCTTTCGATGGCGGAAGAATTCAAATCGACACGAATAAAATGATCGTGTACATGGATGGAATCGATATCAAAGTCACGAACACCGAATACAAGCTTCTGATCTCCATGGCGCAGAACCGCGAGAAAATATTCACGCGGGGCGACTTGTTGTATTTTGTCCAAGGCTACCGTTATGTCGGAGACCCTCGCTCCATCGACGCCCATATCAAAAACATCCGGTACAAAATCGAAAAAGATCCCAAAGCGCCGCAGGTGCTGTTGACCGTTTTTGGAAAGGGGTACAAGTTTGGCGTAAACAAGGATGAATAGGAGAAGGTGGGGGGGCATATTCAGGAGCACGGGGTTTGTCACGTTCTCCAGCATGTTTCTCATCGCGGTTTTTATCCTTCTGCTCACGCAGTTTTTCATCGAACTCGTATGGAGCAAGCTTTATTCCGAATACATGGACCAGCATCTGTTCGAGTCCATGAGGCGCATCCGCGACTTGATGGCGGAAAACAATTTCACCGCGAATCCTACCTCGGAACAATTGAAGCAACTGATGACGACGAGTTTGAGAGAAGGCGTGCAAATTCGCTGGTTCCCGGCAGCCGGAAGCGAGGCCATTCTCGATACGTTCGATCCGAAGCTCGTCTCTCCAGATCCGGGCGCAATCACCGTGCCGATATGGAACAATGCCGGCGAAGCATTGGGACAATTGTCGGTCAAGTGGAAAGCGCTTTCCGGCAACGGGTATCCTTCTTACAACCTCAACACCCAACTGCGGAGGACGATTGATATCAGCCTGGCGCTCGGTATCATTGTCGCTTGCGTGGTGTCTGTCTTCGCCGCAATCGCGGTCGCCGGCCAATTGAAGAAGCTGACTCGGAAAACGGACATGCTGTTTCAAACGAGAAAGCTGCCGGATGTTCCCGAAACAGGCGCGAATGAAATCAAACAGGTCGCCAGAGCGCTCAATTTTCTTTCCCATCAGTTGGAGGAACAGGAGCAGTGGAGAAAAATATTGCTGCAGGATCTGGCCCATGAACTAAGAACGCCGCTGATGATCGTCTCCAACCAATTGGAGGCGATCGTTGACGGCGTTTTTAAACCTGAGCGGCGGCGGTTTATCGAGATGCTGCAGGACACGTCCAGGCTTACCCGTTTGGTGGACGATATGGAGAGGGTCCTGGACGCCAACGGCGCGATTTTCGAAATGAACATGAAGGTCGTCGATCTTGTCCCGATCGTCAAGGATACGATCGCGGCCACGGAGCCATTTCTACTCGGCAAACAGATCAAATTGCGGCTGCATACGCCGAAGAAGCCTTGTTCGGTCCGCGTAGATCCCGACAAAATGCAGCAGGTATTTTTGAACATTTTGTCCAATGCCATCAAATATACAGGCATTCAAGGCCAAATCGAAATCCGCGTAGACCTCCGAACAGAAGAGGAAATGGGGGTAGTAGAGTTCAAGGACAACGGCATCGGGATTTCCGAAGAAGATTTGCCGCATATATTCGAACGGTTTTACCGGGCAGACAAATCCAGATCGCGCGATACGGGAGGGAGCGGAATCGGATTAACGATCGCCAAGCGGTTGATCGAAGCCCACGAAGGCCGAATAGAAGTGGTCAGCCATTTCGGGGTCGGCTCCGCGTTTACCGTATGGATTCCGCTCTCCCCCGTCATGCATCAACATTCATAACTAATTCATATTTGTTCTTCTATACTGAAAATGAATTCGATGGAAACGAGGTGATGCGCCATAGCCAGAGTGATGTTGAATCATGTATCGAAAAAGTACGACAAATCGGATGCCTATTCTGTCCATGACATTCATCTTGAGGTGGAGGACCGGGAATTCATGGTATTCGTCGGCCCGTCCGGCTGCGGAAAATCCACGACGCTCCGAATGATCGCAGGGCTGGAGCAAATCACATCGGGGGACATCTACATCGGTTCCAGGCGTGTAAACGATATGCCGCCTAAAAAACGGGACATTGCCATGGTATTTCAGAACTATTCGCTGTATCCCAATATGTCCGTGTTTGAGAATATCGCGTTTGGTATGCGGTTGCGCAAGATGGAGAAGCACCTCATCGAATCTACCGTCAAATCCGTCTCGCGCACGCTGGAGATCGAACATTTGCTGGAACGCAGGCCCGGTCAACTGTCCGGGGGCCAGAAGCAGCGGGTTGCGCTGGGACGCGCGATCATACGGCAGCCGCAAGTGTTCCTAATGGATGAGCCGCTGTCGAATCTCGATGCGCGCTTGCGCGTGCAAATGCGCACCGAAATCGTCGAATTGCACCGTCGCCTGCAGACGACCATGATCTACGTCACGCATGATCAGACGGAAGCGATGACGATGGGTACGCGTATTTGCGTCATGAATAAAGGGGTCGTCCAGCAGGTGGACACGCCCGAGAATGTCTACAATCAACCGGTGAACATGTTCGTGGCCGGTTTTATCGGTTCCCCTCCGATGAATTTTTTGGAAGGCAGCATCGTCCAGATCGACGGCCGCCCCTGCTTCCGAACGAACCGTTTCACGCTGCCCGTTCTCCGGCCGCTGGACTCCTTATCCTATGAGAACCGGATCATGGGCCGGGAAGCGGTGTTGGGCATCCGACCGGAATACGTCGTCTGTACGCCCTCGTTCGACAGTTCGACGAAGCATCCCGTCGGTATTGTCATGTTCTCGGAATTGATGGGGGCGGACCGCTACCTGCATTTGTCCATCGGCGAACAGAAGCTGGCCGTCCGTGTGGCCGCTTATGACAATTACCCGGAGGGCACGAAGCTGGAATTGCAGTTCATGCCGGAATATATCGTGTATTTCCATAAAGAATCCGGGGATGCGATTCAGTAACCATCGGGAGTGAAGAAACAGATGCGGAATCGCGCACGAAGAAAAATGGCCATGTTGGCCGCCGGCTGTCTTTTATTGGCCGGAGCCGTTCTCCAGGGCGGTTCCCATGATCCGATTGCGAACGCGACCGGGAACGGCGCCGACGATGCAGCTTCGGACCGCCCGGACGATTCGTACGTGTGGAATGCGGAAGGAGATCCGAGATATTCGGCGGTGTTGAAGCGGTGGCAGGCAGACGGATACCGCGACGCGGATGGCGCACGAATCGGGTTGTCGGCTCTTCGATACGTCGATTCATCGGCCGGATCATCCATGCCCCGGCAGGTCATCGAAGGGCTAGCCGGCATATTGCTGGAACAAAGCGAAGAGTGGGTCGAATACGAATTTGAAGCGGCGGTCGCCGGGCTGTACCAACTCCGCCTGGATTACTTTCCCTTGCCGGGAACGAACGCCCCCGTCCAGATCGGCGTAATGCTCGATGGAAGTTATCCGTTCGCGGAGGCGAAAAACATCCCGCTGCCGAAAAACTGGCAGGACGCGTATTTCCCGGCCAAAAAAGACGAGCGCGGGAACGACATTCGTCCTCCTCAAATCGAGTCCAGGCAGTGGAGCAGCCGATTGCTGACCGACAACGCGGGCGCGTACGACGAACCGCTGCGCTGGTATCTCGGGCCGGGCAAGCACAAGCTGCGAATTCAAAGCGTCTATGAACCGATGGTGCTCGCGCAGCTGGCCTTTGAATCTCCCGAAGCGATCGAGGCTTATGATGCCGTGCGCGCCCGATATCCCGAGGCTTCAGGGGCGGCGGACTGGTACGGCTTGACGGAAGCCGAGAACATGTCGGCCAAATCCGATCCCGCTCTGCAAATGCAGCCCAGCTACGACGATTTGGCCGTGCCCAAGTCCGATTCCAAAATTGTGTTCAACATGATGGGCGGAACCCGTTGGAAGCGGGGCGGACAAACCGCCGAATGGACGTTTTCCGTACCGGAAGACGGACTTTATGAAATCGAATTGAAGTATTTGCAAAATGCGTTCAAGGATCGATCGTCATTCCGGCAAATTCATTTGGATGGGCGGGTTCCGTTTGCGGAATTGCGCGCTTATCCGTTTCCCTATACCCGCATCTGGAAGGGAGAAACGCTGAGTGACGGCGGCGAGCCATATCGGTTTTATTTGACCCGGGGAGAGCACGTGTTATCGCTCACTTCGACTGCCGCGCCGGCAACCCCGGCGATCGAGGCGTTAAGCCAGGCCGTCGATCAAATCCAGCGTATCGTGCACGATGTCAAGATGGTCGCGGGCACGCGCGGTCAGGCGAGCATGGACGCGAACCGGGATTGGGAATTGGAGAAATTCATCCCCGATATCCGGGAACAGCTCGTTTCGCTGCACGATCGATTGACTCGCCAGCTTGAGAACCTGAACGCGCTGTACGGGCACGACCAGGGCGGAAGCTCCGGCTTGCGCTCGGCGATCGTCCAGCTCGGCAAACTGGTGAAAAATCCGAATTTGATCCCCAAAAAGTCGTCTATTCTGCCGAACGTCCAGGAACAGCTCTCGACGTATATCGGAAAATTGGCGGAGCAACCGCTTGCGCTTGATCAAATCTACGTAAAGGGCTCCGATGCCAGGATTCCGAACCCGTATCCATCCGGATGGACCCGGTTCGTCAATGTCTTCAGAAACTTCGCGCACACCTTTTCGCCCGATTACTACGATTACGGACGTCAGGAAGAAGGAGCGCTTACGGTATGGGTGAATCGGGGGAGAGACTACGTGACCCTGATGCAGCAGATCGCGGACGAGCAATTCACGCCGCAGACCGGTATCAAGGTCAATATCAACATGATGCCGAACGCTCAACTGCTCATTCTCAGCAACGCGGCGGGCCGGGCGCCCGATGTCGCGCTCGGGCTCGACGCCGTCACGCCCGTCGATCTGGCCATGCGGAACGCACTGCTCGATTTAAGCGAATTCGACGATTATGAAGAAGCCGCCAAGCCGTTCAGTCCCGGGGCGCTGCTGCCGTTTCATTATCAAGGAGGAGACTATGCCCTTCCGGAAACGCTGGCGCTGTCCATGATGTTTTACCGCAAGGACATCTTCCGGCAGCTCGAAATCGAGCCGCCCGACACTTGGGACGAGTTCAAAAAAATACTGCCGACCCTGCAGCAAAACGGATACGATTTCGCTGTGCAGCCGACGAATTATTTGCCGTTTGTTTACCAGAACGGCGCCGGGTTGTATACCGCCGACGGCTTGCAATCCGGACTGGGCTCCCCGGAAGCGATCCGGGCGTTCAAGCAGTGGACGGATTTGTTTGCGATCTACGGCTTGCCCAAGGACTTGCCGAACTTTTATATGCATTTTCGCAATGGGGATATGCCGATCGGCATGTCGGATTTCAACACGTACATTTTGCTGCTGGTCGCGGCTCCTGAAATCGCCGGGTCATGGGGCATCCTCCCCATTCCCGGCATCACAAACGGCGACGGGGTCGTGGAACGATGGACGGGCGGCATGCTGCAGAGCGGGGTTATCTTCAAATCGACCCCGCGCGCCGAAGAGGCCTGGCGTTTCCTCAAATGGTGGGCTTCGACCGAAGTTCAGACCCGTTACGGCACCGATCTCGAGCTGTTCAACGGAACGGAATTCCGCTGGAACACGGCCAACTACGAAGCGCTGCAGCGCCTGCCCTGGCAGGAGGATCAGAAATCGCAGTTTTTGTCCCAAATGAACTGGTTCAAGGAAGCGCCGAACGTGCCCGGCGGCTATTTCACGCAGCGCCAATTGACGTTTGCCTGGAATCGAACGGTGCTGGACGGCGTCAATTATCGCGAGTCGCTGGATCAGGCCGTCGAGGAAATCAACCGCGAGTTGCTCCGCAAGCAAGTTGAATTCGGTCTGGTCGGGAAAGAAGGAACGGTGCAGCGGCATCTCGATATTCCGATCGTCGACAAGCCCTGGAAAGGAGACCCATGAGCATGATGCTGGCTGCGAGAATCAAAAAATATTGGCTGTCTTATTTGTTCGTGGCGCCTTTCTATTCGATTTTCACGGTTTTTATCATCATTCCGACCGTCGCGGCGATCGGCTTGTCGTTCACCTACTTTAATGCAATCGAGCCGCCCCGTTTCATCGGCTTTCTGAACTACCAATCGCTGTTTACGCAAGATCTCGTGTTCTGGAAGCACGCCGTGCCGAATACGTTTCTCTTCGCGGTCGTAGTCGGGCCAATCGGCTACGTGTTGGCCTTTACGCTTGCCTGGTTCATCTCCCAGCTGCCGGCCGCCATCCGGCTGTTCTACACGCTGGCGTTGTATACCCCGTCCATGACGGCGGGGATCGCCATGGCCGTCGTCTGGCTGATCTTGTTCAGCGGCGATCGACTCGGCTATTTGAACGGAATTCTGCTGGATTTCGGGTTGGTCGATACGCCGCAATTATGGACGCAAGATCCGAAATACTTGATGAAAATCATGATGGCGGTCACGTTATGGAGCAGCATGGGCGTCGGATTCCTCGCGCTCCTGGCCGGGATTCAGAACGTCGACCCGACGCTGCACGAAGCGGGTAGAATCGACGGCATCAAATCCCGCGTGCAAGAAATCTGGTACATCACCATCCCCTGCATGAAGCCGCAAATGCTGTTCGGGGCCATCATGGCGGTGGTCGGCACGCTGAAAGCAGGCGCGATCAGCACCGAGCTGTCCGGGACGAATCCATCGCCGCAGTATGCCGGCCATCTGCTGATCAACCATATCGACGATTACGGATTCATCCGCTACGAGATGGGATACGCCTCGTCGATCTCGGTCGTCCTGCTTCTTGTCATCTATGTGACAGGCAAGCTTTGCTGGAAGCTGTTCGGAAGCAAAGGAGCTGAATGAATGCGCAGGCGCCTGTTCGGATTGGACCGGTTTCAACTGGTGTTATTGCTGCTGCTGACGGGCATGGCCGTCTTCATGCTCCTGCCGCTCGTTTACCTGGCTAATCATGCCTTCAAGCCGTACGGAGAACTGTTTCTGTTCCCGCCGACGTTCGTTGTCCGCAACCCGACGATGCACAATTTTCTGGAATTGATAACGGTTACGCAATCTTCCATCGTTCCCGTCGCACGGTATATTTTCAACAGCGTGCTCAGCACCTCCCTGACGGTCGCGATCACGGTGCTGATCAGCGCGCTGTGCGCATATCCGCTGTCGAAGCATCCGTTTCCGGGCGCCAAATTCATCTTTTCATCCATCATCATTTCGCTGATGTTCGCCCCGGAAACCGTGCAAATTCCGCGGTATTACGTCATTAGCCAATTGGGCATCATCAACACGTATTTCGGACATGTGCTGCCCATCGTGGCGCTGCCCGTCGGCGTGTTCATGATGAAGCAATTCATCGATCAAATTCCGAACGAACTGCTGGAATCCGCGAATCTGGAAGGCGCCCGGGAATGGTCGCTCTTTCTGCGAATCGTGATCCCGCTGTGCATGCCCGCGGTCGTCACGGTCGCGATTCTCTCGTTTCAGTCCGCCTGGTCCAATCTGGAGACGTCCCAATTGTTCATGGAGACGGAAACGATGAAGACGCTGCCCTTCTATATTAGTACGCTAACGAACGGACTGGCCAACAACGTCGCCCAGCAGGGCGCCGCTGCCGCCGCCGCGCTGCTGCTGTTTATTCCGAATCTCGTGTTCTTTCTGCTCATGCAAAAAAGGGTGATTTCCACCATGATGCATTCCGGCTTGAAATAAAGCAGTCCGCCATCCAAGGAAGGAGGAGAGACGAATTGAAAAGGTATTTGCGCATCGGAGCCGTCCTGCTCTTGTTCCTGACGGTGGCATCCTTGCGGGAAGCGTTGGCGGGCCCTCCATACCTTTCCTTCTCGACCGATTCGAACGGCCGCGTCTTTTACGTGCAACCGCCCTATCTCCCGGAGCGCGTAATCGACAATGCCGGGGTCGCCGGCGAATCGGAAGAAGAGGCTGCCCTAACGGTGTCGCTGAACAGCCCCGAGGACCTGTTTGTCGATTCCCGCGATCATCTGTATATCGTCGATACGGCCAACAATCGGGTGCTTCATCTGGACGACCGGGACCGCATCGTTAAAACGGTCGGCGAGGAAGAAGGGGGCGGCCAATTGAACGGGCCGCAAGGCATTTATGTGGACGACAGCCAAACGATGTACGTTGCGGATACGAAAAACAAGCGGATCGCCGTATTCGACGCGGAAGGACGCTTCGTCCGGGAGTACGAAAAACCGTCCAGCCCCTATTTGCCGGACAGCTATGGGTTCGAACCGACCAAAATCGCCGTCGACGGACGGGGCATGATGTATGTCGCCACACGCAACGGCATCTATGGCCTCATGCTGATGGACAGCAAAAAAGGGGAATTCCACGGATTTTTCGGCCCGAACCGGACCCCGTACAATTTCGTCGACGACTTGAAACGCCGTTTTTTTACGAAAGATCAGCTCGCCAAGGAGTTAAAAAAGCTGCCGGGCTCGATCACCAACCTATCGATCGATAGTGATGGATTCATCTATACGACCAGCGTCGACCTGAAGCGAGGCCAGTTAAAGAAGTTGAACTACGCAGGACAGGATTTGCTCGGCGACCGGAAGTACGGCGACCGTTCCGCGAGGATCGGCGAGGAAAGCTTGTTCGTCGATTTGGCGGTAGACCGCTTCGGCAACATTTCGGCCATCGATGCCCGGACGGGAAGGGTGTACCAGCACGACGCGGAAGGCAATCTGATATTCGCTTTCGGGAGTAAAGACGAAGGCTACAACAAGATGGGACTGGTGATCTATCCTTCCAGCATCGCGGTCGATTCATCCGGCAGCATCTATGTGCTCGACAAGCTGGCTAACGCGATTCAGGTGTTTCGCCCTACCGCGTTCGGCGACCTCGTGCATAAGGCGTCCATGCTGTATTCCAACGGCCAATATGAAGAGAGCGAGAAGCTGTGGTCGGAAGTGCTGCACCTCAACAGCAAATATTACCGCGCGCATCTCGGTCTGGCCAAATCCTACTATAAGAAAGAACAGTGGAAGGCGGCCATGGCCGAGTTCAAGAAAGCGCGCGATGTCACGGGATATTCCAACGCTTATTGGCATGTCCGGATGATATGGCTGCAAAAGCATTTCAACACGATCGCGACGTCGCTCCTGGCGCTCGCCGCGGGTTGGTACGCGGCGACGCTGCTGCAGCGCCGAATCCGGAAGAAGGGGGGGCGGATGTTTGGAAACGACCATCGGTCAATTTAAGCAGCTTTTTCGCATCTTGAAGCATCCAGTCGACGGATTTTGGGAGCTGCGGTACGAAAGCAGGGGCAGTTGGTGGTCGGCGACGATTTTGCTGCTTGCGGCCTGCGTTGTGTCTTTCGTGTCGAATTTGACGACCAACTATATTTTTCATCCGGTCGAAATCAAGTTTATCGATCCGTTCAGCATTGTGCTCAAAGTGATGGTGCCGTTTCTGTCCTGGGTCGTTTCCAATTATATGGTGAGCGCCATTAAGCACGGGCAAGGCCGTTTCATCGACGTATTTATCGGCAGCGCCTACGCGCTCGGTCCGTATATTCTGTTTGCGATTCCTTTGGCAGTCATCTCCAATGCGTTGACGTTAAGCGAAGGCGTCCTGTACACCTTCGGGAACGATCTGATCGCCGCCTGGTGCGTTTTTCTGTTTTTTGTATCCGTAAAGGAAATCCACAATTATGAACTGGGAGAAACCATATTCAATATCGTGCTTTCGCTCATATTCATGATTTTGCTCTGGTTCATCTTCGCCGTGTTTGTCGGACTCAACACGCAGCTCGCCGCATTCATCAACCAAATCATCGAGGAGGTGTCCATTCGGTGAACAACAGGCGTATCCGGATTGTCGCCGCGGCTGCGGGAATAGCGGCTGTCGCGATTGTCGCAGTGTTGTTGTATTTCTGGCCGCAGAACGCCGGGAAACTGGCCGAGCCGGATGGAACCCCATGGTCCATTCAGGGCCGACCCATGAAGCTGGGTGAGGCGTATGTGCCAATCGCCGAAAACGACCGGCTGAAATTGTCCATGAACGGGACGGGACATATTACGGTAGAAAACAAGCGCAGCGGCAGCCTGTGGTACAGCAATCCGGACCAGTCGGCGCTAGACGCCGATCCGGTTAAAGGCTTCTGGAGAAGCAATTTGACGTCGGCGTTCCAGTTGTCTTATACCGATGCGGTAAATAAGCCGCAGCTCGGCAACGCCGACAATTCCGAGGCTCACATTACGATTGAACAGATCGATCAGGGAGTCGCCGTCACGTTCGATTTGCAGGCGATCGATATCCGGTTTACAGCCGTCGTCACGCTGTATGGCGAATATCTAGAGGTCGCCGTGCCGTCCGACAGCATCGTCGAGAGCGGCGAGCGACGCCTCGTCAGCTTGTCCATGTATCCTTTGTTCGGAGCGGAACAAGGCTCCAGGACGAAAGGCTATATGTTCGTTCCCGATCAAACGGGGGGGTTGATCGATTTCCGGGCTTACAATGCCAACCCGCAGCGCTATTCCGTCGACGTGTATCGGGGGGATTTGTCGATCACGCAGCAGGATCCCTACGACGGTACGGCCGAATCCACCAGCTTGTTCCCCGTCTTCGGCATGGCGTATGGCGACAACGCCTTTGTCGGCATTATCGACGAAGGAGATTTCACGGCCAGAATCAACGCGACGCCAAGCGGCATGTATACGACGTTCAACTGGATCGCCGCGGAATTCATCTATCGGAATCCTTATTTCAAACGAACAAGCAAGCTGGGCGACGGGTTCGTCGTGTACGAGAAAAACCGCGAAACCGAAAATCGGCGCGTGCGCTACTACTTGCTGGACGGCGATCAAGCGGATTATGTCGGGATGGCGAAAGTGTACCGCGATTATTTGATCGAAACGCACGGGCTGCGGCGATTAGACGCGGAAGTCGCGATTCCGCTGCATCTGAAGCTGCTGGGCGGCAATCAGGAGCCGGGTATTTTCAGCCGCAGCTGGGTTACGGCGACGACGTTCGATCAAGGGCTGGAAATCGTCAAAAGGCTGAACCTGGCCGGCATCCGCAACATGAACGTCCTGTTTGGCAATTGGACGGATAACGGCGAGCTTGGCTTGCCGAAGCGGTTCCCTCCCGAAAGCAAGCTGGGCGGGGAAAAAGGGCTCACTCGTCTGATCGAAGAAACGCACCGGCTGCAATACAAATTTTATTTGGAAGACAACTATGTCAGCGCCTTCGGGAAAGCCGGCGGCTTCAATCCGAGAACGGACGCGGTCCGCAACACGGACGGCGCGGTGATCGAATACACGTACTCCTTCAACAAGTCTTTTTCCTTCATTAATAAGATTACGCAATACTGGATCCGACCGGAGCTATCGGAGCGAATCTGGCAAGGGGCCGTTCCGCAGCTGCTGGAATGGGGCATCGACGGCGTCATGCAGGATTCCATCGGAGGGACCGTCTTTTCCGACAACAACTCCGGCCATCCGTCGTCCCGCGCCGAATCCGGCAGCGTCTACGCGGACTTGTTAGCGAACGCGAATACTGTTTTCGGCAGCGTCGGAGTCCGCAGGGGAAATGCCTATACGCTGGAAGCGGCCGATCTGATCGAATCGTTTCCGCTGGAACCGAGCTACGACAATCGGATCGCGCGAAACGTGCCGTTCTACGCGATCGCCCTGCACGGGCTCGTGCATTACACCGGAGACCCCGGCAACTTACGTAACGACAACCAACGCGATTTTCTGAAACTTGCGGAATATGGCGCGCTGCCTTCCTATTTGCTGACCTACGAAGATCCGATCGTGTTGAAGGATACGCTGGACAACCGGGTTTTCAGCAGCCAGTATACGGAATGGATCGATCAGATCGCGGTCGAATACCAGAAGCTGAACGAAGCGTTCGCCGATGTGCAGGATCAATTCATCGTGGATCATCGCCGACTGGCGCCGGATGTGTACGAGACGACTTACGAGAACGGGACACAGATCGTCGTGAACTATGGATCTTCCGGATTTCAGACGGGCGATCTTACGGTCAAGGCGAATGACTTCGCGGTCTTGAGGGGGGATTAGCGGATGCGGGATCGCCTGCGAAAAATCAAGCTGACGATTGAAATGCGGGAGGCGGCCACCGCCTATACGTTCCTGATCCCTTGGTTGATCGGGTTCGGTCTCTTCGTGTGCTACCCGCTGGGCTATTCGCTGTACATCAGTTTTCATGAAGTGCGGGTTTCCGGCATGGGCGTGAAATATATCCCGCTCGGGTGGCAAAATTACACGAACGCCTTTTTGAAAGATAATACGTTCGCGTTCGATTTATTCAATTACTTCAAGCAGACGCTGATCACGATTCCGATGATCGTTATCTTCGCCCTGTTCGTCGCGCTGATGCTGAACATCCGGTTTCCGGGCCGGATGCTGTTCCGCACCGTGTTTTTTCTGCCCGTCATCTTCGCCACCGGCCAGGTGCTCACCGAGCTGTTCGATCAGAACGCCGGCGGCTTGTCCATTCTGGACCAGTACGACATTACCGGGTTCATTCAGCAAAATTTGCCCAAGACGCTGGCGGAGCCGATTCTGGAAGTGCTGCAAACGTTCATCATCATCCTGTGGTTCTCGGGCGTCCAGGTGCTGATCTACATTGCCGGCATGCAGACGATCGGCAAGTCCGTGTACGAAGCGGCACGCATCGACGGCGCCTCGCCGTGGGAAGTCATGTGGAAAATCACGCTGCCGGGCACGGCCCCGTTCATTGTCCTGAACCTGATGTATACGATCGTCGACATGTTCACGTTTCCGCTCAGTCCGATTTTGAAATATATCAATCTGGGCAGTAATTTCGGCTACACGGCGGCGATCGGATGGATCTATTTTACGTTCGTGTTCCTGCTGATCGTCGTCACGTTGGCGATTGCAAACCGGTTCAGTATCCGCCAAAACAAGTAAGCACGCGAAACGGAGGATGGATATGTGGAAATATTGGCTGCTATTCAAGAGAATCGGTCTGGGCAACCAGGAGCGGATTGGGCTGATCTGGGTGCTAATCGTATATGCGGTATTGATCAACGTCGCTTATTTGTACCTGAATCCGCTCATTTACATGATCTCTACCATGTTCAAGGGCACGTCCGACCTGCTCGATCCGACGGTCCGGTGGATCCCGCGCACGCTGGAGTGGGGCAATCTGAAGCATGCCTGGCAGGGCCTTAACTTCCCGAGCGCGTTCAAGAACAGCGCGATTATCTCCGGTCTGGGGGCGCTGTTTCACGTCGCTTCGTGCTCCATCGCGGGATACGCGTTCGCCCGCTTCAAATTTCCCGGACGCAATCTGCTGTTCGGCGCGCTGCTGTTCAGTTTTCTCGTGCCTCCCCAAACCGTCACCATTCCGCTGTACATCCTGATGCGGAAGCTGGAGCTGCTGGGCACCCCGTTCGCAGTCATCGGACCGGCCCTGTTCGGGCACGGCATTCGGGGGGCGCTGTTTGTGATCATCTTCCGGCAGTTTTTCCGTACGCTGCCCAAAGAGATGGATGAAGCGGCGCGGATTGACGGCGCCGGCGCCTTTCGCATTTACGCGAGAGTCATGCTGCCGATGGCCAAGCCCGCCATCCTGACCGTGTTCCTGTTTTCTCTCGTATGGCACTGGAACGATACGTTCATGTCGTCGCTGATGGTCGGCAACTGGACGCCGTTGTCGCTAAGCCTGACCGACTTCAATCAGCGGCTGAGCGGGACGTTCGACGGCAAGCCGTCATTCGATTTGAACGAAACGGTACGCATGGCAGCAAGTTTTCTGATCATCCTGCCGCTCCTCATCGTCTATTCATTCGCACAGAGATGGTTCGTGCAGGGGGTAGAACGATCCGGTCTGGTCGAGTAGAGAACATTCATAACTAATTCACATCATTCCAAGTATACTACAGTTGAAATCGCATACAAACAAGGAGGAGTCAAATGTGCAGCGTTCATTCAAAAAGCCTGTCGCCGTTGCTCTAACCTGCATGATGCTGTTCGTGCTGGTGCTCGCCGCCTGCAGTTCGTCTTCGAAGGAGCAGGCGTCTTCCCCGCCGGAGTCGTCTGGCGCTCCGTCCGAGAGCGCAAGTCAGACGCCGCAAGAGACGCAGCCGGAGAAGCCTGTCGTGGACAAGAACATGAAAGGCGAGTTTACGCTAACCGGGATCTGGGACGGCTCGAAAGAAGGGTATCAAGGCCTCGTAGACGATTTCAACAAGGAATACCCGAACATTAAGGTGAATTTGCTGTTATCGACTGAAGAACTGGACGCTTTGATCGCTGCCGGCAGCAAGCCGGACCTGTATCAGACGATCTACGCGGATCCCAAAATGGTGGCAAACGAATTGCTGGAAGATTTGACTCCGTATCTGCAAAGAGAGGAAGAAGTATCGGAGGACTTGTTCATTAAGCCTCTGATCGAGAAGTTCAAATACAAGGGAAGCTTGTACGGTCTGCCTTGGAACGTGGATCCGAACTTCGCGGTCGGCTACAACAAGCAATTGTTTGACGAGATGGGGATTACCGAATTCCCGCAGGTCAAGACGCTGAAGGACTACGAGGATATCTCTTCCAAATTCTTCATCGTGGACAAGGGAAAACAGGTTCGCCTCGGCCACAATCCGTTTCTTGAGTCTTATGGAAGGGTCAACGCGCTGATGACCTTCGCCTATCTGAACGGAGCAACGCCGGAAACGTTCTACAATCCCGACACGATGACGGTGACCTTCAACGATCCGAAAATCGTGGAATCATTGGAATGGATGCTGCAGTTCATGAATAAGTACGTGGACAGCGAGCGTATGGAAAAAATCGTCAAGCCCGAAGGTCTGGACAATATGAGCGCCGGCATCCAAGCCATGAAAATGCTGGTAGCGCAAGAAGCCATTACGTATAACAAAAAATTTCCCGACATGTTTGCTTTCGTTCCGATGCCGACCGAGTCGCAATGGTTATCGGGGTATGGCTGGGTGATGGTCAAAGGGACGAAAAACGGCGATGCGGCCTGGGAGTTCATGAAGTGGCTCATGACGACCCAGAACGGCGTGAAGTCGTCGTATGTGCACTTCGGCATTATGGCTACTTTACAGAACAATCCTTTCCTCGATGCGCAGACAACGGTGGACCCTGTCTTGAAGGTGTATGCGGATATTTTGAAAACAGCGCAGAAAAACGCGATCTATTACATGCCCAATTTTTTCTCCGACATTTTCCCGGAATTCAACGACAAGCTGAGAGCGGCGCAAAAAGGAGAACTGACCGCCAAAGAAGTACTGGATCACATCACTTCGTTCGCGCAGCAGATCGTGGACGAATTCAAAGCGAAATCCGGAGGATGACGGAAACGATGCCGGATCCGGCAAAGCTCGAAAACCCGGACATGAAGTATCGGCCTTTCAATTATTGGGGCTGGCTGGAAGACATCCGTCCGGAGGAAGTCAAATGGCAAGTGGCGCAAATGGCGAAGGCCGGACTGGGCGGGTATGTGATGCACGCGCGCGGCGGTCTGCTGATCCCTTACATGGGCGAGCGATGGAAGGCAGCCGTGCAGGCGATGATCGATGAAGGCAACAAGCATGGCCTTACCACGATTATCGACGATGAAGATGGCTGGCCCAGCGGATTCGGGGCGGGCAAGGTGAACGGCAAAGGAGAGAAATACTGGCTCAAATGGATCGAATGCGAGCGGGTGGCGCCGGAAGAACTGCAAACGACCGGCGATACCCTCGGCGTCTATCGCTTGCAGGAGAACAAGGTGAGCCGGGTTCATGGAAACCTTGTCGATCGCGAAGGCGGCAACGAAGAACGGATTCATATTTACTGCAGCAGCAGCAAGTATTACGTGGACAATCTGGACCCGGATGTCGTCAGAGCGTTCCTGGACGCAAGCTACGAGGATTATTACGGAACATTCTCCGAGGCGTTCGGCAACGGCATCGGGGCCGTATTTTCGGATGAACCGCAAATCGCGCGGGGCCGCATCACGTGGTCATGGATTTTACCGGCTTATTTCCAGGAGAGGTACGGCTATGATCTGATCGATGTTTTGCCGGCGCTTTTCTTCGATGCGGAAGGCTGCGAGAAGATCCGCTACGATTATTGGCACGCCGTAAGCAGCCTGTTTACGGAATCCTACAGTCGGCAAATCGGCGAATGGTGCGGACAACGCCAAATCGCGTTCATGGGTCACACGGCCGAAGAAGACGGGCTGGCGATCCAGATGATGAGCTCGGGCAGTACGATGCCCTTCTATGAATACATGCATGTGCCGGGCGTCGATTGGTTGTGCAGAAGAGATGTGCGGCCGATAACGGTCAAGCAGGTCACCTCGGTCGGGCAGCAGCTCGGCAAGGAGCGGATGCTGTCGGAAATGTACGGCTGCGCGGGCTGGAATGTCTCTTTTGCGGAATTAAAATGGATCGGCGAATGGCATTATGTGCTGGGCATCAACTTCATGCTGCAGCATCTGGGTTTGTATTCGTTGAAGGGCTCGCGAAAAAGGGAGTATCCCGCCTCCCTGTTCTTCCAGCAGCCCTGGTGGCATGAATTCAAGCCGTTCAATGATTACTTCGCCAGGCTGAGTCAGTTGATGTCGGAAGGAGAACCGCTCATCGATATTTTGGTCATTCACCCGATGAGAAGCGCGTGGATTGCATTTCAAGGCTTCAGTCATGACCGGGTGGACCGGATCGAGGAGGAGTTTGAGCGCATCACCGATCATTTGCTGGCGTTGAATTACGATTTCCATTACGGCGATGAAGAGATCATCCGGAAGTACGGGCAAGCGGCGGGAAACCGAATGACGGTGGGAGACAGCTCCTATCGGACCGTCATCATTCCACCGTCCCTCTCCCTGGACCGGCCTACCGTCGATTTGCTGCTCCGGTTTGCGTCGGGCGGCGGCAACGTCGTGGCGGTCGGCGAGTTTCCTTCCTTGATCGCGGGAGAACCACATGCCGATCTGGATCGGCTGAAGCAGTCGGCGCTGGCGATCGGCAACGATTCCCCGTCTTTGGCACGCGTTTTGGAAAATACTGCCGACCGGCACGCCGCCATATCCCTATGCGATGGTTCTCCCAATCGGCACGTCCTGACATGTGCGAGGAAATACGATGGGGAAACGGTCTGTTTGATCGTTAACACGAGCAGGCACAACGGCTTCGATGTTGACATCACGCTGCTGGAACAGGGCGATGTACGCCGACTGAATCTGCTTGACAACACGGAAGAGCCGGTGTCCAGTCTCCGGGGCGTCCGTCTCGAGCCGACGGAGTCGATGTTGCTGGCTATCCGGGAACATGGGGGAGCTCGCCTTCCGCTTTCGTCGTCCGCCGCAGGGTTCGCAAGACGGGAGGACGCGCATGCCGCGATCTCCTTGCAGGGAGAATGGGAGATCGTGCGCGCGGACGACAACGCACTGACGCTGGATTGCTGCCAATATACCATTGACCAGGGACCTTGGCAGGACGAAATTCCGGTCATTATGCTGCAGGAGAAGCTACTGGCGCTCAATCGTCCCGCGGATGTCGCCATGAAGTTCGCTTTTCGGTGCGAGGGATTGCCCTCCGGCAGCATGTTCCTGGTCATGGAGGAGCCGGACGCCTTCGACATCGCCGTCAACGGCATCCGCCTGGAAGGCGCATTCGAGACGTGGTGGATCGATAAAGCGCTGAAAAAAATACCGATCGATCGCGTCGTCGGGCCCGGCGAGAACGAGATCGTTCTCCGACGCTGCTTCTACTGCTCCGATAAGGTGTATCGGATCAAGAACGGGGAGCGCATCCATGAGGCGGAGTCCAATCGGATTACGGTCGAGACGGAGTTGGAAAGCCTCTATTTGCTCGGGAACTTTGCGGTGGAATTGACGGGAGACGTTCGCGAAGGAGAGCGCAGGTCGCTGTTTTGCCAACCCAGCTTTACTTTGTCTGCGCCGCGGGAGAAAGTCGTGCTGCAGGACGGGCTCGTGACGCAGGGTTTCCCGTTTTTCGCGGGTTCCGTCACGTTGTCGAGGAAATTCATCCTGGGCGGCGTCAACCTGACCGGCGTACGTACGGAATTGACAATGGACCGCCCGGACGCCATCGTCACCCGCATCCGGATCAACGGATCGGACGTGCGGACATTGCTGTGGCCGCCGTATGCCGTCGACATCACGCCATGGCTCCGGGAGGGCGAGAACGAGATCGCGCTGGAGCTGATCAACAGCTGCCGGAATGTTTTCGGGCCGCATCACGATGACCGGGGCGAGCTTTATTCCGTCGGGCCGAGCTCATTCAGCAATAAGGCGCATTGGACGGACGAATACAGCTTCGTGCAATTTGGAATCAGCGGAATGTCGATCGGCATCTACCGCTTGCCATCCTGATCGCGACGTGGAATAAAACCGCTGCCGTGTCCAGGCAAAAATAACGTCCAAGGGGCAAACGTATGGAGAATTCAAGGGAAGCAAACGGCAAAATCGGCGTCGGCATTCTCGGAACGGGAGGCCGCGGCATCTATTTCGGTCGGGAATATTTCCGGAGCCATCCTGATTGCCGGTTGGTCGGGCTTTGCGATATCCGGCCCCAAAGCTTGGCGGCCGCCCGCAGAGAGCTGGGAGATCTTCCGGCCACGACTTCGATTGAGGAGTTTCTGCGGTTGCCCGAACTCGACGCGG
>JAEWAQ010000062.1 GCA_023391635.1 Bacillota bacterium | reverse complement strand
TTTGTGAGAGTTAGGTACTTTTGGTGCCTAGCTCAGTGCGCTTGCCATCAATTTGTGCGAGTTAGGTACTTTTGGTGCCTAGCTCAGTGTGCTTGCCATCAATTTGTGAGAGTTAGGTACTTTTGGTGCCTAGCTCGGTGCGCTTGAGCATCAATTTGCGGGAATTAGGTACTCTCGGTTCTCAAATCGGCACTTGGCATGCGATCAGTCATTTAGCCTGCTTAGCCGCGTCATCGCGATGCCGCTCTCCCCCGCAATGGAGTAGAGCAGGTACTTACGGCCGTCTTCTTCATAGATCGCCGGATCGCGCAGTTGCCGAACGCGGATGCGGGCGGCGCCCGATTCCGATGGCAACAACGGCAAGTCCGCACCTTCATATTCCCGCTCCGGCCGGATCACGCTCTCATATGCCGTCACGCGCCATGATTCCCAAGCGTCAGTGAGCGTAAGTCGCGCGCAGACGATATGCTCCGGCGTGTCCTGCTTGATCGAGAAGAAGAGTGTCAACCGGTCACCATCCAATGTAACAGCCAAATGTCTCAACCAGATGTCAAGATCACAAAAAATATTCGGACCTTCCTCATAAGCACCGAGCTGCCGATCCGAACGGTACATCCGGCCTGACATCGTAATCCCGTAATAACGATCCCGCCAGTTGAAGCCCCGCCAATAGGCCCGGCCCAACGTCTCGGGTCTCGCGGTAAAATGCAGGCCGTCGTGCGAGACCGCCACTTTCGTCGCCTGCGGCACCTTGCCCGGGGGCTCGAGCGGCACGCCATGATAGAACATCACGATGCGTCGCTCTGCTTCATCGACATGCACATCAGGGGATGCAATATGGCCGCGACAATAGGACTGCGCCTGCTGCAGCGTGCCGGGCGTGTAAATCAGCCACGGGCCTTCCAGGCGATCGGCATAAGCCATTCGAATGAATTTGCCGGAATGATGAGCGAAATAGAGATAATAAAGGCCAAGCGGATTCTCCACCCAGCTTGGCACTTTGATCAAGGAAGGACCATTGATATTATCTCCGAGACTCGCGTCCATCTCCGGCGTTATCAGGGGATTTTCTGGAAATCGCGTCACCTGCAACGCCAATGCGAACACACTCCTGTCAATATTATTTAACTACCCAACCAGACCGGGTAACTACCTCTATCAGCGGCTCCGAGCACCGAATTAACCAACCAAACCAGGTAACTACCTCTCTCAGCGGCTACGAGCGCCGAGTTACCCAACCAGACCGGGTAACTACCTCTCTCAGCGGCTCCGAGCGCCGAATTACCCAACCAAACCAGGTAACTACCTCTCGCAACGGCTCCGAACGCCGAGTTACCCAACCAGACCGGGTAACTACCTCTCTCAGCGACTCCGAGCGCCGCGTTACCCTGCCGGACCAGGTAACTCCTGCTCGCAACGGCTCCAAGCGCTGAGTTACCCTACTAGACCGGGTAACTCCTGCTCGCAACGGCTCCAAGCGCCGTGTTACCCAACCAGACCGGATAACTCTTGCTCACACTACCTTCAACTTCACACCACGATTTCCTTGCCAGCCCGCGCCCAGCCGAGGCCAGCCTCCGCAGGCAGCACTCCACGCTCGTAGCAGTCGACGAGCTGCGCGACGAGGTCTTCTACATAGTTGCCGATCTCGCCGTTCGACAACGGTTCTCCGCGCCGTACGATCTCTTCGGGAAACTCGACGATTGCGGGAGTCGATTCCTGCATGGCAAGTATGCAGATCGTGTGCGACAGGGCGGTTTCCACCCCGCAGACGATGCCGCTTTCTCCGCGCGCAGCGTCGATCGCCGCCCGCAGCTTGGCCTCGTCGTCCTGGTTCGGATCCCCGTACGTCCGGGTATTCCCGTCATGGAACCGCGCCACGATGCCATCGGCCGAATCCTGGTCGTACGTGATGTCCGCCAGTTCGAATTCGTAGTGGAACATCGCGCCCACTTTGTCCTGGACGGGATGCGCCCCGTAATACAGCAGTTCCGTTCCCTCCTCCGTATGTACGCGCATCGCGGCGGTGTCATAATTTTCGATCCGGTTCGCCCGATACAGCTCCGCGGTCACGCGGGCAGGCCGAGCGCTCTCGTCCACAGTCCGCCCCAGCACATAGAACATGTTGTGGATATAATGGGCCGTCGCATTGTTCGCCACGCTGTCCATGATCAGGTTGCCCGCTTGGTCGCGCAGCTTCCCGGCCCAGCCGCGGGCGTAATACCGATCGGACCTCGGCCAGAGCACGATCGTCCGCAGTCGCTTCGGCTTGCCGAACAGCCCGCTTGCGATGTCCCGCTTCAGCGACAGGATGCTGTCGCTGAAGCTCCACTGATAGCCGATCGCGACGGTCTTGTTCGCTTGGTCGCGCGCCTGAATCATCTTCCGGGCATCTTCCAGACTGGCGCTGACCGGCTTCTCGCACAGCACATGGCTGCCGTGAGACAGCGCAAGGCACGTCTGCGGGCAATGAAATTGAATCGGCGACGAGATGATCGCAAGATCCGTCTGCGCCTGCGTACCGGCGTAGAACTCCTCCAGCGTCGGATAGATCGGGATGCCGCGCTCGGTCAATGCCGGTAACACCGGACTGTTATCGGGATACGGATCGACCGCACCGACGACTGTGCACGGATACTTATTCTCGTCCTGCAGCAAGTCCTTCACATACTTCGTTCCGTACCCGCCGATGCCTACCAATACGATGTTTACCTTCTTCAACTGCTTCGTCCTCCCCTATCCGGCCTGCCGGATTGTCCGTGTATGTCTACCATTATACTCTCCGGATAGGCGGATGGCACTTCCCGATAACGATGCGCGTTCTGCAGCACAAATGGGTGATGGCCGTATAGGGACGTCCGATGAAAATGCCGATCGATCAGCGGTTTGTAGTTGCGCAGTGATGCGGGGTCATCGTCCACGACATGCGAACCGGACTCTCCTTCCCCGCACAGATTGACGGTCGCCACCGCGTAGCGGCTGATCGCGCCCGGCCCGATCCGCGCACAAGAATATCGGGTTTCCGCGCCTTCGTAGATGGTCTCCTGTCGCCCATGCGGATCGATCCGGTACAGTCGATAACCCTGCGCGCCCAGCACGCTTCCCCACGTCAGCAAGAGTTCGTCCCCCTGGACGACGATGTCCAGCCCTTCCGGCGGCAGCGGCTTCCGATCCGTCGGGTATACCGGATACTCATGGGAATACGCGCTGCGCTTGCGATCGTTCAAGGCGCAGACGCGGACGAAATATTTGCGGCCGTTCTCGAGATCGTCCAACCGGCACCCTGTGCCGATCGCGACGGCTGCCGTTCGCCACGTCTCCCCGTAATCGTCGCTGATCTGAATCGTATAGCGATTCGCGCCAGCCGCTTCGCGGAACCGCACTTCGCAGGCGCCGTCGCCCTGGATGATTCGCTCGATCTGCGGGACCGCAGGCGTCGGCAAGTCTTGCGCGGCAATCAGCTGCACCGTATATTCGCCGCCGGCGATGCGGCACATCCCATCTTCATCGGGTTCGTATCGCAAGCTATTCAAGATCAGGCAAGCATCCTCCAGTTCTTCACACGCAATCCGAATGCGATCTTCCTCCAAGCTGGACACATGACCGACAAGTTCTCCCGCCGGCGTCCGCTTCAAGCTGATGCCCGTCTTGCCGTTCTCGGATGCCAGATATACGCCTTTGCCGTGAATATGCCTTCCCTGAATCAGCGCAATCTCGCATGCCCCGTCGTCGAATTCCCGAATCGCCCCGGCTGTCCCCTCGAACGCAACGCCGTCATACACGCCCCGGAGCCGATACTGACTGCGGAATAGCATATCCTTGAAACCATCAGCCGTCACGACTGCGCCATGTATCCTATGCTCAACTCGCAAGTCGCGGCGATGGCTGACGATCGCAAAGCCATCCCCGCTGCCCTCGTACCAGACGCAATCGGTGCGGCTCGATTCGTTGCCCGTCGTCAGCTTGCCAATATAGTCGTAACCGGTCAGCAGATGGATTTCCGGCATCTCGTCGAAGCTGGACACGCTCCACGTGAATCGGTTGCGGATCGCGGGCGAACCCGTCTTGTCGTAGATCGAGATATAATCCGTACCCGACAGCAACACGTTGCGCTCCAAATATTCGGGATACGAATAAGAGAGGTTGTCCTGCTCCGATACGATCGCGGTGTACTGGAACACACCCAGCGCATGGTACGCATTCGTAATGACGCCCGGCCCGATCGAGACGAACCGGTTATGCTTCCAGACGCTGAAATGACAGCCGACCTCGCCATCGTTCAACCGGCGATCCCCCGCGTCCTCCTTGCCTACGTGGCTGAAGGCCCGGCCTTTCGCATAATAGTAGATGTTCCCGCTGCCGCCCATGCCGGCCGTACCCCAGCGGTAATTGGGCCCTTCGTCGATCTGCTGCACGAACACGGATACTTCGTCCGGCGTGTAGACGCCGCTGCGCAGCATGATGCCGAAGCCGGTGAAGGCGATCGTTCGGAAATCGGGACGGGTGCCGCGCATCCAGCGGTCCCGCTCCGTCAGACGAGACGGCGGCTTCGTGCTTCTGGATTCGAAGTCGTCGGGCAGATCCGCGCATACATAATGGATGTTCTCCGCGAGGAGCGGATCGTAGCGCGCCAACCGCTCGGCGAAATCCCGCATCGAACGCGGCGTCGTCCGTCTGGCCGCATGCGCGCCGATCGGCGGATACACGCGATGGGGCCCGTCGCCTTGCGCGAAGCAGCTCCAGTAATGGTTCAGCTTGCCCATCATCTGCACGACCTGCTCGTTCTCTCCGTCGAACGGAGCCGTCATCGCGTGCACGAGCCATCTGCCCAGCATGGCGGCATAGGGGCTGGCAAACAAGTTCCGCATTCCCGCCTGCTCTTCCAGCAGCATCGCCGTCTTCAGCGCCGGGATGAGGAACGCCCACGTGTACGTGCCGAGATTTTCCGCCCATCGTCCGCCCATCAGCCGGAGCCCTGGCAGGTCCGGCCGCGTATATAACCGCAGCGACGTCTCCATGAACTTGGCGAATGTTTCGCGCCAGTGCCCGGCCTCCGGATGCTCGGGGAACTGCGTTGCCATATAGCCGAGCGAACGCTTCACGTCTCCATGAAGGTTGGGCGGTCCCCCATGCATCCGCAATAGTGGAACGACTTCCTCTCCGGCTGCAAGGTACGTCAGAAGCAGCAGCATCGCCTCTACGCGCCGCCGGGTCGGGGCCGGCATGACATCGTGATACCGATTGTACGCCTTGGCGAAATTCACCATTCGCCGGTACGGCACCGCGCTGAAGCCCGCATTCGCCCGCTGACCGTGCGTCGGCAGCTTGCTGACGAGGATGTAATGCATCAGGAACTGTTCGAAGCTCTCGTAATCGGGATAGGGGCAATCGTCGAAAATGACGCCGCAGCGCCGGGCATCGTCTGGATAGTCGAGCACCCAGCCCTTAATCTTGTCCAGCGAGATCAGGCCGTGCCGGATCTGCAGGAACATGGCATAGCTCGCGCCATGGAGCGGCATACGGGTCGCACCCGCCAAATACCGCGCTTCCTCCGGCTGCCGCGGCCTGACGCGTTCGAACCAGGCGATGTCTTTTTCGTGCGGATATACGGTGATCGCCGTCGTGCGCGCGCTGCCGACGATCGGGTACTGCCACGACAGCAGGCCGCTTCGATAGAAGAATCGGACCGCGAATCCGTCCCAGGAGCAGAACAGATCGTAACGACCGTTGTTCCATCCAGTTTCGTCAAGGATGAACGTCCCGACCGACTGCCCGGTGTCGTCGTTCCAGAAAGCTGCCGCATTCACTTTGACGATCGCGGATTGCGGCTCATACAGGGAGAGGCGGAACGGAATTTCGCCGTCCGCGCCGTTCGACCACATGGCAACAGGGTGACTGTAACCGCCGACGTACGGCTGGTCGATGCGATCCCAGTTGAAATCTTCGTATGGCGTTTCGGAGTCGCCGATCAGAATCGCCGGGTTGTTCGGCGCGTGCCGATGCGTCGGAGCCAAACCAGACCAATGGAGGCGGAAATACGCTTCATCCTGCTCGACGATGCCTGTGATCCGCTCGTTGAAAATGACGAACTCCATGCCGTGGATGAACCTGAGCTGTGCGGTATACACCTTGCCGCCGTCGAAGCGGTAGTCGACCGAGAATTCGGCGAACAGCGGCCCATGTGCGAGACAAGTCGTGACGATCTCCACGATGCGCAGCTTGCCCGGGTCGACTGACGAGTTTCCATATTTCATCCTGCCTGCGGCGATCTGCATGATCGGTCCAGGAATTTGCACCGGGTACAGCTGAGAGTCGGGAATTCGTGCGGAGAAGGCGCCGTTGTCGATCCATAGGCTGCCTTCGTCCTTCGTGATGCGAATCGGCGACGGTTCGCGATGAGATGCAGCCATGTTGACCCGAGAACGATCTTCATCCCTGGCGCTGCGAATCGGCGACTGTTCACAATGAGACGCTGCCGTGTTGACCCGGAAGCTGTCTTCTTTGCTGCCGACACGATTCTCAGACTGCTCGAGATGCGGCTCCGGCGAAGCGTCCAGCCGGAAGCTACGCGTTTCTCCGGACGGAAGGTCGGTCATGAAGCTGAGATCCGCGGACAGCAGCCGGCCGTTTTCGTCTCGCACAATGTCGGACAATTGATAAGAAACGGATTGCTGTGTGCTCAGATCCGTCAACTGGAGCGATGCGGCTGCCACCTGAATGGCGCTGAAATCGAGGTGGTACGTCAGCAGCGTCTCGGGCCACCAGTACAGTTCATGCTTCAGATGATCGCGTATCTCAAACGTATGGCTGCCCGTGAATCGGATGATCTGCTCTGCGTCTTGGATCAATTTGGCGTCGCCCCCTTCACTTCAAGATGTTAAGGCTATGCCTGTCGCGGGTCGAAACTTCAATACAGTCCACCAATACTGCCATTATGATGCTATCCGCATCATGTTCGCCCGCCGCCCCGCCAACACCGCCGATATGATGCTGTCTGCATCATCCACGTCCGTTGTCCCGCTAACACCGCCGAGATGATGCTGTCCGCACCACTTTCGCCCGTTGTCCCACCAACACCGCCAATATGATGCTGTCAGCACCATTCAAGCCCGTTGCCCCATCAACACCGCCATTATGATGCTGTCCGCACCATTCAAGCCCGTTGCCTCATCAACTCCGCCATCATGATGCTGTCCGCACCATCCTATGGCATCGGCGTCAATCCGAGCCGTTCGTACTGCTCCGGAGGCGCTTCGCACTCGCGCATCAACTCGACCATCCTCCGCTGCATCTCGTGTTCGATCCCCTCGTCCCGGAGCGGATTCATCTGCCCCGGATCCGCCGCCAGATCGAACAGCAGCGTCCCCATCGCATGGCTCTGAATCGCATTGCTGGCCGCGATCTTCATCGTCCGGCAGCCCTGTGTGAAGGAGAACGGCTCCGCCAATTCAATGTACTGCAGTTCTGACACAGCGTACATGGCATTCATGTGGCAAGGCATCAGCGTATAATCATATAATGGGGTATTGTCCGAGCGAACTGGGGCCCGCATGTACACATAACGGCCGTCGGTACAATTGACATGGGCGCCGTGATAGCCGAACAGCACCGCTTTCCGGCCGGACAGACCGTCACGATATGCCGGAAGCAAATCGTGTCCGAGCATCGAGCCTGGCACGGGCACGTCGAACAATCCCAGCAACGTCGGCGCCAGATCGATCCACTGCACGAGCGCATCGCACGTCTCGCCCGCCTGCCCGGTGCGCGGGTCCCAAATGAACAGCGGCGTATTCGACAGCTCCCTGTAGAGCGGCATGACGTTCTTGCCCCAGTAATCGTGTTCGCTCAGCAAATAGCCGTGATCCGTGGCGACGATCAGCATCGTGTCCTCCCACATGCCGTACCGGTCCATGAGATCCATCACCCGGCCGAGGCTCGCATCGCACATGCTGACGAGCGCGGCATATTCGCTGCGCAGGTGATTCACCTGCTCCGGCGTTTCCGACACGCGGCCGGGCCTCACCCAATCGAACGCCGGGTCTTGCCCCGCATGCGCATACAGGCTCCTGTACGCTTCCGGCGCGAAGAACGGCTCGTGCGGGTCGAACGCCTCGATCTGCAGCAACCAATTGTCTTCCCCGTGATTGGCGTCGATGAAGGCAAGTCCGTTCGCGAATGTCCGCGACTGGGAATGCTCCTCTTCCGTCCGCATGTACTGGCGGTTGATCCGGTCCTGGCGGAAAAGCCGGCTCGAATGACCCGGAAACCGCTCGGACACGTCACCGGGCATGTCCGGGTCCTTGACCTCTCCCTTCCAAGGGTCGCCTTCCTGTCCGCGGCTGAATTCCCACGAATCGTACTTCGTGTGGTACGTCGCGCCGCCCGCTTCCCAGTAGTGGTAGTGGTCGCTGACGAGATGCGTGTAGACGCCCGCCCGACTGAGCAGCTCCGGCATGGAGACATCGAACGGCTCCAGCGGCCCCCAGCTGTTATGCAGAAAGTTCAGTCTGCCCGTGTGCAGGTCCCGGCGGGCAGGCATGCACGGCATGCTGCCGACATAGCTGTGCGTGAACTTGACGCTCCGCCCAGCCAGCTTCCGGAAGTTCGGCGTATGCACCCAGTCGCAGCCGTAAGGCTGCAGCATGTGACGATTCAAAGAATCGAACAGCACCAGAATAGCTTTCATCAAGCTTCCTCCTCTGGCTGCAAAATCTGCTTCAGCAATGCCGAGAATGCTGACCCTTCCAGCGCAGGCTGTCCGCCCGTACACAACCGCTCCCGATGATCCGACAGAAATCGGCGGCATCGCGCAAGGATGGCCGCGGGCGGTTCTTCAGCATGCGTCACGTCGAGGAACAAGCAAGGAAGTCGGCATGGCAATTGGTCTGGTGCGGATACGCCTGTCGCAGGTCCGAACGCGACATCGACGATCCAAGGCAGGTCGGACGCCGTCTTGTAATCCGGCACGCTCCCGATCGCCAGCACCGAATCCGGCTTCCACAATCGAATCGCGACAGCGGACTCCTCCGGCCAGACGCAGAGCAGCCTGGAAGAACGCCCGCGCAGCAGCAGCGCGCCGCTTCCCATACCTGCACGCTCCGCCTGACTCGCTGTACTAGCTCGGTCCATCCGGTCCCCTCGGCCAGTCTCGACCACGCGCCCCGCTTCGCCCGCCGTACCTGCATGATCTGCCCGATCCGCATGTCCCGCTTCATCCGAGCCATACCCCTGAGCCTCACGATATTCCTGATGCGCATGTTCAGCTTCATCCGAATCATACGATTGAACTTCGCGTTCCGCGTGTTCCTTCTCGCTTGCCTTCGGATCCGACCGACTTCTTGGGTCCGCCAAGACTGCGCAGTCCTCGGTTTCCTCCCCGTCCACTCCCACGCGCGCTATCGTCACCCCATGCTCCAGATGCCAGCGCTGCACATGCGGCTGCCTGTCCCCGGAACCGGCATTCCCGATCGTATCGGCGATCAGCCACCCGGCCTGGTGAACGAACAGCACCTCCCGCGTATGGCTGCCGCTCAGGTCGGCGTGATGGCTCGCGCGAACATAGACGGCATCGTCCTTGCAATCGAACGCCTCGGTGCGGACCGTCTGGCTGTCCATCCGCTGCTGCCGCTGCAACTGCGGCTTCGTGACGGCTTGCCCGTGCACGAGCACCGTATTGTGCGAGCCGAGCCCGCGTAAATAATCGTCCAGCTCCGATGCGTTGCTGACGTATTTGTACAGCGTCCGCGCCAACGGTTCGCCGATCAGCGTCTCTCCGCGCACGGCGAGGATCAGCGAGAGCATGTCGACGTGATTGTGCGCGCAGTGGCGCGTGAAAATCTTGTTGCACATCAGCATGAAGCTGCCGTCTGGCGCCCAACGGTCGCGCGCCCACAGATAACCCGTCAGCGGGTCGCTCCCCGCCAGCGACGGCAGTGCGGACTCCTCTTCGCCGAGACGGCCCGCGCCTTCTCCCGCGCCCGCTCGCACCTCAACCCCGCGATCCCCCCGCGCCTCGCCCGCCAGCTCCAACGCCTGCAGCACGGCTCGCGCCGACCGGCTTCCGAACCGGTCCGCTCCCTGCTCCAGCAGCCAGCGCGCCTCGTCGCCGCCCGCGTCCCCGACGTCCGGGAACCGCCCGTCCGGCATCACAAGTCCGCTATAATACGTACAGACAAGACCGAGCTTCCTTCTCCATGCCTCGCAGGTTTCCCCCAAGCCGTTCAGCTCGAGCAGTTGCACGACCGGGAACAGAAACTCCGACAAAGTCGTCTTGCACGTATACGCCATGGAATGCTCGTCATAGCCGCCGCTCTCGTGATAATCGTGCCGGAAATGCGCGTCCACGACCTCCTTGCCGCGCTCCAGCATCGGCCGAAAATGCGGGAACTCCGGGAACATGACGCTGAACGTGATCGGCGCCGTGCCGCGTTCGAACAGATGGTGGTTGTAGTGGCGGTACCGGTTCTTATCGTACGAGCGATGATAAGACATGACGTACCAGGCGTAGCGAAACAACCGGAACGACAGCCCCGCAGGCAGCCACCGCGAATCGAACAAGTCCGTATGCATGAGATGAATGATATTCAGCGCGCTCTGGGCCACGCTCATGTTGCTGCGGAACGGGCTGCGCGAATACTGGATCGTATACGCCTCTACCGACTCCACCGGGTCGGGGACATACGGATGCTCCTCCAGCAGCTTATCTGTAAACGCCTTCAAGATCGCCGCCAGCGTCTCGGCATACTCGGACTTGCGCGTATGATAGTAAGCGACCACAAGCGGCTTGATGAAATTCATGCGGACGAACCGGTTGGCCGTCACGCGCAGCGGCTTGTCGTCGTCACCGTTCAGATCGTACAGCGGGAACCGGTCCCACCGTTCGCCTATGTCGTGTAGGACGCCGCCGAGAAATTGCCCGCGGACGAGCCTGTCGGCATCCGCCATGGCTTCCGCGACATGACTCTCCGCCGAGGGAGCGCCGCTTCCGCCGACACCCAGCAGCGTTTCCGGTCGAAACGGTCCGAGTTCCCCCGCCTCCGCCCGGCCGTCAAAGTGCCACTGCGGCTTCTTCCGCCGGCGGAAATAGGCGAGCAGTTCTCGCTTCGCATCGTCCAGCCGCCGTTCGCGGTAAGCCGCCAGCGTCTGCTCCAGCCCGGGCCATACCGGATCGAGCGATGCGAAGACGTCTTCGTCCTTCACCTCCCGTTCCGATCGCGGCACATAAGGCCATTCGCGCAGCGGGTCGCTATTCATCTGCATCCCCCCGTATGATTCTCCTGATTCTCCCGATTACTTTGCCCGATCTGCCGCCTTGCACGCATGACGGACGCCATCCTGCACACGGCCACGCGACTCGCGGCTCTCTCAGTCGACTCGCTCGATCCGGTGCACGGTCAAGTTGCCGTACGACGCCACCAGCGGCGCCATCTGGCGAAATCCGATTCTCCCGCCGTCCAACACCGGACCGTAGGCCGAGCCGTCGTCGCGCCATTCGAACAATGTCAAGCCGTTGATGCCGAATTGCACGTCGGGGCCGCTCTTGACGACGCGGATGCGATACGGTCCGCTGGCGTCGGCCACTGTCGGAATCGGATCCGCCCCCTGCGCCACCAGATGGAATCCCCGGCTCTTGCGCAGGTTGCAGACGTTGAGTGCGCGTTCCTTCGCCGCCTTGCGGCGGAAATACGAGACGTGCAGCGCATCGATATCGCCGCTGTGATATTGCCGGTACACACCCTCGCGCCTCTCCAGGCTCGGGTCGAACAGGTCCGCGCCGTCCCGGCCACGAGCGGCGAAGAACAGCATGCACAGCCCCGGCTCCCGCAGCGGCGTGAAATCCCACGCGATCTCGATATCATCGGGAAAAACCTCCGGGCACCAATAGACGAAATTGGCCTCTTGGCCGATCGAAGGGTCCAGCCGGTTCTCCATCCGCATCACGCCTTCGGAATGCGAGATTTCAGCAAATCCTTCCAGCACGAATGAAGCGGTATGTGCGTCCGCCGCCAGCGGACTGTCGTAGATGCACTCGGTGCGCCGATATTCCAATGCCGCTCCCTCCCTTGCCCCACAATGTAGCATGGGGGGGACAGCGGCACAATTGTACATTCCTCAGATCGTTATCGAATCTTCACTTTCAGCGTCCCACCCTAACATTTTCCTAACAATTTCCCGTGAACTTTCCACAATTATTCCGTCTATCATGAATAAGGCAAATGCAGAGGAGAGAAAGCGATTATGACGAAGATAACGGTGCGTCTCAGAAGCAGAATCGAACGCACGCGGAGACAGATGGTATCGACGTATATCCAGAACGGCGCCAAGCTGACCGACCCGGAAGTGCTGCGCTTGTCTCAACAGCTTGACGAACTGCTGAACCGATACGAACACAGCTCGAAATCATAAACGAACATTCATGTCCCGGACCGCGGGCTCTGCCGGAACGGCAACAGAGCCGGCTCTGCCGCTCAGAAGCTCTGTCAGTCACGAACTGGCCGCGCTAAGCGAACCGGATCGTGAACACTGTTCCCGTATGCCCGCTCTGCACGTCGATCGACGCCTGATGCCGAGTTGCAATGCTGTAACACACGGCAAGGCCGAGCCCCGTGCCCTTGTCCTTCGTCGTGAAGAACGGCGTGCCCAGCTTCTCCCGGTATTCCTCCTTGATGCCGCTGCCTTGATCCTCGATGCGCAGCACGACGGCATCGCCCTCCGCATAGGTGCTGATCGTCAGCGCCCCGCCCGCAGCCATCGCTTCAAGACCGTTCATCGCCATGTTCAAGAGGAGCTGACGGATTTCCTTATCGTCCAGCTGCAGCGTTGGAATCGTCCCATAGTACACATGGAAATGCTTGCCCGCGAGCATCGCTTCCGCCTGGATGAGCGGCTGCATCGAGGCGATGATGTCGTTCAGGTCCGCCGTCTCGCGATGCGTGACCTTGTTCTTGGCCAAAGACAAAAATTCCGTGATGATGCCGTTCGCCCGATTGAGCTCCTCGAGCATGATATCGATATAGGCGATTTCCATGTTCTTGCTCTTCTTGGACATCTGCAGAAACCCGCGAATCGTCGTCATCGGGTTGCGGATCTCGTGCGCGATGCCTGCAGCCATCTCGCCGATCAGGTTCAACCTGGCCAGCTTGGCCATCTCCTTCTCCAGCGCGACCCGCTCTTCAGCCGCGACCAGCAGCTCCTTCGTGCGCTCCCGGACGAGCTGCTCCAGATATTCGTACTGATTCTGGTGAAAACGGTGCATCTGTACGAATGCGTCGACCTTCATTTTCAGCACTTGGGGATGGAACGGCTTGAACAGGTAATCGATCGAACCCGCTTGATACCCTTGCAGAACATGGTCCGTCGACTTATTGATCGCCGTGATGAAGATGATCGGAATGTCCCTTGTCTTCTCGCGGTTCTTGATCAGCCTTGCGGTCTCGAAGCCGTTCATGCCCGGCATCTGCACGTCCAGCAGGATGACCGCGACATTGTGCATATCCTCCCGCATCGTATAGCGTAGTGCGTCCTCGCCAGAGCGCAAGCCGACCAGGCGATAGTCGGGCGACGAGAGCGCCGCCTCGAGCGCGAGCAAATTTTCGGCCCGGTCATCGACCATGAGAATATCAACTTTGGATGGCATCTGATCTTCCTCCGTTCATGACCCATTTCCGATAAATCTTCTCTTTGGCATCCAGTTCCTCGAAGCTGACCGCGTGTGTCCGCAGCAGCCCTTCCTTGCTTCCCAGACCGAGGAATCCGGTCGACACGAGACTCTCCTCGAACAACTGCAGCACACGGCGCTGCAGCAACTCGTTGAAATAGATCAACACGTTCCTGCAGATGATGACATGAAATTCGTTGAACGAGTGGTCGGTGGCCAAATTGTGCTGGGAGAAGATGATGTTCTCGGCCAGGTACGACTTGAATTCGACCCCGTCCTCCCTCACCGAATAATACTGGGAGAACGCTTCCTCGCCGCCGGCTTGCAGGTAGTTCCTCGTGTACAGCTGCATCTTGTGAAGCGGAAACATGCGCCGCGATGCTAGATGCAGCACCTTGTCGTTCATGTCCGTCGCGTACAGCATGGTCTTGTGGTACAAGCCTTCTTCATGCAGCAGGATCGCCATGGAATACACTTCTTCGCCCGTGGAGCAGCCGGCATGCCAGATCCGGATGACCGGGAAAGACCGGAGCACGGGGACGATCCGCTTGCGGAAAGCCTGAAAAAAGCTTGGCTCGCGGAACATCTCCGTCACATTGATGGAGAAGTCGGCAAACAGGCGGTCCATCGCCTTGCGGTCATTCAGCACTTTATCCAGCAGCCCCAGGACCGAGTGCAGGCCTTCTCCCTGCATGCGATTGCGGATGCGCCTGCGAATCGACTGGAAGGAATAATTTCGGAAATCGTATCCGTAATGCCTGTACACGCCCTCGAGCAGCAAGGTGACGGACAGCTTCTCCACGTCTTCGTCAGGCGCTGTCGGCGGTTGACCGTTATTCATATGCATGCCTACCTGTATAACCATACGCGAATAAGAGACAGCAATTGATCGAGCAGGATCGGCTTGCTGATATAATCGTTCGCGCCGGCATCGATACATTTCTCCCGGTCGTACTTCATCGCTTTGGCGGTCAAGGCGATAATCGGCAAATTCGCGAACCCCGGGCGCTTGCGTATTTCCCGGATCGCTTCGTAGCCGTCCATCTTCGGCATCATGATGTCCATAATGACGATGTCGATCGCTTCGTGATCGCCGAGCAACTGGAGCGCCTCTTGCCCGTTCTCGGCGAACAGGACGTGTATGCGATGAGCTTCAAGCGCCGTCGTCAACGCATAGATGTTGCGCAGGTCGTCGTCCACAAGCAGAATCGTCTTGCCTTCCAGCGATACGTCGGGCAAGCTGGCCGCCGGATCAGGCAGCGCGTCCGCAGGCACCCAATCGTGCTGGGACGCCGCCGCTTCCCGAAGCGAGGAAGTGAGCAGCTCGCTGCGCACTTTGCTGATCGGGATATACAGCGTGAAGGTGCTGCCCTCGCCCGCTTCGCTCTCCACCTGAATATGGCCGTCCAGCAGATGGGCGATCTTCTGGCAGATCGAGAGCCCGAGACCGGTCCCGCCGTATTTGCGGCTCGTCGTCCCGTCCGCTTGGCGGAAAGCTTCGAAGATAACCGCCTGCTTGTCCTTCGGGATGCCGATGCCCGTATCCGATACGGCAATCGTGAGCGCATAATCGTCCCGCTGCCCGGTATCCGTCCCGCTGCCCGTATTTTTCGAGCGGATGCGCATCTCCATGGATACGCTTCCTTTTTCCGTGAATTTCAGAGCGTTGGACAACAGATTTTGTAAAATTTGCTGCAGCCGCTGTTCGTCCGTATGGATCTTCAAATCGCTGATATCGTCGTCCATCTTCACAGCGAATGCGAGACCTTTGTCCATAGCGATCGGCTCGAATTGCCGCCTGACGAATTCGGCGATGTCCTTCAGCTGCACCCAGTCGAATACGATTTCCAGCTTCCCCGCCTCGATCTTCGACAAGTCCAGCACCTCGTTGATCAACCCAAGGAGATCCTTGCCTGAGGAATAGATCGTCTGGGCATATTCGACTTGCTTGGGCGTCAGGTTGCCATCCGGATTGACCGCGAGCATCTGCGACAGGATCAACAGGCTGTTCAGCGGCGTCCGCAGCTCGTGCGACATGTTCGTCAGAAATTCCGTCTTGTATCCGGAAGCGAGCAGGACCTGCTCGTTCTTGTCTTCCAGTTCGTACTGGATCTGCTCGAGCTCCTTGCTCTTCTTCTCCGAGGCTTCGATCTGATCCCGCAATTGCTCGTTCAGCGTCTTCAATTCTTCCTGCTGCAGCTGTAATTCCTCGGATTGGGTCTGCAGCTCTTCCGTGAAGATCTGCGATTCGCTGAGCAACTGCTGGATCTTCATGTGTCCGGCTACGCTGTTGATCGTAACGCCCAATAGGTCCGTCAGCTCCTCGAGCAGCTGCAGATGCGTCCGGGTGAACACACGGAAAGTAGCCAGCTCCACGACAGCGACGACTTCGCTCTTATACTCCACGGGCATGATGATGATCTGGGCCGGCGACGCTCTTCCGAGTCCTGACGCGATCCGGATGTAATCTTCCGGCGGGTTCGTAATCGTCATCACCCGATTCTCCGCGGCGCACTGCCCGGCCAGACCTTCCCCGAAGTCGAATCCGTCCGCTCCCGCGATCCGGTTATCGGCTGCGTAAGCGCCTCCCCTCACCAGGCGCGGGGCGCTGCCGTCTTCAGGATCGACGCGGAGGTAGAATACGCCAAAGCTTGCGCCGATCGCCGGACAGACGGCCGTGATGAAGACGCCGGCCAACTCGTTTAATGTCCCGACACCCTGATATAGGGCCGTGATCTCGGCGATCTTCGATTTGTGCCAGTTCTGCTCCTGCAATTGCAGGTTCACTTGCTTCTGGTATTCGGCATTCTCTTCGAGAGACGCCGCCATGACGTTGTAGGCATCGCCGATGCTCGCCATCTCATCCTTGATGCGCATCTCGATTCTCGGCAGCCTGTCGCTGCCCTCGGCCTGCGAAGCTTCGTTCATGACGGCGATGATGCGTCCCAGGTTTCTCAACACGCTGCGCAGCACCCATATGGCAACGAATACACCGATCAGCAGAGAAAGCGCCATCAAAACAATCATCAGGCGAATCGCGATATCGTAATCTTCGTTCGACTGCGCTAACGCTTTATCCATCTCCTGCTCTTGCAGGTCGTTGAATAATATAATGTTGTCGAACAGCTTCAGCCGGATCGGCTCCGTATTGTCGTTATGCCAATGGATTGCCTCATCCTTGCGACCCGCCTCCAGCAGATCGATGGAGGAATCCGTGCTTGCGATGAACGAATCGTGCAGCATGTGCAGCTCCCGAACGATCTTGAGCGCGTCCGGCTGCCGTTCGAAGATCCGTTCCAATTCGTTCAATCTCGCCTCCAGGTTCAGCTTCGTATGGTTCATCATATCGATGTGTTCCTGCAGCCCATTCGCCTGGGTGGACAGCATCAACGCATTCGTCTCCGCATTCAGGCTGATAATATTCGTTCGTACGGAATTGGCCAGCTTGACCTTGTAATAATTATCGTCCACGATCGTGTGCATCGCTTGATTCATGCCGAAGAACATCCTCAGTACGATGAAGGAGAAGACGAGCAGCAGCGTCAACATCGCGGCGAATCCGACAATGAGCTTGGTGCGAAATTTCACCCGGCGCAACACCTTTCCATCGATCTATCGAAACATCCACATTTATAGTTATATCGGAATTTGCGAGGTTGTGCCAGCAGTAAATGGATCAACCGCCAGGGAGCGGGGGCTCTCTGGCGGTTGAGGGGGAACTTTCGTGCGATTATTGCCATTCCGGAACGACTTCGATCTCGTATTTCTCGGCCACCTGGAGCAAATAATCTTCGACCCGGTCGAAATCCTTGATGTGGCTGCCGACGATCGTGTACGGGCCTTCATCGCCGCGCAAATGCACTTCGATGACTTTGACTTCGACCGTACGGAGCAGCTTCCTTACCGGCTGCTTGCCGATGATCAGTCGGTCGAGCTTGTGATACTGGATGTTGATTTCCTCATCCTGCTTATCCAGCTTCAGTACCATCTCGTCCGCATCCAGGTTGACATCCACGGCCTTCTGCATGATCCGTCACCTCCAGTCGAGTTGGGTAAAGCTTTTTTATTACTCATCATACTCTATCGCTTACCCGTTCATGTCGTGCTTTAAATGATGATTTCTTAATGACTGATTACCCTGACCCGGCCCGGTTGAATCACGATAAGTTGCCTTATCGCTCGTTCTGCTGGCTGAGATGAACCTTGAGCTCGGATTTCATCCGATATAAAATACTCTTGATCTTCTCGTACGGCTCCTCATAACGGGCTGCAATCTGCGCTGGCGTACGTTGCTCCAAGAGATGCTCTCTGCCATAAAGCCGCACTCCGGGATCCGAATATCGCTCCAGAAAGCGGATTACGTTCTCTTCCTGGTATGTCGTTAAAAAAAATTCCTCTTCCGCGCTTGGAGCAACGATAATGTCTGCAGCCTCTTCACACAGAATCCCTTCTTCCAACGACGCAGAAAGTCTCGTCCGCAATTTCGCGATCCCATCCCTGCCTGCCTGTTTGACAATATTTTTCGATAATATCCGGCGGAACGATACTGTCAATAAATAAATCAAAAAACCTCTTGGTTCCTCCACCTGGCCATTCATGCGCTGAAAGGTTTTCCAAATTTCCTGGAACCCTTCTTGAATCAGATCGTCCTCGGTGGCATTCGCACTTCCCGCCAGCATTTCGATCTTATGGCGAAACTTGTTTCTGACATGCTGCTGAATATATTCGCTTTGATAAATCGTCCCCCATACTTCCGGATCCCTCTGTACCAATCGGTCGATTATGCCCGGCGCCTGCAAGTATTCGATTAGCTTGGTCAGATTCACCCCGTCACCTCCTTGCAAGCGTTCCGGCTTGTGCTTATCAACCTAGTGCTCGTACAAATAATGGAAGGCCTCTTTTCCACCGTTCGATGGCATGAGGCTCTGAAGAGAATGACTTCAAATTCTTTTTATATTGATTGCGAAGATCCGAATTGGAATGAATGAGCGCGGAAACCCGCAGAACTTCATCCTCCCGCCCTGCCAAAGCGGCAGCCCCGAGATATTTGATCCACACTTGCAGCCAGATCACTCCCAATTGAATGGACCAACCGTATACTTCCAACGCAGCTGAGTGGTTCTTCTCGGCATCCCCGACTTTCTCCACCCAGCTCGCACGGGCCGTCGACGGAAGATCGCCGCGTTCGAGCATCTCCCGGATGAGTCGCTTCGCGCGCTCGTTGAGTCCAGCGTATTGATCCCTGGAGACATACGGCTCCAGCTGCAAATATTCCGCATGATTCGTCAATGTCAACAACTCGTTATGCGCCTTCTCTGACGGAAACTTGCCGCTCTGCTCCAATGCCAGCTTGAAATTCGCACGAATTTCTTTATCGAGGGCAGCGACATCGTTCAACATCTTCTTCTTGGTGCTAGTATACAGATTCTTAGCCTTCAGTTCTTTGCTCAAGCTCGTCTTAAGCCGAATCGCCAGTCCGTTCAATTGGACGAGATGCGCGGGATGTAGCTCGATGCCTTGTTCCTTGTATTGAAGGATGAGATCCTTGGCATTCTCGTAAAATTCCCGGTTCTGAACCTGACTGTTCAGATTGGCGGTCATGTTCAAGCTGTGCCAATTGGGCGCTTCGCAGAAACGCATAATATGGTTGATCGCATAAAAACATTCCTGTATTAAATCGTCCGGACGCGGTTGGATGCGCTGGGTGAGTTCCAGTGCCTTGCCGAAGTAATATAATGCCTCGTGATAGCTGGCATGATCGTATGAATCGTAGTAGGTCACGTTGCGGTTGTCCCAACCTCCGAACACATAGGGAGCAAGCGCTCGGCCGGCATTATAGCAGTTTCTGGCTGTATCCTCCGGCTTCTCGCCGACACGCGATATTTCATATCGAACATCTTCCGGCATGAAATACTTGCTGCCGTCGTAACGCAACGCCTCTTTGGCAACCATCCGGCGAAGAAAACTGTCTGCCCCGTATTCCGCCGCCCCCAGCACGATCTCCGCTGCTTGGCGCGTAAACCCGCAGTAGAACACGTTCAACGCTTTCAGCTTCCTTCGTTCCTCCAAGGAACTGAGTTCCACGTCGCTGTTCTGCGTGCCTTCCAGATGATCCTCCGGGATCAGCACCAACCTGATCTTGCCCAAGTAACCGTCCATCTTGGGGTCTGCAGTTTGTCTAAGCGCGCCGGACTGGTTGATCCTTTCCAATAAATTTTTCACCATTAAGGGACGACTTAACGGGTTGACGATCTTCCCCCTGTTGGCGTCGATATGCTTGGAGCCGATAATGACGATGACATCCGGCGCACGGTGGCTTGGCCGGTCCGTATCCGGCTTGTTACGATTGAATATGCTCGTCAACAGGTCGATCAGCGTATCGTTGGATGTTGTCTTCAGCAGCTGCTGCATTTCAATTTGCGGCGCACCCGTCACATTCCAGATCAACTGCCAGAAGCGGGCATCCTGCTCCGCGTCGCCTTCAAGCAGACGGATGAATGCCCAAGACAGCGTGGGCGGCATCTGGGGATGCATGCTCTTGCGAACCGGGTTATTCAAACACCACAACGCCTTGCCTACCGTGACCGGCTTAATGTCCTCAGGCAATGTCAGAATGCTGTTATCGCTGTCGGCGAACAATCGAAGCACGCGGTCGACTTCTGTCTGCTCCTCCGTTTCCGGCAGCTTCTGGTTGCGCCGATTGTGAACGGCCCACTGCACATCCGGGCAACGAATGTATTGATACTGTCTCCAACCCTTCACCTGGGCCAGATCCGACAAGTTGTACAAGTCCGCGGCGAACGTTACGTCAATCGAAGGCAACGACAGTTCGCTCAACACTTGTTCTGCCTGGTTTCTCGTCAGCTCGTCGTCCGGCAGAACGATTCTTTCGAACAAGCCGGACTCCATGGCGAACGCCATTTTCTCCGGGATCCCGTTAGGCCGGTGGATGGCGTAGTTCAGCGTATCCGCCTCCGGCAATTTCTCGCCGATGCGTCCCGTTGTCGCCAGCGACATGAAATTCGTCTTGCCCAGCAGACGATTCAAGACGACCTGGGAAAAGTAGGTTTCCGCGCTTCCTCCGTCCAGGGATAGCGAGAAGTCAAGTTCAGAAGACACCTCGGACAAAATACGCTGGGCGTATGTAAAATCGAACGAAAATCCCGAATTCAGCACTTCTTCCTTGAAAGAAGAATGGTGGCCGTGCTTGGATCGCCACAATTCCTTGCCGACGCGCACCGCGTTCACAAGATGAGGCTTCCAGGCATGTACATGGATCGCCGGAACGAGCTCCTTCTCGATATGTACTCCTGTCGGGTCGTGCGGATTTACGTCAACGAGAATCGGAACCGTGATCGGGGTAGGTCCTTCCATGCCGTCAATGATGAGCAAAGGCCATGCAAACTGGTGCTGAAGCAATAGGCTTCCAATCTGCGGCCACTCGCGCAGCCATTGAAATGATCGCTCCAGCTCCGCCACCGCCGCAAGCCGATCTCTTCCCTTGGACCATGGTTCACGAAGCGTATCGATGGCTGACATGACGGCTCGAACCCAATCCGCTTGCTGTTTGCGTTTGTCGAACTCGAGATTGCGGAACAAACTTCTCCCCAAGTTCAGCAACGGTTTGACGTGATTGGTTCCGTATAAGATCTGGTATGACCATGTCTGGGCGGCCGCGAATTCGGATGTTGCGATATGGCCTTTCTCCCTGACGGCAGCCATGCGGTAGCCAAGCACTTCGCGGATTGCCGGCAGCTGTTCGCGGACTTTCTCATCCAGCATTTTTTCCGGTGTCGACAGCAATTGCCTCAGGACGAACGGCGGCAATTCATCCATCATTTCAACCGGGTTTTTCCCGATTGCGAACAATTTTTGACGGATCAATCGGAGTAGGCTCAAGTACTTCTCGTCTTGCTCCATCGGGTCGACGACTCGGGTCAACGAGATAAGAATACTTAGGCTGATCGATTCAAACCACTTGTTCATCTTATTCTCCCTTGGTGTGTGTGCTATTAGGTACATGTTAATGCAAAATCCCTCTTGCGGAAAGAGGGATTGTGGAGAAGAGATGAACAAGATTCGTCAACGGACGCGTACGTATACGTGGCCTTGCCGGTCCGACAGGAGCTCGATCGTCACGGAGCCGTCGTTATATTCCAGAAACACCTTCGGCGAAGCGTCCGCTGCCTTCTTAAGGCTCGACGTTCTCGTATCCGCCACGGCGCGGAGCACATGCTTGTCGGCTGCCTTGTCGCGTCTGATCCTGCTGAACTTCGCAAGCGGCGCTTCAAGTTCGCCCTTATCCGTTACAATGCGCAGCCCGACGGGGCTTTCGCCGCTCTTCTGATAAGCAGCCGACAAGTCGGGAAACGCGAGCTGCTCGATGTTATGAAGCCTATCGCCTGCCATGGACAAGGATAGCGGGCGGCCGTTCCACTCGATGGACACCACCGAATGACTCGCGTTCGATGCCGCAGTCGGCAGGCTGCCAAAAAACCGCTCCAGGAAACGATCCGTCTCCTCTTGAGACGGCGGGACATAGGCCTCATTGTCGAATAAAGCCGCAAACACCTCTTCATTCAGGGACCTCTCGTAAAGCTCATAGGCTGCATTGCATTCTGCGCAGCTTGCGAAGTGCACATCCCAATATTGCGTGAATGCCTCGAACGTCGTACCTTTCCATGCTTCCAAATAGGCGAATGCTTCCGAATCGCAATCGGATAAAACAATCATTTCCGTAGATGTAATATGTTTATCCTTCGACGATGGATTCATGAAAATAACCTCCATATGTATTGCAGATGGTCAAGGAGACAACGGCGAAAATCCAAATTTCTCGTAACGTTGCTCCAACCGGCGGAGCTCAAGCTCCTCATCTTCATCTGCAGCGAGCCGTTCCAATGCCTTACCGTCCCGCTTCCATTCTTTAAACAATCGATTGATTCGGGAATTGCGACTGCCGTATTCCTGAAGGAAATCGGCCAGGTCATGGTCGGTGCGATCTTGCTTGGCCGCGGCCGCCTCTTCGGCTGAGTCCGCGAACAAGTCATCTTCCCTCAGGTAAGGTGCGGATGCCCGGAAGACTTCGAAGAAACTGCCGCTAAAAGCTTTCCTAAATTCATTCTTCCCGTCGAGGCGCTTCATGCCGGCACGTTCTCTGATCGTCCTTCGCAGACAGCTCAGCCACTCGGCCGTCCTCTCCTCCAACGATTTCGTTTCGTCCGCAAGCCTTCCCTGACGATGCAAGCCTCGGCAGATGCCGAGAAGCATGGAGAACGTTTCGCGAATGATCTTCTGGTCGTCGTTCAGAAAGAGACTGAGCATATCGGGCGAACACAAATTCTCGATCCAATCGGATCCCGACATCCTAATATCCTCCCTATACTATTAAGTGCCGATAACGTCGATTTTCGGTGCAGCCATACGCTTATTTTTTTTCGCGGCTCATGGAACCGGTGAACCAAGGTATCCCCTCGGTCGTCAGGAACGCTCCGTCACCGCACGCGATCGATTGATCCGGCGAATCCGCTCTGCGTTCGCGGGTAAATCGGTAATACCATTTACTCCCGTCGGTCAGCCCTTGCACTTGTCCTTCAAACCGCGCTTTGCCATTGACGAATACGATCCCTTGCCCCGATGGAGTGCCCTGATCCATCATGCCTCGGTACCACAAATATGCATTACTCTCTTCCTTTCTTGCGAGACGGGGGAAGCTCTTTCTGAATGCTTCAAGCGGCAGCGACATGCGGAACAGGCTCCCCTGCCCATGGGGAAGGCCCCGGCTCCATTCCCCCTCATACCACGATACGGAAGCCATCACTCCCCCGCTTCCCGTACGAATGGCGATCGGCTTGACGTACATGCCCCAGCCGTGCCTGAACATATCTTCGAATGCTCCGACGTAATAGCCGCCGGCCGGCTCGAAGTATTCTCCGCGCCCGTGATAGGCATTGCGCGCCAACTCACCGCGGTACTGCACCGTTTCGTTCGCATAGTGGAACGTCCCGCAACCGTCCGGCATGCCATCCTTCCATTCTCCGACATAGAACGCCCCGTTCGGGTTTCGGTAAGTCCCTTGGCCGTCGGGCTTCCCTCCGCGAGTGTGTCCTTCGTAGACGGAACCGTCGGGCCATCGAATATTTCCGGATTCATCGACGGAAGATCGATCCCGGATTTCCTCGAATGCCAGCTCCTCGAAGCCATGCTCTGCGCCTCTGTGCACCTCGCGGTCTTCGATCCATTCCGACTTCCGCCACGCATGATTATCCGCGAGCGCAATGCCGGTGCCATGACGAACGTTATCCAGCCATCGGCCCCGGTACACCGGCAATCCGCTGTCCGGATCATAAGCGGTTCCGAATCCCGATCGGCGATTGTGATCGTCGAAATCCCCCGCATACACCAATCGTTTTTCCGTCTTGCTATCCTCATCGGCAATTAACAGGCACACGGCAAACTGTTTCCTGCCGATCGTCTCCCGATATAATTCGATGTATTTGGCACCGTGCGGCATCCGAGCTTCCCCTCCTGCTTACATCAAGTAGCCTTGAACTTGATTGAGCGTGTAACAATACAGATGGGAGAATAATTCTCGGTCGTTCTGGAGCAAGGTCCGGACCCTATTCGTCTGGTATTTCACGTTCAGTACGTTGCCGCCGAAGTTGTCGATCCTCAGCTCGCACATGCCAATCCAAATCAACAGGACTAAATAAGCGGGAGGGCATTGCGGCAGTTCTCTCCCCAAGTTGATCAATATTTCCTGCATGCGAACCGTATGCGTCGATCGTCTCCGCCGATCTCCCGAATGAAGATCCGAACGAAGCTTCTGATAGACCTGATTGATCAGAAGTTCCTGCTGATTCAGTTTCGACAGCAATTCACCCCGGATCGTGGGATAATCATCCCCAGGCAGTTTCAGCAGGTCCAATAAGCGTTTCTCATACTCGCTTAGCTCTCCAAGCGCATCCAACGCGAACCATGCCCGGAATGCGATCAGGATGAAGAAGGCGACCTCCGCCTCATTCCGAATCAAGATTTTATTGTGCGCGCTCCAGTTGCGAAGGTTATGCATGATGTCGTAGTATGTATCGTCTTTCAACTCCTGGGTGCTGCCGCTTCGCGCAGCTCTGTGGTTAATTCCCGAGACGCCTTCCCAATCGTGGGAGATCATCCGGATCAGCTGCCGATACAAGGATTGTTTAACGTCCTCGGCGGGCTCCGTCATCGGCAGCAGGTCCGCCATCGCATCCAGCAGTTCTTCGAAATAACGCTCCGAAAAATAAGAGGGGTAATGATCCGGATCCTTCTGCGCGTTCTGTTCTTTCGGGAGGTAGAAGTCCGACGTAAACCGCCAGAAGCCCGGGGTCGACCGCATTCGTTCCTTCAATTCCAAGCTGGCGGCGCGAATGGCGTATCGCAGACGAAAGTAGGGCGAGTCGTCTCTTAGCCCCAACCACGCCCGGAAAGCAGACATCTCCAGCTTCTTATGGAACGCTTCGGGAATCTGCAGCCCCAGCTCGTAGAACCGGTGATCCCAATCGTAATAAGTATCGTTAATGCTCAGCAGCTCATATTGTGCCGCACAAGCCTCCTGCACGCCTCGAATCAACTCCAGCGCGCCCGTCATGTCCGAAGCTGTCAGAAGATTGCGCAGTTCGATAGACTGATCGCCGAGCGCAGTCGCTTGTTTGATGAGCTGCGTTAACGTCGCCTTGGCTGCTTCGGGCAGAACCGCCGCGTTAGCCAGATCATGATGGACGAAGAATGCCTCCAGCTCATTAAGCGCAGCTATGCCGGGGTCGCTCCCCTTGTTGGCAGTCAAGAAACAAATCCGGTCTCGGGGGAATCCCAAGTGAAGCAGGTACAGGTACACGTAGAAACCGGCATTCTTACCCAGCTGCGCTTTCTCGATATCGGTAAGCCGATACAATCGGATCGTCAGCGCGTGATGGGGGTGAAGCACTTGTCTCAAATGCGGGATCGCCTGCGACAGGTCGCCCAGATCCAGATTGATATCAAGAATGACCGTATCGAACAGGCCATACTGGCTGTGAATGTAACAGAGTGCTTCCGACAAAGTCGTGCAGATGTCCGTATTCTCCCGCGGAAAGTCGAAATCCTCCGGCGATGCGCGACCATGATCGAAATCTTCCACCCATAGCTTCTTGCCATTCATAGGGTCCAGTCCTCCTCGTAAAGTAGATCCGCTTTGATGTAGACTGTCGCTTTATATTCCTCTGCACCGTTATCTATTTGCAAATATTCGTCGTGCCAATGCTCGATGCGGCCCGTCAGTTGATCGTACAAAGGATTCACGATGTCCAGCAGCGAGCGGAGCGAGGACATCCCGGTCCCCGTGCCCAAGCTTGCGGTCGATGCCATCTTCGTATTGCACACGACGATAAGCAGAGCCTCGACTTTACCGACAGCGTCGGAGGTAAATGCGATTCGGAATCCACGCGCGGGATCGCCGTACGTGAACGCATTGAGCAATAACTCCGTCATCATCTCGATGAGAAGAGCGTAGGCAGAACCCTGATCCTGATAAAGATTAACCTTCTGCCACGAAGGGTCGAACGTCAAGTCGAGCTGCAGGCCGAGTGTCTGGCGGCACCAGTCGACCGTACCGTCGCCCCCTTCCTCCAAGAATGACAAGAATCGCTCCTTCATGCTCTCCGGCGGCTTGCCGATCCGGCTCCAATGTTCCAGAATCGCCCGATTCCTCTGATTGCGTGCGCTCTGATCCGAAAACAAAATGCGAAATAGCAAGATTTCCAAGCTTTGGTTGACAATCGCCGATATTCCGAGAGCATCGGGTTGCCCCTCGGGCGCCCTGCTTTCCCGTATTTTGCGCTGAGCGAAACGAGCATTGGCGGAGAATCGCAGCGAGAGCATGCTGCTCTGCAGAGCCAACAGCCGTTCATTCTTCTGAATTCGGCGAAGCATGGCCGCACTGCTCCGATGGGCCGGAGAACGTTGCAGTTGCTCAATGATGCCTGTCAGCGCGTCGGGAAGCAAATAATGCACCCAATTGTGAGAGAACAATTGCACCATCGCCTGATTCTGATCCCTGGACTTTAACAATTGCTCGTTCAATTGCTCCACGATGCGGTACGGCGGGGTTCGAAATTCCGGCAGCACCGCAGGCACACCAGGCTGATGCAACCGATCCTTGACTGATTCGGGAAGGCTCTTGTAGTAAGCTACGAACTGCTCGGCATCCGCCTCAACATGCGAATAATAGAAGCATAAATAATAGCGAACGGTCACGTCGCGCGGATACAGCTTCTCGGCTTCCTTCATGAGTCGGATCGCTTTCGACCTCTCTCCGTTCCAATACGCTTCGACGGAGCCGACGATCAGTTGCAGGAACGACTCGCTTACCTCGACGGGGATATGGGAAAACAATGCGTCGAACGGCATCCGGTAACGGTTGCATAGACGACCCGCTCCATCTGCATCATCGGCAAAATATCGGTAAGCGAACGTCGCGCAAGCCAGCGACGCCATCCCATCCTCCGCAAGCTGCATACACTCCACTAACAAATGAACAGCGTCGTAGAATCGCCGCTGTTCCAATAGAATGATCATTTGTTCCATTTGGAAATGGTCCGTTCTCATAGGTACAGTCCTTTGAAATCCTTGGGTATATCAGCCTACTCAATTATAATGGATGGACAGGAGACGGGCAATCTGCAAAAGAAACAAACCGTAATTGAAAAGGAGCCGACGCAGGACTGAAGCTTTAGCGGCGGCACAGTATGCTGAGCAAGATGCTCAGCGGATCTTGCGGTCTCGGATCCCAGTCCGGACGCGGCATCAGATGTTTCATCCTATTCCATCACCTCCTTGTGACCGAATCGCTAAAGGGGCATCGTCGGATCAGGACTACTTATCCAGGATCCGGTCGATCACTTTCGTTGCGGCATATACCACAATCGGGACGAACCATATCGGCATTCGCTTCACCTCCTCATTTCACTTGTCTCGGTTACGTCCCTATTATGCTTGTATCTCCGCTGCGCAACTACGGCACATCTAGGATGAACGTCCGGCAGCCGATTTATTGGGCGTATCGACATTACTCGGCGTACCGCCCGCAGGCTCTGGCCGAAGTATCCTTCATGCGGGCGCGCATGGATGCCGGCGATAGAACCATGACTTTCTCGCCAAGCATTCTGATCTTCTGCAGCAGGTCCTCTTCTTCGGACTTCCGGTAGTGAACGGTTATGCGGATATCGTCGCTGCCCAGCTGCTTCTCTGCTTCTTTGTCATATACGGCCAGTGCTAACAGTACTCTGCGCAAATCCTCTGTCATGCTTCGGCCTTGCGCGCGGTAAGCTTCAGCGCGAATAACGATTATCGCCGAAGCCATCTCCCTGGCGAGCAGTGCCTCGAAGCGGCTTATTCCTGTTACTTGACAGTGTTCACCCGAGATTACATCGGTGATTTGATCCAATCTGGATGCGCATAGCCGATTCGGAAGATCCTCCTCGTCTGCAGGCACCCACAAGACATACCAGCGTCCGCGGTTGCCGTTATACTCCAGCTTAAGCGGTTCGACCTTGCGCATCATCGCCTCGCCGGCATTCGTTACGACCGATAAGTTGACGTATTTGTTGTCCATGATCGCTTCCGCTAGAGTACGAAACCAGACAGGGTCGAATGATGCGGACGCGGTTCGGATCGTATCGGACCCAGCCTTCTCCTTGACGTAAGGCGAGAATTCCAATGGCGATATGCCGGACAGGCTGTCCCGAAGCTGACGGATCGTGTCCTCCTCCAGGAACAATCCCGCCTCTTCCTGAGATAATGCCCACAAGAGCCACCTTCTCTCCAGGGCAGTGATCGGAAATAGACGAACAGACCCGTAGCCGTCCTCACGATGCCACTTCGTCCATTGATGGAAGGGTATGGAGTACATCTTGTCAAACCAGTTCGGCATCCGCGTACAACCTCCAGATCAAGTTCCATTCTTCCTTCATTTCGCTGCGCAGATCACTCGGCTCCAACACCTCTACACTCGCGCCGAAGCTGCGAATCCACGGTTTGATTTCCATCGTCCCATTCACGTCGATCTCGTAATCGAACCAGCCGCCCTGCGGCGAGCTATCGACAATACGCCCCCAACCGCCTTGTTCCAGTACGCGCCTTTGCATGAAATTCATTTCCTCGCCATGAGCCCGTTCGAAGTAAAATCGCATCCTTACCTTCACGGAAGGCGGCGGAGCGAGCAGCCAACTTTGCGAGAGCGACTGCTCGATTGCGGCTTTCCCTTCCGCCCCCATGACCTTGTCCGCCTCCCCTGCCTCTTCCATTTCTGCGATGCCCTCCAGTTTGTAGGTGCGAATCTCGCCCACGGCATCGCTTGCAAGCAAGTACATTCTGGAAAACTGGTGATCATATACGAGCGACAGCGGCATCACCGTCAACCGACTATCATCAAGCCGGGTCTCCGTTCTTGTTCGCGACCTTTGTTTCTCCGCCTTCGCATAATAACGGAAGGATAGCATGCGGCCTTTCGCCATCGCGTCTATCGCTTCCGCGACTTTGTATTCGTCCAGAATTCTCGCGGATATCACATTTCGATAATGCACGACATCCAGATTGCGGACTGGCCGCGATTGGCCGCCGATCAAATATTCCCTTAGCGTCTCGGATAGGAGAAATCCCGGTACGCTCAGCAGCGAAGCGTTCGCCATATGCATCGTAAATAAATAGAGATGCTCCATCTCGCGATCGGAAATCGAAGTCAATAACCGATCATCTATGGCATAGGCGAAACCCCGCTTCTTCTTGTACTTCATGATCGCCCCCGTCTCCAGAAGATACGAGAGGTATCGGTCGAGGGATCGCGCATCCGGCGGGTCGCCGCTCACATCAGTGAAGTCCCCCATCAATTCCGCCTTTGTCTTCGGGCTCTCCGCAAGGAATCTTAGCAATTCCACCATCCGCTCGTATTCCTTCGGTTTGCCGTTCTTGTTCATTCGGTAAAACCAAATCAACGGATATGCGGGAGGTACGTGCGGCAGGCGGCGAAGCCGATGGTATACGTGTTTGCCTCTGGAGGTTGTCGACCATAGGTTCGGATCGATATCGTCGAATGCTTTACGCAGCGCGCGCAGGAACTTGTCCAGATACGGTTCCGATACCCCGAGCATCTCGGCGATTTCCCGCTTCTGCAACAAGGTGCCCTCCATCGTTAACATGCGGATTGCCTCTTCTTCCATGCGATAATCATATTTCAATGCGATCTTCCTCCGTGTTAATTTCCTGTATAAAACGCAATTCGACAACCGAATTGCAGTTCCTTCCGCCGGCTGTATTGTTTGGATGAATGGATGGAGCTGCTGAATTGAGGTTATTATCGTTTCCTTGTTGTGTCGCCGTACTGGACGAAAGCGCGCGAAACCCTCCTCCTATGTGGAGGAAGGCTTCCGCAGAGGCAGAGCAGGCAACACCTGTTCGCTGCCGCTGTGCCCTTCGTTCGATTGCGCTTCTACTTGCTTACTTGCGCTGCCATTGTACGCTGCCATCCGGGAGCTGCACGATGCGTCCGGATGCCGACTCGATCTCCTGACGCGCCCAGTGGCTGGCCGGCACGTCCGGCCACGCCGGAGCTCCGGAGCTGTCCGGAAGCGGGCGGCCTGTAATTGCGTTCATCAGCCGCACAGCCTCGGCGCGGACAAGCGGTTGATTCGGTCTGAACGTGCCGTCCGGATATCCGAGCAAGATCCCTTCGCTCTCCATCCGGGCAATGATGCGTTCCGCCCAATGTCCCGCCGTGTCCGCGAACCGCGACGAAACGTCCGCTTGCTCCTGCAGCCCGCTCCATTTCATCGCGATTGCCGCCATCTCCGCCCGCGTAACGGCAGCCTCCGGACGGAACTGTCCGTTCGTGTCTCCTATCATCAGACCGAGTTCCCGAACCCGGACAATCGCTTGGTACGCCCAGAGATCGGTCTGCACGTCCATATACGTCGCCGGCGTCGGTTCGGCCGCAGTCGTCGGCTGTGCTCCGATCGCGCGGCTCAGCATGACTGCCATCTCCGCCCGGGTAACCTGCCGGGACGGACGGAACGTGCCGTCCGGATAACCGGAGACGTAAGGCTCGTACAGCACCGTATCCTCGCTGTCCGACAACCGGATCACCGCGAAGTTGCTGAAGCGGTCCACTTCGAATTCGATGCCTGCCGGACGCCCTTCTTCGTTCAACCGAAGCGTTCCCTTCACCAGTTCGCGGCTTCCGTCGCTGTGTTCAATGTAGACTGCGAGTCGGTCACGCAGCAGGTCCTCTTCCGCCTGATCGCGCACAGCCGGCCATTCCGCGGCCGGAAGCGGAAGCGTCAGCCGCGTCCGGTAGCCGGAATAGTTCGTTTCGATCGTCATCGGCTCGCCAATGAGTTGAACCTGCCGTCCGCCTGCCGCCGCTTGAACATCGCTGTCGGCCAGCAGCCGCTCGTTCACCTGCTCCTGCTCGGCAGCATCGATGACCGGCACAACCCGGAAATACAAATCGCGGCCTGCCGCCTCAAGGCTGTTCAACGTCTCTTGCGACAGTTCGATCTCCGTGCCCCCGATCGCCAGAATCAGACGGATATCGGCATCCGCCAAGAGGCGCAATGCCTCGCTCCGGATGCTTAGTTCATACTCGTTCGCCGGATTGTTCGCCTCGCTCAGAATAACCCGGGCGTAAGCTGCCTTGCCTCCGCTCGCCATGGCGACGATGTCGCGCGCGCCGGCCGCGCCGATGTCGATCGAATCGACGATGGCGCCATCCGTTGTCCGGCTCCGGACAACGGTCACGCTCAACTCGCCTCCATCGGTCTGCACCTTCGCCTTGCGAACTTCCGTCTGCGGCGAATCATCGCTGTCAGCCGACTTCCTGGCCACCGCAATCGAATACGTATGCGAAGATCGTCCATCCGCAGACTCCACGCCCACGACAATCAGGTTGTCACCGGTTGTCAGCAGGACATTCGATTGGCCTTTCTCCCCCAGCCGCTCGCCATTGACCGTAATGACCGCCGCCGGATCGCCCGCTCTTGCCGTCAGTGCGACGGCAGCTGCCGATGTCGAAGCGGCCCGATAGCTCATCCGGTACGGCGAGAACTCCTCTTCGAGCTTCAGCGACCCAAGAGTCAGCTCCGCCAGACGCGGCGGCGCACCCGCCGGATCGCGAAGCCCCTGACGCTGTACGTGAAGCCGATAGGTCTGCCCGACTCCACTGGCTGCCGTTACGCTGATCTCAATCACCTGCCGCACGCTGCCGGTCAGCGGAACCGCGGCCGATTGCGCGACCGTTCCGTCGATAGCGACGGTCGCTTCTTCTCCTTCGGGAACCGCTTCGATCTGCACTTCGTCGGCAGTTGCCTGTACCAGCACGCGGTATTCCGTCTCGCTGCCGTCGAACTGCGGCAACAATCGGCTTGTCCCGACATTCAACTGCTGCAGCTTGGCATTTCCGCTTCCTTCCCGCCATATGTTCAGAGAATAAGATTTGGTCGCCTGTCCGTTCGGCGCCGTCACTTCGATGCTCACCGGCGTGCTCGCGCCTGCCGTCAGCGGCACGGTCGCCGCAGTTCCGGACGCGACCGTCTGTCCGCTGACGTCAATCGTCGAGCCGGCCGCGCGTGCTGTCGGCTTCAGTGTCAGCTCATCGACCTCGTAGCCGACCGAAGCGTTATACGTATCGATGACAGCGGCAAATCCCGGGTTGAGCGGAACGGCTTCGTCGCCGGCGCTCAGCTCCAGATCGTCCAGCAGGGCAACAGCCGACGCGGCGCCGATTACGTTCACCGTGTACGTTCTGGGATCATCGCCCGCGCCCGTTACGACAATCGAAAGCGTCATTCCGGATGCTGGCACGTTCAACTCCACAGCACCATCCTCATCCGGTATAAAGCCGTTCACCTTCACCTCTGCGTCCGGGTCGGCAGGAACGGCATACACTTTCACCGTTCCTTCCTGCTGCGTGGCGTAATTGAGAGCATTCGGATGGAAGTCGAACCCGCCGTGCGCCAGCGTCAACGCAGCCAGCTCTGACGGATGGCGCTCCGCAATCGTACCGCTGTTCTGCAGCACCTGGAACCGCGATACCGTCTTATTGCCAACCTCGTCCTCGGCGATCATTTCCATATCCAGCTTGCCTTCGATCGCCCTGTCGTTATTCCACGGTGCGTAGTAGACAAATCGTCCCGATTCGTCCAGCGGCACGCGCACGCCATCCACCGTCAGCTTGCTGCCCGCATCGGTCCGACCGGCAATAGCCACCCGTTCCTCGCTCACGACCATGCCGTTGAGACCGATCTCGGGATCGTACCGGGAAGCGGCGTACAAATATGGTCCCGTCCTGTCCACGTATAGCTTCCGGTACAGGAAGCTGCGGTCGCCGGCGGTATTGACGGCTTCGATCCGCAGATCATAGATGCGTTCCTTCAACCGTGCGGTTCCAAGCAGCGCGTTCAGGTCGAAATCGGCCGCCGCGCCCGCCGTCACGCCGCGGCGTTCCAGCTCTTCTCCGTTCGCCGACAGCGCGAGCTGCCCGTCCTGACTGCTGACCACCTGCAGCGAAGCACTGTCGGCGGATGTCGCCAGCAGGATCTGGTCTTCGCCGTATGCGTCCTTGTACGCGTGCTCCGCAACAGTCGCTGCTGCGGGCAGAACGGCAGTCAATTCCGCTTCCAGCTCCGGCGGCTGCGGCGCAGGCAAGATGGCCTCAAGCGATCCGGACAGCGGGCTGATCACGGTCTCGCCCAGTTTCTCGCCGACGGCCATTACCGCGAATTGATACGTTTGATCCGGTTCCAGGCCTGACAGGGCGATCTGCGACCGAGCCGCATCGGCATCGAATGCAGGCTGGCTGTAGTCGGGAACGCCATCCTTCAGGACGAATATCCGGTAGTAGGCGACCGCTGCGTCCGCCACCGGCTGCAGCTTCAGCGTCACTTCGCCATTGCCGGTGGACAGCAGCTGCGGCGGTTGCGGCGCAGGCAGCGATTGCGCCATCGTCAGCGCGATCGGCTCGGCGATCACTTGCACCATAGGCGCCATGCCGGTGCCGCGCGCCATGACCGACAAGTAATAAGTGCCCGGCATGAATCCGGAAGGGATGTCGATCGTACGCACACCCGCCGCCGGCAGATTATCCGCCACGACTTCGCCGATCGGCCGGTTCCGGTCATCCGTCACCATGACGGCGACCTGCGTATCCGGCCCGGCATTGCGTACATTCCAGCGCACCTCGTAGCGGTTGGTTCCTCCCGCCGCAGTCGCCGCAACGTCAACCAGCTCCGGTAACGCCGGCAATGGCGTCAGCGTCAGCTCAACCTTGTCGTTCGCCTCGATGCGCCAAGTCCCCGCCTGTTCGGCATTCAACGTCACATAGAGCACATCGACCGCTCCCGGGTCGGGGATCGAGGACGACACCGACGCCGTGTCCAGCTCGCCCGGACTCGCGGCCTGCCGGTCCTGCCAGCGCTGCAGGATCGCATTGCTGCCCGGATCGTCGAGATCGAGAATGAGCGGCATCGGCTGCTTGGCGAGCGGCGGCGTTATTTTCACGTCCGCGTTCCCGCCGGCTATCGCCAGCAAGTACCGCCCAGGTTCCGGGATATCCAGCTGCACCGTCTGCGTGCGGTCGCCTTTCCAGAACAGCGGCTGCAAGTTATCCAGTGGAACGCTGATCGTGTACGCCTTCACGTTCGCGAAGCGGCTGCCGCTGACCGTCCACTCTCCGGCGGCCGCGCCGTTAACGAGTACCGTCAGACGATCGCGGACGGCGTCGTAGTAAGCATTCCAGTCCTCTTCGTCGTGATCGGTATGCAGCGTGTAGGCGGTGCCGTCCGGCTTCAGCACGGCAGTTAGTTCGTCTGCGCCGTAAATCTCCAGCAGCATCTGATTATTCGCCGACTTCCCGAGCTGGATGGCCGTCGGATACCGGCCGGATTGCGCCCACTCGCGCACCTCGCTCATCGTCGTGTCCGGCTTGACCGTGTACAGATTGACTGCCGTGTTTCCGCCGCCGTCCGCCAGCCAGTCGCCCGGCTCGGCCACGTCTGCCAGCACGAACAGCTTGCCGCCGGACGGATCGCGATAGGCGTTCCAACCCGCGTCATGCTCGTCTTCCTCCAGCGAGTACGGACGCCCGTCCTTCTTATAGATCACGGCATCGTCCCACGTGTCTTCGACCGTCAGCAGCACGCGGCCGCTCTTCGCCATCGGAACGAGCGTAACGTCGCGATCCGGCGACTGCCTCCAAGCTTCTGCCAGAGCCGCGATCTCGAGATCCGCCCGCGCATAGGTCAGTTCATACATCACAAACCGTACCGCGTCCGGTGACGACAGCTTCCATGCTCCCGCTTTGTCCAGCGCAACGCGGAAATAAGTCGCACCGTCCAGCACGATCGCATTGTCCGCTCCCGGCACAAGCGATTGCCCCGATGGACTGGCCAGTCGCACGTCGCGGCGGTCGCCCTCCAGCACCAGCAGCGCATCGAGCGGCCGCTTCGTCTCGAACGTGTAGGCGACCCGATGCCCGGAAGCGTCGGCCGACAGCCACGAAGCTTCCGTCGTCAGAGGACGCGCCACTGCCGTAAACTGGCCGTCGCTTGCACGAACTGCTGCGGCCGCTGTCTCATCTCCGCCGGGATGCACCGATTCGGCAGCCGCCTTGCGCGAGAACGTCATTTGCACGGCCTTGTCGCTTACGATCTCCAGCCCCGCGGCGGCAAGCTGTCCGGTCAACCCGGCGCCGGGGGACAGCACGCGAATTTCGGGAGCACGGCTCGCCTCGGCGCTGTCTACGCGGTCGTTCAGGCCGGCCAATCCTTGCCACTGACTTGCTTTGAACGTGAACGGATCCGTGTACGTGCGGATCGTCTCCAGGACGTCCATCGTCTTCATATACCACGGCTTCGGCGGCGGAGGCGCAATCACATCGATCCGGAACTCGTTATTTCTGAACAAGTAGTCGATCGTAACGCCAACATCGTTGATTTTGAAGCTGGCGTACATGCCTTCGGCGTCCATCGTCACCGGAACATGGGTCGCCTTCCGACCGCCGGCCAGCGGAATTTGATTCGGCACCGTGATCGTTGCGGTCATCTGTCCGAGCAGTCCTTGCCGCTTCGTGTAGGCCAGCGTCAGCGGTCCGACGAACACGTCGAAGGCGTTCATCCGGCCATTGACGGTAAATCCGGCGCTCTTGCGGCCGGTCGTGCCGGCCGTCAGCGGATCAAGGTCTACCTGCTGCTCCAGCTCGTCCACCGAAAACCAATACAGTCTCATGTCGCCCCCGGAAGTATAGCCGGAAGGCGGCAGCCCCATATTCAGATCGTAAGCGCTCATCAAGCGATTGCCGTTCACATCCATCGAGAATACATCCGACGCTACGCCGGAAAACCGGTACGTCTGCGGCAATTGCGTATAGGCGGACAGATTGTCGGCCTTGCCGAACAGCGTGTTAAACCGGGTGCCTGTGGAGCCGACTTCGCCGCTGCCGGGGGATATCCAATAAGTGACACCGTCCAGACGCTGATGCTTGAAGTTCAACTGCATGTTGAATGCCGTATTGTAGCTCGGCAATTCCGCCTTCGCCGTTGCCGAAGCAGCGCCGTAGCGGGAATCCACATACCACGTCGTTTCCGGAATCCGGAAATTTCCTACTGCGTATGGATAGGTTACCGGGAAACTGCCCGTGAGCCGGAAACTCCCGTCGCTAAACGCCAGTTGATCCGTCGACACGCGGCCGTCCGCCTTCTGATCTCCAGCCTCGAAGCTGAAATCGATCGTTCCACCCAATTGAACGCCGGTATCGGTGAAGACGACTGATGCCGCCGTGACCGGAAAGCCCATGCCCAAGTAATCGGTCGGCTCCGAATCCGGTACGGATAGTTCGAAATGATCGGCCTTGAGCGTGAAGCTGCCTTCGAACAGCGTATATGACAGGGTCATACCCGACGTTCCGCCGCTGTTCACGTACAGCCGCCCATTGCCGCATATCGTGTATGGATGCGTACGCTTGTCAACTTCGAGCGAAGCACCTTGGAACATTACCGATTCGTTGATGGACACGATCTCCTGCGGTTCGCCCGGCTGCGGTTCAGCCAGCACGTACAAGCCTTGCGTTTCCGGCTTTTCCACGAACAAGCCCTGCAGCGTCAGCTTGGATGCCTGATTGTCCGAGCTTTCGCTGGCGACTTCAATCTTGGCGTAGTTGCGCGGCTTGTAAAAATCGACCGAGGTGATCGTTAGCGCATTGGCAAACGTGCGATCGGTGTATATTTCGTGCTCCAGCACCAGATCGTAGACGCCGTCCGGCAGATCCTCCTGCCACGTCAGCTCCAGTTCGGTATTGCTGCGAATGCGGAAGATCAGCGGATAATCCGCGCCATCTTGCTTGTGCAAACGGTAACGCACATCCTCGCCCGGCGTGCGCAGCAGATTCAGCATACCTTCGCCCACCGCCACGATCCGCTTCTTATCCTTGCTGTGCAGGAATGCGGGGCCGACGCGGGTGAAGGCAACATCATACGCTTCCATGTCTTCGTCTTCCGTCAACGCGAAGCGGACGATCTGACTATAGCCGGTGCCGAGTTCGTTGCGGGCATAGGCGCGAATTTCGTACTCCACCTGCCACTCCAGCACGTTGTCAAGGTGGATCGTGACCGCTCCCTTTACACTGGCATCGGCCCCTTCGACCGCTACGGTCGTCCATTCCGTCTGTTCCTGACCGGCCTCGGGTAATTTCCGATATTCCAACCCCCGGCTGAGGATCGGCCGAGTGCCGCCGCCGTATACATCCGTCACTACGCTGACGCGATCCTCATGCGTATGCTTGTTCAGCAGGGGAATGATCGGCTCTTCGATCTTCACCTTCGGCGGCTCCGGTGGCGTATAGCCGAACGTCCAGGTCTCTTGCACCGCCCCGTAAGGGATCTTGTGCTCCAACTTGGAATAACCATCGTCGCCAAGGCTATGTAACTCAAGCTCTATTCTTTTGCCGCCGAACAAGACGAAATTCGTCCCGTCGAACGCCATGCTGCCATACTCGCGGGCGTACGGAAAATCGTAGTCGAGCAGCTCATAAGGTCCTCCTGCCGGTACGCCGAATTGCCGATACGGATCCCCGTATCCTCGCCATGGCGGATTGGGAGAACTGTAGCCGGGCGCGACCGTCTCCCAGTCTCCTGCACGCCAAGAGAAGACAGTATCTATATGGGCCTGGAAATAATCCAAATTCGTACGAGCGGTTGGCCGCATCGTGCGAACCGTCTGCCAACCATAATCATAGCTGTTCCATTCCGTTAAACCGCCATAGTAGACGACTCTTCTGCCGTCATAAGCCATCACATGCGCCCAGCGCCCAAAATCGTAAGGCTCTGCGCCGTAGCCGTTGCCTACACTAGAATCATAAATAATTCTCTTGTACCGTTCGGGACCGCGAACAGCGCTCCATGTCTCACCATTCCACAGCCAGAGCTCGTTATTGCTCTTCTCAAAAGAGAGATTGACAGCACCAGTAGGACCATTGACATGTTCGCTGCCCGGACCTGCTGCTCCCCCGAACAGGATGGAATTCGCGCCATCGAATGCCATCGTTGCGGAATGCAGCGGAGGCGGGCTTGCGGCTGGCGATTGCTCCGTCCATGTGCGCTCCTCGCCGTTCCATACCCAGGTGTCGCCCAGAATGGTCGAGCCGTCGATACCGCCGAACAGCACGACTCTGCCCTCCGGTCCATTTCCTTCGTCTATATAATAGTAAGCCATCTGCGCGTAGCTGCGTTTGGACGGCCCGCCGGACGCCGGAACCACTTGCTCCCATGACTGGTTGACGCCGTCCCATAGCCAGGTTTCATCCGACGCGTCCGACGCTTCTTGTCCGCCGAACAGCAGTACCTGTCCGCTGCCCGGATCGTACACAATCGCCGCGCCTTTGCGCGCGCTCGGCGTCGAGGCTACCGGCTTGGGCGGTGTTCCGCCGTCCAGGTTGACTTCTTGCCAGGTCTGGTCAGCGCCGTTCCAGATCCAGGTGTCGTTCAACGGCACTTCTGTGCCATTTGCACCGCCAAATAACACCACTCTTCTCGCCTGCTCATCGTAAGCCATCGCGGCGGAGTGACGCGGATCGGGGATGAGCATTGGCCCGGTGTCTACCTTCTCCCACGCGTAATCATAGATCGAGCCGTCAGTTGCATCGTTTGTCGTATACAACATCGGCATCCGCGCTGGGACGCCGATTGGCGTATAGACGGCGTCTTGCACCCCGACAGGGTCCGGATCGAAGCCCGTCCCCTCCTCGGCCTGCGTCGCATATCCGACGTAAGGCCGCACAGGGCTTGGGAACATCGTCAACAGCTGCGCCAGCAGCATGGCCACTAGCAACTGACTGATATTGCGCTGAATTCGTTTTGCCCTCACTTGTTGAATCCCTCCGCACAAATTCATGATTGGAACGCTATGTTGTCGTATCCGACATTGTAACCGACAGGATGTTGCAAAATTGTTGCAAAAAGAATCCCTTCCCGACGAACGACTCTCGTTATCAGGAAGGGAACCCGGAAATATGCTTAAATCAATTCAGATTTGCGAAGCAGCAGCCGGATCACCTGCGCCACTTCCGCGCGGGTCATGTGAGCCTTGGGCGCAAGCGTATCCTGCCCTCTGCCCATTACGATGCCGGACTGCAAGCTGTCCGCAACCCCACCCTGCGCCCATGCCGCTACGCTCGCCGCATCCACGAACGTACCCAGCGTCGCTTCTGCCGACTTGGCGGACAGCTTGTCCTTCAGTCCGGTAAGCGTCATCGCCTTGGACAGAATCAGCATCGCCTGCTCGCGGGTAATCTTGTCATTCGGACGGAACGTGCCGTCCGTAAAGCCGTCAATCAGTCCGTACTCATGAGCCGTATGAATGGCGCCGTTGTACCAGTCCGTCGCTTTCACATCGGAGAACGCCGTCGTTCCTGTTCCCAGCTTCAGCCCCAGCCCGCGTACAAGAATGGCCGCAAACTCTGCGCGGGTAATGTCCCGGTCCGGGCTGTACATGCCGTTGCCCGTTCCTTCCACCACCATCCGCGAGCCCATGTCGTTGACGGCATCTTTCGCCCAATGCTTCGCCACATCTTCGAACGTCAGCGGATGCCAGACGACAGCGTATGTGCTATTGGTCAAGCTGTTGATGACTGCGTAGTATACGCCGTCGATTACGGTAACCTTGGTCGGTACATGGCGGACCGTTCCATCCGGATCGACAACGACGCCCGTCGTAATTTTGTTCGGGTCGACGCCTTCCGGAATCGCGATCGTGCGCTCTACATAGATGTTGAATTTGGTCACTTCGATCGTCGTATTTCCATAGGTTGCGCGCACTTCAAAATGGAACGGCGGCGCTACGACCACAAATTTCCCTTGATTCTCCAAGTCTTTCGTGATTCTAACGATTGCTTCCATCGGCTCGGCGATTTCGATTTGCACTTTAATGTCCTGAAGGGGGACGGCCTTGCCTATTTGTGCTGAAATGGCATTCATATTCATCTGCTCGGCAGGCACCGTATACGTTGCCCGGTCCGTCCTGATTTCCAGTACCGCTTGCTTCTCCTCCATATTGCGGATCATTCGGCCATTCAGCTCGCCGACGACGATATTCGAGGTCATCTTGATCGGAATTGTGACGATAGCATGCTGACCTTCCGCCGCGAGCTTCGCTTCCAGCTTATTCTGATCGACAGCAATGGTCGTGACTGTTTTGTCGTTTAATTGCGTTGTCGTCGCAGTGCCCGCATTCTCCACCTTGCCGTTGACAAGCACGTCAACGCCGGTCGTTGCCGTTCCGAATCCATTGGCGGATGGGCCGGGATCTGGCTGACCGCTCGGTTCATCAGGCTCGCTCACGCTTACATTGACCGTCCGGGTCTCCGTCGTCAAATCATCTGCCCACGCGCTGCCGTCCCATATTTGCTTCCGGAATGTAATCGTAACGAGATAATGGCCCGCTCTCGAAGGCTTGTAGACGGAAGTATACGTGCCGTTGTTCTCAGTAAATACACCCGATTGGCCCGCTTCCGTCGATGTCCAGCTTGTTGGAACGAACCGCTCGTCTCCGATGGCGACACCGTCCTCCGACTGGCGGTCTCCCGTGGCGGTCAGCGTGACCGTCCCACCCGTCGTTACGCTGGCCGTGCTTGCGCCGGCGCTATTGTTGTCGGGGTCGGCAATGACCAGCAATGATGCAATCGTTGTTTTGACATCCGTATCGTCGGTATCCTCCCACCCGAGAACGCTATCCCATTTCTGCTTCTTGAATATGACCGACACGGTATGGTTTCCGACCGCCGATGGCATGTAATCGGATGTATAATCGGTTCCACTGTAGGTGAACGACCCCGACTGGTCATCCGTCGATTCCCAGTTCACCGGTATATACCGTTCGTCTCCTTCAAACAAGCCGGTTGCCGATTGGCGATCCCCTGCGGCGAACAGCATGATCGTCCCGCCTGATGTGACACTGCCCGGTTCTGAATAGACAACATTGTTGCCGGCGTTCGCCGTGGCTGCCGTTGCCTCTACTGTGGTAAACGCGGAAGTCGTTCCGCCATTGTCATTCCACGTGTTGCTTGCCGCATTCCAGGTTTGCTTCTGGAACGTAACCGTCACCGTATGCGTTCCTGACTTCGACGGCGTATATTCGAATGTTGCGTCGCTTGGACTCAGCGAGCCCGTCTCGCCGTCCGTCGATGACCAGCTTGTCGGAATGAACCGCTCGTCTCCTGTGAACAATCCGACCGCCGATTGCCGGTCTCCGCTGACCGTCATCGTCACCGTCCCGCCTGACGTCACGCTATCAGGATCGGCACTGACACTGTTGTTGGCGGCGTCAGCCTTCGCTGCTTCCGCCTCCACGGTCTCTGTCTTCGTATCCGTTGCGCTGTTAATGTCGACCCAATCGCCGCTCGTCGCATCCCAGGTTTGCTTCTGGAACGTAACCGTTACTGTCTGGGTGCCCACTGCCGCCGGCTTGTAATCGGACGTATATTCCGTTCCGTTGTTGCTAAACGAGCCCGATTTGCCGTCTGTCGAAGTCCAACTGACCGGAATGTAGCGCTCGTCGCCCGACGTCAAGCCTTCCTCCGATTGACGGTCGCCTGCGGCCGTCACTGTAACAGTCCCTCCGGATGTGACTTGGTCCGGATTTATGCTGACGCTGTTGCCGGAATCGCTCGCTGGTGTGATGACCGACACAGTTGCGGATTTGGTATCGGTTTCTCCGTTAACGTTAGCCCATTCTCCGGCGCCCGAACTCCACCGTTGCTTCTGGAATGTCACCGTTACGGTATGAGTTCCTTTCGTCGATGACGAATATTCGAAACTTCCGTCGCTTGTATCGAGAGAGTCCGATTGCCCGTCCGTCGATGTCCAGCCTGTCGGAACGTACCGCTCGTCTCCTTCGAACAAGCCGGTTGCCCCCTGACGGTCGCCGCTAATCGTCACCGTCACCGTCCCACCTGAAGTAATGCTTGCCGGATCGGCGCTGATGCTGTTGTGGGCGGCATCAACTGTCGCAACTTCAGCCTCCACGGTCGTTGTCTTGGTATCCTGTTCGCCAGGCACACTGGCCCATTCGCCGCTCGCCGCATTCCATTTTTGCTTCTGGAATGTAACGGTTACCGTCCGGGTCCCTACCGCCGCCGGCGTATATTCGAATGTTTCATCATCCGGATCTAGCAAGCCCGACTCATCGTCCGTAGATTCCCAGCTGATCGGAACGTACCGCTCGTCTCCTTCGAACAGTCCGACTGCCGATTGCCGGTCTCCGCTGATCGTCACCGTCACCGCACCGCCTGACATTACACTCTCAGGATCGGCACTGACACTGTTGTTGGCGGCGTCAGCCTTCGCTGCTTCCGCCTCCACGGTTTCTGTCTTCGTATCCGTTGCGCCGTTAACATCGACCCAATCGCCGCTTGTCGCATCCCAGATTTGCTTCTGGAACGTAACCGTCACCGTCTGAGTACCCGCTGCCGCCGGCTTGTAATCGGACGTATATTCCGTTCCGTTGTTGCTGAACGAGCCCAACTTGCCGTCTGTCGAAGTCCAACTAACCGGAATGTATCGCTCGTCTCCTGCCGTCAAGCCTTCCTCCGATTGACGGTCGCCCGCGGCCGTCACCGTAACGGTCCCACCGGATGTGACTTGGTCCGGATTTATGCTGATTGTGTTGGCGGAATCGCTCGCTGCGGCAATGACCCATACTGTTGTCGTCTTGGTATCGGTTCCTCCGTCAACGTTAGCCCATTCCCCTTCGTCCGAATTCCACTGCTGCTTCTGGAATGTTGCCGTTATCGTATGCGTCCCTCTCGTCGATGGCGTATATTGAAAACTTCCGCTGCTTGCGTCCAGATCTCCTGACTTCCCGTCCGTCGATTCCCAACTGACCGGAACGTACCGCTCGTCTCCTTCGAACACGCCGGTCGCCGTCTGACGGTCGCCGCTGATCGTAACCGTCACCACCTCGCCTGACGTGACGCTCTCAGGATTGGCGCTAATGCTGTTGTTGTCGGCGTTCGCTGTCGCAACCTCCGCTTTCAACGGCTTGATTTCCTTCGTATCCGGTTCACCTTCGTTCTCCCAAGTCGTACCATTCCATACCTGTTTGTTAAAGGTAACCGTCACGGTATGATCTCCAGCCTGCGAGGGCTTGTAATAGGACGTGTAGGCCGTTCCGTTCAAGATGAACGAACCCGACTCGCCGTCTGTCGACACCCAAGTGACCGGAAGATAACGCTCATTGCCAACAAAACCGCCGGTTTCCGATTGCCGATCGCCTTTGGCCGTCAGCGTGAATGACCCGCCGGAAGTTACTTTGCTTGGGGTCGCGCTTACCTGATTGTTGTCAGGATTGGCTGGCTGCACCACATTTAACGTTGCTCTTGCGCTATCATTTTCGGGCCCGTAGGGTTGACCCCAAGTCCCCTTAAGTAAATCGTACCGTTGTTTATCGAACTCTACCTCGACCACATATTGTCCTGCCCCCGGCGGAGTAATGACAGCAGAATAGTTATCCGGTTCGGCAAATGAAGTATATTGAAAGATCGGCACTTCTTGCTCAGGATCCTTCCTAAGTAATTTCCACCGGGTCGGAACGTATCTTTCATCCTTGTCCGACACGCCAGTCGCCGATTGCCGGTTGCCTATCGCAGTTACAGTGACGCTGCCGCCCTCGAATATCGTATTGGAGTTTAACGTAACGGTATTGGAGCCGACGTTCACCGTCGTTGGCGGGCCGGACACGAATATGGTTAGGGTTTTGGTATCATTATCGCCTGCACCTAAAGGAATCCAATCCGTCCCATTAAATCGTTCTTTCCTGAAGGTAACTTCTAACGAAAATGTCCCTGCTCTTGATGGCGTACAAGTTCCAAAAAGAACCCCAAGACTCTGGCCCATCGAACATGACCCGCCACCACCACTAATACTGACATCAATGGGAATGTAACGCGTATCCCCACTCATGGCATTTCTGTCGTCAAGATATTGATTGTCTCCGCTTAGGTTTACCTTTATGCTTGTGTTCGTCGGGATAACGCCGCTAATGCCAGTCGATACCGTATTGTTGGCGGCATCCGCTTCGACCGGCTCTCGAGTCACCTGGATCGTCTTCATCTTTTGATCCGTAACGCCGGTCTCTTGCCACACGCTTCCATCCCATATCTCCAACCCATACATAACGGTGAAATCAATGTTGCCTATTGCCGCAGGAGTGTAAGTGGACGTGTAGGAATTGGTTTCGTCTTTCCAAATAAATGTACCTCCCCGATAATCAGACGAGCTCCAGCTTTTGGGGATGTACCGCTCAGCGCCGGCTCCTTCTCCGCTCTCAGCATCCTGCTTATCCCCTGTCGCGGTCACCGTAAATGGCTCATCCATCGTCAGAATGATCGGGTCGCTGCCCGGCAGACTGAAAATGTTATTCGCTTCGTTAGCAGGATAAGACGAAGCTGTCACAATTAAAGTTGCACTCGTAGACTCGCTTCCATCATAGTTCCAGATTTGGTCATTATATCTTTGCTTGGTAAAAACAGCGGTTATTTCAAATGATCCGGCAGTCGCAGGCGAAAAAGTGGAAGTGTAGCTTTGAGTTGCTTCGTTTAATCCAAAATACCCAGAATACCCCGGCTCGAATCTCTTACCGGTCACGAACCATTCTGCCGGAAAGAATCGCGTATCTCCATCCTCCACACCGGCTTCAGACTGCCTATCGCCGGCAGCAGTCAACGTTACCGCTTGGCCTCTCGTCGTATTGGTCGGGCTTACAGCTAAGGAATTTAACCCGGGGTCCGCCTCCGTGTTAGCCAGCGCAACCGGGTTGTAAAAAATGAGATTAGACAAAACCATGGTAAATACGATAAACCCCTGTACCGCCATTCTTACTCGTTTCTTGCGCTTGCTTATCATTTGGCCATCTCCTTAGCAGCTTTATAGCTCAATATTCGCCTCATACCGTCCACGCTTCTGCGCACGTTCGACAAAATCATATCGCTTTCAACATTTTAGCCGGTGCGATGTTGCAAATTTGTTGCAAAACAAAAAGGAACCCGATCCGCATGGATCACAGGTTCCTTCGAACGCATATCTATCAGCATACTTCAACCGATCAATGAACGATACTCAGCGGCAAGTTCATCGCCTGGCTCCGTGCCCAAGTCCGCCTTCAGTATGGCCGCATATGCCTCATAATAAGCGGCAGCCTGCTTGGGACTTCCAAGCTGATGATGGAGCTTCAACGCCGCTGCCCGCAGCGAATCGTCATAGGGATGATGGGCAACCAACATTTCTACCAGACGCAATGCTCTGAGAGGTTCCGGTTCCGAATGCATATAATAAGAGAGCAGCCGTTCCCCGAGATGAAGGAAATATCGACGATATCGGATCCGGTAAGGCTCGCACCATTCGCCGCTAAACTCCTGCAGAAAAGACGAGGCACAGCGATGGACGAGTTGCTCGACCTCCTTCAGATTTTCCCTGTTAACCTCGACGGATTCAAGCGCGAAACGCTCCAACTGATCGGCGTTAATGACGAGCTCTCCATTGGGAGCTGCGAGCCGATACCCGTTTCTGACAGAGACGAGCGACAGGCCTGCCCGGACATCCCGCAACGTTTTGTTGACTCTGCTGACCGTGCTTCGCAGGTTGATATCCGCCTTCTCCGTGTCTTTCTCTTTCCAGAGCGCTTCAAACAACTCCCACTTGCTTACCTCCCTATCTCCTCGCCGAAGGAGCAGGTAAGCGAACAGTTCTGCGCATTTGGACGTCACCCAGCGTACCGGTTCCGAATCATCGTCGAAGCATACGGAGAACTTGCCGAACAGAGAGACCGACACTTGCCGAGGGCCGATCCTCTTTTCCACTCCCGCGCTCGCGCTGCGTCTCTTCCTGACCCGCTCCAGCGAGCGGTTCAACTCTTCCCTTCTGACCGGCTTCAACAGATAATCAAGCGCATTCACCCGAAATGCATCGACGGCATACTGGTTGAAGGCGGTAATGAAGACGATCTCCGACTCGAGGCCGTCCGCATACACCTGCTCTGCGATCTCCAAGCCGCTCATCTCGGGCATCTCTATGTCCAGGAACAGCACGTCGGGCTGCAATTCCCTCGCCACCCGTAGCGCTTCATAAGGATTCGTGCAACAGCCCACGACTTCGACCCCCGCGCCGGCAAGAAGTCTGACGATATAGTCTATAACCAACCGCTCGTCGTCTACGACGATGGCTTTCATATCTACCATTCACCCGCCTTGTTGTTCAATCTCGTATGAGAAGAGATCAGAATGGTTTAGTTTTTCATCCCCTATTAATCATTTCTTCCCGATTCGACAAAATCCTTCATCTGTCCGGTCAGCAGGAAATCAGTCGCCCACGACGAATTTTCTTTAATGTAGACGCATAACACTTGCCTTCATCTTATGCTCAAGGAGGATATGAACTTGAACGAGAAGAAGATTATGCTCACCGAACAGGAAATACCGACGCATTGGTACAATGTCATGGCCGACATGCCCAACCCGATCGCCCCTCCGCTTCACCCCGGCACCGGCCAGCCTGCAGGACCTGACGATTTCAAGGCGATCTTCCCGATGGCCTTGATCCAGCAGGAGATGACCGCCGAACGGTGGATCGAAATTCCGGAGGAAGTGCGCGAGCTTTATAAGATCTGGCGCCCGACGCCGATGTATCGCGCCTATCAGTTGGAGAAAGCGCTGGATACGCCTGCACGGATCTACTATAAGTATGAGGGAGCCAGCCCTGCCGGCAGTCACAAGCTCAATACCGCGATTCCGCAAGTGTATTATAATAAACTCGAAGGCATCCGCCGTATTGCAACCGAGACCGGCGCCGGCCAATGGGGCTCTTCGGTGAGCATGGCCTGCAAGTTCTTCGGCCTGGATTGCACGGTATATATGGTCAAAGTCAGCTATCAACAGAAGCCGTATCGCCGCATCCTGATGAATACGTTCGGGGCAGAAGTGTTCCCCAGTCCGTCTGACCGGACAGCCGCCGGCCGCGCCATCCTGGAGCAGTCCCCCGACTCGCTCGGCTCGCTGGGCATCGCCATCAGCGAAGCGGTCGAGGATGCAGCGACGCATGCGGATACGAGCTATGCGCTAGGCAGCGTATTGAACCATGTCTGTCTGCATCAGTCCGTCATCGGCCAGGAAGCGAAGCTGCAAATGGAGAAAGCCGGGGATTACCCCGATGTCGTATTCGGCAGCTGCGGCGGAGGGTCCAACTTCGCGGGTCTTGCGTTCCCCTTCCTGCAAGATCGGCTTACGAACGGACGCAACGTAAGGCTCGTCGCCGTCGAACCGAAAGCCTGCCCCACGCTGACGCGCGGCACCTTCGCTTACGACTTCGGCGATGTCGCCAAGCTGACTCCGCTTATGCGGATGTACACGCTGGGCCATGACTTCATGCCGCCAGGCATTCATGCAGGCGGACTGCGCTATCATGGGGACTCGCCGCTGGTCAGCCAGCTGTATCATGACGGCCTCATCGAAGCGCAGGCTCACGGGCAGCAAGGCGTATTCGAAGCGGCCGTGCAATTCGCTCAGACGGAAGGCATCATCCCGGCGCCCGAATCCGCGCATGCCATCCGCGCCGCCATCGACGAGGCCATCGCCGCGAAGGAAGCGGGCGAATCGCGTTCCATCCTGATCGCGCTGTCCGGACACGGCCACTTCGATATGTCGGCCTATGAGTCGTATTTCTCCGGACAACTGATGGATATTGCTTATTCTGAAGAGGCCCTGCAAGCGAGCATGAACAATCTGCCGAAGATTGGCGTGTAACAACCGGATCAAGCGGCGGTGCAGCGAACCCACTGCACCGCCGCTCGTGATCCGCTATGCTGCTTTCGCTCTTCCCAGGTCGCCGCTTTGCGGTTTGGGAGCACCCTTTGACGATTTCAAGCACGTGGGGGCCGAACATTCGCGTCTGGAGCTTTATCGGCCACCAGATTGAGCTGAATGCCATGCTCCAGATACGCTTTCGCCCCGCACAATACCATCTTCAATTCCACAGCAAGAACGATGACATTCGTCCAGACGCCATACATTTCCCAATCCCATCGAAAGGCAAGTCGAGGTTACAGCCTGCCGCTGCTCTTCGCAAACCAGAACTTCGTCGTGACCTCCGGATCGACGAACGCTTCGAACACTTCGGCAACCGGCTTTCTGATGAGCATTTCCGTTTTCACGACCGAAAGTTTCAAGTTGGACATTATGGAACTCTCCATAGTGGTATAGCAATGCGCTATTTTTTCTTGTTCAATTTCTTTGCTTCGGCGAGCTCCCTGTTTTCGGCTACACGGTATCGCACAATCTTCCCGATCAATTCATAAGGCAGCGGTTTGTCGATGGGGAATTGTACCGCGCCCTTTGACCACTTGTAGTTCGACAACTCCTGTTGAAAGGCGTTGATCCCACTCGGTGCCGGGTAAAATCCAACATGGTTGGGATAAGCGGCAAAGTGAACCAAATTTCCATGCAGCGCGAAAGTAGGCATTTGATAGCTGATCTTTTCCGTTGCGTCCGGTGCAGCTTCCCGAATCACTTCACGCAGCGTTTGCAGTATTTCCCGTGTCCCAGGAGTAAATGATGCGATATAATCGTCGATCGATGCGTATGCGTTTTTATTACCGTCCATGAGGCGTTGCTCCTCTCGTTCAGCAAATAGGCCTGCCATTATCCACCTATTCGATGTTCCAAGCTGTATTCCTGCAATTTACGAAAAGCTCTGCACTTAGACATAGGTGCGGAAAATGTTGTGAATCCTCTCATTCTATCAACGTAGTCGGGGGAAGTACCTCGCGAAAGTCAAACACGAGCCGTGTTGCTTTGCCAGATGCTATTTATTCGACGGGTTGTTGAGAAATAAAGATATTAACAAAATATTGCAGGAAAAGACAAGCGATTGTCGAATGTGAAAAATGATAAAGAATTATGTTTTTTAATGGTAGTTACATGAACTCGACGAGGTGGCTCTATTGAAAAAAATGTTGTTCGGAATCTTTGGTATTATTTTGCTTTCCGCTTGTTCATCATCAACCGGTACAGACTTTAAAGAAGCGCAATGGGGTATGACTCTGGATGAGGTTGTCAAGTTAGAAGAAAAAGCAGGGAATAAGCATTACGATGAGGGCACTGACTTGGGTGGGATCCAAGTCGAGTTTGAAGGGATGATCATCGACGGCCTGAAGGCCGACGTTGAATATGTATTTAAGGACGAAGTCGATAAGTTTGACTTTGGAAGCACGATTGGTTATGAGGCCAAAAATGAAGAAGAAGCAGTAGCTTTGTACCAAGAACTCCCCGATACAATGAAGTTGGATGATTTTCTGTTAGTGGAGGGGAACTACTTTTTCCAGGACATCGATGACGCCGAAAGCAAAACAATCTTAGAAAAACTCACAAAAAAGTATGGTAAGCCACTTGTCGTTCAAGATGATACATATTGGTGGAGCTCAAAACGGGCGGAAATCTACTTCGATGGCAAAGATTACGTAAGTTATAATGCCGGCTATTCTGCTCTGAAAAAATATATGAAAAGCAATACCGGAGCAGGCGGGAAGCTTTAGTTGACTTGCAACGGGGAAGATACTCGCCGTAGTTAAAGGAAATGACCGCCCCTCACCAGGATAACGGTCATTTCCGTCCGTATTCCACAATACTTGCTTTCTCCAACAACCCGCTAATTCTTGCCATTACGCTGTCCAGCCTGCCCTCTTCCTGTTCATGACTGCCTCCGGGAGCATCCAGATTCAAGCTCCACTGATAAACCGTAGATCCAGCGTTCTTGATCCGATCCTCCCGTTCCGGGCCGGAAGCATAGAGCAGCATCGCCGTCGTCGACCTCCTGGCCGTCAAGTAAGCGAGCATCTGGAAGACGTCCGCATTAATCGAAGCCTCGTCTTTCTTCATCTTGTATTTCGTATCGACGATGATCTCTCGGCCCGACGGGTCGCGCACAATGAGATCCGGTACGATCCTGATCCTGCCCTCTTCGGCTAGCCAATCGTGCTGTTGGGAAATGACACGGATTCCCTGAGGTTCAAGCGCCGCACGGAAGCGTGCGGCCACATACGCTTCATACAACTCGTTCATATCCAGCAGGAAACTTTGCGCATTCACGCCTCCGTCCGCATCCACGATCGACACGCAGTTCCAGTAGAGTCTGAGCCAGCGGAAAGCTTCACTATAATGCTGATTTAACCGGTTGACCTGCATTCGGCTCAGCAGCTGCTTGCCGATGGTATCCGTCAGCAACATGCCAGGAAACAAGCTGCGTTCCTGAGCGAATACCTCCATCAGCTTCTCCAGCCTCGGGAACAATCGAGCATCCTTCAGCGGCCACTTCCGCATGCTCTGCAGCCCTGCGACAATGCATTGATTTTCCGGAATCCAGCTCGTGAACTCGTCGTATCGGCAGTCGAAACGATAATCCTGCTTCAGCCATCTTCCGGCGGTCGCCGAACTCATCAGCGTTCCCCGGACAGCCGGACTCGCCTCCTCGATCGAAACATAATTTTTGCGGATCCCGACCGCCGCAACCTTCTCGCAAGCTTGCACATAGAATCGAATCAGCCAATCCATGTCTTCGAAGTTGGAATCGAAACTTGAACTGCCCGTCCATCTCAAGCTCTTCAGATCATATGCCCAAGACAGCCAATACCATAACCGATTCAACGGAAGCTTCGGACGAAGGCGAATCTCCGACTCCTGAAGACGGATGCGCCCGATCCACGAATGAGCCGTAAGACTCACGATGCCGCCGGAATCGCCCCGCAGCTCGATCGCTTTGGCGTAATGCTGCCGCAAGCATGCGATCTCAGCGTCGGTCAACCGAATGCCATTCACCGTCTGGTACTCCTTAAGTTCGATCAACTGTCGATCTGTCATACGAAATACTCGCTTTGGGCGAGAAGCTGTTCCAGCCGATAGTCGTTCACGCGCTCCGGCTCCATGACGAACATCTCCTCCAGGTACGGGATAATCTGATATTTCCAGATCTTCTCCAGGGAGGCAAGCGACAAATCGGGCTTCATGAAATAGCTGTGACCCAGCGCCAGCTCCGAAGTGCCGATCGCGGCGTTCACGTCTTTCAGCAATTGGGCGACGCCCTTCATGCTTGGCGCATGCTGGGCAAGGAACCTCGACAGCACTTGCTCCGTCTCCTTGGCCGAGAAGGGGATAAACTGGAACCTTCTTCTTAATGCCAGGTCGATCTGCGCCAACGATCGGTCCGTCGTGTTCATCGTTCCGACGACGTATACATTCTCGGGTATCGAGAACCTTTTGCGAGAATAGGGCAGTTCGATGGACGACCCTCGATACTCCAGTGCGTACAGCAATTCGCCGAATACCTTCGCCGTGTTGGCGCGGTTGATTTCGTCGATGATAAGGACGTAAGGCCGATCGCGATTTTCAGGCTTGGCTGCTTCCAGGCAGAGGTTAACGAATATACCGGACTTCACGGTTACATTCAGTTGCGACGGCCCTCCCGCTTGGGAGATGACTTCCGGCCGCAGCCCTTCGATGAACTCTTCATAAGTATAGGACGGGTGAAATTGCACCAGACGGATGCGCTGATCCTGCTGGGCCAGCACTTTCGCCAGTCTCTGCGCGACGAATGTTTTGCCTGTTCCGGGCGGTCCGTAAAAGATGATTTGCCGGCGCTCGGTCAGCAGCTCCAGCCATTCCTGCAGAAATTCCAGCTCCAAGTATGTCTCTTTGTGCGCATCCTCCAGCGTATAGTAAACGGTCGATAGCAACGAGGAGAGATACTGTTCGAAGCGATTCAGGAAATCAACCGACTGCGACTCCTTTATTTCCAACAGAAACCGCGCTTGCCCTTCCTCGTCCTCTTCGTACACGCGGGCATGGAATAAACCCGGCTCCGTTCCCCATACGAACAAGAAGGAATTCGGGACTTGCCGACGGATGCAATCATACTTCCAAATGATCGCGTCCTGAATCGGTTCTTCGTTCGCCGGCTCCCATTCGGACAGGGACGTTACTTGCGAGATGTTGTAACCTGCCTGTTTCAACAGTTCGGATAGCTCATCCGAGAGCGGTTGTTGCGAGAGGATGGACGAAAGCGGCGTTTTCTCATTCTCCTCTTCCTCTTCTTCCTCCTCGTACCCCTGAACGTAATACAGAAAATGCTCCAGCTGCTGCATATCCCAACGTTCACCCGTAAGCCCTTCAATTTCTTGGGAAAGAGAACGCGTCTGATGAAGGAATCGACCGTACTGCTCCACGATAGACAGTTGGTCGTCAGATGGAGACCAGTATCCGAGCAGTTCCAGGCCGCCGCGGCTCGCTTTGTAGAAGATCGGCACCTCATGAAGATCTTGCAATCCCCAGAAGAAGCTGAGAAAGAAGGCGGCAAAGTTCGTGTTGGCACCCTTCTGCGGTGAATATCCTTTTGCCGTTGCCCGGTTTTTGATGTTGTTCATCCGCTGAATGAAAGTGCCAAGCCGCTCTCTCGACCATTCGTCGAAGTTATCGCTGGATGGATCCGTGAACGTAATCGCCTCGAGGAAAGCAGTCGTCAATTCATCGATCGCCCCAACGTGTTCTGCTTGGTTGTACAGCTGGTTGAAGAACATCTGACCGGAAAATCCATTGAAGCCCCAGACATTAATTCCGTTTGTTTTCTGCTTTGCCTTGATATCCAGTTGTTTCTTGAACTCGCCTAATGTTAATTGGCTGGCTCGAAGATCGTCCAGCTCCGAGAAATGATCGATGAAGGCCTGCCTTGCTTGATCCAGACTTAGGTTCGACTTCCGGCTTTCGGAATCGGATTGATAATAGGCGACCCACTCTGCGAGCGCATCTATTTTCGACGAGTCTCCGGATGCAGCCTGAGCTCGGTTCAACGATGCTTGAATGAGCGTGATGAGGGTGTCAATCTCATGCTCGGAGTATAACTTCACGTCTTGCCCTTTTCCGCTTCCGTTTCCCACCTGCAGTTTCCTGTCCAGCAACTGAGCAGCCGAGATTTTGCCGAAGACCAGCACGACATGGATATAATTATCCCGTTTGCGCGGCGCCGAAGTGAGCAAGGTCCGCTTATCTAGCTTGTAAACCATCGATCCATAACCGCGTTCCGGAACGACGGCATCGACGCTCTCCGTTATTAATCCTTCATTGATCAGCCGCTGTTCCAAATATGCCATCAGCGCTTCCGATCCCGGCAGTGCGTGATAGATCTGTTTCGTCTGCGATTGGTTCCAGCGGGTACCTTGCATAGGGTGAGTCCTCCGTTTCGATAATTTTAAGATAATGATACCAGCATCAAGTGACTCCTGTCTGTCTCGAACATATGTTTCGCTGTCAATGATATTAAAGTTTGAAAAACCGATTGTTCGGCCGATGCTTCTTGACGTTGTTTTCTATTTGCCGCAAACTACGGATAAGAAGTTCAACCGAATCATCGGGAGGACAAGCCCCCCGGGAAGTGAGCGAAATTGCGGAAGTATCTGCGGCAAGAGCTAGAGATTCAGATCCGGGTGGAGGATGAAAGATGTCCCAGGACAAACGACAACTGGAGGTAGAGTGCTTTGTATTGGCCGGCAAGCTGCTCATGCAGAGCGGTGCGGAAACGTACCGGGCCGAAGATACGATGCTGCGAATGGCAGCTTCGCAAGGTTACGTGGAAGCCGAAAGTTTTGTAACGCCGACCGGCATTCTGTTTTCCATCGGTCATGGATATCCGACAAAAATCGCCCAGATAAAAAATCGTTCGATCCAGTTGGACAAAATCTCCCGAATTAATGAAGTGTCAAGAATGCTGAGTTCCCAACAAATCACAGTCGAAGAAGCATATGTAGCGTTGAAGGAAATCGAACAATCCCGCTATTTTTTAAATTTATTTTGGCAAATCGTTTTGTCTGCTCTCGGATGCGGCGCATTTGTGGTTTTGTTTCAGGGGACATACTTGGATATACCTTCAGCTGCAGCAGTCGGAGGCTTGGGCTATGCCATTATGGCTCTAATAACCCGGAAGACGAAGGTCAAGTTTTTCGCGGAATTTGCCGCTTCGGTCGTCATCGCTCTGGCTGCTGATCTTGCTGTAAATTCAGGGGTGGGACTGGAAGCGAATAAAATCATCATTAGCGCGGTTATGCCTCTGGTGCCTGGTGTCGCGATTGCCAATGCGGTAAGAGATTTAATGGCAGGACATCTGGTATCCGGCCTGTCCAAAGGAGCCGAAGCCTGCTTAACCGCGCTCGCCATTGGCTCCGGCATTGCCGTTTCACTCATCGTCTAGATGCAAGGGGGAAATCTGGTGGAGTGGCTTTATCAAGCTGTTTGCAGCTTCATCGCCACCCTGGGGATCGCGGCCACATTCGGCGGACCTCGAAAATCGCTTATTCATATCGGTCTTGTCGGGACCGCCGGATGGATGACGTATTACTTGCTGATTCAGGCAAGAATAGATGCGGTGCCGGCATCCTTCGCGGGCGCATTCGCCATTGCCATCCTCGCGCATGGTCTTGCGAGATGGTATAAACTGCCGTCAACCGTGTTTAGCGTAGCCGGAATCATTCCGCTCGTGCCCGGAGGTTTGGCTTATGAAGCGATGCGTGCCATCGTCCTGAACGATTACTTGGAAAGCTTGCAATATGCAGCACGGACCGGCGTATTGGCAGGAGCCATTGTGATGGGACTCGTGTTCGCAGAGATGTTCATTCAATTGGCTGCCAGATCGCGGCTCTAATGTTGCAGCCAGGTATTCGCGAGCTGTTTTCCAGCCTCGCCACTGATATTTGAACTCGTCCTTATGCTCAGTTGTGTTCTTTTCAATCGTGTTTCTTCGGCATTTCCCGGAAAGATCAACAACGATGATCCGCTTTAATCAGCAGACTTGCTTTGATAATGATCGACGATTTGCTGGATCGTCATTCCGTTGTCCTTCATCGATCTGATTTCCTCTAGCCGTTCGAGGGCATGCAACCGGGGATAACGTCGCACGAGGCCCATGTCAAGCTGGTTGAAGGGCAGAATCCCTATTTCCGTGTAGTATTTCAAGGTGCTGTACCGCATACCTGAAAGTTGGACCAACTCGCTTACGGTAACCAACTCCGCCTGCATGACGACTTCCAAGCTTCTTCTTCTCGACATAGCGCTCCTCCGTCAACTCAAGCCTATATCAATCTCTTCCATTGTTTTGCGTATAAGGCGGATTGAGTCCCACTCCTCCCCCTTTTCTTCATGAAGACGCTGCACACGTTTCTTCAATTCGATTCGTTCGTATTCGGAAAAGTAACTTTTTAGCAGCCTGCTCATTTCTAACATCATCGTCATTAATGCCGTTTGCTGAGTGACTGGTCCGTCCTCAAGCAACTCGGCTCGTATGCGCTGAATGATCCGATCCTTGTTCATGGTCGAAGGCACGTACCTGGTAGCTTGAAACAGAAGCATGATCCGGTATTTCTCCTCCTTCAAATATCCGCCGAGAACAAGTGGATTCACGACAGCCTGAAACAGCTGAGAAGCGTCCTTCCCCCATGAATACAGCGACTGAATCCATTCTTTCATCGTTTTGCTCGACTGCTTCAGTTTCTGAACCATCATTAAGGCGGCTTCGTCCCCATCATACTGATCTTGGATGACCACTAGCTTCCCTTTATCACCAACTCGGATAACTTCCTCGGACAGCAATTCGATGAGGATGGCCCCCAACACGTATGTCTGCAAGTAGCTGCGCATCGGTCTTTTCAACTTATGGGTTTCAGAATCGGACGCCAGCAAGACGAATTCCTGTGCAAGCGTAAATGAATCTTTCATCGAAGATCCCTCCATTGGCTTGGGTTGGTTTGGTACTTCAACTCGTTACTCGCCACTTACTACTTATTACTTATTACTTACTACTTACTATATGCGGATTAACACTTTATGTCAATCGGCAATCCTCAAGAAAATTATGAAAAGCCGCCCGTCGCTTGACGGGCGGCCATTCCTGATCCGCTTAAGACTTCGGCGTAATGCCGTAATTGTTGTCCTTGTTCCAGTTGTTCTCGGCCATCATCCGATTGGCGCCTTCGACCATAACCTTCTTCAAATCGCGCAAATAGACATCGAGCGTAATTTTCCCTTCCAGGAACAGCTGCCCGAGCTTCTGGTTGTTCTCGGTCACGTTCTTGTCGACTTCGCCGCCATAGATGTTCAGCTTCATCTGCTCGCCCGTGAACTTGAAGCCGGCCAGCTTCTCCGGCAGTTCCGCGTTGTCCGTTACGGGGGCGCGGTACAGCTTCTCGGCCATCAGCCCTTGAATCTCGGGCGATACGGTGAAGCGGAGGAAGTCGACGGCGGCGGCGAGCTTCTCTTCCGGAATGTTTGCCGGAATCGCCAGGTTGCCGGCCGGCACGCCGCCGATTTCCATCAGCTTGCCGTTGGCGCTCGGATTGTTGTCCGCCGTCAAGTACGGCAGCGGGAACGACGACATCTCGAACTGGCGGGCGCTCGATTCGAACAGCACCTTGCTCTGCGCGCTCGTGCGCATGATCATGGCGGCTTCCCCGCGCAGGAACAAATCATTCGACGAATTGAGGTCGAGGCCGTTGTAGCCTTTCGGCCAGTATTGGCTCCAGTCCTTGATGAAGCCGAACATGTCGCGGTACGGGCTTTTCTCGATGTCGATCAGGCCTTGGTCCACGCCGCGCACGTATTCGTTCACTTCGATGAATCCGTTGCCGCTGACGTCAAGCTCGGGATACGTATTCGCGATGAGCTCCTCCGTCAGGATACGGGAGGTCCAACTGTAGTTGAAGTCGCCCGGCTTGCTGTTCGGGAACGCGAACGGCGTGACGCCGGCCGCTTGCAGCTTGGCTTGCGCATCCATGAATTCATTCCACGTCTGCGGCACTTGCGCGATGCCCGCCTTCTTGAACAAGTCCTCGTTGTAAAGCACCCGGACAACGTCGACATACGTCGGCACGCTCGCGTACTTCTGATTCGCGCTGATGAGCTGCGCCAACACGGTGTCGGATATCGTCTCTTCGAGCGACCGATCGTTCAAGTACGGCGATTTCTCCGCGAAATACGGCGTCAGATCGATCAGCTGCCCTTTGCCCAAGTCTTCGTGATCCCATATGCGGCGGGTCATGAAGACGTCCGGCGCCGTATCGCCGATCAACTGCGTCGTTACCCACGTGCGGTGCTGCTCGACGCCGCCGAAGTTTTGAATGTCCATGTTGATTTTGACGTTCGGATTACTGTCCATGTAGCTTTTCGCGATCGACTCCCAGGCTTCCTTCTCCGTCGTATCGTTCTGGGATTCCGTCATCAACGTAATGTTCAGCTTGACGGTATCTCCATCCCCTCCGCTTCCGGAACCGCCTTTCGAGCAGCCGCTTAGCACCGTTGCCCCTGCAAGCGCCGTCAGCAGCAGCGCGTACAAGCCTTTCTTCCATTGTCTCATTCGAGTTCCCCTTCCTTTTGTCGTGTATTTATCCTTTTACCGCTCCCGCGGTAATGCCGGATACGAAAGATTTGGTGGCGAAGACGAAGAGCAGGATCAACGGCAGGGAGGCGATGACGTAACCCGCGAACTGCAGCCCCTGCACGGTGTCGACCGTGCCTTCGATGTTGTTCAGCGCGAGAATGATCGGCTTGACCTTGTTCCCCGAAGTCGCCACGAGCGGCCAGATGTAGTTGTTCCAGCCCAGCAGTGCGTTAATGATGGCTACGGTGGACACGATCGGCACGGACAGCGGAATGACGATGCGGAGAAACACCCGCAGATCGCCCGCTCCTTCCATGTCGGCCGCCTCCAGCAAGCTGCGGGACAAACCCTGGAAGAACGTCCGCATGAGCATCGTCGCCATCGCCGAAGCGCCCGCCATCGGGCCGAATATTTGAGCCCAATACGTATTGATCATCCCAAGGTTTTTGAACAAGATGAACTGCGGGATGAGCAGCAGAAACCCTGGCACCATCATCAGCATGACGATCAGCGCGTAGGCGACGTTCTTGCCCACGAATTCGAACCGGAGGAAGGCATAGCCCGCCAGCGTCGAATTCAGCAGCACGCAGAAGATGATCCCTGCCGTAATGAAGATGGAATTAAGCAGGAACGGATAGATTTGCAGGAACACTTCCGGGTAATTCCCGAAGTGCATCGGAAACGCCGGGATCCAGAACTCGTGCACGATTTGGTCGTAATGCTTGAATGACGTGATCAGCAGCATGTAAAAAGGAAACAGCGTCAGCAGCAATAACACAAGCAGCAAGGCGCGACCCATGAACTTCCTCCTTCCTCATTCGAGCGTATCCGCCGTTCGAATCGACTTGTTGATGATGAGCGTCACGGCGGCCAGTATGGCGAACACGGCGACTCCGATCGCCGAAGCGTAGCCGAACTCGTTATACTCGAACCCGCGCTTGTACAAGTAAAGCGCCGGCGTGAGCGTCGAGAAGCCGGGACCTCCGTTCGTGAGCACGAGAACGTTCTCGAAGCTTTGGAACTGATTGATGAAGGCGAGGATGACGACGAGCCGGATCTGATTCCGGATGAGCGGCAGCTCGATTCTCCAAAACCGACCCCACTTGCCGACGCCGTCGATTCTCCCAACCTCGTACAGCTCCGGCGAAATCGTAATCATGCCGGCCAAGTAGATGAGGAAGTAGATGCCTCCGATCCACGGGAAGCCCACGAAGACGAGCGACCATAGCGCCAGATCGCTGTCGCCCAGCCAAGCTTGCGTCCAGGATTCGAGACCGATCGCGGTCAGGAATTGGTTGATGACCCCGTCCCCCATGTAGATCCATCGCCAGAGCAGATAAATGATGATATACGGGACGACGAGCGGAACGAGGAACAGCGTCTTGACGACGTTCTGCACCTTGGTGCTGACGATATGGGAGACGACGACCGCCGCGAACAACGGGAACGCCAGGTTGATGACGATGAAGCTTCCGGTGAACAGGCCGATATTCGCAAGCGACGTATGGAAGTCGCCGTCCCGAAACAGCCGGGTGTAATTGTCCAGACCGACGAACCGATTGATGTTGGCCCCGTTCCATTCGTAGAACGATTTCCCGATTGCCGTGAAGAACGGTACGTATTTGAACAAACCCATCGAGACGAAGATCGGAACGAGGAACAAATACGCCTTCACATGAATTTTGAAGCGCTTTCTTCTTCTCGCCGCCCTCGCATCCGCATCGAGGGCGGCCGTGTTGTCAGCCGCTGCGTAGCTCATGCCGCTCTCTCCTTTCCCAGATCGTATCTCAACGGCTCCACGGGTCGCGCAGATAGGAGGCGAACGTCAGATCGACCTCCGGCAGCTTGTCTTCCGACCGCATACGCCAGTCCAGAATCTGGCGGAGCAAGCCGATCCGAACTTCCATATGCGCGGGATCGTCGACCAGGTTGCGGAATTCGTCCGGATCGTTCTCGAGGTCGTACAGCTCGCACGGCTGATCGGAATAATGCACGTACTTCCAGCGGAGATTGCGGATCATGATCGCCTTGCATTGATCCGGACGAAGACCGAGCTGGCGACGCACGTGATAATATTGGAAGTCCCACTCCGCGAACACTTCCTGACGCCAGGAAGATGCGGTGCCGTCGATGAGCGGAAACAGGCTTCGGCCGTCCGCCGCCGCAGGCACCGGGAGGCCGGCAGCTTCCATGAAGGTCGGCAGCAGGTCGACCGTTTCGACGAACGGTTCGATGACCGCGCTCTCCGGAATACGGCCCGGCAAGCTCATGATGAGCGGAACGTGAATCGCCTGCTCGTAGAACAGCTCTTTCTCGACCATATGGTGATCGCCCATGTATTCCCCGTGATCTGACGTGAAGACAATCAGCGTGTTGTCCGTTAGTCCCCGCGCGTCGAGTTCCCCGAACAATCGGCCGAGATGATCGTCGAGCTGGGTGATCATGCCATAGTAGACGGCCCGCACTTGGCGCAGCAGCTTCTCGTCCTCGAGGAAGTTCCCCCTGCGCTCCTTGCTGAACAGCTTCTGCAACGGCGGCTTGGCGTCCAGCTCGCCCGGATACCGCTTCGGCATCGGAACGTCGCGGGGGTCGTACATGGAATGGTAGGGTTCGGGAACCGAGAAAGGCAGATGCGGCTTCCAGTAGGACAGATGGAGCATCCACGGCCGGTCGCCCGTCTCGCGGACGAACCGGATCGCTTCGTCGGTCAGAAACGCGGTGTCGCTATGCTCTTCCGCGATCCGCGAAGGGTAGAACGCTTCCCGGAAATCCTCCGGATACGCCCCCTGTCCCGGTATGACGTCCAGCTCCTTCGGCCAGTACCGGTACTTGATGTCGTCTTCGCTGTAGCCGCACCGCTTCAAATATTCCGGATAGGAGGAATATTCGTCCTTGATCGGCAACCCGTCATAATAACTGAAATATTCGAACCCGTACGTCTCCGTAATCGGCGTGAAATGCGTCCGGCCGACGAGAGCCGCCCGGTAATCGTATTCCTCGAAATAGTCGGCGACCGTCTTCTCCCCTGACCGGAACGGCACCTCATTGAACCGGACGCCGTTGTTGTGCGTGTAGCGGCCGGTATACATGCACGCCCTCGACGGCGCGCATACGGCCGATTGCACGAACGTGTTCGTGAACTGCGCGCCGCTCGCGGCCAGCCGGTCCAAATTCGGCGTCTTCACGAGCGGGTGACCGGTAAACCCCAGGCTATCGTATCGAAGCTGATCGGCGGTGATGAACAGAATATTGACCGGCTTGGTCTTGTTGTCGTTGTGCGCCATCGTGTTCCCTCTTTCCGTAAACTCTCAGTCCAGGCGGAATACCCGTTCCAGGAAATGAAAGCCCATATTCTCGTCCCGAATGATCGTGTCGGACATGTATTCCCGCCACTTGCGGGCGATCGGCTCGTCCTGCAGCGCCGCGAACGCCGCGTCGAAGTCGGCCTCGTTCTCCATGTACGCGAACAGCGTCGTCCCGTCCATGAAGATGGAGTAGTTGGCGAAGCCGTGCTTCCGGATCGCGGCCTGCATCTCCGGCCACACCTCGCGGTGCCTGCGCTTGTACTCCTCCTCGGTGCCCGGACGGATGCGGATCGTGAACGCTCTTCCCGCCATTTCAGGCACCTCCTTGTCCGGACGCGCCGGGCCGGGCGACCGAATCCCGCAGCAGCACCCGGCACGGGAGCAGCTCCGTTCCCTTGTCCCATTCCCCGTCCAGCAATCTCGACATCGCGAGCCGGCCCAACTCGTAGAACGGCTGAATCATCGTGTTTAACGAGATTTTCATCAACGATTCGAACGGAATGTGGCCGGACGAGAACAGCGACAGTTGATCCGGCACATGGATATCCTTCTCCGCCAGCGTCTCCAGGATCGCGAGCGCGGACATGTAGTCGGCCGCGAATATCGCCGTACACTCCGGATGGCGGTCGACCCAGTCGCTGAACAGGTCGTGGGCATCCTTCGGATTTTCCGGACGGCCTACGAACCAGTCCTCGGACACGGGCAGCCCCCGCTCCGCGAAGCAATCGCGGAACGCCTCCTGGCGGTGCCGGTAGTTCGGGAATCCGTCCCTCAACCCGAGAAGGCCGATCTTGCGGTGTCCCATGTCGATCAAATGCCCGATGACTTCGCTCGATCCCCGGTACAAGTCGGCGTTGACGCAGTTGAACGGCACGTCGGGGAAATCGGCGTTCAGCACGACGAACCGCTGGCCCGATTCCCAGGCTTTCACCAAATAGCCGACCTGATCTTCCGAAGGCGTGATGACGATGTAACCGTCCAGATTATCCGGCGGTTCGGCCTTGCCGTTATCGATGAACTGGATCGCCCGTCCCCTGTCGTTGGCTTCGGTACGCAAGCCATCCATCATTTCCGACAGCGTCGCGTAGACGCTCGGGAACGGATTACAGAACCAGACGTTGACGTGATCGAGTCCCGGCTTCACCTGGGCGACGCTGGCGGATACGAACGTTCCTTTTCCTTTTTGCGCCGTGAGCACTCCTTCGAGTATGAGCTCGTTCACGGCGCGGTTGAGCGTGCTCCAACTGCAGCCGTACTGTTCCGACAGCGCCACCCGTCCGGGAAGCAGATCCCCGGGCTTCAGCTGGCCTTCCGCAATCTGCTGCTTGATGCTCATCTTGATTTGGTAATAGGTAGGCGTAAACTGTTCCAATGCATCAGCTCCCTTCGAAGTCGCTACTTTGTATTCTCTAGTATATATGTATCATAGTACATATGTATCAAGGTTGATGACACAAGCATACTCCGTTCAACCCCATTCGTCAATGCTTTTTTAGCCAAGCTGAAGAGGCTTTGCAAGCGAGCATGAATAATCTGCCGAAGGTTCTCGTGTCACGATGCGCGCAAGCCGCGAATTCGATGGCTTGTTCGATGATGGATATGGTGACGTCACCTCTTCGGACTTTTCTTATTCGACTTCTTTGCTTCTGCGAACTCTCTGTTTTCAGCTGCACGGAATCGCACAATCTTACCGATCAATTCATAAGGCAGCGGTTTGTCGATAGGAAATTGTACGGCGCCCTTTGACCATTTGTAGTCCGACAACTCCTGTTGAAATGCGTTGATCCCGCTCGATGCCGGGTAAAATCCAATATGGTTGCGATAAGCGGCAAAATGAACCAGATTTCCATGCAACGCAAAAGTAGGCATTTGATAACTGATCTTTTCCGTTGCGTCCGGTGCGGATTCCCGAATTACTTCTCGTAGCTTCTGTAAGATTTCCCGCGTCTCAGGGGTAAAAGATGAAATATAGTCGTCGATCGATGCGTATGCGCTTTTGTTACCGTCCATGAGTGTTGCTCCTTTCTCTCTGTATAAAAATGACTGACAAAATACGCCGTTCTATCAATAAAAAATGGTATAATCTGACTACAACAGCATAGGCTTTGAGGGCGGTCGGCCTCCCGGAAGTCATACAGCTCGATGCCCTTCTTGCCCAGTTCGTCCTTCACGAGCTGGCTAATTTGCTTCGTCTGTTGTTCCAGCGACTCATACTCTTCCGCCGACAGAATGCCAAGCATCTCAAGAGCACCGTGTGCATCCCCTTACGCCATGTCAGATTATACGATTTTATATTATTGCATCACGCCTGTGGAAGGAAATAATAGCACCACGCACAGCAGGGAAATCGCTGGCACGTGCAGAATCAAGTATAAAAACGATGCTCTACTGGAGGGATCCACTTGATTCGTAAGGTGCTTCCATTTGCTATCATCCTGATGAGCTTACTTTATATTTTCATCATCCCATCCGATCCGGAGGGCCTCAAACTGGTCTTCAAATTGATTCCAATGGCGCTCATCCTGTCGTACGCCAGCTTGCTCTGCCCCCCTTCCCGACAACCGACACATTGGCTGCTACTGCTCGGCTTGTTCTTCTCCATGTGCGGCGACGGACTGATGAAATGGTTCGTTGTCGGGCTCTCTGCCTTCCTGATCGGACATCTGTTCTACACCGCATCCTTCTTGCGACGCCTCCGTTTCTCCTGGCCGCGCGCTGCCTCGCTCGTTCCCTTAGCGCTATTTGCCGGGTATATGGGTCTGCAGCTCGTACATGCGCTCCGGGACAGCGGACAGATCGGGCTCATCGCGCCTGTTCTCCTCTATATCCTCGTAATCTCGCTGATGGCTTGGGCGGCGATCATGACCGGCAATCCTTACGCCGCGATCGGATCGTTGCTCTTTCTGGCCTCCGATTCCATCCTGTCGTGGAACATGTTTATATCAGACGTCTCCCATTCCGGAGTCTGGATCATGACCACCTACTATGCAGCCCAATTGTTCATTGCCAATAGCATACGGGAGTCGTCGTCGCGCGCTGCGGATGCGGCGTTGACGACAACTTGATTTTGACAGGCTATTAATCAAGATAGAAAAAAAAAGCAGTTCCGCTCAAACTCACTACGTGTAATCATTCGGGTCCGAATGGACACCGAACCACAACGGCTGCCTTCTCACCTGGGGTACTGTAGGAATATGGTTCGACTCCCGTTCGACTCATTATCTGGCACTACATTCGAACACGACTCTTCTTTTTAAGCTTATAATCATTCAGAAGTTTCAGTGCCACTTCGCACGTCCAGACATAAACAATCTCTTTTCTGCATCGCTGTCAAAATCAAGTGCAATGCGAAATTGACCATTCTCAAAGTGGAAAAAATCACCGCTAGTATGATTGAGTGCCTTCATCGGATTTCTCGCGATCAGATCTGCCGTCTTATACGGTTGGTATTCCCATAACCCTTGCCCTGTTTTATCCGAAATCAATCTGCTTTAAATCTTCAACATTCATCAAATGAGAATGGAATCCGAAGGCAACGTCCAGAGGAGAAATGACATCGAGCCACTGCAACGGACCGCGGTCCAAAACGGAGAGCAACAGCACTATCTTGTAACTTTTCTGCATGCCGGTTTTCTCCAACGCCTGAAACCATGCCAGCTTCTCTTTATATACTTTCCGCTCCTCTTCATCCAGACTGGTAACGTCGTTGTAGCCGGGATATCCGTGGTATTTCCTTTTCAATTCCTCGTAATGTTGTCTCGATGCATGGGGTGCTATTTTTATCGACGAGAATGAATAAGGCAATTCATTCAAGGGAGGTAGAGGTGATATTTTGACATCTGATATCACCCGTGATATATTTATGGCAATTACAAAGTTTGCGATGACGGAACATGGCAATCGTCCAGTATATGATGAACTCGAAAATCTATCCAATTTGATGCGGCAAGGTGATGCCTCTGCTGCATGGCTTTTGCCTCGCATTCTCCGTGCAATTGCATTTGCAGAACGCCATGGCATTCCAGACTCGTTTTTCAACACTTGTCGAGAACGGCAATGATGGGATACCCTTTACATTAGTTGAGCCTGTCAAGGCATTAAAATACCACCCGCCGCTTATTGAACTTCGTGTGAACAAACCCAATCGCCGGGGAGCCTATCGGACAATATTCTTTCCTTTCGATTATGAGGGCGAACAATTTCTAATCTATACGCGCTCGGTGATAAAGCAAGATACATCGTCCGCAGAATTCGATTTAGCCGTACAAGAAACCGAAGCTTTGATTCCCGATTTCTTATCGAATCCGAGAAAGTATATTCATCTTGAAGAGGTGACCGCAGATGACCAAGAATAAGTTCCGCTCCGATCTTCAGGAATTTATGAAAGAAGTTAACGACCTGCCGCAAATCCAAGAATATCTTAAGTCTTTCCCTGTTATCATCGGTGATCTGGTCATGGCACGGCGTATACAATTAGGCTGGACACAGAGACAACTTGCAAAGGCAGCCGGGACGAATCAGGCGAGAATTTCTCAAATTGAAGCGGGGCATGAAGGTGTAAAAATAGGAACGATTGATAAAGTCTTCAAAGCACTTGGCCTAAAGCGTATAACCCCATCCTATAATGAAGATGCGGCCGCAAAAGAAATTCTTCAATCGTAAATTATTTCACCATACTGGCCAAAAGTTTGTCACATGCCGTTTCGAATGCGAGATCTATGAACTTACGAATTCTCCGCAATTACTTACAATCTGTATTGATTAGGGCTGCCGAACACCTCTTTAACCTCGTCTTCAAGCTCATCCAACAAGGCAAACCGCGAAGCGTATTCGAGACTTTCCACTACACCTTGATAGTACCATGCCTGACTCTCGCGGCCGCGTTTGAATCGGGTCCACGTATCCTCGCCATACTTTTCCAAATCATGCTTGATGGAACGGATATTGTGCAGCTTGTCCGCGCAGGAGACTTGGCGAATCGGCAGGGCGGCATGCTTGAGTTCGTCCAGCGTATGCTGCTTTCTCGCTTCCCATGAAGCTTCCTTGTCCGGTTCAGAGCATCCCTTCACGATCTCAAGTACGACAGGTCCGAACGATTGAAGGAGCTGCTCCTCTGACGTATCGGTATCCTCCAGCGTATCGTGCAGGAGCCCTGCCGCGATCACTTCCTCCTTGCATCCGGCACGTTGCAATATCATTCCGACTGCATAGGGATGGCTAATGTAAGGGATCTCGGTGCCTTTGCGTTTCTGGTGTCGATGTGCATAGGCTGCGAATTCGAGAGCCCGGTCAATGATGGACATATGGTGTCTCCTCCTCTAGATAAGCCGTCGTACGGCCGGTGGAAGTCATTTAAAGTCTGCCTTCTGCCAATATTGACAGCAGGTGGGTATTTCATCATAATAATATCAACATAGACGAGGAAGCACCTCGCAAAGTCAAACACAAGCCGTGTTTCTTTGCTAGGTGCTTTTTTATCGATATGAGAGGAGAATGGATTTGAAAAAGAAAACTTATGAAGATAAGGTGAGTAAGCGGAATGCCTATGCTCGATACGGCGTTCCCGAATACTGGATTATTGACCTCTCCAACTTTACATTGGAACAATATTTGCTGGATAGGGACCGCTATGAGTTGACCGAGGTTTATGCCGATGACGATATCATCCTATCGCCAACGGTACCCTACGCTTCGTTCTCCTTGAATGGGATCGTGCAGAGCCTGCCTGTGCAGCCTGACTTGCTTGATTAGACTTTACAATGCCCAAGCCAAGCAAGATCGTAACGATTATGTACATGGCAGCTGCCTCATGACAATACTTCTACAAGCAGAGATTGGAACTGCTGATTCTTATCCGGGCCAATCATCAAATAAGGCTGCCAATGCAAAGGATATTCACCCTGGAATCGAACCGCGTCTTCGCGGCCATGCGTCGTACCTTCCGATGCTTCTTCTTTCCATGCGCATTGTCCGGCAACGAGGCGGCCCTCATGGATCAGGAACTCCTCATCGACTGTTCCGCTGTGCATCGGCGGCAGCCAATATTTCCTATCATTCGTGATCAATAGCGCGAACCCCTTCAATCCAGGATTGCTCCTGACGATCGATTCTACTTTCCCCAGATCGCTGATGAAGTCATATCGGGAAATATCGTACGCCAGTTGTTTCTTCAAATGCACATGTTGGTTGTTATGAATCGTTTGAAGGAGCGCGGTCTTGTATCGGACTTCAATAATGATTCGTTCGCTTCCCCGCTCCGCCCGAATATCGACCTTCTGTTGATTAACCGCACGATTAATGGACACTTCGTATCCGATTGCCTGCAGATGAGCCGCAAGCTTGTCTCTCAAATCGACTTGCGATTCAGGAATCTCCCCTTTGGCGGTAAACCCATGGAACCACTCTTCAGGCCTGTCATCGCGAATGCCGGCTGTTCGAGCTGCTTCCAGGAAGAGAAAGCGGAAATCGCCGCGCCCAGGGATATCCAGCTGGCTGTAAGGCAACCACCTTAGATCGTAATGCCCATTCAGCGCGATCGGCTTCTCTCGCCCCTTCATTGTCCCAAAGCCTGTCTGCTCGCCCCAGGCCATCCGTCCACTAAGCTTCCTGCCCTCGTGGAGACGGAAATCCCGATCAGCTGTAGGCTTGTACTGTCCCGGGTCCGTATAATAGAACGGATCATTGGTGAGGAAGATCAAGTATCCCTCGTCCGCTATGCCAGTTGACGTCATGAACTCCAACCGCTGCAGATCTTTCAGCACATCGTAGCGCCCAATATCTTGCGCGCCGTGATTGCTAAGCGAGAAATCCTCATTATCGATCCTACACTCGATTCCTTTGGTCTTGTATTTCAATTCGATCGCATACTTCTTGCCCTCGTATTGAACCCAAATATCCAGGTACAGCTTGGCGTCTGAGCCTTGCACTCTCTTCTCCAATCGTATCGTCGATTCCGGATACCGCTCTCGAATCTCCCATGCAAGTGCATGCTGAAAATCCGCTTCATTGTGAAAGATGGGGCGTTTCTCTGCTAAATGGGTCATAATCGCTACAATGTTCATGTCGTCCTCCTCGGATTGTTGCAGACAGTATGTGTCGGTAATGTAGATGCTCTCTCTAACACTTCCAATTGATTCATAGTATCACTTAGCCACCCTCTCGAGAGTACGCTTCTGTGAATTAACAATACCATCACTGAAGTGACAACTATCTGTCTCGAACGTACGTTTCACTGCGGCATTTCCCAATCTTCATGATGCAGCACGTACAGCATGAATCGTGCACGAGACGCCCCTACGTAGACATCTGCCCGTGTGCAGGCTCTGCTATCCTTGACATCGATCAAGATAACGACATCCGCTTCCAGTCCCTTGAACGATCGGATCGTGGCGAACCGAATTCCGTGGTCTTTGGACTGAAACTGGGTAATCGGCCATTCTTTCAATTTGGAAGCCCCTTGAAGGCAACCGTTATCCAGTCGGTAGGGCGATAAAATCAGAATTCGGTTAAGCGGCAGCCCCTGGCTGACCAGCCGGCCGATCTCCTTCTCCAAAATCCGCTTCTCCTCTTCTTGGGTTCGGTACTGTTACGGGCACCCCACTCACCAGCTTGGATCGAACGATAATGCTGCCCGCATATGGAGCAAGCCACGAATTGATGGTATCGGCATTACGTAGATTGTAGGTCAGCTTATGCTTGGAAATATCGCATCGACGGCGGAGTCCCTCCAGACCTCCTTGGAACAGATTTTGATTCGGATCTGCGAAGATGTACAATTCCCCGTCTACCTTCAGCATCGTTTCCAGACAGAGCAGCCATAACTCCTGAAAATCTTGTCCCTCATCTATGATTATGGTATCGAATTTCTGATTGTCCGGAATCGATGCGTAATAGTCGAAGCCAGCGTTCGGCAGCACCTCGTTAAAGAACTCCGTATCCTCTCGGATCTCTTCCGGTGTGAGAATGTCTTGTTCCGTAAGCACATCTGTCAGAAATCCATGAAAATGATCGACTGTCACATTCGCATCCTTGACATTCTCACGAAGCCAGCCAACAAGGTTTTTATTGTAGCAGGTGAGCAACACTCGTTTACCGACCGCCGCGCAACGTCGTGCCTTCTCCATCGCTATGAAGGTTTTCCCCGTCCCCGCTGCTCCCAGGAATAACTTCCGATTATCCTCCTCAGTCTCTTCGAGAATCCGGTTCTGTTCGTCCGTTAGCACGAATTCTGCTCTCTGGTGGAAGGATGCAATCTTGTCTTCGAGCGAAGCGAAGATGTTGCAACTCGGCGTGAGTATATCTATCAACTTATCGGTATCGGGATTCGAGATCCCTTTAATGCCAGCTTCAAAACCGATCAGTTTCAAAATTGATTGCTGGAGGTTCGTCAGATGCGTCTCGCTCCACACACTCTCCGCCTTCAGATCGGCCGGCATACGTCCGGTAATGCTTCTTGTCTCCGGGAAACATAAGGCAAAGCGGAATTTACCGGTAAACTCCTTACCGGTTCTATCCCGATATAGTTCCCGCAATCTGGCAGTTCGCGAGCCGCCATGTAGAATACACGCTCTCCATCATTCGTGATTTGGTCCGGCAATAGGTCGGGGATCATAGTCGCCACGTCGCTCACTCCTCGCGCCCAATAGGGATATATTCCCTATTTCGACACAAGCGACGCGCAGTCCTGCTAATCCGAGTGAATGAGCATCACTGGCTTGCTTCAGCACAACTACTTTCATTTGCATGTTAATTCCAGGGTCGAACATGAGCTCCCGGCGTCTTATCTGCCACCAGATTTAACTGAATGCCGTGTTCGAGATACGCTTTTGCCCCACACAACACCATCGTTAGCCCTCCCGTCACATCTACCGCATGATCAAATATCTCTTGGTCGCTGCCTTCGAACCCGGAATTGAATATCGTGACCTGCGTCTCATTCTTCGATCGAGGAGCGAATAGCAACTCTATAAAAGTCGGATGGTCCGAATCCCCCCACTCCAATGAAATTCGTTGGTTCAATTCAACAGCAAGAACAATGACATTCGTCCAGACGCCGTACATTTCCCAATACCATCGAATAGCAAGTCTGGGCTGCAGCCTCCCGGTACTCTTCGTAAACCAAAATTTCGTCGTTACTTCCGGGGTTGACGAACGCTTCGAACACTTCTGTAACGGGCCTTCTGATGAGCATCTCCGTTTTCACGACCGACAGTTTCAAATTTGACAAGCAGAATTCCTCCTATGCCTATCGTCCAGAACGATGCAGGATCCATCCGATCTATAACATACCAATATGAAATGACACTAGGTTGTCTCGAACGTATGTTTTATTTCGGTGCGGTTCGTTCCAATTTCATTCTAGTCTTGAGCGCGGCAACGATCTTCTCCGACACCGGTATTCGAATTCCGCCATGATCATCTCGAAGCTCCAATACACGAAGGTCAGGAGCGAACTGCCAAGGTTTACGAAGGTTCACGATCGTTCCGCGGTCCACGCGCAGAAAATCAGCCGTCTCCGCCTCCAGCCAGGAAGCCCAATCCTCCAATCTCCGGATCAACGTATATTTCCCGCGCTCTGTATGAAAAACAAGATCACCGTTACGATCGATTTGCAAAAACACCGTCTCTATCATCACATGAAGCAACCGAATATGGCCTTGTTCGTCTTTCACGGGAACGTGCATGGCCTGGCTCCTTAGATTGGGTTGTAACAGAAGACAGAACCGTAACGATGACGATTCGCATCGTGAAGGCTATGCAAGATAGACTGGACGATTTGGCGAGGCAAAGCAATCGATTCCGAAATGAGATTGTCAATATGGCGTTGGAGTACGCATTGAAAAATGTGAAGTTTTTGAATAGTGGCGAGCAAGGCGAGCGTAAGTGATTCTGATCTTTCTCCAGGCTCAGGCGATACATGGAGTCAATCACTTACCTCGTCTCCCGTTCCCGACATTTACTGGAATTGTCTTGGTCTTGCTCAGGACAGACAACACTTCTTTGTCAGCGGCAACGAAATCGGTCATCAACGCAAATACAAGCTGTGCGCCGTCCCTCATCCCCTGCAAATACAAACGTTCATTCTCTAACGCTCGCGAATAATTATGCTTGTCCTCCCATTCCATGTACTCCGTTAACTTCGTTTTATCGATCCCGTTAAACACGGTATTGAAAGCCTCCTTCCCTTCAATCCGTAATTTTCGCAACTCGGGATACCGTCCGATCCGAGCCGAAACATCGTCGATTCGCCGCTGTATCGCACTTTGAAACCATAACGGAAACTCCAATGGACTGCCTCCTTTCACCACATGCTACATAATTCTTGATTAGAATTTACTGCGTTAATCGGTTTATTTCATTTTAATGCATAATTCGCATTAAAACAACTATACTCTCACGTACAATCTGTTTTAAATGCGAGGTGCGTGAAGATGAAACATCGAAAAGAGCCGCCGGGCGACAAAAATATAATTGGCAGCAGGGTAGTCGCCATTCGCAAGGCAAAACGTATGAAACAAAAGGATTTTCTAGCAAGGCTTCAAACAGTTGGCCTCGACATCAGTCCGACTAGCCTTTCGCGTCTTGAAGGACAATATCGACTTGTACAGGATTATGAAGTCGTTGCAATTGCTAAGGCGTTGGATATCTCCGTTCATGAATTGCTGGAAGATATGTCAGAATAATTGCTGTAAAGCAATCGTTTCTACATGCCCATAGAATGTTTGGCAAGTTACTTGTCTTTATCTACCGTTATGTAATGTGGTAAATTTCATTTGTCTCCGGTCTATCGACAAAAAAACTGCCCTGACGAGCAGTTCTCCAAGTGCAAGCAACCTTTTGCGGCTGACAGAGGGGCAATCAGGGTGTCGAAATTCAGCAAGATTTCAAAGCACTCTTTATCACGTTAATCCAATCTTCCCTTAGTTCCTTAGTAATTGCCTCCTGGTAGACCTTTGCTCCGGATTCGGCCATTATCTTAGGTAAATCTCTTTCAATGGCCCCAAGTACCTTCATATCTTGTTCTGAAAGAGACCGGCTTTGTGGATGCACGTGTTCCTTATATGTGGCAGAATCCATACGGAACAGATCTACATTCCCCAACTTCTCCATTTTCATTTGCATTTGTACACCTGGAAGATCAAAATCTCCGGAGTAATGTATGACACATCCGGGGTTACTCTCTACACATTTAGTAATGAAATATATGACTGCATCACGAGCTTGCCCCGACGTGCATACAAGTGACGGGAATTGATCCGGAATCTGTTCGTATGATAGCCCACTGATTTCCATGAAGTGGATGGTTTCATCCACGAGAAACGAAAATACAGATGGGTTTTCAAAAACATACAAATTCGATGGTTTAATCCAGTCATTACGTGACTGTAATTCACTTAAATTATGCGTTCGGGCTGCTTTTCCGTAAAGTTCATTCGGAACAAAAACGTGCAGGTACGAGCTTATATCATCATCCATAATTCCTGAAGCCCGATAAATATATCTTCGTTTCAAAATATCGGATACTAGTAAATGCTCATTAGGCGTTGTTTGCCTATTCTTTATTTGCTGGTTATTGATATCATATAATGCATGCCATAACAATCTGCCCGCAGGGAACTTCAAATCAAAGGCATGCGGGTCTCCTTCAGTAATGAATTCTGATAATATAGGAAGCCTCACCCATGGAACATGGCTCCCCACTTTCTCCAACAACTCCTCATTTTTTACATATAAATACCACAAAGCTTTTAAACAATAGAATAGAATTTCAGACGGATCAGTCTCTTTTCTCAATGCATGCTGTACAATTTTATAACCCGCTGCCTGCCCGATACGCAGTCTTTTGATCCAACTAAAAGTTCTGCTATCTAATATTTCATTGTAAGCACTGCTTTTCATTCTTTCAATAAAGCAACAATTTACCTTTTCAAATAACATGGTCCATGCAGCATCTTGTAGCTGTCGTTGCTCAAGCTTGGTTACTAAAGGCACTCCATGCAACACTTCATACAACTCAGGAATATCCAGTTCGTATCCTAGCGCTATTTCCTCAGCAAATACTTTAAGGTGAACTTGTACCACAGAGCCCGGCCGAATTAGTTGTTCTATTCGATTTCCAAAGAACTCTTGGAGTCGTTCGGCTTCTGCAGTAGACTCCACCTGAATAATCGCATTCCCTTTAGCCCCATTCTGCCCTATATATTTCTTAAATATTGCGTCCAACAAATTACTCAATAGATGATCGCTATAGTAGTCTTTCGCCGATTTTCGGCCCCTTACCTCCACTAATCAAACACCTCATTTATTTACCGAAATTCATTTTCTCAATAAGCACTCTACGTTTTCCATCCCAACGATAATGGAATAGTGTAATCGTATTCGAATCTTTAGGTCTATATATTTCATAGATCGCTAAACGAGGAACAGAATCATAGCATCCCCAGAGTACTTGTGATGTCATCATATAATCAAATCCCATGTCTGTAAGCAGTTGAAACATATCTCGAATATTAGAGTCATCGACGCCGGCAAAAGCCTCATCAAGTGAAATAATTTTCGGCGCATCAGTACTGGCATCCGTATATCTGGAATAGGTTGCAGCAAATAAAGGAATATACATCGACATTGCTTTTTCTCCACCACTTAGAACGTTGAACTTGGAATCTGTTAATTCCCTGTAAGCAAGATTATTTCCTGTACGATAAAGCAATTTAAACTCAAACCATGAACGATAATCCAACAAATCGTAAATGTAGCTTCTTAGAGTTCCTTGTTCTTCATCCGCATTTTGCTTAGCTTGAGAGACCCTTGTACGAAAATGGGTAATGACCTGCTCAATTTCTTCATCGTCTAGGCGATGTGCATCTCGCAATAACAATTCAACTAATGTTTCTGTGTCCAAGTCAGATTCGGTTTTTCGAGCTCTCGCCACCCATTCCAAAGACAATTGCAGACCACTCGATGTATCCCTTTCTCTCATCAACTCATTCATCTGCCGGACCCAATTTCTAGCCCGATGAATGCGAAGTCGAATGGCTCTGCCTACACTGCGTAAAATAATTTCCTCATATAACTCCCTATCTTTCGCAGTCAGTATAATCCGTTGCTCGTTCTCTAAAACAACCACTTCTTCCAGCAACTGCGACAAAGAAAGAGGATTCACGCGATCTCTCTTTGAAGTAATGACAATTCTCCCTGATTCAAGATACTCCAATTCCAGCACATAATCCATCAAGGATCCACGAGTAATTGCATACGCTTGCTGAAGCTCATTTGCCATTCGCTCCTTAGCTGTATTCTCGAACATTAAGTCATATTCTTTTACCACCTGCTTGCAAAGTTTACGTGTTGCCTTTTCGTCATCCATATGATTCAAATACTCTTTCCATTCACGAACGTTAGAAAATTGCAGTTCAGTTACCCAAAGTTCTTTAATCCCTTCCAGCTTGGATACGCTCTGTTTCAATTCCTTGTTCTGAAACTCCATTCTCACTCTGGCCTCGGTTAAAGCTCTGCTTAATTTCTCTTTGCTATTAAGTAAGCCTTCAATTTCATTAAGAGCTGCAACTTTTGTTTCTTTTAAGAATTTAATTTGTAAATGAATATCCTCAATGCCCATATCCGTAATAAGTTTTCTAAGCTGCTTGGCTTGGGCATCATACTTCCTTTCTTGATCTTCAAAGTCTTTTTTCTCTGCACGATCACTATCCAGCAAAATTGTAATTTCCTCCAACTGTTCTTCATGACTCATTTGATTTTTTTCGATATCTTGGTAACGAATCCAAGAAGAAGACAACTCAGAAACTATCCCACCGTAAGATACACACAATTCAATCGCTTCACGAATGGGCTGTTCCTTTTTCAGCGTCGACCAATCTTCAGTTAGTTCGATAAGCTGAATTTGTATTTCTCTCTTAACTGCCACTTTCTCCTTATACCAAGCTTCTACTTTCTGCTCCTGATTCATGACCTCTGCAAGTCGGTAAGACATCTGCAGTAAAATATCTATTTGTGCTTGCAACTCCTCATCTTTCGGAAAAGCCTCCAGTTCATCGCGCAATACTTGTTGTTGTTCTTGATTTGCTTGTAATTCCGTTTCAGTATCTGTAATATTATTTTGTAGATTTTGTTTTTCTAGCTGCAAACGTTCCATTTCGAGTTGTTTGGTACATAACCGCGTCTCCTTGCCAATATACTCTGCTCTTGCCTTGGATAGATATCTCCCTGCTAGAGGCCCTAGGCGGAAACTTCCATTATTAATGAGGAGTGCACCGCTTTTCAAATGTGTATCTCCCGGCTCTTCCTGCGACCATGCAATACTATTTAGAACCAACTGAACATCATCGAGTGATAGCCCGCTTTCTACCGATGGGGTTCCATATAAAGCTTCAGCAAGCGTCCCCCCCTGCACCGGGTCAGGTTGAATCCAAACTTCTTCATCTTTCTCTTGATTCCACACAGCTAACTTCCCGCCAGGTACTATCCAAGCATCCAATAATCCGGCTTGGGCTAAGCTCTCTTCTAATTGCGCCCTCTCGCTATCTGACAATGACGAATGAAATTCGCATACTGAATATAGTGGTGCTCCCATCCCACTACTTCTTTGTTGGCGAGAAAGTGTTCTTCTCTTTGTCCTAGCAGGCTCTGGCTCTTTCGATTTCTGCCATTCTTGCAACTCCAGTTCGATTCGATCGCAATCGTTCTCCAACAACTCCTTTTGTTGTTGGAGTTGTATCATTCTCTGTAATAATTCATGGTTATTATGTTCAAAAGCTCGCACCGCTGGATGACGAACAAGATCGTATCGACGTTCTATCACTGTTAACGCCGATATTGCCCGCAAACACTCACGCAACTGATCACTATCTATCTCTAATTGACTTAGTTGTTCATGCCAACGCACCAATTCTTCTCTTAGGCTTTGTTTAATTAGATCAAATTTTTCCTGTTCCTCTGAATAGCGTTGCTCTAAAGAGTTACGTTCCTTATGAATTTCTCCCAAGCGAGCTTCTGCTTCTGCGCATGCTTTAGAAGCTTCTACCTCTTTCCTTGCTACTTCCAAGGCAACGGTTAAGCTTTTTCTATGTGACTCTAAGTCTCTCTTCCAATTAACTATCCATCGATTATCTTCCGGAACTCCGCGTAGCCATGAGCCATGATAAATATCGTGTTCGCGAAATTCGATCATACGAGCCAGACCTTCAAGTTCTTCGATAAAATGATTTTGTGCAACCGATAATTCGGATAAATTTGTGTTCAGAACTGCTATTTCGCTTTTTAATCTTTCAGAAGTTTTTCTATTACTATTTATTCTTTCCTCAGTACTCTTAAGTAATTTCCGAGTATCTTTCAATTGATTTTCGGAAATTTCTAACTCTCTTTGTTTCTCCATGGCATCGCTACGATTCAGAATTTCAAGCTCGGCCTCTGTTTTTGCAAGCAACTGTTTTTGTTGCGCTAAAGAATTAATTGCACTTAGTTCTTCCTGTTCGATGTCGTTCTGTTGTTGCATAAGAACATTAAGCTCTTGCAGTAAACGATCCTTCAATTCGAATTGTTCCAAGAGATTCCTTGAATAAGTTTTAAGAAGGTATATACCATAATTACTATATTTCGAATTTAACTTTTCAATTTCTGTTCGATGCAATTGCAATTCCTCTAACCGATCCGTGATTTGATCCATGTCTTCTAGAACATCAGTGAGCGGACTCAATTCGCTATCATGCAACGGAGGTAACGCTCTCATCAAAATTTCATACATGGAAGAAGGCTTGAAATCTTTAGACAACTTGGGGCTTCTTAGTTCCAGTAACAGCTTCAATAGATCTTGATACGATTCTATATCTTGGAACCCAAACAAGGTCTTGTTCACCATGTCTCGGTAAACGCTTTGTTCCTGGACAACCTGGCCTCCTCCGTCTATCATTTCCTCCAATTTTTTTCTATTAAGCGGCAACTTGTCTCCTTGCTCAAACCATAATTCGTGGTCGTACAACCAGCAGTCGTGATTAATCCTTCTTCCGTCATCAATGAGAAATCCCCAAAAGCCAATTTGAGCTACTCCACGGCGAGCTCTTAAACCAATGCCGATTGTCTTATAAAGATTTTTTTCCGAGTGATAGAACTCCAACCACAGGTAACCCGTTCTATCCGTATGCCCTTGGTCGGCATCTCCTAACAAATAATATTCCAATCGACGATCACGAGAACCAAAAGGGTCCAAGCGTTGAGGCCTTTTATCCCCATCTAATACAAGGGGAAGAAAACTTTGCATCGTGACAGACTTACCAGAGCCGTTTGTTCCTCTTAAAATCATCCTTCCCTCTTCAAAACAAAACTCTTCCTCGTCATAATGCCAGAAGTTAAGAATACCTGCTCTGCTCATCTGCCAGCGCAAATTGTCGACTTTCTCCTCTTTTTTAACATTTAATAGTGTGTCGGCTTGCATTGGAATCCTCCTTATACTTCCAATTCAATCGGACCGTACTTGGCTGTCCAACGTCCTGCAACTGCATAAAGAACAAAAAAACCACTTTCTTCCCATTCCCCGAATCCCCACTCCACCAAATGATTACATACCTCCACCGCCAATTCTGGGGATTGCATTTTACGGTAATCGTTAATCCAATATTCACCATAATCTTCTTTTAATTTAATTAATATTCTTTCTATTTCTCCCTTGGTCAGATGAACAGCACCATCTTCTTCTGTTTTAAGGCTAGCATTTTCACTAATCACATTACTGCGTACTACGCCACATACAAGGATGGCTAAATCTGAAATAGAAGAATGTGTTGGGAAAAGCTCTGATTCTGATACGAATTCGGGTTCAAAAAAAACAATCCCTTCGCGATACCTGCTCCCTTCCCAACCAAACATTGATTTTATTTGTGTCAATATATTTTTTCTTTGCCCGTGAAAATATAAAAGGTCGTCATGCCAAATCCGATCATGAACAACAGGCTCCAACAAGTATCGACGGTACATATGATGTTTTCTACGTCGATTTAGTTCTTCTGGCTCGGTACCATAGTCTAAAGTTTCTCTTAGTTCGTTCATCGACGGATACTCAGTGAGCGCTCCAGGGAAGTTTCGTAGTACATAACGGGAGTAAGCATTACATTCATATAGCACATCATTCTCTTCGTTCATTGCCCAATTTGATTCTTGGCCGTCAACAGCTTGCACAATGTGCATGCTCTTAATTTTTTTTAGTGCCCTAGCCATAGACAGTCGGTGAAAATAGTTTTTCCAATCTACTTCCATTCCTTGTTCTAACATATACTCACGGATTTCCTTAACAAGATCGGTTAATAAGAACTGTTCTTGTTCCATCTTATTTTCTAGAAACCAAAGGCTATAAGTAAATAAAGCATAATCAAGAGGTTCACGAAATTCCTGAAAACCCATCCAAGGGTGCGCCTCCACGGGGGCTTTATCCAACTTGGCTATCTTCCCATTGACAAACAACGGATAACCTACATAATCCATGAACCACTGCTTCAACTCATGCTGTTGTTCTTTGATCCAATAGTATAATTGAGGATCATGCTCCTTTGCTATCCAAGGACGATTCAACAGTGCATTCATACATACTCTTTTTCTATTCTCGAGATCAGCCTTATCGACAATGTTAGTCCTACGTCTCTTATCGCGATTTAGTTTACCAATTTTTATTCTTTCCATTTTCGTTTCCTCCGCCTTGCTGTTTATACACATCCTTATCCTTCTATCCAATGAATCATTTCGTTCCATGCATTCTCATTGATAACATCAAATTGAAACTCATAATTAAACATTTCCAATTCGCCGTCCTCGCATTGTAAAATGGCCCGTTCTCTATTTTCTGGCTGCTTTAGTTGTATCTTGATCCCCTCTGGAGTTTGAAAAGATAAAGCCGAAGTAGCCGTACATCGGCCGATCCATTGCAAAATTTGTAATCTCGTTGAAGAGGATACTTTTTCTATACCTGAAATGCTAACTGCATTCTTCTCCACCATTCGAGCTAAAAATCGGAGTTCTTGTTTATGCTGCTTTATATATTCTGCTCTCAGAAGTTCTTTTGCGGCAGACTTATCTATAACAGAATCTGTGTCCAATCGTTCATTCTTCTTTCTACTTCGAGATCTTAATGTTATCTCGTTAGGAGGCTCCTTCCACATAGAAGTCTCTTGGCTGTCCGATTCCCTATTATCTTGCCCGTGCAAATGGCGAGTTGGAAAAAGTCCAAATGCATAAGCTGACAGCTGATGGGCTGAATCAATATCACCGATTCTGTAGAACCATTGGCCCAAATAATCGAGTTCCTTTTTCCGACTAATGCTTGATCGCTTACGCTCCTGAATTCGTATAGCACTACGGACTATTTTGACAACCGCTTCTTTAGTTGCAGCCTCTAATAATACAAGCTCGTTAGTTGAACCATTCTCCCCCACAAACCACTTTTTTAACCCGCTCCATTTTTCAATTAGCTCCTCAAAATACTGATCAGTCGTCATTGTCTCTTCCAACTTGGGAATACGCCATTCATCATCAATGACTGCACGAAGAAATGCGTCTCGCAACCCTGCTGTTATTCGCTCAAGATTACCTTCGATCTTGTAAGAACGCCGCTGTAATGCTTGCACGAAGTCTCTCAGATATTGGGCAATTGCATCCTTATATAATAAAAAAGCATCCGTGATCATTAGCTCCTCCGCCTTACTTGTTTGAAGACTCGCTATATAATCCACTGATGCCTCATGAAGTCGCTGAAATGCACTATATAAACTATCCCATAATTCCAAAGCTAGCCCCGGTTCATATGCTCCCGCATGCTCTCTGATCTTGAATAACATATCCGCAATGGAGTCGAATAATGTTGGCTCTAACGAGCCTCCGTAACCGTGAACCGCCTCTAAACTTTCAAGTAGGCGCTCAATTTCGATAGAGTAAGGAGTCAGCAAGTATTGAAATTTTTTACGTAAATATTCTTCGACTGTAACTGCTCTTCCACCATCATGACGAGAAGTTAGATTTCCCCACTCTACCAATTGCTCCAAATCAATCTGACATTGCTCTAATGTATAGTTTTTATGTAACCCCCACGATGTTATCCCTTCAAAAATTTGTTCCGGTTTAAGCCAATAATTTAACTTTTGATATTGCTGATACAGGAACCGCATTATCCCTCGATAGCGAATAACGTTGTCGGCATTCACATATTTCAGCTCAGTAACGTTACGCAAAGAATGAATACTAGGTATTTTACTCAAGGCAGCCTCCAATTTCAGGAAGTATCAGGCAATAAGCACTAAAATTATTTGATCATGCATGAATTAAAAACTGCAACCATTCTACTAGTACAGATTGTGATTTAAACTCTTTACTCAAGTCACAATAAATGATTCCGCTAAGATCGGAGGGAATTTTAGCATTACCTCTCCGGCAAATAATTGTCTTTTCCCTCCCTAACTGAGAAACAAAGAGACCATATTCTAATACGACGTTGTCCCTCGGCTGTAATACACTATCGTTTCTATACCATGCCCGATCATCTTCATTAAAGATTAGTATAGCTGCATCTACTCTTAGACTAATTTCCCGCAAGCTATCCAACACATAATTCCCCAAAGGAAATAATCCCGGCTTATTCCAAGGCAGAGGAACATGGCCCTCATCTTCAACAATCATCGCTATTCGTCTAAGATCTTTTAACGATTCTGGCGAATCAGAGCTTCCAATAAAAATACCCATGAACTAAGGCTCCCTTCGATTGACATACCACCCGAGCACGATATTTGACCATAATGATATATGAAAAATTAACCATAGTCTACTATGTGAATCCATTCATACAATTTTTAGAACTTAACTGTTGATTTAATATTAAAAAGGAATTATTCTTTGAATAGTATATATTGGGAGGGAATACAATCATAGAAGAACTCAAAAATGTAAAATTATTACTTGAAAAATGTGTGTCACAACAAAACACCCTATTATTAAAGGAAATTAAAAAAATACTTTCAAGCACTCTCTTGTCTTTAGACCAGGCAATGGACGGGTCTGAAGAAAAGTCTCGAAGCCCCCACCTTCGGTGCCCAAAATGTATTTCCAGCAACCTAAGTAGCCATGGTTCTGAACGAATTTATTGCATTGACTGCGGCAAAGCATACGTCATCAATAGGCAGCTTCTCTACTATAGAAAAAGAAAACGTGACAAGATTATTGACCTCATTGTCGAAGTTCATACGACCGACAAAAGTACCTCGGAAATTATTGAGCATCTCAAGATATCTTCAAGAACCTATTACATATGGAGAAGAGAAATCATCTCGGTATTCCCACAATTAGAGATCAAGTTCAGAAACAGACGAAAAAAGTAGCCTAAGCTGTGATTACTACCTAGTTTTTGATCCATAGATAAAAAAATATATTGAACTGCCTCAAAAATTCTTTCTACAAATAAGTAAAATAAGATTAGTGAAGATTTAACATTTCTTTCATAACCGCTTTGATAATTAAATCTTGTTATTTCGCACCAGCGATCGTACTTTTCATCGTGAAGATGTCCTGTGTAAGCACAAAGAACGTAACCTTTTCAAGTTACGTTTAAATGATAATGAATGGTATTTTCTATTTGCGGAGCTGATAGGAAATCTAATAGACCGACAAGTTACGTCATCGTAAACGCCATATTACCGGAATGACGCCAGCCATTCTCTTGAAATCGCCTCATAAAAATCGAATCTCGTAAGCCACCTTTCCATCATGCAACTTGTCGCTTTCTTTCCATCCATGCGGCCAGAATTTGAATTCCACTCCAACAAAAAACTCTGCCGAAAATAATGCAATAAGTGCTGATAGGAATCTGCCGCGGCGTGATGAAATTCGTCAATGATCAACAAGCCGAACTCATCCGCGGCAAACTACTGATACCGCGTGCGTGCGATCTGCCATTACTTGATGAAAGATCGTTGAGCTTGCCTGAGGATCTCTTTGCGGTGCGCTACAAACAAAACCCTCCGGACAAAGAACGCAGCCAAATAAGTTTTTCTCAAGCCTGTAGCCATCACGACGAACGCTTTCGCGCGATCCGCTTCTGGAGCCGAGGTTAATAGATTTATGCTTCAATCTGGGCATATCTTGGTCAAGCACAGCTTCTCTGGGCTCTACTGAAATGACGACATCATCGAGCGATCATTGATGATCTATGTAGAGTGAGTCTGGATTCAAACGGTAAAAACGGACGAAAATGAAAATGATCCTTCTAAGGTCAAAAGCCATTGTGAAGGATCATGTTTTGTTTTGCCGATTTTCAAAGTAGATGTCATCAATTATGCTAAATATACATTCCAGTTTGCAAGAGAAGAAACTGTGATGAAGGACGTTCGTTATGTTGCACGAGAATCACGATCAATCTCTGACTATAACGTAATATATAGCAGTAGGGCGACTTTGCTAAAAGATATATTAATCGTTGAAGTACAATTGCCATTGCTTTTGTTTGTCCCTATGCCTTATTCCACGCCTAAAGCCTTATACACAGCTTCCTGCGGGGTCGAATAAAAAATCAAACTAAACGCGCCGATAAGATCTGCTGGAACTGCGCCGAGTTCGGCAGCGGACGTTATCGGTATCAACACTTTCTTCGCACCACTGTCGAGGCAGACTTGTAAGGCGCTGGCCAATTCCTCGACTTTGAGGATTGTGCCGCTAATGCTTATTTCGCCAAGTACCGCAAGGCTTGAAAGAGTCGGTTTGCTCAAGGCGCAGGAGGCAATTGCAATCACGGATGGCAGCGTAAGGAATTTCGATATTCCGACGCCGTTTAAGTCTTGATAGTTGATGATGTAGTCCTTTGTAGTCGTGCTAATTGAACCGCTTATCTGCGAACCACTCGCTTTCAGAAAATTGAACGCCGTATTCGTGGCTTCCTTGGCGTCGCGGTCGGAGCCTAAGCCTGTCCGTTCAAACTTGCCGTTACCTGGGAGCATTTGAGTTTCAAGGCGGTAAACGCCTATCATTCCATTCTTGCCTTGCGAAATGGTATAGACGTTACCCGGGTTAGTCAGACCTTCCGGGATGATCTTGCCGCCGCCTTGCTCTGGTACGGAAACATAGTGTTCTTCGAACGTCTCGTTATCGACATAGGAAAAGTTCACATCGTAGAACTCCATACCTCCGATTTTCTTTAGCTGCTCCTTTACGCGGCGGCGCATTTCTAGGGCGAAGATAAGAATTTCCTCGATGTCTTCCTTGTTGAACTCGCCGTTTGGGTAGAGCAGTTTGGCGAAGCCGGACACGATTTTACGGACGGCGGTAACATCGCGCTGGTTCAAATTGTTGCCGAAACGGAAATATTTTTCACAGGCATCGCCGAATGGTTCTTTCCGCATCTCACGCATAAACTCCGCAAGGTAGTCTGTGATAAAACCATAATCGTTGGTGAATGATCCTGGACGATACTTTGGAATTTCCCAACCCGGTAAGTAGCAATGCATTCGATCGAGAAAAGCCGTGTCATACGCCATTGCTTCCGGAAACGGATCAAACAGGTGAGATGTTTTAAGCAGAACGTCCACACTCTGATTGATATTCCCGACAAAGACCATAGAGGCAGAAGCCGCTTTTTCCTCTTTACCTCTGGCAAATGAGCCAGAGGCCATATAATCTTTCATGATCTGGATGCCGTCTTTGTCTTTGAATGTGATCCCCGCGACTTCGTCAAAAGCCACGCAGTCCCATAATCCAACAAGCCCAACAGTCTTGCTCGACATATTATAGAACAGATTTGCGACTGTGGTCTGCCCACCCGACACGAGGATACTGTTCGGTGAAATCTCTTTATACAGGTGCGACTTGCCCGTGCTGCGGGGACCAAGTTCGCACAGGTTGAAGTTGTTCTCGATCAGCGGCAACATACGAGCGAGTTGCAACCACTTCTCACGCTCCGAAAACCGATCCGCTTCCATACCTGTGGAACGGAGCAGAACGGTTATCCACTCGTCCTTAGTAAAGGCTCGGCGGCCGTCCTTTATCTCATCCATGTCAATGTGCGGCATCTGAATAGGTGTAATTTTCACGATGCGAATGGGTGTGGACTTCTTATCTTCCTCGATGTATTCATATTCAAGCCCGGCGATGCACCAGATTCCACCGCATAAGAGACGATCATACTTAGACACATAGTCCGAAGATATGGGGATGTCACGAATGCCAAGATTCGAGAAGTCTGCTTCGTAACGGTCACGTTTGATATTCAAACTCACCGTTATGCGGTCGATGACAGTATAACTGCCGCGCTCGCGCAGTGAGGACAGCACCTTTTGAGCTTCGTCCGGGCGCACGAAGTTCTCAGAGAGGATTCGCTTGACGTTCTTCACGCCTTCTTCGATTATTGCCGGGTCATCTGAGCCACAATACTGTCCGAGCAAAAACTCCAAGACGTAGACGGGAACGTTCGCCCCCTCCTTGATGGCCTTGGTCAGGTCTTTGCGGACAATTTTACCGTCGAAATACTTACGAAGTTTCTGATGGATAACCGCGTTTGCATCGTCCGTTTCCGGTGTATACGGGTTTGCTTCTAATTCCATTGCGAAGCCCTCCTATAAGTCAAATCCGAAATCATCAGCAAACGCGATGTCAATGCGAAACTCTGCTTCTTCCGGCGCGTCCGTCTCGTTTGAGATAACTAGACGATATATTTTATTTCGGTTAAATTGCATTTGCTTGAGGGTAAATCTCACGCGAAATACACGCTCGGAAGCGTTATCGCTTGTCCTATCCGCGATTACTGTCTGCGTGTCGCTAACGGGAACGCCCGTATCGTCAGTGAAGATCAGGTTGTAATTGCATGCCTGCACCTTGTCGCCAATCGGTTGTTTTTGCAGAAAATCGAGAGAGAACATTAGGTTCGACACTTTACGGCTTTCGCTGATAAGCGATAGTCCCGGATTCTGAACTTCGACAACCCTCTTGGATCCTGACCGCGCACCTTTATAGACGATGACAGGCACGACCATTTCCTGTAAGCTGATGCCGCCGTGGACGTAGTTCTCGCCGCCGCCCTGAAGCTTAATGCGGACTATGTCTTGTGGAGCATAGCCTTTCATCGGAATGCCGCCAATTTCCCGTTCGGTTCTTACAGGCAAGAGATACTCGGCGGTGGTCTCAGGCGGTACTAGCGCGTAACGCCGACCAAGTTCATAAATCTCGCCGTTAAAAGTCTGACGGCTGATTTTCTGGCTTTCCTCTAGAGGTTTGTAGGTGTATAGAAAGCCGTGGTCGGCAGTGATGAATACATTCGTGCCACTGAGATCGTTGACGATGATCTTAACGATTGCGTTCAGTTCAGAGATTGCCGAATCGCAAGCCTCGAACACCTTAGTTTCAGTGGCGAGCTTGTCACCAAGCGCATCAATCGTATTGTGATAGATATAAATGATTTCCTTACCCTCCTTCAATGCACGTCGTTCCACTGAGTTCATCCGGCTCAGGTCTTTATAAGTAACGGCTACACTGCCGAGGTTGGCAGCGCCCAGGATCGCTCCGCGCCCTACGGTTCCACTCGTTGGGCTGCTGTCAACTGACACTTCCATCTTGTCATTTACAGACAACTCTTTCCCCGATAGCAAGGCCGCCATACCGAATTTGGTAATGCTCGGGAACACGGCTTGAACTGCCTCAAGCGTAGCGCTTCCTTTGGTGGTGTGTCCGAGGGCCTCGGATAGTTCCGCAGCGACCTCGTAACGGAGAGCATCGGAAATCACGATGAACACCCGATTGCCTTTGCTCACGTTGGGAGATACGTATCTGCGGTAAAAATCCCGCTGTTTATTTATTTCTGAAACATAGCCAAGCGCATCTAAATCGCCCGCTATGGCATTCGTCCAATTTAAAGTGAGTTCTTTCAAAAACCACTCTCGATATAAGCCCTCGACCACATCGGAGCACTTCTTCAAGGCGTCTTCCAAGAGAACATGAGGCGATTTCAGCGTATGGCCGAAATAGTAATGGAAATGCCGATAATAGCTGTCCATCCTATAAGCATCAGTCGTGTACAGTTTCCAGACCTTCGCGGGTTCGACGAGGTGGAAACCTTCGATATGAGTCAGGTGAAATTCCTGCATCTTGGCGATAAAGTATAGACTTTCGAGGTAATCCGCAAATAAGCTGTACCAGCCCGAGGTGCGGCGGTTCTCCACCGCTTCGAAGATCGCTTCTACCCTCATAACATTTTCACCGATTTCAGCATAGAAGCGTTTCAAGATGCACAAGGTAATAGAGGGGAACGTGTCGCTTTTCAGAAGAATGTTAACCTCCATCTTGTCAAAGCGATCAGAAAGGCGAAGTTCCCGCTCCACAATGTGGCAAATCTCGATTAAATTCTCACATCCTTCGCTACGCCGCCATTCATGAACAAGCTGATAACAATACGCTTTGCAGGAATCGGAAACAAACCGCTCCAGGCCGCGCAATGCGGAAGCGGACATCGTCTGTGACAGGGCAGTTATCAGAATGTGTGCAGCAAGGTCGGAAAGAGGTCGGTCGTCGGCATGGACGTATCCCGTATATTTCTGAACTAACTGCCAGAACGCCTCAATGTTGCCAAACTTTTCAATACTGGAAAGAGGGGCGTTGTTTTCTTTCTCCAGGCTCGCCGACAACACAGCGATGATAACGTCCTGTGCTGAACCACCAGGGAGGTTGCACAGCACCGCCATGATATCGATATGTAACTGAAGCGGTGTCTGATACGTCCTGCCGATTTTGCGAAGTTTAGCCCTACGTACTTTGTTATCAAGGAATTTGGCGTACAGTTTCATCGTCTTGCGCATTGCGGAGGATGGCTCGACAAGCAGTTCCTCCATCAGAAGCGACACGAGATCAGCACGGAACTCTTCGCTGTACAGCTTAATGTCAAGCAACCAGTCGTCCTTCCCGTCTTTCTCATAAGAGAGCGGGTCGTAGATCAGGTAATCGCCCGACAGGTCTTCGGCCGCAAGTAATTTCTTAACGGCAAAATTATTGTTGCCGTTAAGTTTCACAAGCTTCACGCCATTAAGAGCCAGTTCGTCAATCGCCTCGGCAAACTCACCATCCTCATCATGCCAGAAGACGATGCGGCGCTTATGGAATTCCGGCAAAGGAGCTGCGAACCGCTCCGCAAGCCTTGTTTTTATCGTATCTGACAACATAGTATCCTCCATCAACTTGGAACTATTAGTTCCAAGTTAGTTCCAAGTTTAGCCCAAGTTAGTTCCAAGTTTAGCCCAAATCAGCGGGCTAACCACCGTGCCGCCGAAGTTCTCCCAACGACGTAAATCATATTACTTTGCTGCAATTCGCGCATGAGCACTTTTATCTGATTCCGCGAATGGCTCGGCAAAACTTGCTCCAACTCTTTGAACGGCGTTCCTTTATTGCCATTTTTGCGAATATGTTTAAGGATTAACTCTTTATTGGTGTCGCGATCCAATCCAACGATCCGCGTATGAACGCCTGACTTTCCCGTGACTTCATACAAACTGCGGGAAAGAACGTATTTATTGCGACTGATGCGTTCAACAATACCCAAATCCATCAGTCGTTTCAGCCGCGACCGCAAATTCTCCGACAGACCCTTTTCATGATACAGCGAATTTATCGCCAGGAAATCTCCCGTAGATAAAGCTTCTAATCGATCGTTACCGATTTTATTGATCAATGACAGCATTTTCTTGTCCAATATCAAGCCGTTCAGTATGATGCTGACAAGGCTGTCGTCCGTCCCTCTGAAATCGGGCAGCTCTTTCGCTTCCATAATGCTCAGCTCATATATAAGGTTCATGCCCTGACCCGAACGTTCAACTAACCCGCATAAGGCTAGGATCTCTGCAATACGGCGGTTACGCGGCGACTGGCGATCAAGAATATTGTCCAGTGTCACTCCGTTTGGCAAGCCGCCTGGACTTTCCACCACAAGCCTGTCACGGTATTGGCGGATAAAGATGCTGCCGCCAAGTTGATAATTTCGATGACTAACTGCGTTTAGGATAGCTTCGCGGACGACCCGCTCGTTGAATGTGGGGATGTCAAAGACGAAGAAGCCATCTTGATAGTGTTGTTTGTCATTCCGCAGATTAACCAGTTCCCAGAGGCGGTCATAGCATGCGAAAAAACCGACCCGAAATTCCTGGCGTTGGGCAGCTGGGCCCGAAGCATCCGACGAGCGGTACTCGAAGATGATCTCCGACTGGGGAAGGTACTTACCGAGGGATGCCCGCTTGCCGAATAATGCAAGCGCGGCATAAGTCACTCCCTCATCCGTAATCGCTTCGCAGTCCATAAGCAACTGCTCATTGGTAAGGCTTTTCATTCGCTTGCTGTCACTTTTCTCCGCCCACTTGGTACGGAAAGCGTGAATAGCATTATCATCCAAATCGTATATGCTCGCATCTGCACAAACACTGCCGGAGAAGTCAAACCCGGTCTCGCTGTATATCTTGCGACGCATATCTTCCGGTAACGGAATCAGGCTATCCCCTTCGTACCACCATGCCAATCCGTTCACCTGGACAGGCAGACCCGCCGGACGGCTCGCCACATCGAATACAAGTACACGTTTCCCCTCGTGTTCGTAAACCTGAAAGTCCACCATCACACGGAGTTTCTCTATCAGCCCTTTGCGGGTGCGTTCCGGCTGATCAAAGGCTTGGCTTCCGACGACATTGCGCGGACGTTTATCGGTAATTCCGAATACCAGTTTGCCACCACCGCAGTTCGCCAAGGCGCAGCAGCAACGAGCCGCCTCATTGAAATCAAAGCGGGTTTTCGCTTCTTTAAATTGGTACTGTTCGCCCTCCTTGGCGTTCAGTAGTTGCTCTATGGTTTCGTCCTTACGCATGAAATCCACCACCTCTTTATATCTTCGCCAGAATGTCGGTGAAGATTTCATAATTTCGCTTTACACCATCATCGAGGTCAATCGTGATGTTCTGGTCGGCGAGATGATGAACCTTTTCTTCAAAGGCGGTGGTTTCACGTAGCTGCTCAGTTAGTTTATCCTGCCGTTTAAGGAGCCGCGCACGTTCTGCGCCTGTTGCTGTGTTCAGCGCACCCGCGATATGCGAAAGTTGGGTGCGGTAACGCTCTTGCTGTTCGTGGACATAATCCGTCCGCAGCTTGGCGAGCAGGTCACTTGAATAGCGGTGCATATAGATGAGCGCCTTGAAGCCGTTCTTCTTGCCACTGTCGAACAGCCAGTAAATCGGACGTTTCTGGTAGATTTTCAGGTGGTCCTTGTAGAAGTCATTCAGAAAGTAATTCCGAATAACCTCGCGCGGTGTTCCCCTGCCACCGAGGGCATCGGCGATAAAGCGCAAGTTTTCCTCCAACGTATCCGCACCGTAAACCGTCTTGACAAATTCCACAAACCGCCCCGCGATATCGTCATCAAAATACTCGTCATCGCAGATAGGGAGGATATTATCTTTGTCAGCCGGGAAAGTCTGATACTTACTAGCGTCCCAAGCACCGCCCGCATAGGTAAGTCCTTCGCTGTCCAAAGAATACCGCCCAAGCATACAACCCACTGCGTAGCTAATGAGGCTGCGAATCTCACGCCTCAAATCAGCTCGGCGTACGGTTATGTCTTTGTCCTCGACCTCAGGCGTAAGTTCGTCCTGCAGACCGTAGATGTCGATGAAGATGCGGTTGAGTTCTTCTTCGTTTTGTTTTAGGGTGTCGAACCGCACCGCAGTCTCCCGTTCCCACTTGGCAAACGCCGACGCTAGTGATTTCTCGCTTCTGATGAGCGGATGGTAGGTAAACTCCCAAGAGGTTTCAAATGCGTCCCAGTCGCTTCGGGAATTATCGATCGCAGAAGTGACTATCCTATCAATTTTATCTTTTCTGTTTTCATCAATAATGATAGGAAGTGATCCGATATCGCCAACAAGAAGATTCAATGAAGGATTTATAGCAGTAAATAAAGTCAATGCTATTTTTGAGCATAATAGTCCCAGGAAATAAAAGTACATGTCTGCTTTTGGGAACACTCCATTGCTGGCTTGATCAAAAATAAAACCAACGCCAGTGTAACGAAAACTCAATGTACCAGATGTTATAGCGGACCAAGTAATCGCAGGCAAGAAATAATAGTCCTCACCTTTGATTTGCGCAGTTGGATATGCTTTCACTTTCTTCCCGTTGAATTTCCAATATACGACTTCGACTAAATTGCCGTACCATTTACGATACGAACCTCCTTTATTAAGTGGAATATATGTGTAATCTTTGTGGTTCTTTTCTGATTTTACAATTGAAAAACCAATATCGTTATAATTGATTTCATACCAATTTCTATAAAACAATTCATTCGCACAAGTACACATTCCTCGCTTTGGTTCTGCATATTCAATAAATGTTTTATTTTCAAAAACCCTCAACATTGCCTTACTCACCCAATAGGCCACGGGGCTACCGGGTATCTTAAGGAAGTTATCAGTTGAAGTGGTATATCGATTTTCAGGGTTGAAAAACTGAGGTTCTTTCTCATCACGGCGACTGTAGCAATAATCCACTAACCGAATTGCCGTCATTTTCTTATGAGTGCGACAGTTGCGGTTGACCCAAGCGACAATAAGGTTATGGCCAACTTTACCGTCAAACAATTCCGACCCGAAATCCACAAGAGAATCAAAGTCAAAATTATTCAACACATAAGTCCTAAGCTTTTCAAAGCTTGACAAAGACATCCATGAAGCAGTTGTTATGAAAGCTACATAGCCATTCTTCTTAGATAAGTCTTGCAAGGCATGTTTATACATCACCATAGACAGATCACTCTTAACTTCTGGGTAGTTAGTATTGACGTATTCCAGTAGTTTCGGACTGAATCTGCCACTTCCAAGGTATGGAGGATTTGTTACCACTACATCGTATCTTTGGGAGAGTATACGCCTGAAATTCCAAGTATTTAACTTTGTAGGGTAATCTTCTTCGAACAGTGTTAACTGCCTTTCTTTTAATTCTTCAGGCTTCGGCTCTAGTTCAGAAATTCTCAGGATTGAACCATATTCCTCACCATCAGCATATCCGGCAGGACAATAAACCTGTGGCTTAATATTGCCGTTTAGAATACGACGGTTATACTGTCGTCCTTTCATCATTAACGCAAAATAAGCAAGCTGATAAGCACGCTTATCTATATCTAGTCCGTAAATATTGTTTTCAAGAATCAGCTTCGCTGCGTCACGTTCAGAGTAACCCTCTGCGCGGTAAATTTGCATAAATACATCGAAGGCATACACTAAAATGTGTCCACTACCCATGCACGGGTCAAGTAATCGGACATCTTCGATACGGACATTGCTTTCGGTAGTTTCCCCTTCAAGATAATATTTCAAATATGCTTTCAGTGACGGGTGTTTGCCAACAAACAGCTTTCCGAGAGAGTTATCAACCATATAACGTATTGCCCAGTCGGGTGTATAGAGTGTAGTTGCGGCGGACAACAGTTCCTTTGGTATACGTTCTTTTGAGATGGTGCCGTCATAGACAATTTCATTAAGTTCAGTAATATAATATTGGTACAGCCAGCCGATTATCTGCACTGCGTCGCGGAAATCTTCTTCGGGAATGTCTTTCACAAGCCGCCCTATAACGCCTTCCGGCTTTAGAATGTTGTTCGGTAGGAGCATTTCAGTATACGCACCCATTTGCTCGAACATCTCAGGCAGCAGCGCATTCAAGGCGTTACACTGCGTCAGCAATAGATAGCGATAGAGTTCCTCGGTTTTGTTGGCGTTCAGCAGTTCGGATACTTTCGCCCTGTCCAGCCCCTCAAGGTCGAGGTGCAGAACATCTTTTAGGATTTCAGGGTTAAAGCCACCGCTTGCATCCGAGAACACACGAACGTGGGTCGGCAGAAAATCATTCACTTCCATATAGCGCAGGGCGACAAAGCGATTGAACCAAGTGTACGCTACTTCTTCCACTGCCTGCTTGAAGCCGTTCGATTCGATAAACCTGATAAAGGACCGACGTTGACGCTTCTCGTCGGGGGACAACACGCGTCCAGAGATGACAGAGGCGTTCTCGTCGCTGTAACCCTTCTCTGTAATTCCGTATTGGTAGGCGCGCTGTTTCACTTGTTCAATGAGCTCGGTGCGCGCCCAGATCGCGAATTTTTGAATGGCGTTCTTATTCATCTTCTCGCCCTCGCTTAGTTAATTTGTATACCGTCGTTTTTTTCCAGTGTGTCGTACAGCTTTTGGCGGATGCTTTCGAGGTAACCATCAACATCCTCGCGAGAAGCCAACCGTTTGACAGGAAAAACGTCATATCGGCGCACTTGCACAATTTTCTGCGGCTTCTGAGGCGCCACTCCTCCCGGTGTAACCGGTTGGTCGTGGAGTATAGATTCAATCCGTTTGCACACTTGATCTTTATAATTCAGCAATTGTGTAATCATCGCGTCAAGCACAGTCAAGCTCGTCGCGCCGGCGACTTTCTGTTTATACTCGACAAATCGGTCGTCGGACTTGTTCACTTCGTCGTTAGCGCGTCCAACCCCTGCCAGCGTATGGACATCGCCCATGCATTGCGTGATGATACCCTGTACTTCCTCTTTCTTCTGCTCGAGCAATATGCCGTAGGCTATTTTAATGCCCTGCACAAGATCGGGGAGGTCTTTAATCCTGCCGTAGGGCTTTGGCATCGCAAGGATAGACGAAATCTCGCCTATCTTTTCGGTCGCATCTGTATTCGAAACGAAGTAGTCCCGCTCATTATGCAGGTCCCGCTGTAATTGCCGCGCCGCATCAAAGATAGTCTTCTGCGATTTGAAGAAGGTTTCAACTTCCTCCATATCCTCGGAACAGTCGCGAAGGTCGTCTTGCTTGGCAATAAGACGAGTAAGGAGCGCGACATTGTCACGTTTCTGCGACAGGATGTCGCCTATTAAATCGCGGGCAGCAGTTACTACTTCTTTCTGCGGATAACGGTCGCGATTGTATTCGTCCAAGAGCTTCTCATAGTGTGCAAGCTTTGGTTCGATCGTAGCTTTCACAAAGGCGATAAGCCCATCCTCGTCCTCGGGAATCCCCATTTGACCGAGCCAGTCGCGCAGGAAGGCAATGCTTTTACGCATCAGTTCTTCGCTCGGCGCGATTCTCCGGCTTACGTTCGCCTTGTCGATCTCGGACTTCTTGCGAAGGTAGCCGACCAGATTTCTGTCGTCCTTGCCGACAACTGCGCCACCGTAACGGATTTCGATCTTCTGCGAAATGATAAGCCTTGCGATGAGCGCGGCGATGTCCACCTCGCGCCAGCCGTAGGGTATCGCCTGATAACGCCGTTGCAAGTCACCCATCGACACGGGGACGCGGCTCATATAGCGTTCCTCAAGCCATTGGCTTACCTCGGTTAGAGCAAACTCGTTATTCGCTCCGCTGCCGGCAAAGCCAATTTGTTCCGCCTCCCCGTTGAGGGTTGTCAGAATATCCGCATCGCTCTCGCTGAACTTATTTATAAGGTTCAGTTTGGAGTAGACACTCTCTATGAGTTGTTTCAGGGCTTCGTCAAGCTTGCCCCTTGCCTTGCCGTACTTGATCTCAACCTTCTCACCGTAGATGTAAAATACGCCGTCAACGATCGACTTTTCGATCTGCTTCTTGGCGTTATCTTCAAGCGTCCGCGCCTGTGCCTGACGCTTGCGGATGATGTCTTGGATGCTCTCAGGCAGTTGTGACACGTTCTTCTGCTTGATATACTTTCTAATCTTCGCGGCGGTTTCCAGTTCCTCGAAATAGAGTACTTCGTCTGATAGCAGCACGATTGCCTCGTTATTGACCTGCGAGTCCATGATCAGCTTGGTTTCAGGAGCATGATAATAGTCGCTCGCCACAGTGACAAACCGCAAGCGAACCCCGCCGGTCGCAGTTCCCACAAGGGTTTCATCGATATACTGATCATAGGCGAAGTCATATTTATTGTACTTGAATTTCTTCGATGGGTAGATTTCGTTGAATAGGGTCTGACCAATACTTTGGACGATCGTCGCGCTGTCCACGGTTGTATTGCGAATGTCAATCGCGATGTCCTGTTCTTCATCGGTCAGGAACGAGTAGTTATCCCCATTGCGAGCGACATAGTTTTGCGCTTCGAGACGTTCCAACGACGCGGCGATTTCACGGCGAAGGTTTATTTTGTCTGTGCGGATGTCGTCAATCATTAGAATGGCGATGTTGTCGATGTTCGCCTTGATGTCGTCGATATACCGAATGAGGTAAAGCAATTTCAGGACGCTCACATCCTGCTGTTCAAGGCCGTCATTCTTATCGGCTGCAGTCTGGCAGCGGTCAATCACTCGGCGTATCGGACTTTCAAGGAAAGTATGCACCGTATCGTAGAACTGCGAGAAAGGCACGAGGGCGTTTTCGTCGTTGCCCTGAACCTTTTGCGCGGCCTCTTGGAAGCCGGAAAGCATGGAACGCTCGCCGCCCGAGAGGTGCTTGCCAGAGTTGCCGTGCTTGCGGATCTCGGCGAGAACCTTCTGAATGATGATAAACTGATAAGGCACGAATGGGTATGTAGCGGAAAACTCTGCGCCATCCGCGTATCCCTTGATGTCCAATACCGCATTGTTGAATGTGAATAAATTTTTCAGTACGGCGCGTTCTTTGTCATAAACAAGCCGTAGAAGCTGGTCGGCGTCTTCATTCTTTTCGAGAATACGCTTTTTGATAACCTCGTCTACCGATGCGGATGATAGAGACAATCGGGTATTAAAACGTCCCTGAATCTTGGAGAAGTCGTCACCGCTGATTTTTACGACGGAATCGATCGCTTCTTGGCTTGTGACCATGACCCAGACCTTGCCTTGGCACTTGCTTCCAACTTCTTCAACGATAGACTGGAGGTTTATCATCAAGTCACTGTCATCACCGATGTACTGACCTACTTCGTCCACGCAGAACAGCAACCGGAAGTCTTTGTCTTTGCCTTTCCCATCGACATACGTCTTCATTTCCTCAACCAACTGCTTGATGCTCATATCGGCGTTTTCCTCACCGTTGAACCAGTTACGGGCGGCTATCTCACTCATGCCGAGCACACTTTGCAAGACAGTTACGATATCGTCCTCAAAGAAGGCGTAGGAGGCACGGCTCTCTATCCACGGTGCGCCATTCACTTGCTCGAAAGCCTGCCTGAACATCTCAGTCTTGCCCTGCATATCTACAAAGCGTTCGAGCTTGGCTATCTTCAAGTCCTCTCCGTAGAAGCCCAGATGGTTGTAGAACACCTTGGCGAATACACGGAGAACTGCCGTTTTATCTTTGTTAATAGGACCCTCAATGTCTATATTGAAGAGGATCGACTCTGTGGGAATATTCGTACTGCGGACGACTGTTGCGTACATGAGTGGATCGTCAAATTTATCTTTAAAATAGTCCGCGGCTTTCCTGCCGCCGACCACGCGGTTGGCTAGAAGGTAGGACAACATTTTTAAGAAGTGTGATTTACCGCTTCCAAAGAAACCCGAAATCCATACTCCGATTTTATCCGTGGGTTGGTCGATCGCTTTCGAGTAGTTATCGAAAAACGTGCCAAAGTGACGGCGGAGCTCCTTCGTGATGATGTATTCGCCAAGTTCCTGCGTAATAGCTCCATCATCATCTTGTCCAACCTTGACAACGCCGTTAATAGGTCGGTTGATGTCTTTTTGGAACATACTCTGAATCTTCATGGTGCTTCCCTCCGGTTAAAGTAGGTTGAATGCCCGGTAGTAGTTCCCGTCATGGAACTTCTCGAACAAAATTAGGTCCCGCCCATTATATTCGCCTGGGTAGAACGCTACAATGGGGATATCCGCGAATGCCTGTTGCATTATTTCAAGCATCACATGCGCTCTCATAAAGGGATGCACATTCCCAATACCCGTCAGAAACAGCACATCACCACGTTTATGCGGCTCATAGTGCATCTTCGCTAAGAAAGCCTCTTTCGATGCGTTTTTCTGTATCTGAGATAGAAGAAAATCCTTGCCTTTCTTCTCTTCCAGTCCCGGGGAGGCCCCAAGTATACGTTTTTCGTCCAGAATTTCAAGGAAAATCTTATACATATCTCGCTCAATGATGCGAAAGTCATCGGACGGGGTATTGACAAGCCGTTCAATGTAATCCCTGACGATTAACTCATGCTGTGGAGCGTATGTAAATACATGTATCCCAACCTCGTTCGATAACCCCTTGTTAGCAAGGAAATTTGTATCCGAAATTCGTGATTTGATTCTGTCCAGGTCTTGTTTAATATCAGTCATAACCGTGGTCACACTCCTACTTGAAACAGTTAAACGCCGGGAGGGCGATCAAATCGTTGTTTTCACGGATGCCGCGTTCCAGTTCAGCACTAATGAATATGGGGTTTAACTCACGAGCGCGGGAATTGTCGAGCATCTCCGTTTCAATCAGGCACTTGGTCAGCACCTGTTTCAGCTTCACTATCGTTTGCTCGCTCCAAGCGGCGATGTCATCGTTTTGCTCCCGCAACTGTGAGAAGAAGACGTTGATGTCTTTCTTGGTATAAGAGAAATCATGCTGGCGATACTTCTCGCCGATGAGGTCGGTCATGAACTCACGGACAAGGCGGTTGTATCGCATCATCGCATAGAGATTGATTTGCTTTGCTACTTCGGTGGAAGCGTTCGCCAATTCGCAGACCAGATTCTCATTGCCGAGGGCGACAATTCTCCTGTGACAGGCTCTAGCTAGTTTGGATACTTTCCGCTCAGTCGGGTACTGGAACAGGTTATCGCGCTTTATATTTTTAATTATTTCGTCAATTGATTTTCCTTCAAGGTATTGCTTAGAAACAATCCTCATTTCGTAGAAAAGGAACTGCTCGGCAGTCAGGCTGCCATTGTATGGTATGTTTGCTTCCATATTGTTTCACCTACTTACATGCGCCAATGACATATTATCACCGCAGATTATTCAATCTCAGCACTCTTGCCGCTGTCCACCCAAGCGTCCACTTCTGAAATCTTGAACTTGTATTGTTTTCCAATCCGACGGTGCGGGATGACGTCTTTCTTAATCCAATTCCGAATAGTGTCCTTGCTGACACCTAGATGCTCGGCAATTTCTTCAAGGCTTGACCACTTTTCAGGTTCGTTAATCATTTGCTTTTCCCCCTAATGTTGCCCAACGAATAAGACTTAATCATTATAACATACCTGATCCGAATTAAGGCGACCTCTTTAGATCTAATATGAATTAGTATGAACTGCTGGATACCATCCTATTAAGCAACTATAGAAGAATGTCAAGGAGGCTATCAGCCTCGGTCTATAGCTTCGCCGCAAGTTCCTCCACATAATGCTTATGTGCGGTATGGCACTGCTTCTTAAAGACGAACTTGTCGTCGTTTAGTTCGATCTTTGAAATCTTCCGACATCCACTTCAACAAAACAACCCCAACAACTTTCCCTCCAACTCCTGACTGGCATCCCACGGTCCCAAACAGAACGCCCCCATGCGATGCTGCTGTCGATATCCCCGAACAGATGGGCATTTTCCTTCCCCTTCAGGAACGGTGTCCGAACATACCGCTTGTCAAGCGCGCTATAGTAGCCGAACAGCGAAGTCGAATCCGTCCAATCGGGGCGGACTGGGATCACCTGCAAATAGGGGTTGGCCGCATCGTACGTTCTGCCATATACCGCATTGGCATACAGCAGGCAAAGCCTCGTCTTGCCTGTTCCGGAGTTCCCGTTCAGGATGACGAAATTCTTGTCCTCAATGCTAACCAGGTTCAGATGGAAATCCCGAATAATCGCATCCGCGTAAGTATACGGGCTCTCTCTAACGTTGGACAAGATCGCCGCCAGATTGAAGTCATGCTGGAATTCTTCTTCCGATAGAGGCTCATCTTCGCTTGGGTCATCGCCATCCGGAAGAGGCAGAGCGTCCATATCGACCTTCGGAAGGCTGATCATCTCCGTACAATCCGCGAACAATACTCCAGCCGTAATTAACCGCTTCTTCACTTCTTCAATCGCTCAACGAATTGAAACATGCTATTATCCCACGTGCCGGCGACGAACGAGTTGCCCTCCAGTCGAAAGCCATGCATCGCAAGAGCTTCCATGGCTCTGGCTTGATATTCCTTGTTCATGCTGGTCATTCGGTTCCCGCAAGAAGAAGTCCAGTGATCCATCCGTTACCAATTGGCCTTTATCGTAGATGCCGAATTTCTGCCGATGTTGATTGGACTTCCGTTGATTCGTCAGGTCGAACTTCACGAGATAATCTTTGCCGTACAGGGTCGCAGTGATGTCCTCTTGATGCGCATCCAATTGCTCCATAATCATTAGTGAAAGCGCATGGCTGGCTGCCTCGCGATACAGGTAGCCTCTGATCAGTTCGAGCTGCAGCCACGTGTTCCAAAGGATGTCTACGAGCTCCTCGGCCGGCGGGATCTGATCGAAATCGATCAAGGTACCGAAATAGATCCAGGGCCTGCGCTTGTCAAGGGTAGCAGCTGCTCGGAATCACGATCTTCATTTTACGGTCCGTTCCGCTGAGCAACAGCATGAAGGCGGAATACTCGGTCTGCGGCAGGTTCTTGTTGATCAATTCGACGAAAGCTTTCTTGCCGATGTCGGTATTCTCCTTGCCGCTCGCATACTTGGGGTTCCGAGCATCATGCATCGTCGTCCGCAGCGTCGCTTCATATAGTATGAACATGATAGTCCAGGAGTCTATCAGCCTGGCTGGCATACTTGCTTTTGAAATCGTCCATCAGTTGCCGAAGGACCGGCTGTACTTCATCGAGCACGCGTTGGCAGCGCATCGAGGTGTCGGGTACGGATAAGGCTTCTTCGATGAGTGGGATGTTCATGGCGGCCTCCTGAAAATTTAGCTGGATACAGTTATCTCCTAGCCTATCACGCCGATGTGACACCTGCCTGGTAACGAATGGGGGTTCGAGGAATCCCTTATTTCCGATTCTTCGTGAAGACTACGCTGCGTTTCATAACGGTTACGAATGTTAAGTATGCGATATTTCTGATATAGGATACAATTGAATAAAGGAAGTAGAACCCGCCATTTAAAAGAGGTGAGAACAATGGCAATCAACAAAGAAAAGAAATTGCTTGAATTATTCCTCAAGCTGCCAGAGACCGAACAAAATTCAACGCTTGATTTTGTAGAGTATTTGGCTGCGAGACAGCTTCGCAAAGACCTTGATCAATTCTATGCCGAACTTCCGGAAGTTGATGAACCCTATAGCGATGAGGAACTGAAGCAATTAAACAGCAAAGAGGGATTCATCGCGAGGGAGGAAGCCAAGCGTGAATATAACGTTGATTTACCATAAAAGCGCAATTTAGTTCCTCGTATTCCCCCGATTGGCGATATTGCTAAGCTGAAAGGAGTTATCAATCAATATCGGCTTCGTGTCGGCACTTTTCGAATCAATTATTCGTTGGATTTGCAAGAAAGAACCGTGTATGGTTCTCACCATAGATAATCGCGGCGACATCTATTAATTCGTATCGATTTTGTTTACATCCATACTCCGCCCCCCGCTTTACGGGTACACCTTGAATCATACGAGTCTCCACCCAGTAAACCTTCACCACATCTCCGTCACCGCCCATTGAACGTGATCCACGCACCTTATAGGCCCTGGTGCATGCTGTGACAACAGTCCACTTGGACCGAATCCCAATCTTGGTCAAGAGAATAGATACTTCTGCCCGAACTGTACATAATGATCTACAAACCGGCTTGGCACATTCGGAGAATGTTCTATCGTTGATGCCAGACCTCGCAGTATCGTTTCCCATGTAAGCAACCTGATTTTCTCATGGAGATCGGGTACGACTACATGGTCCATTACATACTCGAACTCTTGATGCAGCTTCCCATTGCCCTTCGGGCAAATAATAATGAGCAGATCGTCTCGTTGCGCATCCACATTAGAGATATTCCGTAGCAACTGGTAGTTATCTGGCAATATGCTATATTCGTCAACGCCAGGTCGAATCTTTCCCGCCAATTGTTCCTTATAGACTTCTTCATACTTTCTCTGATATTTCTCGCTATCTTGCACTTTGCCGAAGCCGTTCTCCGTATATTTGATTTCAAAAAATATTTGATCGGCGGACTTCAACTGCATATAGAAACCAAAGTTCGTGCCGTCTATGCCGGATACCTTCTCGAACTCGCCGTATTCATATACTCCATCCTCGCAATGCAGCAATTCCAACAACAAATGCATTTGGCGATCGGCGATCAAGGATAGAAGAAGTTCAAACAGAGCGCCTGAGATGAGTTCAGATGGTGGAAATCCTTATGAAGATGAATCGGTTCAGACGGATTCCTGATATAAGTCCATAATTCGCTTCTATACCCTTCAAGCAAATTTAAACTCATTCGTTCCTCGGGCAAGATATGAGCATATCAGGTGTTGTTACGTTTCCAGAACCCTTTTTCCTGAACCTTCAAGATATTCAACTTATATTCGATCAAATGTGCAATGGCCCGCTCGCGAAATCCCATACACATTGCCTCCTGGCAATCTTGTAGAATTGTACACGGTAATTAATAATCCGATTGAAATCATGAGTAGTATTTTCAAGGCAGTCTCCTGAAAAATAGCTGGTTACAGTCCTTATCACGCCGATGTTACACCTGCCTGCCAGTCCTGTAACTTCGTTCTTTCCTCTACTGTGCTGTATTGGATGATGAATATGAAGACTCGATAATCCCGAGAAGTTTCTGATGTAACTCTAGTCTAACCTCTGGTAAAAGCCTCCATCTGTAAGGATGTATAAAATTGCCTTCCTGATCCGTTGCATAAACCAATTTGTTTGCATGCTTGCATGTCCAAGTCTTTATTCTTGCGATCTCCTCAGGAAAAACGTTGTTTAGAAAACCAAGTATGACAAATTTCGAATCATGGCAATGTTTGTTCAGCGTGTCGAATTGATGACATGCTGTTTCTTGCAATAAGGTGGATTCACCCGCTAAGCTTAACGCATTCATGGCTTCCGAATGCAATTGTTCAATCTTGCGACCATCAGATTCAACCAAAGTAGAAATATTATAAATGGCCACGTAACCGGATGGTGTTATACCCGCCGCTTGATATGCCGATCGGATAACAGAAATGAGATTTTGCATCGTAGTGTCTGGGCTCGAATAACCCTGTATTTCCCCGATTTTTGCTTTTTGCAAATCAGCCCAGTTTGGATGCTTATCCAGGGAGAAGGACCCTGGATTGGTCATATACACCGTACCCAGCAGTTGCGTATCATCGTTAAATAGAATCCTGGTTTCATAGCGAAACAATCTAACCTGGTCATTGAAAGACCTGCTCTTGATAACAGCGAAGATCCGCTCTGGATATTTAGCCATTTGGAATTCTCCTTAGGTTTTACGATTCGTCAAATCATCCAACTGATCGATGATCGCGTCAATAAACCGATCGGAACGTTCGTCGGCGACAGTAAATTTGAATGCAATTGACTGCGCTTCAGGATTCATTCTCGGGCCATCATTCGTATCCATCCTATATTCATTGTCGATCTGTTCTAGTTTCGATTTCCATTCAGTAGGCAGGTTGTTACGATAGAATCTCCAATTTACGATGTGGGGCCGTTTCTTCGCGTAATCATTGCTGCCTTCGTACTGAACGGCGCCAAGCGGCTTATCGGATAATGATTTTCCTGAATAGAATTGAACAGTTTGCCATGTCTTTACCGATCCATCTGCATTCGTTTGGCAATGAACATACAGCCCGATATTCTTCATACGATCACAAATATTCCTGAACACAAGGCTGATATTACCAAAATCAAGATCAGTCGGAGTCTGGTGCATGGGATAACCGCCGCCTTTCGAAATGATTTAGAAGCAGACTCTGGAGTATAAGCCGTTATAATGCGCGGTTCACATTCTGTGCAAATGCCCATTATCATCTATTGTTAACAGCGATCTCTTCATACCGCGTTGAATGGCTTTTAAATATTCATGTCGAATGCGTTTGCCAACCTTCTTAATTCCTTGCTGCTTGGCAGCCAAGCGATTGGTCAACTCACGATCCAAATTCTCGTTATTATGCGGTAACACTTTCAGAATGCCATCCAATAACTCTTCCGGATTAAGGTCCTTGGCAATGGAGAACTTACGCTTCCCTAATTTTAATGGCAATTCGTTTAATATATCTTGGCATGTCTGGTACCGATCGACTCTGTCTATATGACACCTCCTGATCACACTTTGCCTATATCATATGAATTCAATTGAAAAATGTCTGTCGAACTACGGAGAACAACAGAATTCGGCAACAAAAATAGCCGTCTTCGCAAAGGCGGCTGGTAATATTGATCTCTCTATTCCCTCCATACCCCCAACTGCACAAAATACAACCCGGCTTCCTTCACCCGATACCCGAACTTCTCCCACTCGCTGGCGTAAGCCTGCACCTGTGGACGGTAGAAGTCGACGAATGACTGCAGCTTCTCCTCCGTGACGCTGTCCGTCTTGAAATCGACGATGACCCAGCCGTCGTCTTCTTCGAACAGGAAGTCGATGACGCCGCGTACATACGCAAGCTGGACGGACCTCGTTCCCTCCGAAGCTGCGGCAACTTCTGTTCCGGAATCCCCTGCATCGCCAAGCCCCTCGATTTCGCCCGCACGCTTGCGCAGCATCAGCGGCACTTCGAACAAGCGGCGGCGGGCACACAGGCTTCGTTGCCAAAGGTCGCTAGCCAGCACGCCCCTCACGGCCCGAGCAGCCTCATCGACATGCTCCGCAGCCACGCCTTCTTCTTCCGCCAGCATCTTCACCGCATCTTCCAGCTCTGACTCCTGCAACCCTTTGCCCAATAGCTCGATCGCCCGATGGACGACGCTGCCGAACGCCATGCCTTTGCCCTCCGCGGACCACTCCGGCTTGTCCCCAACTGCTTTGATCTGGCCGGTTACGGACATCACCGCATAGGTAGGCGTCCCGATCGCATCCAGCCGGGTCTGCCGGGACTCCTTCACAGCCTGTAAATCGGGTGCCTCGGTCAACTCCACCCTCTCTTCCGGCTTGATCTCCGGAATATGCAACTCCCGCACCGCTTCCATCTCCTCCACGAACGGTGACCAGGGGCACTTGGCAGGTTGATCCGGATACAGACTAACAATCAGCATCTGCTTCGGACGCGTGGCGGCGACGTACAGCAGCCGGTCTTTCTCCGCGTTCGCGAACAGCCGCTCCCGTTCGCTCATCGCTTCCCAACCGGGAGGCTGAGCCACCATTTCCGTCTTAAATTCTCCTACGCTCCTGCTGATCGTAAAATAGCCGACTGCCGGATCAACCGAACGGTCTATGTATTGAGTCGCATCGTGATCGGATTCACCGCACGGACATGCGAGGAAGACGACCGGCGCTTCCAGCCCTTTGGCCTTATGCAAGTTCATGATGCGGACAGCCTGGTTGCCGCCTGCGTACAGGCTTGAAGTTTCCATGCCCTTGTCAGCCAGCATCTCTTCCATTCTCCGGCACAATGCCGACCAGCTCGAACAAGCGGCAAGATCGTCCTGAAGCAACTGACTCATGCGCACCAGCGTTCCCGCACGAATGGAGCCTGCCGGAAGCGTCGACACATACGGCAACACGCCGAGATCCTCGACGATTCGGCTGAACGCCGCCGCGGCGCTCAACTGGCGAACCCATTCCTTATACGTCTGCAAACGTTCCAGTACGATGGCCACCGGCCTGGCTTCTTCGCTGCAATCCTCCAACGCGGGTAACCTATACTGCGAGAACGCATGCCCTTCCCGCTTATAGGCCCACAGCGCCCGATCGCTCACGCCGAATAGCATGCCGCGCATCACGGCGAGCAAGGCCGGACGATCAGCCGCATCCTCCAGACAACGCATAAGCTGCAGAACAGCCATTAATTCCTCATAGACGGTCGAGCTCCCGGACGTATCCGCGGGCATGCCGTACAGATCCAGCTGTTCGGCATACCGATGGATGAATTCTTTCGTCTTCGTCAGAATCAAGAAATCTCCCGGAACCGCATCGCGCAACTCCCCGCCGCGCTCCACGATCTGCAAGTTCCCGTCCCGGCACGCCCAAGCGATATATCTGGCGATCTGCTCAGCATCTGCCGCGGCGATGGCCGCCTTCCCGCCTGAAATCTTCGGATAACATAACGCATAGACGCCATAAGATGCCGCCTTCTCATCTCTGCCGGGATTGAGCGTTCTCGTCTCCATCGTCACGAATGCGGCTTGATACTCTGACTCTTCCAGCGGCAGCTTGCCGACGAATTGTCCGTTGATGAATTCGCCGATCGCATGCACTGAACGGAAGTTGGCCGTCAGCCGAAGCACCGCCCCGCACGCCCCGATCCGCCTCTTCACTTCGTTATAGATCGAAATATCCGCCCGGCGGAATCGGTAGATCGACTGCTTCGGGTCTCCCACGACGAACAGAGAACCAGGGCGGGGCGTCAGCCGTCGCCAATCTCTCACGAATCCCCCGTCCGCAGACTCGCCCGTGAGCAGGAACATCAGCTCCGCCTGAATCGGGTCGGTATCCTGGAACTCGTCGACGAGCAGTCTCCGGTAGCGCCCGGCGTAATAAGCCCGCACCTCGCCATTCTCGCGAACCAGCTTGGCCGCTTCCATCAACAGGTCCTGAAAATTAAGCAACTCCGCGGCGAACCGCCGCTGCCGGCAATAAGTCAGCGCGGGCTGTACGAACGAGATCAGCTTGGGGTATAGATACTCCCGCCACTCCCGAAGCAGGGGCTTGAGCACGTCCGCCTGCCACTCCGCAAACCGCCTCTTCATCTCGCTGGCATGCTTCTTGGAAGTCCAGCGAATGAGCGTAACGTCGAGTTTGCATTCGAACTCGAGCGCGATTTCCAGCACACGCATATCATCGGACAGATCGACCCACCGCATCTTCTGGCGGGATTGCCGCACCAGCTTCTGAACCGTATCCCAACCTTTGTCCGGTTCGGTCGATGGAATATACGGCACCGCCTCTTCCAGCAGCGGGAACAGCGAGTCCCGTATCCTGTCCATATCAGGCCTGGCGCAATCTTCATAGGGCAGTTTCACATCGGTAAACATGGACACGCGATCATAGACGGTCCGAAGCGCATTCACGTCCACGCGCATTGACAGCAGCTCCTGAAGCCGTTGCTGTTGTTCTTCGTCCAAATCGGCCATATAGTCGTCCCAGCAGCGAGCCCGGAATTCCTTGTCGGTCACCTCATCGATCTCTTCGAACGCAGGGTCAAGACCGGCCTCAATCGGGCGCTCGCGCAACAGGGAGCCGCAGAATGAATGGATCGTCCCGATGAAGATCAGGTCGAGCTGGCCGATGGCCGCTACCAGCCGCTCGCGCGCTCCCGCATCTTCCGCCGCCCGATATGCTCTCTCCAGCGCCAGCCGGAACCGTTCCTTCATCTCGTCCGCCGCTTTGTTCGTGAATGTTATGGCCGCGATCTGGTCGACCCGTATGCCCGATTGGATCAGCTCGAGCAGCCTGCCGACCAGGCTGGTCGTCTTGCCCGATCCCGCGCCCGCTTCGACCAGCAGCGTCGTGTCCAGGTCCGCCAATATTCGATCGCGATCCGCCTGGTCTTCCGGTTGCGTCATTCCATTCGTATCAGCCAAATTCCTCCACCTCCAGCAACGATTCCAGAATCGCGGCATTCTCTTCTGCATTCCGTTTGTCCTTCATCCACTGCGCATGGCGACCGCAGACGGATTGATAATCGCACCATGCGCATTGCTTCTCATCCTTGGTCGGAATGTAGATCCCCCGTTCCCGGGATTCCAGCAATCGCGACACGACCGCGGCCAGCTCTTCCCGCCGGTTCTGCATTCGCCTTACTGCGTCCCCGCGGCCCCGCTCCGTCGGAAATACATAATCCGCCTCCACCACCTCGGCCTCGTGGTCGTGCCCCGATTGGCGAAACCATTGTTCCGCCGCTGCCGAATAGAGCGCATGCTGCAGCTGGGTGCCGCCGCTGAAGTACTCGGAAGGTGCGTACCTGCTCGCGCTGCCTGTTTTGTAATCGATAATACGGTACTGGTGGGGACCGATCCGGTCGATCCGATCGATGAACCCTTTCAGCCTAACACGGACGCCGCCCGGCAATGCGATTTCCATCGGCTCCCCGTCTCCAAGTGTCAGCCCCAACTCGAAGAAACACGGCTGGTCCGTATTGGCGCTTTCTTTTCGGTAGAAGATTTCGACATCTCGCCGAATCTCTTCGCATTCCTTAGCGAACACGTGCGGACTGGGAGCAGGAATGCGCAATTCGAACTCCCTGATCGCCAATTCCATAATTTCAGTCAATCGGGTCCGGTCATGCGCGGCAGGCCGCGTTCCGTGATCCGTCACATGTTCCATGTACAATCTGAAAATAAGATGCAGCAAGTTGCCCTTGTCAACAGGCTGCAGCCAGCAGCTTCGATCGAACGCCGCCGCGTCTTTCGGTCGAAGCTTTAACACATTTGAGAAATAATACTGCATTCCGCAGCGCGCATAATGCTCCAACTGACTTGCGCTGATGAACAGGCGGTTTCCCTCTGCCTCTAGGGCATCGGGATCGGCGGATGAATCGGAATCCAGATCCAGCCAACCGTCATATGCCGACAGAGCCGCTTCCTGACGCAGGGTCTGGGCATGATACCCTGCCGCCAATGCAGGATAAGCCCGATGTAGGACCGCCTGTCCCTCACGGCGACGACCGCCATCTTCCACCAGCCATTCGGTCCATTCATCGCTCGCGTCAATCGGTTGGCGCTGTCCGGCTGGATGCATGATATCCATCACGCCATACGGTTCGCCCAGGGCATGCTCCAATTCGCCGAAATCCTTGTTCTCATCGCCTGAATGCAGTCGCCAGGCCTGGAGCATTTCGAAAGCCGGACTTTGACCCTTCTGCTCGCCCGTATCGTACGATACGTAGCTGAGCCAGACTTCGCCTCGAATCAGCGCGAGCCGGGATTCGCGTTCCCGTCTGATCAGCCTGGCGCGCTCGCCCATCGTCTCCAGATCAGCCGAAATCGCCGCGCGTTCCTCGTCTAGAAGAACAGGATCCTGACTGGTCGAGACGCCCCAAGCCCGCTCATCCATCCCCGCGATCCAGGTCCGGTCCCTCCCGCTCCATCCCCCGTTCTGCAAAGAACTGACGTGAAGCATGCCCGGCTTGGGCGTCGCCGACACGCGAATCCGGATACTCGCGAGCATATCTCTTACGTAACGTATGGCCATATCCATCGGCATCAAGTCGGATGGGCTCGACGCATGACGAACCGCCAACTCCAGCAGCGCCACTTGCACGAATCCGTCATCCGGCGAGCGTGCAGCCGTATGATTCCGTACGGTTGTCGACAGCCACGCCAGCAGCCGAATAGGATCCCACTCCGTGCCGTCAGGCAAGTCGGCAAACCAAGGTTCCAGCTGGCTTAACAGCGAAGCCCCCGGCTCCCGGTCCTCCTCGCTGAGCCTGTCCGGCTGAAGCATGCGAACGTATCGATCCTTGCCCCACCCGATCCCAGACTGTTCCAGCAATCGGATCCAGTCTCCTTGCGACCATCTGTCATCCTGAAACAAGATTTCCCCATGACGCAGCATCTCCGTCAGCTTGGTTGCCGGATATCCTTCCTCGATCCAGTTCAGCATCCCGGCTGCCGCTCTGCCTGCGGCGCAGAACGCGAGTGGAAGCCCGTTCGCGAGCGTGCATTCGATGCCCAGCAGTTCCGCACGAGCATGGACGACGGGAACATAGCGCTCGTAATCAGATAAGATGATTTCCGTCCGGTCAAGCGCCACCGGTTCCGAGAGCATCCGGCGAAATCCTTCCCGTATTTCCGCCGCGGTACCGGATGCGCGAAACATGTCGAACGAATTTGAGGCAAATTGTTCATTGTCTTGGAATGGTTCGTCTGCCTCCAATATGTACAAACGCCCGCAGGCCAGCTTGTCCGCCATCGAGCGTTCTATCTTCGACCAGCCGGTCGGCTCGATCGCCAAATACAACGTCCCGTCCGGATCAGGACGCAAATAATCGACCAACCCCGCATCATCCGTCAACCGATGATCCCGGAGATACATCTCGTACATCGACAGCAGATCGCGTAAATATTCGCCTTTGTCCGGATTGGTTAAACGATCTGGCCCGATATCTTCCGGATGCACCGCTGCCAGCCGCACCTCCGTAATTGCACGGTGAACGCGATCCGCGATGCCGGGCTTCAACATGTCCTCGGTGATGTAGCGCGGCGCATTTCCCATTGCCAGCTGCTTCATCAGATGCCGAACGATCCAATAGGACTGCCTGCTGTCCAGCAACCGAACTTGTCGCCGGAACAGCTCCAATCTCGCCTTCTCAATCACGAACCCGCTAAGGGTCTGCACCTCTACGTTATAGACCGATCCCTTGCGCTTGCAGATCTGCTCGAGCCATTGGTGACCTTCCGCATACGATCTAGCTATCAGTACTTTAGGTCGAATCGGTTCCTCCATGATCTTCTCGTAAAGCCGTTCTACCAGATCTATTCGCATTCGGATCACCTCTCGCTTGATTTCCTCGACAATGATCAACATCTTTTAATCAATTCTGTGTGAGACAGCTCCATTCCTGCTTAATTTAGGCTTACTGTACCAAATGATCCCATCATTTCTTGGGATCGTTTTAGATACCTTCTTTGTAGCGCGGCCGTGTCTTGCCGCTTCCTGTCTGGCCCACTTATTCGAACTGATATATTCAAGCACGCCGAGGCATGTAATTAATGTAATCTCGTTTGTGTTGACATCTTGTTCATAGCGCCAATAAGTCTGGTCGAAATAAACGGCGGGTTTGCCTTGCCACTTGAGAAAGCACAGATCGTCTCTGGTCATATTCCGAAGCCGGTTTTGAAAACGGTAGAAGTCATCCTCTCCTAAGGCTGCTCTCTCGAGGTAACGTTCGAATGCATGCTTCGTTAAGATGAGTTTCATAGCCCCAGCGCCTCTCTTTCGCTTTCTATTCGTACCCTTATCTTAATGCATCACTTGGGCACCTGTTTGTCAGCGAATGGGTGTTCGCCAATATAAATATAGCCCCGCTTCTTAGCGAAGCGAGGCCATGAAAGCCGAACATTATAAATACATCCTTGACGATATCCCTACTGGTACATCCTGCTCCACTGCGACAACTGTTCCTTGAGCGATTCCCGAACGGATTGCGGCTCCAGGATTTCCGCGGCAGGACCGTATTGGAGCACCCATTTCAGAAACTCCTTTTCATTGTTCACCGTCACTTCGAAGATCAAGCTGCCATCCTTCTGATCTTTCATGCGAGGATGCACGAACAGTTCTTCTTCCTTGATGTAACGGGCAACTTCGGCATCGAACCGGACTTTGAACGTCATGTTCTTGTCCCCACGATCGATGGACCACGTATTCTTCAGGTATTTCTTGATATTGAAATCGCCTTTGTCGAACGGCTGCCCGGTAATCTCCACCTTCTGAAAACGGCTGATCCGGAATGTCCGAATGTCCTCTTTCAAGTGGCAATAACCGATTAAATAAAACCGTTGTTCGCGAGGGACGAGATAATACGGATCTATCATGCGCTCTGTCGTCTTATTCCGGTACTGGGTGTGGTAGACGGTGTCGATTGACTTGTTCTCCAATATCGCTTGAATGATCGGCTGCAGGTAATTCGGACTTTCCTTCCGGTACGCGGGCGTCCCCATCTGAATGATGTCCGCGATATCTTCGATGATCTGATTCTGGCGCGATTTCTCCTTCAGATGCGTCCCCATTACCTTATCATAAGCATTGTCGAACCCCGGAGGCAGTTTGTCCTTGTCCAGCATCGAGGGAAGAAGCGAAAAGACTAGCGCTTCTTGCTCTGTGAAGTTTAGAGGGTAGAGAAAAAACTTGCCCATAAAGCGATAGCCGGTGCCTCTTCCCTCTCTGGAGACCGGAGCAATCAGTTCGAGGATGTCCATATCTCTGTAGATGGTCCGAATGTTCACGTCGCACTTGAAAGCTAGGTCTTTAGCAGAAATGCCGGGATTCGCCTGAATGGCGTTGATAATGTTGAAGATGCGAATCACTTTGTCGATCAAATGGATCCCCTCTATTTCCTATATTAGGAAGTCACCTGTTATGACTATCGTACCATATTAGCAGAGATTCAAGAAGGAATTCTTCCCCCTAGGTCGAGCGTCAATCCCAAAGATGGCTCAGAAGTCCCGGCAATTTAAATTTCCGCTGCAGTCCGAAAAATCTTTACGAAAGATCTGTATCCACGCCCCTTGTTAATAGAAGTTGTCCCTACCATGATCAACGGTAACCGCGAATATTCAGGGCTAATGCTGGCTCCAATAGGCTTTCACAAGTTTAATCGTGTCTTCTTTGCGTTCTTCATACCCGTTCGCATTTGCGACACTTGGGAAGGGAGCAACGATGATGTCGCGGTTCTCCTTTTGCAGTACTCGTTGCCCCACCGCATTCCGATACCCTATGCCTGGATGAAGCAACGAAAGAGCGTTACTCCCTAGCAAGATAACTAGATCCGGATTGCAAACCTCTATTTCCGACCGGAGCAAATCAGCGCTTTTTCTCTTATCAAAATCTCTGTCTTTCCATGAGCTTGTACGGTATACCTTGGACGCGTCAGTGATGTAGGTATAATCCCAATCAATCAATTCCTGCAGCAATCTCCTGGCCTTTTCCCAACTCCGAAAAGTGGACAAACCATGCTTGCTAACCCAACTTCTGACTTCAGCGGGCCCTGAACCGGGCATAAAACAAGCATAGAAGACAATGCTTCCCGCATCTAGCGACAACGAGTCCTGAGCGATGACCATTGTTCGCTTGCCTATCATCTCGTCAAAATAATGTCGGCCCCACCAAGGCAAATCGGCACCTCGTTGAGTCGATTCATACGGTTGGCTTTGGATCAACTGTTCCATCTGCAAAGAATAATAATGATCGGGAAATTCATGCTGGTAAATACGGAATGCCGATCTAGGGGTAATGGCACAACGAGGATAGACATTATACGAATTGAACAAGTTTGCTAATTCAACCAATTGACTCATCTGGTTTCCCCTTTCATCTCAATTCGTCTAAAAATCCGAGATGCAGCAGCCAACCATTATCATCCGTTATTGTAATACTTCAACAAACAAAAATCCCGCACCTCCCTATATCAGGGAATGCAGGATTTGGTGTTCTTATTCATTTCCGCCCTACCTTTACACTCATCGCGATCGCAAGAGGATGGCGGCCGCTTCGGCTCTAGTTAACCAACCATCCGGCTCAAATCGGTTGTCGCCGCGTCCGACCAGGAGCCCGTGTTGATAAGCACTTTCAACATAGATTTTGGCCCAGGCCGGTATACGGGCATCATCGGCATAGGTTGTGCTCCTTCCAAGCGCTATCTCCCATCCCATGGCCTTGGAGACGATCACAGCCGCTTCTGTCCGGGTTAACGCTTGCTCGGGCCGCAATGTCCCATCCGGATAGCCAACCAGCAGCCTCTCCCGAACGGCAGTCCACAGTGCCGCCTGCATCCAGTCGGGGAAACTCTCCCCGTCCCTGAAATCCATCGCATGCATCTCGCTGCCAATCTCGATCCGCAACGACCGCATCAGCATCACGGCAAACTCCATTCGCGTGACAGGACGATCCGGTGCAAAAGTAAGCTCGCTCACTCCCGCCGCGATCCCCTGCTCGGCGGCTTCACAGATATCCGGCCTGGCCCAGTGTCCGTCAATATCCAGGAAGGAACATTCCGCCACGTTCGAGGGAGGCTCTTCCTGGATGGCCATGCGAATAATCGTTATCGTGTATGTACGGGAACTTCCATCTTCGGCCAGAACCTTAATTTCCAACGCATTGTCCCCGATCGACAGAGGGATGCTCGTCTTCCCCGCCATGCGCTTGCCGCCGAGCTCCATCGATGCCCTGTCATCTGACGGAACCGCCTGCAACTCGACTTGTTCTGCCTCAGTCTCTGCTGCATAAGCCAGTATATCGGAGGAGAATGCAGGCGATAGCTCCAGCTCAGTGCCGAAGACATGGACCGTCAATCGGTCAAGCTTGGCATTGCCAGACTGAACGACGGTCGGACCTGGATCCGCAACGTAGGAGGTGATGGTCACATCGATCGTAGAAGGCGCGGAGGTATCATATTGATCGCTTGCGCTCCATCCGATGGATACCGCCCCCGGTTTGCCCGCATATGTAATCAACCTCAGCCTCGGCAGGTCACCGGCATCGATCGATTGACCTGCGTATACATCCGTCGTGACGCTTGCGGCATTCATTTGCAGCTTCCCGTATTCAGAATCCGGCAACGTGACGATCGTTATTCGCTCAAGGGGGGATGAACCGGCGTAATGCGAAGCAAATAACGCACCGGAAAAGGCATATGTCTCCCCTTCCTCAACCTGAACGCGAAAAGGCGCAATGGCCGGTTTAAACTCCAGCTGCAGGGTTGCTCCCGAGGTGATCGGATAATCCGCTAACGTTCGGCCATCCTCCAGCAGTCCACCTGCGAAGAGCAAACGGATTTGATCCGCATCGATTCCTGTCTTGTCCTGAATCTTCATTTTCACCTGTTGAACGGAATCGCTAAGCTCTGCCTCCACTTCGATCGGAGTTCCCGCCCCCTGCTCGATCCATATAGGCATAGCCAATATCGGCTGCGGAATCGCAAGGAACAGTGCAATCATCAGGAGAAAGCCGGTAACCTTCTGTTTGTTTCCCATACGCAATAACCCCATTTCGTGAACTACAAGGCAGATTAACACACCGCTCTGAAAAAATTATGAAAGAAAGGATCAGACAGCTGTGGCTACCACCACTGCAAAAAAAGGAGGCCTGCAGCAACGTGCTGCAAGCCTCAAGTTATATATTTCAAAGGGGGGTCATGTCTTTATCTTAACTGTTCAACATGAAGATAAGATAAAAGGAAAGTTAAGATTCGATTACAACATGTTAGCGAAATATATCCACAATTGCTCCCCGTCAGATTCAGTGCTAGCGACTATGTCGTTCGATCATGCCAAGGTAACGATCAAGCTGCTGCTCCTCCAATAAAGCGATCATATCGGCAAAGGGTCGTAAGTCTCCATGAATCGCATAGGCTTCCAGAGCACTAAAATAATCCAAACGCGATTCCTTCGCAATGGAAACTGGAAGAAAACCGTAAGCCATCAATTGATAGTTCATGATTAGCCTTGATGTTCTGCCATTTCCATCAGCGAATGGATGAATACGGACAAACTCGGCATGCGTCCATGCCGCCAACTCAACCACGTTGGTGGTATCTTTGTCAGCTAGATCGGCGTAAAAGTTCTTGATCTGGTGGTACATCTCACTCGGCACCGGCGGCGTATGGGCTGCTCCCGATATGTATACCTCTACATTCCGGTAGATGCCGCCAGTCATGATATTCTCGGTCAATATAGCATGAATATCCTTGACGATAGACTCTTCGAGCGGCAGCCCCTGCGTAATGCAAGACTTCACATGTTGATAAGCCTTGTTATGATTAATGACTTCGTAAATTTCCCTGAGTTTCTTGCCGCCGACAGACAGCCCATCTTCCAGTACCACCTTGGTTTCCAAGAGGGTAAGCGTGTTGCCTTCAATGGCAGTCGAATTATGCGTGTACTCGAGTTCGAACGCCTGTACGTAACTTTTGACTGTAATTTCCGGAAGCGTGTCTTTCGCCTGATCATACAGGGCTTTTTTGCGCAGTAATTCGAAATAGTCCACACTGTTCACACCCTTCCCAATCAAAAACCTGTTTGGATGGGTTTTACGGATTCTTTCTCTTATGTACGTCCATTCGCTCGATCATCGCGGCTAAGCTCAACTTATCTAATCAGCATCAAGCGATTACTCCCATTATTATACCACATTCAAGTTGCTCCAAGTCCTCACTCTGAAATATGTTTGTAAGCAAACGGGGGTCGGCACAAAAAAAGGAGACCCACGGCAACGAGCCGCAAGCCTCAAGTTATATATTTCAAAGGGGGGTCATGTCTTTATCTTAACTGTTCAACATGAAGATAAGATAATAGGGAGGTTAAGATTTGGTTACAATGTGTTAGCGGTACATGTCTGTCCAGGATGCAATTCTGCTCAGTGAAGTTTAGCAGATCCCCCTAAAGAACATAATGCTTGCCGCCTATGCGCGCAAAAATAACCGACCTCGACCCCGGCGCGAAACGGGAGAGGTGCAGATAGTCCGGTTGAACGATATCATCCGTAAGGTAGGCCGAGGTCCCGCTTCCGGGGATGCGAGACCGGTTCAAGCCGGCAATGATCGTGCGCGATGGCCCGATGCCGAAAGGGTGCCCGTAGTATAGGTCATCCGCGATCACGACGACATTTTCGCCCTGCCATTGAGGGGTGTCGGGGTTAAAGTCGGGGTTGTTGAAATATTGAAGGTCGCCGGGATAAGCCTTCCGGATACCCGTCTGAACGGTCAGCCGCAGGTCGTCGTCGACGTGCCAATCATACAGATACAAATTGTTGAATAGGCGGTTGAATGCGGTGTCCCCGATTGAATCGAGCACTCCCTTGTAGACCACGATGACGGTGGCCGTCGCGCATTCGGTGGCATACATGCGGCCGTTCGCGAAAATATCCCGAATTCCCTCCGCCGGCGGGACGCCCTCCTTGATCAGAAATCCTCCCACCTCCGATCGGCTCCATAGCCGCTCGTTGCACTTGGAATTTTTGAAGTCGGAGAAATGCAAGCCGCTGCGGCTTAAAGCTTCCGCCGCGGCCACGATGGCGTTCCTCATTTCCATCTCGAACCGCAAATGCTGAACGGACTGATACGGATAGATCTCGGAACTGCTCTGTTTCCGTTCGTAAATCGATGCCGCCAGTGGAGACCAACCCGTCGTATCTACAGACGCTTGAACGCCGCTAACCGTGATCATCGGAACCCGCCTCCTATCCACTTGTAAAGCCTATGCGACAGGTGATGACCGATATGAATCCGCGCCCAATTTATGAAGAATGAGTGTCGCGCTGTCCGGGATGGGCATACGCTGATATCAACCTTATGGAGGGGGATATCGAATCGAAATGCATCCTTATCATCATTTTCCCGCTAACGTGGCTCCGGTGAATGTGGGACCTGTCAACATGGCGCCTGCCAATATTTCTCCTGCCAACATCGCGCCTGCCAACGTCGCCCCGGCCAACATCTCACCCGCCAATATCGGACCCGAAAATATCGGGCCGATGGCCAACATGCCTATGCCCTACCACCATCACGTACATTGCTGCCCCTGCTGCCATCAGCCTCTGATGCACGAAATGCATCACCCGCATGACGGCTGGTTTTGGTACTAAGAAGAGCGGGAAGGAACGGTTAAAGACAGCTGAAACGCTTGGAATCGACAAGGGAAAACCGCCTAGGTTGAACCTATGAGATTCCAAGATGTTTCTTTTTTTTCATTCGAAACTATATCTCCGTTCCCCGACTTATCCGCCCCCCAACCCCAAAAACCTCCCCTACCGATTCCCGACTCTTATCCCCGGCTACAAAAAAAAGGAGGCTTGCAGCAACGAGCCGCAAGCCTCAAGTTATATATTTCAAAGGAGGGTCATGTCTATATCTTAACCGTTCAACATGAAGATACGATAAAAGGGAGATTAAATTTAGGTTGCAACGCGTTTACGGAATGAAGCCCAATATAATTTAAACGAATGGTTGATCAACCAAACGGTTTATAATATAATACTCACTAACGAATCCTATTGACCTATGAAATGGTAATTCGCGAATTAACGATGGGATTAAGGAGGAACATCAATCATTGGCAACCGATATATTCACTGCTCTTGCCGATCCAACACGACGCAGCATAGTCGAAATTCTCGCTAATTATGACCAGTTGCCCGCTTCGGAAATCTACGAGAATTTTCAAGTCAGTCCGCAAGCCGTCTCCAAGCATTTGAGGATCTTGCGCGAGTCGAACGTGGTACAGATGGAAAAGCGGGCACAACAACGACTATATCGCATCAACAAGGACAGCTTGCTCGAGATGGAACAATGGATCCATAACGTTAGTCATCGTTGGACGCGGCGTCTGGATAAGTTGGATAAGGTATTGCAATCCGGGATGATACAAAGTTCAATATCGACCAATGAAGGAGACGATTCCCAATCATGATCGCCAATCAAAACGCTTATGTGCGAGAGCTGACCATTACCCGCCTATACGACAAGCCTCGTGAAGTTGTATTTAAAGCATGGACCGATTCGCAGCTGTTGGCACTATGGTGGGGACCCGATGATTTTACGAATCCTGTCTGCGAATTGGACGTTCGTCCCGGCGGTTCGATCCTCATCCATATGCAAGCTCCCGATGGATCCGTGATGCCGGTTAAAGGTACTTATCAAGAGGTCATCGAACCCGAGAAATTAGTCTTTACGACAGGCGTATTTTTCGATGAGGAGGGTGAGCCCCAAGTTGAGGAATTGAAGACCGTCGACTTCATCGATAACGACGGAAAGACGAAGCTCGTCTTGCATATCGAGGTCAAGAAGTGCGGCCCGGCATTCATTGATGCATTGAATGGCATGGAGCCAGACTGGAATCGAAGTTTGGATCGGATGTCGGCGCAAATTTAAAAAAATACTTCGCGAGCACCATCGGAATGCGATATGCACTCTACCCGGGCCGCGCCGCAGTATGGGGACCTTTGCTTGTGACGGCAATCTCCGCCAAACTCCTATCCGCAATCGCGAACAATTAGACCTAATCAACGGAGGCTACCATGAAAAAAGTGATATCCAAAGACGGCACGCCGATCGCTTATAGTCAAACAGGCAAAGGACCGACCGTGATTCTAGTAGATGGCGCGGGCGGTAACCGGACATTCGGACCGAACGTAACATTGGCGCCGCTCCTGGCACAGCACTTCACGGTTATTACATATGACCGTAGAGGCCGAGGCGACAGCGGCGATACCGCGCCGTATGACATTGCCCGCGAGATCGAAGACATCGACGCCCTCATTCATGACGTCGGCGAATCTGCTTTCCTCTATGGGATTTCTTCCGGTGGAGCACTTGCCCTCGAAGCGGCGAATCGACTTTCGGCCGTTAAGAGATTGGCCTTGTACGAAGTACCGTTCATCGTCGACGATAGCCGTCCGCCCGTGCCCATAGATTATTTGGCGAAACTCACGGAGTTGGTGGCAACGGGCCGGCGAGGCGCCGCGGTTTAACTGTTCATGAGAACCGGGGTGAGATTGCCCGCGATCGTCGTTGCCATGATGCAGATCATGCCGGGGTGGTCCAGAATGAAGTCTATCGCGCACACGCTGATCAGCGACACGACGTTTATGGTAGATCTTCAGAGAGGCAAGCCGTTGCCAACCGGGAGATGGTCGGCTGTTACGATGCCTACTCTGATCATAGATGGCGGAAAAAGCCCCTCGTGGGTGCGGAACGCCATGCGTTCGCTCGCGAACGTTCTTCCCAACGCCAACTACCGAACATTGGAAGGCCAGACGCATATCGTAAAGCCGGGATCCCTCGCTCCGGTATTGATAGACTTCTTCGGTGTTTGAGAGGTGGCAGAAATGAGAAAACTCGTACCGATGATGTCGCCTTTCTTCACCTGATCCTCGGCTTTCATATTGCGTGACGCAGCCAATCGCCCCCCACTTAGCCTTCTTGGCTAGGTGGAGGGCGATTGTTATTTAAATTAGTGCCGAGCGGCTTCGGCGACTACCGTCCCGCCTCATCAAATCGTTCCAGACGTGAGCGCCGGCCCCAAGCACCCCCGCTTCTTGGTTCTCCTGTGCGTAAATATAGGCCAAGCTTTCCGCGGGATACGGCTTGCGCGCGTGATCGTATATATAAGCTTCCAACTTCTCCCTCGGGAACCCCTTCATATGCAGGACGCCTCCCCCGAGGACGATATGATCGGGGTCGAGGATGTTTACCTCTGTCGCGATCGCAACGGCGATATGATCGAGGAACGCCAGCAGATGTTCATCGCTCCCATGGCGTACGAACAGTTCCTCGAACGGCGTATCCGCGAACCGGCGCCCATGGAGCTCTCGCAAATATTTACCGGAAACGATCAGTTCGATGCAGCCCTCATTGCCGCAGCCGCACCTGCCTTCACCGCCCAGTATGGGAATATGTCCGAGTTCCGCTGCCGAGCCGTGCTTGCCCGCGATAAAATGATCCTGGTAGTAGATGGCGTTGCCCAAGCCCGTGCCGATGTAAAACCCGAGTACGATGCCCTGCCCGTACAGGCGATGCTTCATGATCTCCGTAAACAGCAGGAAATTCACATCGTTATCCAAATAGACCGGGACGCGCAAAGCCGCTTCCAGCGGATCCGCCACGTTCACCTGATTGAAGCCGGCGAGGAACGTCGTCGCCAGCACCGTCTTCTTATCCCTGCTGATGACGGACGGAAAACCAATGCCAATCCCTCTCACGTCCGCGTTTGGATGGCCTTCCATGTAGGAACGGATATAGTCGGAGAGCCGGCGGATCGGATCTTGACCTGTCTGCAGAAACGAACTGCTTTCGATTCGAAAATGTTCCAACTCCCCCGCCGAGCTGACAAGACCGATGCGAATATGAGTGCCGCCGATATCGATGCCGATCGTGTATGCCGGTCTCTCGTTTGCCGAGTGAGTCATGACCTCTCCTCCAAATAGCCTATGTGCGGCGATGTTCCCGGTTCATCGCTCGAGGCGCCGCTTAGGCGGATACCTGAGCGTTGAACTGTGCGAGCATTTTATCCCATGCACGGTCCAAATTCGGATCCAGGTTGAACAACCCCGAATTGCCGACGATAAACACTTCGATACCGGCTCGTTCCAATATTTTATAGGTTCGCTCGTTACAGGAGCCGTCGATCTCGATCAAGTAATGATAGCCCTTCTCTTCCTTGAGCCTTCTCGCCTCGCGGACTTTGTCCAGCACCTCGGGAATGAATGTTTGACCGGCAAAGCCCGGATCGACGGACATGAACGTGATCTTGTCCAAGTGGTGGATGTAATGCTGAATAAAACTGAGCGGCGTTGACGGGTTAAGCGCCACGCTTACTTTACGGCCCGCGCTTTTGATTTTCTCGATGATGCGGAACGCCTCGCTATTGATCGTTTCGGCATGCGGACAAATGTAATCCGCACCGGCCGCGATGACCATGTCGAGGAAGTCGGACGGCTTCTCGACCATCAAATGCACGTCGATCGGCACGGTCACGTGATCCCGGACCTGCTCGATGAAGAACGGAGACAGCGTAATGTTTTTTACGAAATGGCCGTCCATGATATCGATGTGCACCATGTCCGCTCGTTCGTTGATCACTTTCATCTGATTTTGGATGTCCATGAGGTTCATGCACATCAGGGACGGGGAAAACATATATCTTTTCATTCCGGTCACACTCCCATTCATGTTAAGTACAGAATCACTCCGGGACAGCGAATTCGTCTTCCGTTTCCATCACCCAGCGCTTCAACTGATCGTTCAGTTTCGTTCGCTGCTGCGAAAACTTCGCATTGTGAGCAAGGTTAACCTGTTCATAGGGATCCTCATTCAAATTGAACATAAGCCACGCATGCCCTTCCAGAGCGACATATTTCCAGCCATCACGCGTGACGATTCCTCGGAACTGCTTGTCGACGCTATCCCCATGTAAGGTAGGAACCGGCAAACTCAAATACGCGCTATCGGGAATGTCATCCATCGGCATAGGGTCATTAGATGTAAATTTATTTCGGATATAAGCGGAATAATCGAATCCGTCCATCTGATCCGGCTTTGCAATCCCGCACATGCCCAACGTCGTCGGAGCAATGTCGACGTGGTTGATCGGGATGTCGAGATCGCCCCATTGGTAAAATTGGTGTTCGCGGCTCGGACCCGATACGATGAACGGGATCCGGATCGCCTCCTCCCAAGGAGACGTTTTAAGAAATTGTCCTTGTGAACCGTGGAGATCGCCATGATCGCTGAAGAAGATGATATAAGTCTCTTCCGCAATCCCCAGCTCGTCCAAAGCGGCGCGGATCCGGCCCACATTCCAATCCAAATTCTCGATGGCCGCATAATACCCCGGCAGCTCGCGATTGACGCGATCGCGCACCCACTTCACGTCCGGCACATTCGGTCGAAGCTTTAAGTCTGCGGCCCTGTACTTCTCCATGTACTCAGCCGGTGCCGTGTATGGATTATGCGGAGGCTCCAGCGATAAGGAGGCGAAGAACGGTTGATCCGGTTCGTCCTGCACGCGGCCCTTCATCCAATCGATCAAGATGTCCGTTAATCCGTCCGATGCGAAGCCCGGTACCCGGTACGACTCCATGCTTCCCTTCGTATCGGTATGAATCCAGCAGTCGAACGGACGATTGTTAATCTCGTAAGCCCACCAATCCTCGAATCCCCCACGACGCTCAGGCGGAATGATCCGGGTTCTCTTGGTATTCTCGTACTGCCAGAAGTCCAGACCCGGATTCGGTTCGTGCGATCCGTCCAGATGCCACTTTCCGATCCAGCAGGTGCGGTATCCCGCATTTCGAAACGCATGCGCCACGGTCGGCATGTTAGGATCCATCGAATAATCATGCCCGGGCACGGTAGAACGATGCGGGTATCGTCCGGTGACGAGACTGCCTCTGAACGGGCAGCATAACGGCGTTCCGGAAATGGCCTGCGTGAAATTAACCCCCTCCAGCGCTAACCGATCGATATTCGGCGTCCGTACATTCGGATCGCCAGTATGGCCCATTGCCTGCGCTCGCATCTGGTCTCCGAATACCCATAGAATATTGGGTCGTTTCCCCTCTCCCACCTGCATCTCTCCTTTCGCTGATAGAAGGTTATCCTTTAACGCTTATGGACAATTGGCTTTGCACGAATTGTTTTTGAAACATAAAAAACATAACGATCAGCGGTAAAGATACGATCAACGTCGCGGCCATCAGTAAGTTAAACCGGATGTCGGCTTCGCCATTGAAAAGCTGGAGCCCAAGCTGGACCGTTCGCATACTAGCGCTGTTCGTATAAATTAAAGGATGGAAAAAGTCGTTCCAAACGTATACGGTTTTCAGGATTCCGAATGCCGCGATCAACGGACCGCTTAGCGGCATATAGATTTTCACGAAGGTCCGGAAATAGCCGGCGCCGTCGATCTGGGCGGCCTCGTCCATCTCCTTGGGAAAAGCTTGATAAAATTGTCTGGCCAGAAAGACGCCCACCGGGGCCGCTAATTGAGGAATGATGAGGGCATAATGCGTATCCAGCCAACCGGTACCCCCCATTCCGAATAGATCGTTCCCCCCGAACCAAGGAACATGCTTCATGATAATGAACTGCGGAATCACGACAGCTTGCGCCGGTACCATTAACCCCATTAACAAAAGGAGAAAAATGATATTCCTTCCCGGAAACTGCATGCGGGCAAACGTGAAGCCGGCCAAAAAACTGACGATCACGCTTCCGCCTACAGCGAAAATCGCTACGATAAACGAGTTTTTGAAAAACGTTCCCCAGTCGGATGCCTTCATGGAATCTATATAATTCTGTACTCTCCATTCTTGAGGGAGCAGCGTCGTTTGTGCCGCAACGAACTCGTGATCGCCTTTAAGAGACGTTGACAAGATGAACAATAATGGAAGAATCATCAGAAGAGAGAACGTTATCAATACGACATACACGAGAAACCTATTGTTCACTTTCAAATGAAATCACCCCCGTTCCTATGCCAAATCGCTCTGTTTGGAATTCATCTTGTAATTGACGGCGGTGAATAAGAAAGTAATCAATAGCAAAAATATGGCGATGGTCGATGCGTATCCCATATTGAAGGTTCTAAACCCGGTAGAGACGATCTCGTTTACGATCGTGTTCGTTCGATTGGCCGGGCCGCCTCCGGTCATGACATAAACAATATCGAACACTTGGAAAGAGTTGATCGTGCAAATAATGAACAAGAAAAATGTGATCGGCTTTAACAAGGGAACCGTAATCGAAATGAACTGTCTTCCCCTGGAAGCTCCGTCGATATCCGCCGCCTCGTACAACTGCTCAGGGATTCCTTGCAGCCCGGCCAAATAAATAATCATGCAATAGCCGATCCCCATCCATATGCCCACCACGATGACGGCGGGAAGTGCCGTACTCGTATTCCTGAGCCAGTCCGCACCCGTAATTCCGAATGTCTGCAAGATGCCGTTGATGGGGCCGCCGCGCGGATTGTAAAGCCATAGCCACGTCATGGCCACGGCGACTCCGGACATGACGCCGGGCAAATAGATCAACGCCCGAAACAAGGATACTCCTCTGGTTTTCAAATTGAGGAATATCGCTGCAGACAACCCCAGCGCCATGCTGGGGATTACTGTAAATAACCAGTAGACCATCGTATTGCGAAATGCTGCGTGGAAGATCTGGTCATTCAGCAATTGGCGATAATTTTTCAAACCTACCCATACGCCTGCCTTCATAGGGTTATAATCCGTGAAACTCATGTAAAAGACCCATATAAGCGGCACTAAAATAAACAACAGGTATATAAATACATAGGGACTAATCATTAAATAGGGCAATACCGTGTTCCAACGGCTCTTCATTCCCATCCGCCTTCCGAGGACTTATGAAATTTCTCCCGCCACTGTGCATCCTATAGCGGCGGGAGAAATGCATTGCCGTTTATTTCTTGATTCCTAACTCTGTTCTCACCTGTTCGGCATTCATTTTCAGCGCTTCCTCGACGGGGCGAATCCCGCTGTAACTTTCCTCCAAGCCAAGCCGCAGATACTTCATGTTCAAATTCCAATGCTCGGAAGGAGTATACCCTTTGGCATCCTTCATCGCTTCGAACACATATTGATTTTGCGGACGAGCTGCAATAAATTCTTCCATTAGCGACTGTCTGGGAACCGCAAAGCCTGTTTTCTCCGTGAATTTCAAAATATTTTCCGATTCGAAGAAAAACTTCATAAAGTCCCAAGTTTCCTTTGGATGCTTCGTATTTTTGTTCATCGTGATGAATACGCCAAGCGTCAATGCGGTGCGATTACCGTTCGGGCCTACTGGTGGCAAGGAAAACCCTAACTTATCCGCACCGATATTGCTCACAAGCTCTTCAACATAAGGCTGCTGCTCGAACGCCATCGCCGCCATACTGTTTTTGAATAGCGATCCTTCAAGCTGATGGTTATGAGAAGGAATAACGACCCCTTCTTTAACCAGGTCCGTCATCCGCTTCACCAGATCGATCGAAACCTCAGAATCGAACATCGGGTTACCGTTCGGCTCATAGATATTCATATCTTGACCGCCTTGAAGCAGCAACATGGACATGTAAGATTGCTCACCGTTTTGCGTTTGAATGTCGATGCCAGCCCGCGTGGTCTTCCCATTACTGTCGTACACGGTCAGCTTTTTGGCATATTCGTACAGCTCTTCATACGTTTGCGGCGGTTTTTCCGGATCCAGGCCCGCTTCCGCGAAGAAATCCTTCCTCCACACGAACGGACGAACCTCCGGCATCAGGAAGGCATATTGTCCGCCTTCATATTGTCCTAACTTCAATACATCTTGGAAAAAATCTTCCTTGCCGTCCCATTGATCCTGTTCGATGAAATCGTTCAAGTTCATATATTGATCCTGCATGACCGTATAGAAAAACTGTCCGAACCCGAGTCCGTGAATATCCGGCGCCATACCTCCCGCATATCCTACGGACAACTTCTGGAAAAACTCTGACCACTGCACGACGGAATAATCAATCTTTACATTCGGATGTTTGCTTTCAAAGGCGGCTACGACTTCCTTCACCGCATCCTCTGCTGGCCCCGCTCCAGGGTACCAGAATTTAATGGTGACTTGTTCTCCCTTCTCGCTGTTCCCCGTCTCCGCCGATGTTCCTCCATTTGAGGAATTGTTGCCGCTTCCGCTCTGGCATGCACTCACAATCAATAATGCCAGGACGATGAAGATCAACCCCCAAGTTCTTGCTTTCAAGCGTACTCACTCCTTCATTTTGTTTGATTGACGCGTGGTTCGGAATCATCATAGTCCCTTCATTCAACGCTGCAAAGTTCTGTGTTTAACGATTGGATTCTCATTTTGACGATTCGGGAGTTCTTGTTTTAAGGTTCTCGTTTTAACGGCCCGCATGAATGAAAAAGCCCACACGGTGTGGGCTTTAAAGCTGCTCCAAGTTCTAGGAATTTTCGTCCGCTGCCGTCTGATTATCCTCTCTATATTGGGCCGGAGTCATTCCCGTTACTTTCTTGAACACGGTAAAGAAGTGACTTTTCGTTTGGAAACCTGAACGTTCCGCGACCTCCCATATGTTCCAATCGGTCACGGAAAGTAATTTCTTGGTATTCTCAATGCGCTGAACGAGGATATAATCCGTTAAAGTTTGTCCGAAAGCCTCCTTGAATATTTGCCGAGTATAGTTCGTAGAGAGCGAGATATGATCGGCAACTCGGTCTACGGAGAGAATCGGATCGTGAAGATTCGCCTGTACGTATTCCATTATCTCATTCACTAACTCCTCTTTCCGACCTGAGCTTTTCCTCTGACTGATATGATTCATGATTTCTTTCAATTCATATTCCAACCATTCACGCGCTTCCTGAAGCGAATGGAAGGAGTCCAATTGTTTCTGAATCCCGTCAAAACTTTGCAGCGAAGTTGTCTGATTAAACGCTTTGACGACAGAATAAACAATCCATGTTAATTGAAATCTGCACTCGCTATAGGATAGCTTCTGCATATGTTTCATCGCTTGATCCAACGCCGGTCCGATCTTCTCTTTGGTTCCCCATCTCACGGTCTGAACCAGCACATGGGAGAGATCTTCATCCGGAGACGGATCGATATACGCTTTGTACTGTTCGATATCTGGTTCCCAATACACTCGATTTTCCCCGGTAATAAATCGGATCATCGACAATTCATGCAGCTTGTCGTATACCGCTCTGAGATCTTCCTCGTGATTTTTAGGGTCGCTGACCGCCAAGGTCAAAGGCGTTTTTAAATAGTTCTGCGACTGGGTGTCAATATCCTGAATAAAATCAAACAGACGATTGTCCGTTAGGTTTTCCGTACCAATGATCAAAACAAGATGATCGCTTCCGAAATCGATGGACTCTACCGCCCAGCCTTGCTTCCCGATAATCTCCTCGGAAATATTGCCAATGGCAAACTTCATCGTTTTCCGTGAAGACAGATGATATTTTTCCGTAAATGCTTTATAGAAGGAGATTCGAACGATTGCGATACGAATTTTCGAATAATCGAACAGGGAGGTGTTTTCCTTAAAAAATTTTAACATCGGCTCATTATAACGGCCTTGAAAGATCCATTGTCTCAAATACTCATTTTTTACGACTTGTTTATGTTCTTTTAGCGAATAACTCATTTTATCTACGGAATGAAGGAGGAAATTAAAGCCTTTTTGGATGATTTCATACTCCTCTTTTATCTCTTCTTCCTCTTCATTTTTCATTTGAACCATAAACTTGCTTTTCATTTGATTGGCTAAGTTCACGATGGGCCGATAATTTTTACGCGATTGCCACAGAATGATGAGAAATAAAACCGCGATGAAGCCTACTGAGTAATAGGCGATAATCCGATAAAAATCGTTCACTTTTTCCTGCCAAGAACTGATCTTCGTAAAGTGATACATGGTCCAATTATTCGTGCTCATGGCGCCATAATTGATCGCCCATGGTTCGTTCTGTATGCTCGCTTCATAATATCCCGTTCGGGCATTCTGCCTGTGCTCGGTCATTGTATGGTATAGATCCGGTGAAGCCACTTCCCCGAGCATCAGTTCACCTCTCGAATCCAATACGGCGACTTTTATCCCCTTCTCGGTGTTGGGGTTGTTGCCAAGCAAGTAGGTTTCCAGCTTCCAGACATCCAACAACATGATGAGATAGCCTTTCCAATCGCCATGATGAATGATCAGAGCAAGATAAGGTTGTCCGTTTACCTCGTGCTTGAAATAATTCAAATCCATTCCGTCTTGATTGCTTATTCGATCCAAAATGCCTGTATCAAAAAAGTTGTCGTAAGTGAATGGACCGTGTCTGGAATTATAAATTGTTCTTGCGCTTGGATTGACCAAATTGATCGAGTAGATGAACGGCTCGTTTATTAAATAATTGGTCATGACCGGCCTGACTTCCAATATATCGCTCGGAGTTATTTCTTTTTGCTCCAAATATTTCTGAACCCTGATGTCCGTGTAGATTCTAAAGGAATTCTCCCATAGTCGATTCAGCACGAATTCACTGTTTTTAATGGTTTGGATCATATTGCTTTTCGTGTAATGATTGACTTCCGAAAAAGCGTATTCTGAAAAATACTTAGACAGTAACAGCGAGATGGCGCTGGTCAGAACGGAAACGAAAATGAGCAAGATCAGCGATATCCGTATATATCGATTTATTCGTTTCCAGTTCCTCATAGCTGCCTCCCGAATTTAAAACGTATTCACATCATTTTAATAGAAACGCATTAAAAAAAGTATGTGTAATTATGTAATTCCAGCGATTCACTCGTTAAAGTTACAACTGCCCGTCGTACAAAAGAAAGACACCCGATCGGGTGCCTCAGATTATTGACATGAATGTCTTCACTAGGATATTCATTTCTTGCATTCGTCAGGCTAACTGGGATAGTCGATTCAGCGGATGAGGCAGCAATTCCAACATTTTTGTTCAATAATTTATCGCCAACTTCCCGCGAAGATTCAACAAGTAAGCAACCAAATCATCCGCATTAAGCGGGGGCGCGGTGTAGTAGCCTTGAATGGCGTCGCACTCGAGGCTCCTTAAACATTTCAGCTGATCCAGAGACTCCACACCTTCCGCAACGACTTCAATTTGCAAATAGTGCGCCAGCGTGATGATGGTCTCTACGATTTTATATCCAAGCTCGCCTTTGAGGATGTCGTCGATAAACGACTTGTCGATCTTGAGTTCATCGATCGGATACCTCTTCAGATGCGCCAGCGAGCTAAAGCCGGTTCCGAAATCGTCTATGCTCAGCTTGACTCCCAGTTCTTTCAAGCGCAGGAGAATCTGACGCGCGGACTCGGGATTCATGGTCATGCTTTCCGTAATTTCCAGAATGAGATGCTCCGGCGACATCTCTGCGGAATCCAATGCTTGCTTGATCGTATCGATCATGCCGCTTTGCCAGAATTGCTTGACCGACATATTGATGGCAACCGGAATGTGGATGGCAAACTCGTTCTGCAGCTTCTTCGAGAATCGGCAAGCTTCATGGGCCAGCCACTCCCCCATCGGGATGATGAACCCGTTCTCCTCGGCGATGGGAATGAACTCACCGGGAGAAATCATGCCCAGAACGGGGTGATGCCAACGCATTAAGGCTTCCATCCCGATCACTTCATTCGTCTCAGCTCTTACCTTCGGTTGGAAGTGCAAAGACAGCTGGTTGCGGGCAAGCGACTTTTTCAGCTCATTCTCCAAGAACAGCTTGCGCTTCAGATTGCTCTTGCTTTGGGGATTCTCCAACAAATAAGCAACCCCAACGTCTCGGGCGTGCATGAGCGCACGAAACGCATGATGAAGCAAGGTGTCTCCGTCCAGACCGTCTCCCGGATAATGGGCCATTCCCATATGAAACTCCGGCGAGATCTCATGGTCTCCGATGGCGAAAGGCATCTTCATGCATTGTTCAAGGACATGCAGCGATCTTTCTGCTTCCTTCCTGGACTTGGATTGATACAGAAGCTTGAACGTTTGCCGATCCACCATGAAGATTTGTTCATGATCGCCCTGGACATGTCGCAATCTATCGGCCAACAGCTTCAGGAAGGCCTTGCTTAGCGCTCTTCCGAACGCATCCTGAATTTCGTCGAACCGACTGACTTGAAGAACCACCAGCGTAAACGGAATCCGATGATCCAGCAGTTCTTGAAAAACATCGTCAAAGAAATGGGCGTTGGGCAGCTGGGTCAACGGATCGTAATAGGCGAGCTGTTCGCTATGAAACGGCTTCAACTTCATGCCTTCACCACACCTGCCTTTCGAAGACTGCTGGCGGAATTGCGTTTGAATCCATGCCTCGTCAGCGTGATGTTGTCAACGGCTTCGTCGATCTCCATGCTATATTTCCCCACGCACAATCTGCCGGAATGCATTCTCTCGACCGAGACTTGCAGCTTCGCAATCAGCAGGGCGACGGTGCCGGTCTGTCCGCCGGCTGTTCTCGCCAAGATGCTGTGCCCGGATTCCAGCCGCGACCCCCGGCATACCGATCTTCTGTGCCGGAACACAATGCTGCCTGACGAATACAAGTCGCTCAAGATAACTCCATCCCGCATGATGATAATATCGCCATTGGACTTCAACTCGCTGTTATGACATTGACTGATCATCGTCACGACCCGGTCTTCCTGCATTTGCTCGACTTCCTGATAAACGCTTCGCAGCAAGATCAGATACCCGCGCATGAAAGGCAGCGTCGCCGTCTTCAGCATAAGATGGGTCTGGGAGAAGACATAGGACTGCTCTCTCAATTGATGGAAATCTTCTATATTCAATTGTTGAATGCTCACGAGCACCGACAATAGTTCTCTTACTTTATGCGGGATTTCCTTGAATTTATTTTCAATGAGAAGAAACACCAGCTGCCCCCAGTTGACCGGTTGGTTGCGCTGCACAAGTGCGTGAGCCAGCAACTCCGAGGCGGCATTGAGCTGCTCGACTTGCTTGCTGAGCCATTGGGTCGTTTGATACAGCCGGTTAAACAATACCCCGTAGTACCCGGAGTACAGCTTGCTTCCCACGACGTTGCCCCGAACATGAATACTTCCCGTTGCGGTCACCGTCGCGTTATACACGTTGCCATAGACGTACACGTTCCCGAGCGATTCCACGATCATGTTATCCGTAACGTCTCCATAGACGATGACATCTCCGGAAAATACGATGTTGCCCGTCGTGAGGTCCACATTTCCCGCAACGACGTGAGTCGTCGTGATTTCGAGGATTTTCACGCTCTTGCCGGTAATCCGGGGACGCCCGTCTATCAATGCGGTGATTGCGCCGTCCGCGCCGATTTGCACATTCGATTTGGCCACCAGGGCGATATCCCTTGGAAGCTTGGGAAGCAGGACCTCTCCGTACACGTTCTGCCCGGGCGCCCCGTTCATCATCGGGATTTTTCTCGCGATGATCTCGCCTTTATGGACCATAGGAATCTGCAAATGGTTTCGGAAGTCGATGCTTCCGTTGACCTCGAAAAATTTACTTTCCACTTGTTCCGGGAAATAGATCTCCAGTCGCGCATCGTGCCCGGGGACGGAAGATTTCCCATGAGCAACCAGAATGGGCTCGAAGGTCGGCGCGTTCAACTCCTGCATGATGGCAGCCGGATTCAGATTCGCGCGAATGCCCTCCTGCTGCAGCCGCGCCATCACGTCGTGCAGATGCACCGGCTCGCTATTCGTTCTATTCAACAGGAAGTGGGCGGACAGCTGATCATCCGAAACTTGGAGTTCATAGAGAGGCGATGAATTCTCCATCTCCAACTCGGCAGCATCCTCCATCGCCGGGGAATCGGTGTCCGTTTCAAGTGCCAGGTCGTCCATATTCAGTTGTTTGATCATGGCGGACAGTTCCATTTCCGTTAATCCGTTGCCATGCATCGCGTTCACACCCTCAATCCGTCAGGATTTGTTCAACTATCTGACTTCCCTATCATCCTATGAATTGCGGAATAATAGTATCACCGTACGTTCCTAAACTGGCAGATAGTCCGCGATTGGGAACGGACTCCTATTCGGTCATTTCTTGTTGGGACAAAAGCAGCAGGGCTATGATATGCTTTGGACAATGAGTGAATTGTGTCTAAATTCCGAACGATTTCAAGCAGGGAGTGAAGTAATATGTCCGAGGAGACGAGAGTCAACCTGCTGCTAGTCGACGATCGGCCCGAGAACCTGTTGGCGCTCACCGCCATTATCGAAAGGGACGACTATCATCTCATCACGGCCGCATCGGGCGAGGAAGCACTGCTTCTGATTATGAAATACGAGTTTGCCGTCATTCTGATGGATGTGCAAATGCCAGGCATCGACGGGTTCGAAACGGCCAAGATCATCAAAGCCCGAGAGAAAACGAAGAATATCCCGATCATCTTCATATCCGCCAACAACATGGAATCGTCCCATATTTTCACCGGCTATTCCGTCGGGGCGATCGATTACATTCTGAAGCCGTTCGACCCCTACATTTTGAAGGCCAAAGTCGAAAACTTCGTCGAGATGTATCGGCTTGGCCGGAAAATCATTCAACAGGCCAATCGCTTGTCCGAACAGAAGGCCATCTTGGAGAGAGCCAACGCTGAATTGTCCGAAATCACGCTAAAAATGAGAGAATCAGAAGCGCTCGCAAACGTCATTAACGAGACCTCGATCGATTCGATGATCGTAATCGGCCTAGACGGCATCATCTTGAAGGTCAACCCTGCCTTCTCGCGCATGTTCCAATATGACGATGACGAGATGATCGGCAGCAACGTGCTCTCCCTGTTGGCCGGCGACAAGGATAAGCTTTACGTTCAGAACAAGCTGGAAGCGACCCACTTGATGGACGATAGTTCGAACGCCAGCCGCTTGGACGAGATCACCGCCATTCGCCGAGACGGAACGGAATTCCCCGCCGAAATCCAGATGGGCATGCGGTACGTCAAAGACAAATGCTTCATCGCCTGTACGATCCGCGATATTACCCAGAAGAAGAAAGACGAAGAGATCATCCTTCATATGGCTTACCACGACGGGCTGACCGGATTGCCGAACCGGAGGCTTTTCTACGACAAGGCCGACGATGAGATCGCGGAATCCAAGCGGAATCATCGGCAGCTCGCCATGCTGTACCTGGACTTGGACCGCTTCAAGTACGTGAACGATTCGCTGGGCCATCAGATCGGCGACAGCCTGCTTCAGGACGTCGCCCGGCGATTGGAAGGCGCGCTGCGCGAAGAGGGTTTTCTCGCCAGGGTAGGCGGAGACGAATTTAACATTCTGCTGCCTGCAACAGGACGTGAAAGCGCTATCGACATGGCGGAGCGGATCCTGGAGGAACTGAGGAGACCGTTTCATGTCGACCAATACGAGCTGCACCTGACGGCAAGCATCGGAATCAGCATTTTCCCCTATGACGGAGAGGACCGCGTCTTGCTGATGAAGCAAGCCGATGCCGCGCTCTACCATGCCAAGGAACAAGGCAAGAATCAATTCAATATTTTCCATTCCGGCATGAATATCCGCTCCTACCGGAACTACGTCCTCCAGAACGACTTGAGAATGGCGACCAAGCGCGGAGAGATGGTTCTCTATTATCAGCCGATCATCGAGGCCGAGTCCGGCGCCGTGATCGCCGCGGAGGCATTGCCGAGGTGGAGCCACCCGTCATGGGGCATCCTGCTGCCGGAGGAGTTCCTCCCGCTTGCGGAAGAAACGGGCCAGATCATCGAGATCGGCGATTGGGTGCTCCGAACCGCCTGCGAACAGAGCAAGCGCTGGAGGGAAGCCGGGTGCAAGCCGATTCGCATAGCGGTCAACCTCTCGCCGCTTCAGCTCATGCAGAAGGATCTGAACGAGCGCTTCGCATCGATTCTGGCCGAGACCGGTTGCCTCCCGCAGGATCTGGAAATCGAGTTGCAGGAGATCGCGCTGATGTCAGACGAGGCCAGGGTAGCTCAGTTGCTGACCGGACTCAGAAAGACCGGCTTCACCATCAGCGTCGACGATTTCGGAGCGGGTTACGCTTCTCTTCCCTATCTATGTAAATTCCCCATCGACACGATCAAGATCGACAAATCGTTCGTTCAATCGATCGACAGCCGGTCGGAGGAAAGCCTCGCCTACTTGGCCGCGATGATCGCTCTGGCGAAGCGTCAGAATCTTAACGTCGTTGCGGAAAGGGTGGATACGGAGGAACTCTGGCAATTGTTGAAGCGGTTCGACTGCCGCGCGGCGCAAGGAAATTGGTTCTATCCGCCGTTGCCCGAACCGTCGATTCGGGAGCTCCTTCGGCCCGAAAGCGGGCGTAAGCCACAGCCGGAACGCCAATATCAAGTCGAGAGCTACCGGGAAGTGACTTTGTCGGTGGCGAGTGCCAGCCCCGACTTCCTCGATGCGGCGCTGCTCAAGGCCAAGCAATTGTATGGGATCTCCACCCGTGAATTCGAGGTATTTCAATTAATGGCCGATGGAATGAATAACCGAGGTATCTCGGAGAAGCTGTACATCAGCGAGCATACCGTGAAAAATCATATTACGCACATTTTCCAAAAGCTGAACGTCCCCGACAGGCTGCAAGCCTTGGCGATGATCTACCAATACGGCCTGGAAGCGAGCAAGGAATTCCGTCTGCAAGAATGACGAATCCATCGGCGTCGAAAGGAGCGGCAATACATGATTAGAACGAAGTTTCTCAGAGGGCTCGGTTCGCTTCTGCTGCTTTCCCTGGTCCTTCTCGCGGTGTGGGGAAGCCAGGTAACCAGCATCGACAGAATCGGCAGCGCGATGAACGGCAACTTCGAGATCGCTTCGATCACCCATAAACTGAACATCGCCGTGAAGGAAAACGGAATCCGATTGAGAAACATAGTGATCTACGAAGATCCCGAGCTGGTGCGCGAGCAGATCGATCTCGCTCAGCGCGTCCATGAATCCATTGCCGGCTACATCAGTCAGCTCGAATCTGCCGTCACGGATCGCGACCAACAACTCATCATGAACGATCTGCTTGAGCTGAACGACGAGTTCTCCGCATATTCGCAAAGCGTGGTCGCCTACGTGGAAGAAGGTAATTTGACCGAAGCCAGAAAACTCATCCAAAATAAGGGGTTCCCCTTGCAGGAAGAGATCGACAAAGTCAGCTCCAAATTAACCTTCTCTGTCGAATCAGACATGGAAGACACCTTCTTCTCCGAGGTCGGCAATATTCGGGCAATCATCATGTCCGGGAGTATCTTCTTCCTGCTCGGCGTGATCGCGGCAAGCTTGTATTTGTACCGCAACGTATGGCAGGTAGCCGGCAGGTTGAAGACGATGTCCCTCGTCATGAGGAAGATCGCATCCGGAACGGAAGATCTGCATACGAAGATCGAGCGTACATACGGCGATGAACTCGACGACGTAGCCGAATCGTTCAACCACATGACAACCTCGCTGGAAGAACAGATGATCAAGGAAACTGCGCTAAGCGAAGCCCACCGGGATCAGGCCTGGATTCAGTCCCATATCGCGCAAATCACGACCGATCTCAACGCCGAGTCGGAACCGGACGCCATCGCGCAAGTGTTCCTGTCTCAGGCTGTCCCCGTGATCGGAGCAAGTCAGGCGGCCATCTACCTTCAGGAAACCGACGAAGCCTCCGGCCAGCCCTATCTTGACCTCTTGTCCGCCTATGCAATGCCGGCAGACGGACTTGGGGCTGCCCGGTACCAGTTGGGCGAAGGCCTGGTCGGCCAAGCGGCTCTGGAGAAAACATCGATCCATCTGTCGGATGTGCCCGGGGATTATCTCCGCGTCCAATCAAGCCTGGGAGAAGCCGCTCCGTTGCAGCTGTACATCTTCCCGGTTGTCTATCACAGCGAGCTCATCGCGGTCGTGGAACTCGCGTCGTTCGTCCGGTTCGATACGAATCAGGCTGCCTTGCTCCGTCAGCTCGTCGACAATCTGGGCATCATTCTCGACAATGCCAGATCCAGATTACGGCTGGCCAAGCTGCTTGAAGAGACGCAATTGCTCATGGAAGAACTGCAGGCGCAATCGGAGGAACTGCAGTCCCAGCAAGAAGAACTCCGATCGACGAACGAGGAACTGGAAGCGCAGACGATCTCGCTTAAGCAGTCGGAAGAAAAGCTGCAGTCCCAGCAAGAGGAACTGGAGCAGGCGAATGACGAGCTGCGGGACAAAGCCGCCATGCTGGAGATTCAGAACACTCAGCTCGAGACGGCGAACCGCGAAGTGGAGCAAGCCCGCGCCGATTTGGAGGAGAAAGCGGCGCAGCTCGCGCTCAGCTCCAAGTACAAATCAGAGTTTCTGGCCAATATGTCCCATGAATTGCGAACGCCTCTGAACAGTCTACTGATCCTGTCGAAGCTGTTGACGGACAATCTGGATGGCAATCTCACCGACAAGCAAGTGGCATTTTCCAAAACCATTCATTCGTCGGGGAACGATCTGCTTGCGAAGATCAATGAAATGCTGGATTTGGTGAAGATCGAGGCAGGGAAAATGGAGGTCCACGTCAGTCCGATCCTACTGGAAGAGTTGGCGCAGACGATGGAAAGAAGCTTCCGGCATATCGCAGACGAGAAGCGCATCGCCTTCGAAATCAAGCTTGAGGAGAATCTGCCGCGGGCGCTGAATAGCGACGCACAAAAGATTCAGCAGATCTTGAACAATTTGCTGGCCAATGCGTTCAAGTTTACTTCCCAGGGGAAGGTTACCTTCGAGATCGGCAACGCGAGCGAGGCGGACACGCCCCGGATTCGGTTCAAAGTCATGGATACGGGGATCGGCATAGCCGCCGACAAGCATGACTTGATCTTCCAGGCTTTCCAGCAAGCCGACGGCACGACGAGCCGCAGGTTCGGAGGCACCGGGCTCGGCTTGTCGATCTGCCGGGAGCTTTCCTCACTGCTCGGAGGAGAGCTGACCGTGGAAAGCACGGAAGGGATCGGCAGCTCGTTCGCCTTCATCATCGGTGACTATGATGCCGGCTCGCTCCAACCCGCTGCCGAGCAAGCCCGCTTCGAAGCTGCCGCAGACGCGGAGAGGATGGATCCGGTGCCGGAGCAGGAACGTCAGCCCCAACCGGCCAGCCCGCCGAAGCCGAAGCCGCCCGGACCGAAGATCAGTCACGGAATCAAGCGGCTGCTGATCGTAGACCCGGACGTGCAGGAGCGGAGCAGTTTAATGGAGCTCATCGGGGATCGAAACGTCATCATAGCCGCCGTATCTTCCCCCGAAGAAGCATGGGAAGAATTGAAAGTGAACGCATATGACTGCATGGTGTTCGATCCCGGGCTGTCGGGCTCGGCAGCCCTGGAATTGCCGGAGAAGATCATGTCCTCGGAACACGGCGAGTCCATCGCGCTGTTCATTCATACCAGTCGCGTGTTGAACGCCAAGGAGGAAATGCAGCTTCGCAAATTCGCGCGCGCCATCGTGATCAAGGATTCCTTGTCCCGGCAGCGCTTGTTGGAGGAACTGGATCTCTATCTGAAGACCGGATCGGACTCGCCGGGACAAGGTCGCGTCATCCTTCCCAACGACTTGCAGCATGACTTGCTCCAGGGACGAACCGTCCTCTTGGTCGACGATGACGTGCGCAACGTCTTCGCCCTCTCCAACGTGCTTGAATTGTATGGCATGAATGTGATCTTCGCGGAGAACGGCTTGGAAGGAATTAAGCTTCTACAAGAGAATCCTGACATCGACTTGGTGCTGATGGATATCATGATGCCCGAGATGGACGGCTACGAAGCGATGCGACGGATTCGTTCCATCCCGCAATTCGAGCGGCTCCCGATCATCGCCTTAACCGCGAAAGCGATGAAGGAAGACCGCGGATTGTGCATCGAAGCGGGCGCTTCCGATTATATCGTGAAGCCCGTGGAGGCCGAGCAACTGATCTCGATCATCCGCGTGTGGCTCTACCCGGATCCTGCGAATAGGAGATAACCGCCTTGATTCCTGACTACGGAACCGCCGAGAATCAGTCTGCAGCCGAGCCGGACCTGGAAACAATCGAGATCCGTGCGCTGCTGCATGCTTTATACGAGTGGTGCGGATATGACTATCGGGGATACGCGTATCATTCCATCCGAAGGCGCATATGGCATCGCATCCAAGCGGAACGATTGACGACGATATCCGGCCTGCAAGAAAAGGTGCTGCACGACCCTTCTTGCCTCAAGCGCCTCATTTCGGATTTCTCCATTAACGTCACCGAGATGTTTCGCGATCCCCCGTTCTTCATGGCATTCCGGGAGAAAGTCGTCCCCCTGCTCCGAACGTATCCGGTCATCCGAATCTGGCATGCCGGATGCTCCACGGGAGAGGAAGTGTTCTCGATGGCGATCTTGCTGCTTGAAGAAGGGATTTACGAGAAGACGAAGATATACGCAACGGATATCAATACGGAAGTGTTGGAGATCGCCAAGCAAGGGGCTTTCCCGATGGACCAGATGAAGAAGCACACGCACAATTACTTGAAGGCCGGCGGCCGCCGTTCGTTCTCGGATTATTACAGCGCGGCGGATAATCGGGTGATCTTTCACTCCTATCTGGCCAAGAACATCGTGTTCGCGCGTCATAATCTCGTTACGGACGGCTCGTTTAACGAATTCAATGTCATCCTGTGCCGGAATGTGCTGATCTATTTTAGCCGCGCATTGCAAGACAAGGTTCATGAATTGTTCTATCACAGCTTGAGCAAATTCGGGGTGCTCGGCTTGGGGGACAAGGAATCCATCGCTTTCACTGCCAGGAAAGACAGCTATGAGCCGATCTCCGGTGAACATAAGATTTACCGTAAGACGAATTAACCTTTGGCGTATCGGAATGATCAAGCAGGATATTTCCGCTCTCCGGCAGAATAATGATGATGTGGCGAAAATAGGGCACTTCAACGGTCAAGGGAGGATTTCTATATGATCACGGAAACGGATTTGAAGCATCTGCGGCGTTGTGTCGAGCTTGCGAGGACGGCTTTGGAGGTCGGCGACGAGCCATTCGGCTCCGTGCTTGTCTCAGCCGATGGGGATGTGTTGATGGAAGACCATAACCATGTGGCCGGCGGCGACCATACCCAACACCCGGAATTTGCCTTGGCGCGTTGGGCAGCCAATCATATGACGCCTGAAGAGAGGAACAAAGCGACGGTGTACACCTCGGGAGAGCATTGTCCGATGTGCGCGGCGGCCCATGGCTGGGCGGGCTTGGGGCGTATCGTGTACGCCAGTTCCTCCGAGCAACTGGTGAGTTGGCTGAACGAATGGGGGATTGCTCCCCCGCGCGTACGCAGCCTTCCCATTCAAGACGTGATCCGCGATACGCCGGTAGATGGTCCAGTTCCGGCACTCGCGGAGGAAGTTCGGGAGCTCCATCGCCGGCTTCATGGCAAAACCTGATTATCGCACCATTGCTCCCCAACGCGGTCTGCTCCGTCTCTGTTTACGGTTCCGTCAACCACTGAAATCGTGCCAGGTGCTTCCGCCGTCGACCGTCACAAGCAGCGGCCAGCACCCAAGCGACTTTCCCGGAGACGGCCTGCGCACGCTTCACCGCGATCGTCCTCCCATCGCACAAACGAAAGGCACCCCGTCGGGTGCCTTCGTTCGTTGACATAGTTGTCTTCACTAGAATATTTGCGATAGGTGCAGCAACATTACCACAGAGGTTCCGGGATAAACTCGATCATCGTTTCGGAACCGTCAGCATTGAACTTGGAAATGTGGCTTCTGGTCGCCTCCTCGACTTGACCGAATGACCATCTGTCGATCAGGTTATCCGGATACGAAGGTTCGGCTCCGTTCAGAGGCCCCCTGTACAGCATGCCGTTGATCATCTTGAAGGCTTCAGCTCTGGTTATCGTATTGTTCGGATGGAAGGAACCATCTCCATAGCCCGACACGATACCGAAACGGTAAAGCTCATCAAGAGACTGCTCTGCCCAGTTCCCCGAAATGTCCGTAAGTGGGCTGATTCTCAGGATATCCTTCGACTGCATCTCTTGCGCGACTCCGAGATAACGGGCGATGGCTGCCGCGAGCTCCGCCCTTGTAATCGGCTTATCCGGTCCGAATGTGTTATCTGCATAGCCCTTGAATATTCCTCTGGCGGCAACCGTTTCGATGTATTCGGCGCCCCAGTAGCCCGTATCGACGTCGCTGAACATCTTCACATGCCGAACCTCGCCCTGCAATTTAAGGGTACGGGCAAAGATTGCGGCAACCTCCGCACGGGTGATGGAATTTTCGGGCTTAACGGTGCCGTCCGGGTAACCGATGATGTAACGCTCATGCTTATGCTCATAACGGTTGGAATACCCCAGCACCTTAATAAGAGACGAGTCGTCCTGCGGATTGATCAGGGTTAACTTATTGTCAGAGCCTACCTCAGCCGTCACGACAGCGAAGTCCTCGCCCTTGCTCATATCGTTAACCTTAAGCTTATACGTCAGCTTGCCCCTTGTGTCGCCCGCCAGCTTGCCGAGGCTCCACTTGATCTCATTGCCCGTTACAACGCCGCCGTTCGCGTCAACCACGCTCATTCCGGGCGGGATGTTAACCTTGACATACACGCCGTCGGCATCAGACGCGGTTTTATTGGCGTATATGACCGTGAACGTTACGGTATCGCCTTCTTCGGCTTTCATTTTATCCACTAGAATCGCGGTTGCGAGGTCAACGGACTGAGCGGGCTTCGTTGGCTCGGTCACAGGCTTTGTCGGCACGGTTGTGGTCGAGGAGCCTCCGTCTCCGTCGTCGCTCAGTGGCTTCATGCTAAAGTCGTACCGCACGATATCCGTGCCGACATGAATCAGCGGATTGAGTACGTCGACAGTTCTGCTGTCGAAATCCTCGTAGTATCCCCTCTTAGTCGCGGTTATATAGTAGTCCGTATGCGGGAAGACCATGAACGCATACTGCCCCGTTGTGTCGCTTGTCTGCGGGTTGTCGTTATCCGCCGGCGGGAAGCCGAGCACAGGCGGCAAAATCACTTTCGTGCCGTCGCTGTAATGAAGCACAACTGTAACGCCGGATATAGGATTGCCGGTAACGGAATCGGTGATCGTACCATATGGGTCAATGAGCACCTCGCTAATGCTGATTTGCCCGCTTGAATTGATTGTGATATCGGCATGACCTATGACAACAGGCGCTGTTCCGCCTCCCGGAAGCGAAATGTTATATATGATATCCGCCGTATAGTTGCCCGAAGGCACGTCATCGATGTTGAATACTCCATTTACGTCTATTGAGCCCGTGTACGTGTGGTTTCCGGTGCTGTCGGTTAATTCGATTGCGTAACCTCCGCCCGTAGTTCCGTCCAGCGCCGAGGACCCACTCGGCTTTCCTATCAGGACAATGCCCGAGGCTGTCTTATTCGCCTCAAAGGTTTTGCTGCCAATAGAACCACTTACCGTAACGATCTGAGTAAACGTGATGAGCGTGTCTACGCCGCCGATTTTAACCGGCTTGGTTATGAGTACATCGTAACTCTCATCACCCTTCGGTATGCCTATGGTGTAACGCCCATCAGATCCTGTAATAATAGAGGCATTGAAAGTGCCGCCGCCGCCAAAAACTTTGCTTACTTCAACCTTAGCGCCATTCACTGGGTTACCCTCTTGGTCGGTAACGATACCCACGATAGCGCCGGGATTGAACGTGATGTGAATGGTATCTTCTGCGTAAAGGTCTCTCGCGCTGTCGTTAACCGTCGCCGTTAGCGGTACCGTCTGAGTCGCACCCCCAAAAGCTTCAGAGGTGAAGGTTACGGTTGCGCTGCCGTCTGCGTCCGTCACGGCGGTTATCGTATTCGTGCCGTTAGCAAAATGACCGTAGTCGATATTCGGCACCTCAAATACGACCTCGACCCCCACCTGTTTATTCCCGTCCTTGTCGATCACCACTGCCGTAAAGTCGGAGGCGTCCGTGCCGTTGCCGAGTATGATCGAGGGGACCGCCGTCAGTGTAACTTCAAATCCGACAAGCTTAAAGTTTTCGGTGACAACTCCGTTCTCGTCACCTGTGGCTGTGGAAACCACAATATCTCTATGAGCGGGGCTGAACCCGTGGCCAGTCACTTTTAGCTTGTAGTTGCCGGCCGGAACGTCTGCAAAGACGTAATTGCCGTCTTCATCCGTCGTTGTCGTAGCAATCTCGTCGCCACCGGAGTCGCTTAGAACCACTGTCGCGCCGAAAACCGGAACGTTATTATCCCTGTCGTAAACCGATCCGACAACGCTTGGCGTGGTAATCGTTATCGTAACCGTGGCTGTATTAGACTGACTGATTCCGTCATCGGCTTTGTAGGTAAACGTCGCGTAACCGGGCGTAAGCGCCTCGAATGTAAACGAGCCGTCCGCTGTGTTTACATTCAGCGTGCCCTTGGTTGAATCGCTGATTGGGCTGACGTCCACCGCCGTGAGCGTATCGACGCTATCCGCGTCCGTGTCGTTTGACAGAATGCCAGGTGCCGGAACGCTAAGCGTTTCTCCCTTCATAACAAGGTAGTTGTCATTTACGGCGACGGGCACTGCGTTGAATTTGGCATAAAAATCTCCGTCTACCTCAACGGAAGTAATCGTGTAGGTTGTATCCTCACTTACGGGTGTGCCTGTGCCTGCATTGGTGCTATACCAGCCCACAAATACATAGCCATCATCCGGGGTGGCCGTAAGCGTCACCGAATCTTTATCGATAATATGATCGCCGCCACCCGAAGCCGAGCCGCCGACATCTCCAATGACATGCGTAGTGACTCGATGTGTTATCACATCCGTTACTTCCGTCTCTACCGTATTGGATTTAAGACCGATACCCGAAATTTCAGCTTGGTCGCTGGTTATCGTCGGTGGCGTTGGCAGTGTACTTGGTGCGGTTTTATTGAAGGTCAGCTCCGTACTATCACCTGCGAGAACAACGACACCAGTTTTCGGCGTATCTCCGTCGCTGTTAACGGTAAGGCCTGTTTTATCTGTATTTGTATAGTTATAAATCGTAACTTTATATTCTATATTACCGCCAGTCTTAACAGTCGCCGGACCGGTCTTGACAATACCCATTTCCAAATCAAGCCTGCCGTTGTTGCCAAGCATCATTGTCACTCTATCACCGGCCAACGACTCCTCGGAAACATAAGTCGCCGTCCCCGTGATTCCATCTGTCTTGGGGAGCGTCTGCGTATCCGTAAAATTAAGATAATAAGGGCTGTCAGTGGGCGGTTTGAAGTAAGCGGCCGTTCGTGCCCCGTCGGTGTTGCCTGAATTAAGATAGTAGGTTGTCTCTACCACTTGGTTAGGCGATAATAACTCGGGTTTTACTTTATAGTTGAGCGTAAAAGCGCCGTTTGTGGGCGCGGTATATTGTCCCGTAACCGGGCTCGTCCGGTTGGTGAAGCGGTAGATGTGCGGCTGCATATCATCCGAGTCGATATACCAGGTAAGCGTGGTAACGTCGTCATCCGTTGTCTTAATCACGACTTTGCTTCCGTATCCGGCAAATTGATACGCCGTGCCATCGTCTAAGGACGCAGTTGTGGTTGTATCAACCGCCGCAACAGAGTCCCCAATTTTCAACGTGGACATATTGACTTCAAAACCCTCACCGATTTCATCAACGATAGCGATGGCGCTATCCATATCGGCACTCTCTGAGTCGCCAAGACCCGTAGACTCAGGAATATTGAGAAGCGGAAGGATAGTAGTGGAAGCTTCTACATCGCTTGCCATCCCGTCGAAGGCACCCTTGGCTACGTCAAAGGTGAGAGCATGTGTATATGCATCACTGTAGACAAATGCGTTTTTATAGTTAACACTCGGTCCCGATGCTGCATAAGTTTGTACCTTGTTATACGTAGCGACCGCCGGACCTGTAGTATCAGCTGAACCCTTAAAATAAGTATTGTCTGTCCGATTTGCATAGACGTTTGCCGGGTCAAGTCCAGCCCAAGCGAATACCGACGAAGTACCACTCGGTCCGTTAATTGCCGCATTGGAACCCAATCCCACCGTATAAACTTTGGCCGTTGTGGTTTCTCCATTGTTGTACGCTGTGTACTTATCTCCTAGAAGATCTTTCATATACGCGGCGGTGAGAACGGTCAACGCAGCGATATCGGCACTGCCCGTAGATGCCAGCGAAGTTGAGGCAGTTGCCGGAATGTATTTACCAGTTTTATCTTCACCTGATGGCTGTTTATATTTGGTAATATCCAGTGCGTCGGGTAACGCAGCGGGATAATTATCCTCAAATGAATAGCCGCTTGGCGAAGTATACCAAGATGTTTTAGCATGTATTGCCGCTCCGTCTGAAAGGATAAACACATAAGGCTGGCGTTTAGGTGCGGTATCCGTCGTTTTTAAACTGGCTAATTTGTCTATCGTACTAGAGATGCCGTACATGATCCCGTCCTGGGTCGGCGTTCCTCCCCCAGTTTTAAACTCTCCTGAATAGGTTGTACTACCTTTTTTTAGATTGGCGGTATGTTTGATGGTAGTAGAATTAACATATGTTAAATATCCACCAGGACTCTGAGTACTTACAGTACCCGCCTCATAATGACCTAGATCCATTATCGTAGCGAGGTGATCTGCAGTTGCGGCTCCTCCAAACGAATAAACCGCAACACGATTATTGGGGTTTGCGTCCATGATTGTTTTGATCGCGTTATCTGCCGCATACGACATAGCTTGAATGCGATAATAATAGTCTGTGCCATTCGATTGCAGGATATCATATCCGCCTGAGCCTTTTGTAGAACCGTTACCCATAGACGTACTCATGTCCAATATAAATGTCACGTCCGCTGCCGGAGCGTTGGGATTGCCGCCGCTGCTTCCTACACTCGTGCCTGTCGTGGTTGCCGTCATATATTCCTGCGCCAATGCAGACAGCTTGACGCCGAAGGTGCCGTCGCTCTGTGCCGTAACGCTCTTGTCGGTCCATATGCGTCCAGCTGAATCGGCGTAGCCGAAACCGTCAGGAACGTCAGGATCGACAGAATCGTCATCAGGCCACTCATCTGTCACCGGGTCGGCAGTCAACTTGACCTGGAACTGACCGTAGTTCGCCGTAGTCGGCGCGGGCGCCGCAGAAGCCACTAAGCCGCCGCCAAAAGTCCCAAGCACCAGCGACGCAGATAGCGCAGCTGAAATCAATTTTTTAATGCCCTTGCTCTTCATGATAATGTCCTCCATCGGGGTGCAATAGACTTTAATCCTAAACGAACTATAATATATAAGACCTGAACAAAATCTAAACAATCCACTAAAGAACTAGTTATTATGCACGCCCCACGCGAATAAGCGACCCTCTAAGGGAGTCGCCCGAAAATATAGGTCTATAGAGTCAGATATACAATCCACGGCAGCCTGGCCTTAGCCGCGCCAGTAAGCTAGCACTCTCGGAGGTTCCATCCTTAGAAGCACAGGGGACGCAATCCATTGCGGTTTAGGTACAACAATGCCCCCGAATCGATATCGAATTGCAATGTTTTCCGGATCTTACCGAGCGTCGCAATCACCTTGACTCTCACGCCTTCATAGTCTGCATCCTCTTTAATCCGTTCAGGCCTTCCCATTCAAGACGTGATCCGCGATACGCCGGTAGACGGTCCAGTTCCGGCACCCGCGGAGGAAGTTCGGGAGCTCCATCGCCGACTTCATGGCAAAACCTGATTGCCGCAACATTGCTCCCCAACGCGGTCTGCTCCGTCTCAGTTTACGGTTCCGTCAACCACTGAAACGGCGTCGAATCGAAGAACAGGTTCGGATTCACTTGAACGTTATGCGCCCAGAACGTGAAGTGCAAATGCGGGCCGGTGGAGAAACCGGTCGAACCGACGAGACCGATGATGTCGCCTTTCTTCACCTGATCTCCCGCTTTCACATGAAGCTCGGACAAATGGGCATATTGGGAAAACAAATACATCCCGTGGTCGAGGTAGATGGTGTTGCCCGTCAGGTACAATTCATCCGCAAGCGCCACGACGCCGTCGTTCGTCGCTTTAATCGGCGTCCCCTGGGGAGCGGCGATATCCAGTGCCATATGCGAGCTGCTCAGCTTGCCGTTAATGTACCGGGTGTAGCCGAATGGCGTCGTCAACCGTCCTTCCAGCGGAACTAGGAAGGTCGAGTCGAACAGGAAGGCCAGCTCCGAACTGGCCCTTGCGGCGTCGATCTTCTTCTGGTCGGCCTGAATCCGCTCCGTGTTCTGCCGCATGCTCGCCATCTGCTCCGACACTTTCAAGTGCTGCTCCTTGAACGACTTCTCCTCTACGATCAATTGGGTGTCGCCAACCGCATAAGAGCCTGGCTTCAGCGTGCGTGGAATGGGCAGATACGTGAAATAACCGGCTTTATACGGTTGCAGCTTGTACGTCTTCCCCTGCCACTGCAGCTCTCCCGGTTCGCCGCGCCGCACAAGCACGACATCTCCGGGATATGTCTTGTCCGGCAGCAATGCCCACTCCGAGCCTGCCTTCATTGCCTGCACGGCCTCCTGCGGCGAAGCGTATAACTTGGCCTCTTCCGCTCTCCGCTCCCGCTGCGCCTTCTCCTCCTCTATCGCCGCGCGAACGTCGGCGGTCACCTCATCACGCCAGGTGCTCCCGCCGTCGACCGTCACGAGCAGCGGCATCGTCAGCCCGCTGCCCTCAGCGGCCAGCACCCAAGCGACTTTCCCGGAGACGGCCTGCGCACGCTTCACCGCGATCGTCTGTCCGTTGAAGCTGACAGGCGCGGCCGCTGAGAAGTCGAGGTAGGCGGCCTCAACCGCTTCGGCGTTTGAACGGTCCGCCGTTCCGTCCCCGGAACTATTCGCGGCTCCATCTCCCACAACACCGTTCCCGCTCTTCCCCGCGTTGCCCTCTTCCGCCGTTCCGTCTCCGCTCTTCTTCACACTGCCATCTCTCGCGGTTCCTTCCGGCGCTCCCGCGCCCTGCGGCTCGGTCCAGTCCGGCCCGGCTTCCCGCCAATGGACGCCTCCATCTTCTGTAACCATCCGAACGCCATCGGCATACAGATACCAGCCAATGTCGAGATCGAGCATACGGAAATCGTCAATTTCCCGCACGAGCGGAGAATCATCCGTTCGGCCGGCTGATGATGCCGTATCCGCTCCTGCGCCTGCAGAAGCGTTCGATTCTGCGGCAGGCGACGACGTTGCTCCCCGCTCCGCACTTGGCACCCAGTCGAAACGCGAATCATAGAGCAGCCATGCGGCGGCCCCCAGCAACACGACCAGCGTAACTCCCAGCCATATCCTCGCCCTCGTTCGGCGCGGTCTTCGACTCCTGGTTGAACGCGGACGAATCCGGGCGTTATCCTCCATCTCGCTTCCCTCCCGCAGCAAGTGTGATCGTTCGTCATCCGGTTGGAATCATCATACACCAGATCGCGGGAATGTTCAGCACGTTCTTGCAAGATCAACTTTACATGAGTCTCCCATCTGATCTTTTATATATTGTCCGAAGGTTTGCCGATGCTATAATAGGCATATTATCAATTGCTTGAACATGCTGTTTTCAGCGTTGCCGGATCGAACCGCCATCCAACATACTGCCAGGAATGAGAGAGCGAGGAGCGGCGCGGCTATGAGGCATAGGATTTTTCTATCCGTGATGGTCATCATCATACTCGTGCGTTACTTGCTGATGCCGTTATTTGAGCTTCACTCCAACATCTTTCTGCTTGTGGAAGCCATTCCGTTCGTTCTTTCCGCCATTCTGCTGCACCGCGCCGCCGCTGCGCACGGCAAGCCGTACAGCCGCTTCTGGCATATGCTCGGCTGGGGAAGTACGCTGTTCGCCGCAGCCAATCTGACTTGGATCGCCTACGACCTCCTGCTGGACATCGAAGCCCCAATTCCTAGCATTAGCGATATTTTGTGGAGTCTTCAAAACTTTTCTTATGTAGGCGCTCTCGTTTATTTGCTTATGAGAGGCCGCAGCTCCTATCGCAGCATTCGCTTCTTGTTCGATACGATCATCGTGCTGATCATCGTCGGCGCGGCCAGCTGGGAATTCGTCATCCGCCCGCGCATGGATTACTTTCTCGATACTACCGGCTTTTGGGGCGTCTTGGTGACCACGACGTACCCCATCACGGATCTGGCCATGCTGATCAGCGTGTTTATGCTGTATGCTTCCAACCGATTCCCCTACGCCAAAGACGTGTTCTTCTGCATTGCAGCCGGGATGATCGTATTTATCGCTGCAGATACGATGTACCTTTCGCAAGTCGTTTCCGGAAATTACGAGATCGGCAACTGGTTAGACCCGTTATTCAGCGCGACCGTCCTGCTGTTTGCCATCGCCGGCGTACGCTCTATACGGATCGAGGCGCTTGCTCCTCCTCCCCTGCAAGAGAAGACGATCGCTCCGAAGCTAAAATATATACTGCCGTACGGTGGTCTGGTCATCCTGCTTGCCCTCGCCCTCCGACGTACCGATTTGCAAACGCTGGATATTTTCGTGGTCGCAAGCATATTGACGATCCTGCTCCTGGTTGTTCGACAGGTGATCGTGCTGCTGGAGAATGATACGCTGATGTTCAAGCTTCAGCAAGCTTTGAAGCAGGCAGAATATTTAGCGCTGTACGATCCGCTCTCCGACCTGCCGAATCGGCGCTACTTCGAGATGCAAGCGGCGCAAATACTCGATAACGTCGGCAAGGATCACAGCGTAGCCCTGTTCTTCATGGATCTCGACCGTTTCAAATTCATTAACGACACTTACGGACACGATGCGGGCGATGCGCTGATCCGGGAAGTTGGCGCACGTATCAAATCCATGACCGATGACCGTCACTTCGTCTCCCGTATGGGCGGAGATGAGTTTACCATCTTGTGCAAGTCCGCCCGGGCGGAGCAGGAATTGCTCCAATGGGCGCGGCGCTTAATTGAAGAGATCGAACGGCCGTTTGCGTCGGGCGCCTTACAATTCAACTCGGGAGCGAGCATCGGCATATCTGTGTTTCCCCGAGACGGAACGTCCGCCGCCGAGCTTCTCAAGCATGCCGACATCGCTTTGTACCATGCCAAGAAACTGGGGAGAGGCCAGGCTGTCATCTACACGGACAATTTCGGGAGCGCTTCGTCTGAAAACTAATCATCCAGAAGACGTCCGTTATCGTGCCATTGGCCGTACATTTTATTTTCCTTCGTGTACGTTATCAATTTGTCTATCCTGCGCTTTAATAATTCAGGCTGATCCTTCACGCTCTGGATCGTATCGATTCGAACCCTCTGATAAAGAGCCGGAAATGCCAGAAAATTTTCATGCGTTTGTCGATCCTCTTTTAGCCTGTGCTCGATCACCTCATCCATCATGAACGAATCGAGGCCCATATCGGGGAGTACCCTTCTTCCTTCATCCGTCATTAACCCCAACTTCTCGAGGCGGCGGACGCGTTCTTTATTCAATTCCGTCCAGGAGCTTCTCTTGCTTCTGAGAGACAGTCTTTGCGCCACCTCCGTTTCGGATATTTTCTTCTTGACGCTATCGATCCATCCAAAACATAAGGCTTCTTCGACCGCGTCCAAATAGAGCAACGTATCCGGGGCTGGCGTCATGCTAACGACAACCCAACAGCATTTCGCCTTCTTGCCGTGCTCCTGCAGCCACTCCCTCAAGTCAGCTCTCGATCTTGCCTGAAGCAGATTTTCAATTTCCATGGATAGCTGGCATCTCCTCTCTAGGCTTTCATCGATTTCGCTGGCACTAGTGCATCTATCCATTATAAATGGAGAAGTATGACAACAGGTTGTCATACTTCTCCATAGGAACATAAGGAATCGAAGGTCAAGCGAAGAAAGGAGGGCCGCGTGACTTACAGCCGCACATCCCCCTCCTCGAACTCGTCCGACTTAATCGGCCGCCTCGTCAAACGCGCGCATGATGACGACGACCGCTTCCGCGCGGGTCGTTCCCGCCGCCGGGTTGAACTGCTGCCGCTCATCGCCCTGCACGAGGCCCGACCGCGCGGCCGCAGCGACGACCGGCGCCGCCCAGGCCGGGATCGCGTCGGCGTCGCGGAACGCGGCCCGGGCCTCCGGCTCGACGGGCAGTCGCACGGTCCGAACGAGCATGGTCGCCATCTCCGTACGGATAATGACGGCATTCGGCCGTACCGTCTCATCCGGGTAGCCTTGCAGAATGCCGAGCCCGACAGCCGCCTTCATCGCCCCGAGCGACCATGCCGGAATGTCCGCCGCATCCCGATAATAGAACGCTTGTCCGTCCGGTACCGCCCAACCGAAGCCGTTCGCCAGCATCGCCGCGAACTCGGCTCTCGTCACTATCTCGTCAGGTCGGAACGTGCCGTCCGGATACCCGTGAACGATGCCCCGGCGGACAGCTTCCTCGATACGCTCGCGCGCCCAATGCCGGCCGATGTCGGTGAACGAAGCCTCGGGCGTCGGATCGGGCAAGGCAAGAGCGGCGAACAAGGTGAAATGATCGACCTGCACGACGATCGTCTCGCCCTTGACGTCCGCACCGCCGACATCCGTCCATCGCTGCGCCTCTTCGTCGAAATAAAACACGGACGCGGACCGGCCTGCCGTATCTTCGGGACGGAACGCGATGCGCAGCGTCACGGGCTTCAGGAACAGCTTCCCGCTCGACTTGAGCAGTTCATATACGGAACTAACAATCTCGGCGCCGCCGATCGGCTCCGGAACGTTCGCCATGTCCCGCTCCTCGATCTTCAACTCCATATCCTCGTCCGTCGCTCCGGCTGGGATGACGATCGTCATGCCCCCAACCCTGAACTCGGCCGCCTCTCCGGCGCGCAAATACAGGCAGCTGCCGTCCATGCACGGCTCATCTTCGTCCGCATCGTCCGTGCCGCCCAGGCTTCCGCCCGACGGCCCGGGCGCCGGCGCGATATTCGCGATCGCGATCGACGCCGTCGCTTCATTCCCGGCCGCGTCCTTCGCGTACACCGTATACGTCCCGTTCGCCGTCGCCGCAAAGCTGTCCCCGCTCAGCGCCGTACCTCCGTCCGCGAAGAATGCCGCGGTTCTCGCGCCAGCCGACCACTTCACGACGCCAACGCCGATGCCGGTGTCGTGTACGGCCGCCGTCACCGTCACGGAGCCTTCGGTCGGCGTGCCGGCAGCCGGCGTCTGGGTCAGGCCGATCGTCGGCGCGACGGCGTCGATCTTGATGCCGCTCACGGCTGGAGTGGTGAACACAAGCGGAACGCCCTCCCCGAACGCGGTCAAGAAGACGCCCGCAGGAAGCTGAATCTCCCCGTTCAACTCGATGCCGTCATTGTCCTCCAGTCCGGCGGCCACCTCATATTCGAACAACAGCCTGTTCGGCTCCCCGTCCGGCTGTCCGACATAGCCGGCGTGAACGATCGTGCCCGAGCCGATCGTCAGCGGCAGCGTCGGAAACTCCCCGACGACGTTTACCTCGCCTTCGTAGGTTATGGTGAACGTCAGCACATCTCCGACGCCGTAGTATCCGTCCGGCGGTAGCGCGACATCCGTCAGCTGCGGCGCCGGCACCTGCACGTTCAGCAAGTAAGCGCCTCGAGCGAAGCCGCCCGCATCGGCAATATCGATCGCGATCTCGTTGCCTCCCGGCTTCACCGGCACGGATGCTCCGGTTGCGCCGGCGATCGTAACCGCCGCATCCGGATTGCCGGCCGTCGCGGCGATCTCGACCTTCTCGACATACGCATCCAATTCAACTGTATAGGCGCCTTGACCGGGCGAGAAGCTCGCCGGCCAAACCGCATGGCCCGCGGGCGGTTCGACTTCGAGCGCCGTCAGCTTCACAAGGTCGAACCGCTCCTTCCACATCGGATACGTCGACCCTTCGATCATCGTCCAGACGGCAGAGAAGTCCCAGTCACCGGCAATGGCCGCATCGTCATACGTCGCCCGCGTCCGCATCTGTGCGCTCGTCATGCCTGCTCCGCCGCCGGAATCGCCAAGCCCGCTCGCCTCCGCGTCCCAATAGGCATACGTCACCGCGCCTGACGAGCCGAACCCGGCCAACCCGCCGACATGGGCCGCGCCGACGACCGTGCCGGCGGCGTAAGCATGTGTAACGGCGCCGCCGGAGTCGTTCAGCCCGACGAGCCCGCCGACGCCGTCGCCGCCCGAGACCGCGCCCTTCGCATACACATTCGACAGCATCCCTCTGTTCGTTCCGACCAAGGCGCCTACGCGGTCGCCGCCGGCAACGTTGACATTTTCCAATCCCAAGAATCGAATGGTCCCCGAAGAAACTCCGAATAGTCCAGCATCATCGAGGTCCGTGTCGACGGCCAGACTGCGGATCACGTGACGTCCGCCGTCGAACGTCCCCGAGAACGGGGCGCCGCCGTCCCCGATCGGTTCCCAATCGTACCCGGTCAGATCGATGTCGTCCAGGAGTGAGTATGCGTGATCCAATCCGTAATAGCCCATCCCGATCGATGCCAGCTGATCGGCCGTGGATATGCTATGCGGATAGACATTGCCTTCCTCCCGGTTGACGTTGAGCTTGTACACGAACGCGGTCGGATCGGCCGGATCGCCGTACGATATCCCCGGCACCTGGATGCCCTCGGTCGACACTGCAATCTCGATCGCGTTGGCGCCCAGGCTCACATCGATTTCTTGCGATGCTCCGGCAACGCCGCCGATCGTCACGGCAGAGCCGGCGCCGCGAGGAGTGGCTGTCACGGTGACCCTCTCCACATCGCTCGGCACCCGGACCGCATACGTTGCCAGCCGGCCGCTGTCGAACACCGGGCTCATCGCTGCCGCCTCGCCGCCCTGCGTCTCGATCGTCAAGCCGTCCAGCACAACCTTGTCGAACGTCGCGCGGTGCATCGGATAGGACACGCCTTCGACGATGGCCCACTCCCCGGAAGCCGGATCAAACCATCCGCCAGGGAAGTTGTCGGCGTACATCATATCTGCCGTAGACAAGCGCGTCCCGCCGCCCGCGGACTCGAACGTTCGTTGGAAATCCCAGACGGAATCGTAGACGGACGCGTTCCCTGGAATATCGCCGATCAAACCGCCGAGGTTCCCGCTTCCTGTTACCAGCGCGGCCGAGTAAGAGTCGTATATCCCGCTCTCGCTTGTCGAACTTCCATATACGGAACCGGCCAGGCCGCCGGCCTTATCAACGCCCGATACATTTCCCGTTACGTACGCGGACCGAATGGTGGAGCTCACCACAGTTCCCGCCAGCCCGCCGGCAGCGCTGGATGCCCCTGTGGCAGCAATGTTCACGTTGACTAATCCGATGCTGCGAATTTCCGCATCCTGCACGTATCCGAATAGTCCAACCTGGCCGGCACTGCTCGAAATGGTCAAATGGGAAATCGTATGCCCGCCGCCATCGAACGTTCCTGTAAAAGAACTTGATGAGCCTCTCTCCCCGATCGGGAGCCACCCGCCGCCAGCCGCAAAGCCGGACAAATCAATATCCGCCCCCAGCTTGAAATATGCGCCCGCATTCGCAAATTCACGAACCTCGTCCAAATCGCAAGCCGTCAGAATCACATACGGATCCTCGTCAGAACCTATTCCGCCGCCGGAAAAGCCGGTATGCCCCGTGCAATCGGCCGATGCCGGACGGGCAAAGAAAATCGTCGCAGCGCAAGCTAGAACAAGTATCGACAGCAACAGCCGCCGATCGACAAACCTTATCAGTATCATATAGAACCTCCGTGAGCCCGTCATGAATCGCTACACTCTATCATAAGCACACGAAGCTGCAGAATTGTATCCCTCGACGGAAGTTTATTCTCCCCACTACTCTCCCTCTTTTCATGAAAATATCTCCCCCCTTTATTCGCCGGGCGAGGTATAATAGCGGTATCGAATCAGCGAAGAAGGAGGCCCGTCATGCATAATCCGAAGCTGCGCATCCCGGATCCGGACCGCCGGCTGGCGCCGCGCAATCGCTGCATGAAGCTGCTGGAGAGAGAGGCGCATCGCCCCCTGATCGCCCTGACAGCCCCGACGGGATACGGGAAGACGACGCTGCTCGCCGCCCGGGCGGCCGAGCTTGCCGCCAGAGGAGCCGCCGTCGGCTGGTTGGCACTGGATGCGGACGACAACGACGCCGGCCGGCTGCTCGCGGACATCGTCTCCATGCTGCCTCCCGCCGCGCGTGCGAAGGCGGAGAAGGAGCCGCCGCGGCTCGAATCGACGTTGGAAGCTTTGAATATCGCGGGAGAGGCCTATCTGTTCTTCGACAGATACGAGACCGTCCGCAGCGACGCCGCGCACCGGCTGTTCGAGCAACTGATCACGCATTCGGGCGGCCGCATCCGCTTCTGCATCGCCAGCCGCGAGAAGCTGCCGTTCGCAGCCGCGCTGCGCCGCCTGCAGCCGGCTCTGCTGACGATGACGCAGGAGCAGCTTCGGCTCAGTCCCGAGGAGGCGGTTGCCTTCATTCGCAGGAGAACCCGCTCGCAGCCCCGGTCCTCCGTGCTGGCTCGCTTGGAGCAGGCCGCCGAAGGCTGGCCGCTAGCGCTGGACGTCTTCGCTTCGCTGTATGACGGAAGCGGCGCCCTCCCCCCCGGGGAAGATGCCGCGGTCGACACGCTGGCGTCCCGGCTGCAGGACATCTTCCTCGAAGACATCCTGGCGAAGCAGCCGGTACGGCTGCAGCAATTCATGCTGCGGACGTCGGTTCCCGACGCCTTCGACGCTGATCTTGCCCGGGAGATAACCGGTGACGATGAGGCTCACGGCCATCAGGAGTATCTGCTTCGCCAGCTGCTGCTGCTCGAGCGGGAAGGGGACGGGCAACTGCGGTATCCCCCGCTGCTAGCCCGATGGCTGCGGGACCGCTTCAGTCGGTCGGGCGAAGCCGAATGCCGCGAGGTCCGGCAACGGCTCATCGGCTGGATGGAACGACAGGGCCGCCCGGTCGAGGCGGTTCCGCATGCCCTGGACATCCATGATTACGATCGGGCTTCCAAGCTGCTGTTGACGGATATCTCCGCCACGTTCGCCTGCCCGAAGCGTACCGTCATCGATTGGCTTGACCGTTTCCCTCGGGAAGAGATGAGCCGCCGCCCCTCCGTCGCTATGCTGTATGGCTGGTTTCTGACGGCCGAGCACCGCATCGCCGCGGCGGAGACGGTGCTCGACGGCGCCGAAGCCTACATGGGAGAGGAACGGCACGAATTCTCTCCGACGGGTGAAAATTTGCGCGGCTACTTCGCTTCCATCCGGTCGCGCATCCATTTCCTGCGCCGCGAATCGGAGCCGGGCATGACATACATGAAGGAAACCGAAGCGCTCCTGAACGGCCCGGGCAGACTGTACAGCCATCTCAACACGATCGATCCATGCGGCAGCTCGCTGCTGAATAGCGACGCGGGACATTGGGGAGCCCTCGACCAGACGATCGCGATGTGCGAATACGCCGAGCCGCTCTGGAACGGCGTGAACCAAGGATACGGCATCATTCATGTGCTACTCGGAGAGTGCTGCTTCGAAAGAAGCGAACAGGATCGGGCGGAGACGCATTTGCAGAAGGGGAGGCGGATCGGTCTCGATCTGATGGACACGGGGCTTATATTGCCCGCCACCTTGGCGTTGGTCCAATTGAAATGGAGCCGCGGAGAGCGTCAATCGGCGTATGTCTTGCTCCGGGAGACGGAGAAGCTGATCGCAAGCGCGACAGGCGAGGACGGGCAATCTGTGCTTGACGCTTGCCGGGCCAGGCTGCACATGAAGGCGGACCGTTCCGACGAGGCGAGACAATGGATGCGCCGGCGCCCTGCCGCCATCGACAGCGTGCCGGAGATGCCTAAGCTGTACGAAGCGCTCACCCATCTTCGCGCATTCGTCTGCCTGCGGCAATTTCGGCAGGGCATCGATTTCGGTGAGAAGCTGCTGCACATGAGCGAGTCGTGGTATTTGCAATATCCTATCGCGGAGATCAGCCTGCTGTTGGCCGTGCTGTACGAGGCTAGCGGAGACAGGCCGCCGGCGTTCCGCATGCTGGAGAACGCGCTGGATATCAGCCACAGGGAAGGCTACGAGCAATTGTTTCTGTCGGAGTGGGACATCGCCGAGCCGGTATTCCAGCAATATGTCAAGCACCGCCAGGCGAAGCCGCATTCCGTCCCCCGGCACATCGTCTCCTGCTGCGACAGGCTGCTGCTGCTCGCCGCCGAACGGGAGGAACGGGCCCATCCGCTGCTCGCCGCACGAAAGCTGCTGACATCGAAGGAATACAAGGTGCTCCAGTCATTGATCGCCGGACAATCGAATGCCGCCATCGCCGGAGAACTGTCCGTCGGAATCGAAACCGTCAAAACCCATTGCAAGAGCATCTATAAGAAGCTGAGTCTCAAGAGCCGCAAAGATGCCGGGCAGCGGTTCGCCGCTTATGTCCGATGAGAGCATTCGCTGTGCCCCGGAGAGGGGCTGCTTGCACGGACGAAATTCCGACCGGACGCAAACTCCTTTATTTTTTCAAGCAAGTCCTTTAATTTGTTGATCCCCCTTCGTGGTATTATCGAACCAACGACACACGAACAAGCGAAGGGGGTAGGCCGGATGAGCAACGCGGCAAGCAGCACAAGAGGTACCGGAGGCGCATTCGAGACAGGCACCTACCGGAACGTTTTTGCGGAAATGGGTTGCGGCGAAGCGGAGATCGAGGCTAAGGTGGAACGCGCGTGGCAAGTTTTGTTCTACGGGGAAGAGGATGTGCGGATCTATTACCCGATGGGCGACGACAAAGCGTATATTCTCGATACCGGCAATCTGGACGTTCGCTCGGAAGGCATGTCCTATGGCATGATGATGGCCGTCCAGATGGACCGCAAGGAAGAGTTCGACCGCCTGTGGAATTACGCTGTAACCTTCTTGCAGCATGAGGACGGGCGGTACAAGGATTACTTCGCCTGGCATTGCAAGCCGGACGGCAACCGCCTGTCGCAGGGCCCTGCACCGGATGGCGAAGAGTTCTTCGCGATGACACTCTTGTTCGCGTCGAGCCGCTGGAGCGACGGGCCTCAGCCGTACGATTATGCTGCGCAAGCGAGGAAGATTCTGTGCGCATGCGTGCATCAGGGCGAGAACGGCGACGGCGACCCGATGTGGGACCCGGCTACGAAATTGATCAAGTTCGTGCCGGAATCTACTTTCAGCGATCCGTCCTACCATCTGCCGCATTTCTACGAGTTGTTCGCGCTGCACGCCGATGAGCGGGACCGCGCGTTCTGGCGGGAAGCGGCGGCGGCAAGCCGGGCCTATCTGCACCTGGCCTGCCATCCGGTCACGGGACTCGCTCCGGAATACGCAAACTACGACGGAACGCCGGCACCGGTCCAGCCGCACGGCGATTTCCGCCACTTCTACAGCGACGCGTACCGGGTGGCGGCTAATATCGCGCTCGACTGGAGCTGGTTCCGCCGGGATCCGTGGCAGGTCGAGCAGTCGAACCGCATCCAGCGCTTCTTCCGCGACATTCCGATGTCGGACTACCGCCGCTATATGATCGACGGGAATCCGTTCGAGGAGCCGGCGCTGCATCCGGTCGGGCTGCTGGCCACGATCGCGGCGGCCTCCCTCACCGCTGACGGCGAAGACGCCGAGCGCTTCGTCCGCCTGTTCTGGGAGACGCCTCTGCGCACCGGCGTTCGCCGCTATTACGACAACTGCCTGTATTTCTTCAGCCTGCTGGCGCTCAGCGGGAAGTACCGGATCTACTGAGCGTGCTGCGCCGTAATCTCCTCGTGCCGGAAACAGCACGTCAGGTGGTCCTGCACCATCCCGGTCGCCTGCATGTGCGCGTAGACGATCGTCGATCCGACGAACCCGAAGCCGCGCTTCTTCAAATCCTTGCTGAGCTTGTCCGATATCGGCGTCGTCACAGGTACGTCTTTCAATTCTTGCCACGCGTTGAGAATCGGCTGCCCGTCGACGAAGCGCCAGATGTACGCATCGAAGCTGCCGAACTCCTCCTGCACTTTCAAGAACGCCGCGGCGTTGCGGATCGCCGCCTGCAGCTTGAGCCGGTTGCGGACGATCCCCTCGTTGTGCATCAGTTCCTGCAGCTTCCGATCGTCGTAAAGCGCCACGATCTCGGGATCGAATCCGGCGAACGCCTCCCGGTACGCCTCCCGCTTGCGCAGAATCGTGTACCAGCTTAATCCCGCCTGCGCGCTCTCCAGCGTCAGAAATTCGAACAGCGTTCGGTCGTCGTGCACCGGCACGCCCCACTCCTCGTCGTGATAGCGGATATACAGCGGACTGTCGTTCACCCAGCCGCAGCGCACTCGCCCATCGGTCATCCTTGCCGCCTCCTAATCCGACCATCGTTCGGGAAGTATTCAAGCAGATGACCACATCGTACCATAACGATCGATGGACGACGAGCATGGCGCTTCGGGATCGGGAGGTTGAGGCTTATGTCCGCTTATTTTCTATCTTATACATCGCAAATTTAAATGAGATCGGACTTCCGAAGCAGCCTATGAATCATGACAGCGACCTCCGCCCTTGTTACATACGCTTTCGGCGCAAGCGTCGTACCGCTTGTTCCGAACACAATACCCGCTTGCAAGCAATCGGCAACGCCGGTCTTCGCCCATTCCGATATTTCATCGGCATCCGTATAGGCGTTCAGCAGTTCGCCTGCTGCCAGGGATGAAGATGTCGCTTTCAAGCCAGTGACGGCCATCGCTTGAGCCAGGATGACCATCGCTTGCTCTCTTGTTACCTTGTCCGTCGGACGGAAAGCGCCGTCTTCGAATCCGCTGATCAGCTTGTACGCATGGGCCGCTTGAATCGCGCCGCAATACCAATCCGAAGGCTTCACATCCGTGAACGGGATCGCCCCGCTCTCCGATACCAGTCCCAATCCCCGAACGATGGTCGCCGCAAATTCCGCGCGCGTCATGGCCCGGTCGGGATCGAACAGTTCCTGGCCGACACCGCTCATAATCATTCGCGACCCCAGGTCGTTCATCGCATTGCCGGCCCAATGGTTCGCAGCATCCTTGAATACGAGCGGGTGCCAGATCAACGCATAAGTGCTGTTCGTCAAACTGCTTATTCGGGCATAGTACTTCCCGTCCGTCAACATGATTCTCGTCGGCACATGACGCACGGTTCCGTCCGGTTCAACCACGACGCCTGTCGTAATGCGATCGGGATCCGTGCCTGCCGGAATGGCGATCGTTCGTTCCACGTACGTATTGAACTTCGATATTTCGATCGAGGAATCCCCGTAAGTTCCTCTCACCGCAAAGCTGACCGGCGGGGCGACCAGCGTGAACTCCCCTGTCTTGTCCCCATGCTCCAGGACGCTTGCCATCTCTTCTTCTGTCAGCCCTGCGATTTCGAACTGCACCTTGATCTCTTGCAGCGCCGCGGCGCTCCCAAGCCGGCTCGAGATCGAATCCATATCGATCTGCCCGACAGGCAACGTATAAGTCGCATGCTCGGTTGCGATTTCCACGACCGCTTGATGCTGCGCCAAGTATTGGATCGTCCGGCCGTCAAATTCGACGACAACGACTTGATCCGAAGCCGCGTTCTTCACCGGTATCGTAATCTTCGCACCTTGGCCTGCGGCCGCCACCCGGTCTTCCAGTTTCTTCGCGTCAACCGCAACGGTCGTGACCGTCCGGCGCCCCACCGTCGTTGTCGTTGCCGTTCCGGCATTGCCCGCCTTGCCATTAATCACCGCATCGATTCCCGAATCGGGCTTCTCCGGCCCGGTTGGTTCCGGCGGCTGTTCCGGCTCTACCGTGTCGCTGTCATCGCTGTCGCTTGACGACGGCCACGGCGTGACGACATTGGAAACCATGGACGCCAAGCTTTTGCCGGCGCCGTTCACCGCTTTAACAGTAAATGTATAGGCCGTTCCATTCGACAAGCCGTTTACCGTAATTGGACTGGCTATTCCCGTAGCCGTGACGGGGCCCGGCAGGCCGGTCACCTCATAACCTGTAATGTCGCCTCCCCCATCATCCTCGGGAGCCGTAAACACAATCGTCGCCTGACGGTCTCCCGCTCTGGCCGACACATTCTCGGGCGCACCCGGAACCGTTGCGGGGATGGCGCTAACTTCATTGGAAGCAGCGCTGTCTCCTTCCGGATGCAATGCTCTCACTACAAAATAATACGTCGTTCCATTAGTCAAGCCAACCGCGTCGTAGCTGTACACCGAACCGCTGACGGTAGCCGCTTCTGCATCGTAAACGCCCGCGCTTTCGCTTTGATATATGTTATATCCGATCGCGCCTTCCGCGGGACTCCATGTCAGCGTGACGCTCTCATTGCCGGCAACGGCAGGCTGCAGCACCGGCACACCGGGTAACGCCCACATCGCATACAACTGTACATCGGCAGTCCCCATGATGAGGCTCGCGTTGACCGGGTACATCGTTCCATTGCCATCCGCTTGCGTGTTCCATCCGGCAAATCGGTAACCCTCCCTCACCAGATTGCCGCTGTTGCCCATTACCGTGACCGATGCGCCTTCCTCGTAGCTATGGCTATCCACAGGCACGCTTCCTCCCGTGTTGTCATTGCCGTAGTAGGTGATCGTATAAATCGGTTTTGTCGTGATCTCCTGCAGCGCATAAGCGCTCTTATAGCCAACCAGGTCTTGTACGATCACGTTAAAATAATAAGTGGTGCCGGGCTGCAATTCCGTGATGGCCAGCTCTTCCAAATCTGTCGCATAGGTTCCGATCGGCGCCCCTCTTGTTTCCATTCCGTTCACCGTTCGGATGTCGTCTTCAGTAGAAAGATACACCAAATATTGCAGCGCGCCCTGCTCGCTCATATTGTCCGTCGCTTTCGTCCAATGCAAGGTCACGCTCGAAGAAGTCAAGGAGGAGGCCGTAATCGTTCCGTCGCTTACGCTTGGAGCCGTAGCATCCATTACGGCACGGCTTTTCACGGGCATGGATCGACTGATTGCCGTATTGTCGCCCAGTTCGCCGTTGCTGTTGAACCCCCACGACCAGACCGTTCCGTCGCTCTTCATCGCAAAGCTGTGGAAGCCTCCCGCGGCAATCGCCTGCATGCCGCTCAATCCGGGCACCTGTTCGGGAGCGTACTGCCAATTTGTCGTGCCGTCTCCCAACTGATAGTAATTGTTCAATCCCCAAGCCCAAACCTTCCCGTCAGCATCGAGAGCGAGGCTGTGAGAACCTCCACCGGTAATCGCCGTCACGTTGGCAAGACCGGATACCCGCACAGGCGCCGTCCGATTCGTGCTCGTCCCATCTCCGACTGCGCCGAAGCTGTTCTCGCCCCAGGCCCAGACATTTCCGTCTTCATCCAAGGCCAGACTGTGATTGCCGCCGGCAGCGATGGCCTCCACGCGGACAAGACCAGGTACTTGCTTCGGCACAGGACGCTGCTGTTCCGTTTCATTCCCCAATTGACCCGCGTCGTTCCACCCCCATGACCACACGGTGCCATCCTTCTTCAGCGCGAGACTGAAATACCCGCCTGCAGCGATGGCCTTGACGTCGCTCACCCCGTCGAGCTGCACCGGCGTCGTTCGCCCAATGGTCGTTCCGTCGCCCAGATCGCCATAGTCGTTCCTCCCCCAGGCCCATACGTTGCCCTCGGCATCCAGCGCAAGCGCGTGATAACCGACGCCGCTGGAGATCGCTTCTATATTGCTTAAGCCAGTCACCTGCACGGGAACGGTGCGATCTATTAGCGTGCCGTCTCCCAATTGGCCCTTCTCGTTAGCCCCCCATGCCATCACGGTGCCGTCATGCATGATTGCGTAGCTGCTTCGAACCCCGCCGGCAATCGACTTCACCCCGCTCAAGCCCGTTGCTTGTATCGGCACGGCCCGACTCACGGTCTTCCCGTTGCCCAGTTGCCCGCGGTCGCCTCTCCCCCACGACCAGACGGTCCCGTCGCTAATCAGTCCTACGCTGTGATAATATCCTGCAGCGATTTGAGGTACGACCGCCTCTTCCGCATGCGCTATGTTGTTCATCGATAGTGGCAAATAACCCATCATGATCAGTAGGCATAGGACAACTTGTCTTGCTTGCTTCATTGCTCTTCCCTCCATCGGGCTACATGACTTCGTCGAATTCACCGATCATATTAACAAAAACAACCGGATTGTCCTATTAACCAAAGTTAACTTTTACGAAAAAAATAAGACCGCACGTTGCGGCATGCCGGATTTGCACAAATGCGTTCACCCGCTCCCGACCGGGCGAATATCCTGTAACGAATCAAGATACTCGCTAAAGTTATGGGAGGATGACAGCTTGAACTCTTATCCTGGCATAAATCCCTATCTGCAGGGCTGGTACGCGCCGAGACAGACGAATCACAACATCAGCCAGGCAGAAGTGGATTATCGGAACGATATGCGAAGCCTGTGGGAAGAACATGTGGCATGGACGAGAATGGCCATCATCAGCTTGACGTTCAACTTGCCGGACGTGAACTTCGTCATCGCGCGGCTGCTCAAGAACGCAACCGATATGGGCAACATGGTGCGCAGGCTCTATGGCGATGCCGCTGCTACCGCGTATGGGAACTTGATCCAGCAGCATCTGCTGATTGCCGCCGATCTGGTGAAGAAGTCGCTTGCCGGCGATACGCAAGGCGCGGCGGACGCAGAACGCAGATGGTATGCCAATGCGGACCAAATTGCCTTGTTTCTGAGCCGCCTCAATCCTTATCTGCCGGAGAATATGGTTAGACAGATGTTCTACGAGCACCTGGATCTGACCAAGCAAGAGGCGGTCTCGATGATCAACAAGGACTACCAGAAGGATATCGAAGCTTACGACAAGATTGAAAAACAAGCGAGGAAAATGGCGGACACATTGTCGGACGCCATGGTCAAGCTGTATCCGAATATGTTCTGAGCGAATCCTCTCAAGTACGTCAGGCTCGAACCTCCAAACCGCATGCGTCATGGTTTGGAGGTTTTTCATGTTTCGTTATTTAAAGTCACGATAACATATGTTACTGAAAACATATGTTATCGACAGTATAGGAGATGCATCCCATGTGTTGAGCAGTACTCCGTCATCAATAGCTTTCAGCGATCCTTCAATTAATCGTATGGCTTGAAGCGACAGCATCTCGTTCGCCTTAATGGCTTCCGTCCGATTCTGTTCACTGAGCGTTTGCTTATCGATACAAATTGATCCAGCATGCTTGGATTCAATCCACAGCCAATTCTCATGGTAAAAATTCTCCATCAAGTAGTCGCACAGCTCACCTTTAACTTTTACCATACATGGATAATTTTATTTAATCACAATTCAGGCTTTCATGCCACGACTACGTTCGTCTGCCTCAGGATATTTTGTTGGGACTCGCGATCAGATGGTATGTTGTGAAATAGTCACTCGGCGTGCCTCTCCGCTCCCGATCGTCGAAGAACAGCCGGGTTTCCTCCAGTTCTTCGATGCATGAAATCCTTCCATCTACAAAGTCCTTGATTCGATCTCTTGCTGTTTTGATTCTGGCTTTCGACTGTGGGAACGGCATTCCTGGAACAGTCCAGCATAAAGCCAATGGTATCGAACTGCGGCTCTACCCTCATTTCGAATTGCTTACTTGAAATCATCGCTTCCGCCAGAAGTCCTATAGCCCGAAACAAATGACCCGGAAGGGCATACGAAATAATTGCCTGGACACCGTCATGCTTCACGATCAAGTCCGAGTTGGCGGAGTGTATCAATTCAACTTTCATTCCCGATCCGGAAATCTGTACGCCGATTTCGGAACAAAGAAGCTCAAGTCCCTGTCGTATTCCGCCCAATTCCCCTTTCAAATTGCCATTCAAACCGCATTATTTTCTGCTCCCCCTCAACCGGCAAAGCGGCGGAACAAGGGATACTCCCTTTGTTTCGCCGCTCCCGGCTTAGTTCTTCCGCACGGTGATCGCTTTCGGCGGTCCCCACTTGCCCCTTGAATCCTGCGCGCGAACATATACCGTATGGTAGCCTGGCGTCCAGGAAGAGACGTTAATCTGTGCCATTGCCTGCTCCGTCTTCGCGCTGAACATTCCGTCATGAGCGGACATCGGCGTGCCGCTTCCCTCGAATCCGATCGAATCCACGAAATATTCCGCAGCCGCGATCGTGCCCCAGCCGGTGTCCGTCTCGTCCGCAAGCGCCCGGATCGTCACCTTCGAGCTTCCTTGCGTTTCCCTCGGCGCGGCGGATGCGTTCTGAATTCGCGGACCTTGAGCCGATGTCTTCACGATTGTCTCGGTATAGAACGGCCCCCAATTGCCGGCTTCGTCCTGGCCATGGATATAGATCGTATGCTTGCTATTCTCCGCCCAGCCTGCTGCAGATATGACGGTCGCCAGCGATTCGCTCATCGCATCAAAGCTTCCGTCCACCGCGTTCATCGGCATGCCCATTCCGTTCACGCCCGGCGTGTCGATGAAATACTCCGCAGCTGCAATACGCGATCCGCCGCGGTTGTCTACCCCGTCGTCCACGTTGACCGTGAGAAGAAAGTCGTCGAGTCCGTCCGTAATGCCGCGGGGATTCGTTCCCGCAACGATCGTTACCGGTCCTTGCGTATCTCCCGAGGACGACTTCGTCACGTTTACTTTCACCGATTGAGTCGGCCCCCACTTGCCCGCGGCGTCCATAGCGCGCACGTAGACAATCGGCATTGTTTGCTCCTGCCAACGCGTTTCCGCGAATGCCCGGATATGATCCACGTAGAGCGTTTGTGTCGCACCGGTTGCCGGAAGCAAGCTGTCTTCAAGAACGAACTCGATCAATTTCACGCTTCCGTAATCAAATATGCTGTTGCCGCCGGAAATCGAGTCGTAATTCTCCCTGAAGTTCCAACGGACATTCTTCCACTGATTTGCCGGGAAGCCGCCCTCCCCATAGAATGTCGGCATCGAAGCTTCCAACACGGTACCGTCAGCGTCCATGAGTTTAATCTGCATCTGATCGAGCGGGCCCGTTGCATTCTTTAGCCAAAACGACAGTGTGTCCAGTCCGCCGAAATTTTGCAGGCTTGTGCCGTAGTCCTTGACTGCCGTCAGCGGATCGGCTATTCCGTTATTGTTGTTGCTGACATCCAGACGCAGCGAGCCAGCCTCCACGCTTCTCGCCGCAGTCCCGCTCCAATCCGAGATGTCGCTCATATCGTCGATTAGGATCGGCTCAGTCGCGGCTAGCAGGGGAATATCGATCGTTGCCATCGCCCCTTCGCTCAGGCTATCAAAGGCTCCATCAGAAGCCGCCAGATCGATGCCTTGGCCCGGCTTCTGAACGGTGTCCACGTAATATTGAACCTTGGCGATCGGCTGACCGCTGTCCGTCGCCGTTGCGGAGAGCGTCAAGGACGTTGCTCCGTTCGTCGGATTGGAAGATATGGCAGCCGCCGAGACGATCGGACCTCCGGCCGCGGCCGCAACGGACACCGAGTAGCTCGTATCCGCGACCGAGTAATGGGTCCCGTCAAAAGATGTTGCCCGCACGAAATACTTTTTCGAGGAATCCAATCCACTCGTATTCCAATTCACCGTGTAAGGGCTAGCCGCAGCCGTACCGATCGACGTCCAACTATCGTTCGTGCCGTCGTTGTATTCGAACGTCACCGAGACGACTGGCGCATCACTTGGCGCAGCAAGCGCGCTCACGGCCACGCTGCCCCGATCAACGATGTCGTAGCTTCGCGGATAGAGCATCTCCGCGTAAGGCTTGCCCTCCGCCGCCCGAATTTGCTTGGACATGTCGCTCACCGCCGCCCAACGCCGATCATTCATCGGATTTCCGTCGTTGTCGACGAAGTTCCACTCGTTGTCCCAATCGTTACCATCATAGGTGTAGAACGCGATTCCGCTTAAGCCCCCTTCGAAATTCGTCCAGAGAGAGTCCTTGAAATCCGCGATCTCGTCCAGATTAAGCGGCGCATCGCCGACATGTCTGTAAATCCGATCGCTCATGTTCGTCACCAACTTGCTAGGAGACCACGACTGCGTGTTTGTCACGATCGTCTTGCCCATGCGCCAAGCGGTCTGTTTAAGGCGGTCCGTCCATTGGAAGCCGCCGTAATTGCCCAGCGTCGACCAGTCCATGTACCACGGATGATCCTCGCCCGAATCGTACCAGAGATAGCTGGTATGATGCGTATTAACCCGCCTGGCGACACCTTTGGCGGCATCGTTCGCCCGCACTTGATCCGCATAGTAAGAGTAGTCGCCCGCTGCGTCCTGCTGCAGCTTGTTCGGCCAGAAGACCTCCAGTTCGTTGGCATTCAAGTAGCTGACGACGTGGTTCATCGGATCGTAAAGGAATGTCTGGTTCGAATCGTTGGCCGCCAGGGCGTCGAGACCTGCATGATCGAGCGAGTTGTCGTTCGCGACGGGAAACGCCTGGCGCACAACCTTTAGCCCCAGCTTATCAGCGAGTCCGGCGTGCTTCGTGGTCGCGTCTTCCCGATGATCGACATGCGAGACGATAAAATCGACCCCGTGCCGCGCCATGTCTTGCAGCATTTTCTCCGTCTGTACGAACGAATACTGATACATCCCGATTTGGAAATCGTCTGCAGCGTAATCATGCGAGGTCGGCGATAGCATCCGAACTTCCTCTCGGCTCCGCGTCCACTCCTTGTCCGTCATTGCCTCCAGATTATCCAGCGAATAATAATTGCCCGCGGTCCCCTTGACCATCGTGTTATCGTCAACAATGACTTCGAAGCCGGTAATCTTGGTGTAATCCATCGTGCCGTTGCCACCGGTAATCTCGTCCGTCTGCGTCTTGAAAGGCCATTCGATATGCACCCAATTTCCGGCGACAAGCTGCGAGCCCCACAAAATGGAATCCAATCGGATATAAGTCGCCGTTCCGTCGGCATCGCGAAGGGCGAACACCATCTTGTCGGTCGGCTCGCTGACCAGGAGCCAGAAGCCCAGCACATCCTGTGAAGACAGATTGGCGGACAAGCCCTTCGCCGCCGTAAAGTAATCGGATGCTCCGTCGTTGTTGTTCGGAACCTGGAACGTAACGGAAGCTCTGGACGCGTCGCGATAATTGTTCGTATTCAAGATGACGCTCGAGCCCGGCGTCGTCGTCCACCCTCCGGTTCCGTCGAACGAGTCGAGCATCATGCGATCCTTATACTTGACCGCCCGAATATCGTCGATATAAATGTCGGTATTGACGCCGACCGGCAGTTCCGAATCCCGGGTTACGAAGACGATTTCCTTCATCCGATCGAAGTTCAGAACGCTGTCGCCCCCGACGATCGTTCCCGGGTCCTCACGGAACAGGATTCTGCCCTTGTACCATTTGCCTGCAAGCAACGTGCCTCCCGACGTCGGGAACATATGCGCCAGATTGAATTCTTCCGAAGTCTGGTCCGTATCGGTTATGCGCACGTTGAAAAAGGTCAGGTTCTGCGTTGACTTGATCCAATATGTCAGCTCGTAGTACCCCGTCAAGTCGAAGTTGACGTTCGCTCTGTACAAGACCGGATACTCGACAACTCCGTTGTTATTGTTCGATACCGTGTACTTGATGCTGGAAGTTCCCTGCTTCACCTGCGCTGTCGAGAGCGTGCGGCTGGAGCCGAGCGTCGTGTTCCAAGCGGCTATGCTATCCATCGAATCTATCTGCGCCGTGTTGTACAGGTCCGAATCCGAGTAAAAGTTTAACTCATCCATATAGAAATTGACCTGCTCCGACTTCATGTTGGTCGGACGCCCGTCAGCGGAGTAGAACGAGATTCGATCGATGGCGCCGTAGTTCATCGCGCCGTCGCCGCCGCTTACCGCTCCATCGTATTCCTTGAAATGCCACCAAGCTTGCAGCCAGCTGTCCGGCTTGACCTCCGAAGGAAGATGAGCGCTGCGCAGTACGTGAGACAGCTTAACGGTGCTGACCGTTCCATCGGTATCCTGCAAGGAAATTTCCAGCAGCGGATCAATCGCGTCCGTCTGAAGCCAAAAAGAGAGAACATCGTGATTGGAGAGATTCAGAGGAGATACGTAGGTTTTGGCGATCGAGACGTGATCGGCAACGCCGTCGTTATCGTCCGTAATCCTGAAATTCATACTGTGCGAGCCTTGAAACACCCGATCCGCGCCGGGATAAGCGCTAAGCGTCCCATTGGTCGAGTTCGACAGCGTCCAATCGCTTGCATCTTCCATGTCGTCGACGAGCAGTTGCGCGGCGCTTGCCGTTCGTTCCCCGTGCAGCGGAGCAGGGCACACCAAGGTAATCGCAACCATTCCTGCAAAAAGTAACTTCAAACTTTTCCTCATAACCATTCCCTCGCTTGTTATGGATTGATTATGCAAAGATCCGCCTTCAAGCCCCGTTTCGGCGCTCAACCCTTCGTCGCTCCCATCGTCGCGCCTTCCATGATCCTTCTCTGAAACAGAATGTAGAAAATAATCGAAGGGACCATGACGATGATCACGCCTGCAAACATTGTCACCCAATCAGAAGTGTACTGCATTTTCATGTTCGCCTGATACAAATTAACGCCGATCGTGTACTTGGCCGGGTCGGACAAGTAAATAAACGGTCCGAGAAAGTTATTGTACAACCCGAGAAACTTGAAAATTGCCACGGTGACGATCCCCGGCGTAGACAACGGAACGATGATCTTCCAAAACGTCTGGAACAACGTCGCACCGTCTATGTACGCGCTCTCCTCCATGTCCTTAGGCAAAGAAGACATGAATCCGCCGAGCAACATGAGGAAAAAAACATTCTCCCCAAAGCTGTCCAGCACGACTAACCCCGTCAGGCTATTTGTAAGATGGAGAGACTTCATCAACACATACTGCGGTACAAGCGCGTTAATGCCTGGCAGGAACAGCGACATCATGATGAGTCCCCAGATGAACTGACGGCCCTTGAATTTCATCCTGGTCAGCGCGTAAGCGTTAAGCGCCGTCAGAAACGTACCTAACGCCAAGCTCGCGCCGACATAATAGACTGTATTCAGCAAGGACTGACCGATATCGTAGTCGTTCAATGCTCTCGTGTAGTTGCTCCAGTTCAACTTCGTCGGCAGCGCCCATACGTTTTGAAAAAAGTCTGCGTTCGTCCTGAGCGATTGATAGAAAATCCACATCACCGGAAACAAAATCGATAACGCCCACAAAAACAAGATCAATCTCCAAAATCCGTCCGCCAGCATTCTCCGTTCCGCCATTCTGCCCGTCCTCCTTTCTCATGCTAGAACTCGACGTCCTTTTCCGGGTAGATTTTATCGATGATCAGCTTCGAGCCGACCAGAATGACGAACAGAAGCATGCCGATCGCGGACGCATATCCGTAGCTGTGCGATTCTTTGCCGAATGCAAGATTGAACATATACAACCCGGCGACATCCGTGGAGCCTTCCGGACCGCCGTTCGTCAGAATCAAGATGATCTCGAAGCCCTTCAACGTGCCAAGAACGACGAATATGACGCAAACCCGCACTACGTTGCGAATGAGGGGGAGCGTAATCCGGAACAGAATGGCCATCGGCCTTGCGCCCTCCAAGTGCGCCGCTTCGTACAGCGATTTGGGAATCGCTCTCATGGCATTCATGAGAATGATGACGTAGAGGCCGACACTTCCCCATACCATCGGAACGACAAGCACCCAGATGGCCGTTTTCGAATCGCCCAGCCAGTAAAAATCATTCATTTTCAACCCGAGCAGATCCAGAAATCCATTCAGCAACCCGAACGAGCCGTCGAAGATGAACGACCACAGCAGCGCCACAACGACGGTGGAAAGCACGTTTGTAAAAAAATAAACGACTTTATAGAAGGCGTTCTCCCGATACGATTTATTGTTTAGCAAATAGGCAAGCAGCAAAGATATGAACATCGTCAGGGCAGGCACAACAATGATGTAAATCAGGTTGTGAAAAAGCGCGCGCCGGACGAAATGATCCTTAAACAAGTATGCATAGTTATCGAGACCGACATAACGGGCATCCGTTAATCCGTCCCACTCCAATAAGGAGTAATACACGGACATTACGTTCGGGTACAAGGTGAACAAGACATAGCCGAGCAAAGACGGGGCTATCGCGATGAATAGAAAAATAGCCCTCTGCCTGGCTGCTTTGCCGGAGGCCGATGTTTTCCACGAAAGTGACGCTTTGTCGGCATCCAACGGATAAACCCCCCTTTGTAATAAAATCAGACGAAGGGAGGAAAGCAGATTTCCTCCCGAACGTATTCAATCTGCGCGTCATTCCAGCGCAAACTTGGATCTGAATTAAGACTTCGGGCGATCCTTCTCGATCGCCGCTTGCTTTAGCTTCTCAGCTTCCTCCAAGACGGGAGCAGGGTCTTTCTTGCCCGTGGCAACAGCCGTGATCAGCTCGCTTAGCATCTTGTCTGCTGTACCGCTCTCTGGACTTGTCAGTCCGAAGTCGCGGCGATAGGAAATATATTGCACGTTATGCTTTGAAGCATAATCCGCAACAGCTCCCTGGGTCGGTTGCATCTTCGCGGTACGATCCGGGTCATCGCCGAAATCAAGGCGCGCAGGGAATGCCCCTGCCTCGGAAGCGATCGTCGTCTGAACCTCAAAATCGTACAGGCTCATAATGAACTCTTTGGCCCATTTTTTATTGAGATCGGGCTTGTTCTTCCATATCATAAAGCCGATATCACCGACTCCTGAGTTGACGAAGATGGTCTGGTCAGCATCATTGGTGACCGGCACAGCCATGAATCCCCAAGCGAAACCGTCCGGCGTCGCATCCTTCATTTCATTACCTACCCAATCTCCAGTCGATACGAGCGCAGCCTTATGCTGTAGCACTTGCATTTGCGATTGCGTATGGTTCAGAGCGGCCACGCCGGCAGGGAAATAGCCTTTCTTGCCGAATTTGTACATCCGGTTCCATGCTTCTTTGTTTTCTGCCGTTGTGAGTTGCGGCCCTGTATAGCTGCGGAAATTTCGAACATACTCGTCAAGTTTGCCTTCCGACTTCGCCAAGCCGAATTGCATCACGTTAAACACATAATCTGTCAAGTATCCAGCGTAGACACCCGGGAATGTAATCGGGATGGTACCATCAGCCTTGATCTGGTCAAGCAGCGCGACGAATTCGTCCCATGTTGCCGGGCTTTTGTTCCAACCCTTCTCGTCAAACAGCTTCTGATCGAAGAATAGTCCTGAAGTATAGCCTGCAACCGGCAATATGGCCGTGTAGCCCAAGCTGACAGCGGATTCATAAGCGTCATCCGAAATAACAGAACGCAATTTCTTGTCAGATTCCCCCGGAAGCTCGCGATTCCACAAGTCGTCGAGCGGCTCCACTTTGCCGGCGGCGATCAATTTCTCCTTTTGCCCTGTTCCAGAAAATCGCGGGAAGAAGATGTCGAACATATCTTTGTCGTCTCCCGCTGCTATTTTCGGTTCCAGAATGGTCTCCAACGTCGGCGTAGATGTAATATCGAAGGTGACGTTCGGATATTTCTCTGTAAACTTCTTGACCGCAAAATCCATCCAAGCCCTTCCTGAGCCGGCTTCCCAAAATCCCATCGTCAAAGTAATCGGATCTTTCGGAAGCCCGTTATCCGGATAAACATTCGCTTGTGTGCTTGGCGGAATGCTTGCATTGGCAGATTCCGAAGGCTGGGCTGACGGATTTGATTGATTATTCTTGCCTCCGCATCCTGCCAATGATGCAGCCAACAGCATGATTGCGCTAGCCGACAATAATGACTTCCACATCTTCGTTTTGCTCCCCTTAAACAAGGTAAGCCCTCCCCGTTGGATAGAATGTTCGAACATGCATGTTGCGCTTTGTTGTATGATCTGGTTGCAACAGCCATATCGACTAGCGGCCAACGATCACCTCCTTTACAGAGTAAAGCAGTTCCGCTTTGTAGGCATCCAAATCGACAGAACGCCCGCCTCCAAGTCTGGAATGTTCCGCCGCGAAGGCCATTAGATGACTTTGAACGGACATCTTCGCGGAGGTCAAGCTTTCCCCTCCATTGTACTCGCGCACTTCCCGCAAGAACGAACGCATCAGTTCCTCGTCCCCTCCTCCATGCATACCTCCAGACGGCGCGATCGCAACCTCATGATGTTCGTCGGCAGCGAAGTCGTATACACGTATAAGGTTCTCTTCCATGACACCGCGAATCTCCCCGTGTGTTCCCATGATCTGAACTTGTCGCGTGCAGTCGTTGGTAAAACCCGACATGACGAATGAAGCGGTCGCGCCTTCAGCAAACTCCATATTGACCACTTGATGATCGACCACATTATTGTCGCAGCGGTATACGCACCTCCCATAAGGTCCTGATTTCAACGCTTGAACGATGCTTTCTCGAGATAAATCCTGTGCTATAAATCTAGCCCAGTCTTCCCCGCCGGGTCGCAAATAAATTTTAAGTGCTGAATAAGGGCAACTCGCTTCGGCAGGACACCCGTCTGTACAGCGTTCCGGCGCCCCTTCGGGCATATGCTCGCGGCGAAAATGGCTAAGCGAGCCAAACGAACTGATCTTCGCACACGGCTGATCCATCAACCAACTAATCAAGTCCAGATCGTGGCAGGATTTTGTCAAGATCATGGGGCTCGAGTGCTCCGAATTACGCCACTCCCCCCTTACAAAACTGTGCGCTATATGAAAATAACCAACGTTTTCGTTCAGTTGCAACGACACAAGCTTGCCAATCCGTCCATCTTGAACGATTTTTTTAACTGTCTTCCAGAAGGGCGAATGCCTTAGCACATGACAGATTGTCAACATACGATTACGATACTTGGCCTCCCTCTCCATTAACACGCATTCTTCCGGCAACGGCGACATCGGCTTTTCCAGCAAAACATGGTAACCCAGTTCAAGCGCTTTCATCGTTGGCGCAAAATGCATTTGATCTTGTGTACAAATAACGGCAATATCCGCCATCTTACTTCGCCTCATTAGTTCTTCCCAGCCTTCGAAAGCATTGTTTTCCGCAATGCCGTGCTTGCGCGCAAACCACTCGCGACGCTCCTTATTCGGATCTGCTACCGCAACAAATACCAGATCCCGAGGAAACTTTTCGGCGAAGGCGCCGTAAGCAAACCGTCCCCGCCCGCCCGCTCCCAACAATACAGCTGTCATCGGATTCATCTATTTTCTCCTCCATTCATGCTCTAAATAACGACGTGCAATATAAGAATTTTATATAACGATGCGTTATGGAGTGTTATAAATTAAGGCTGCAGGCGAATTTTCTTTTATTGCAACCTGTCAGCCAATTTATTCAATTATTGGGATCCGCCATACTTCCACCGCAAATGGCGACTGTTTCTCCAGGGTAAACTGTAAATTCCGAGATGTAATCGATTGTCCGATCGGACTGATTCGTCTGGATTCTCTCAACCAAGCGCTTCACAAGAATGTCTTTCTCCTGCGGATTTACATAATAGGTCGTTAACTGGGGGACACTCGCCTTAACAAGTTCTGACATGCCAGATCCGATCAAACTGACTTCTTTCGGAACGGAAACACCGCACTGGAGAAGGCGTTGCAGCACGCCAAACTGAATGATCGTATTTGCACAAAACGCTGCTGTAAATGGAATGCCAAGCAATTGCATTCTTCGACACATCTCGTAGCCGTCTTCGTTCTCGCCGACCTGTAC